>NZ_CP034234.1:600000-1200000 GCF_003931795.1 Erysipelothrix piscisicarius | reverse complement strand
CTCAATTTAGAAAACAGTATACAACGGATTATATTGCATCTTTAGAGTATCCATATGCAGCAGATTCGAAGGTGCGTTATTTCTTAGAGGTGGGGACGAAAGGACCCAGTCAATTGGAAAACGAACCGATTAAGGCGTTAGAAGCGCGAATTAATCCAAATTTTATTAAAGGTCATTTCCGGAATGCATGGGGAGTCGTTGTGGATTTGGATTGTGTTGTTGATCGTGATTTCTTGAGTATTGCAGAATTGCGTGAAACGTTGGGACATTTTAAATTTAAAACAGTCAAGATTAAACTTGCATTCTTAGATGGTGTATTTAAGTTGCAAACGAAATCTGGAGCACTTCGTGACTTTTCCTCGTTTGAAATCTACAATATCTTTACTGTTTTTTCGGAATTTGATATTGTTCCCGTTTTAAGACTTGATTTCGTAACCTTTAATGCTTTGTTGCAAGAAGGAGCGAGTTTAAACGAAATGAGTCACGCAGTCGTTGGAATGCAAAAGGCATTGGATGAAGCATCATTAATTATTAGTAATTCAAAACTTCGTGAATGGGGTTATGAATTGTACTTTCCTACAATCAATGATGCTGTAAGTGATCATGCACGAAGACCAATGTTTAAAGAATGCATCCATTCTTTTGTAAATGTACTTCAAGAAAAGTTTGACCAAGAAAAAGTCCGTTGGGGTTTGTATCTGGGGAGCTTCGATAATGATACGCGAGAAATTCATCATGAGTATCTTGAAATGATTGCAGGTATGAATATTGATCCAGCATTTTACACGTGCGATTTAAATTTTACGAATAATGATTTTGGCAGTGATCAATTACTACCGAAAATTCTTAATGACATTCGTGAGATTAATCAAGCGATTCGAAGTAATTTACCAGCAGACCGATTAGGACGTCATATTGTTGCAGCGTCATTTAATTATGCGGTAGACGATGATTACCGATGGAACGATTCTTTTGATAACCCGTTCTATAATCTTTTGTTCCTGCCTATTTTACTTCAGCTAAATTTAGGGGATTTTTACTTTTCATCTTGGAATATCCTTGGGAGAACGCAGCAAGAAATGCTTCCGATGTCCTACTCAAGTTTCTACAACCATCTCCGTGTTGAGCGGATGCCATTTTACGTGCTTAAATTCCTTCAAGAATTATTTGGTACGGTGGTTGATTATGGAGAGGGGTATATCGTCACTCGAAATCATCACGATTACGCCATTATTGTATATTCAAATTATTATGAGTCTTATCGACGTGTTGACGCAAAGGATCGAAACAGTGGTTCTGATTATGAGCGCAAGGTTAATTTTAAAATTGAAAGCATAAACGGTCGTTACAAGATGACGGAACGTTATTTAGATTATAAGAATGCTTATTTCTGTCAGAACTGGATTGAGGATACAGGGATTTCAAATCTCACGCCAGAAGAACGTGATTACATACGTCAACAGTCAAATCCAAGAATGAAGGTTAAATATTTGGAACTTGACGGTGAATTAGATTACACATTCAATCAGAGCTTGTTGAATATAAGTCTCATTAAGTTAAATAAGATATAAAAAGATACCAAATTACGGTATCTTTTTTACTTTTTTCACATTTAATACAATTATTTACAAATATCATGACAAATAATGCGTACTCTACAACAAAGATGGGTAAATGGTTAAAATTTTGTGAAATTCACGTCAAAATATTGGTAGATAGCGTGCGCGTATCGTCATATACTATCTATGTCGGTGATGAGGAGATTCTATAGTGAATATTATTGTTTATATTGTTCTAACAGCTTTATTTTTTACACTAGGATACAACATTTCAAGATTTGTGAAAGATACAGTTGCTTGTAAACAAAATCGTAACAATAAGATCTATAAGGTCTTTCGTCCAGAAGATGCGCATGACGCATTGATGAATGGCATTTATGTCGGTGCAGCTACTTTAGTTGCATATACATCATTCGGATTCTTTGAAGCAACTGTTATTTCCATAATTGCTTTCTTAGCAGTTTATGGTATTCGAATCGATCAACGTATTCGAATAATTCCAAATGAGATGGTCCTTAGTATCCTTGTTATTGGAGTTGTTTATCAGTTTGCATCAAATGGATTTCATGGATTGTCAACTGGACTTATAGCAATGCTATTAACAGGTATTCTGTTCTTTGCTACAGCCTTCTTGACAAAAGCATTCTCTGGAAGTCTCGGTGTGGGAGCAGGCGATATAAAGCTTGCAATTGCATTATCATTTATGTTGGGATTACCTAATATTCTAACATTTCTAATAGGTATCGTACTTTGCTTGTTAATTTACATTGTTATTGGTTTTTATAATAAAACGATGTACATCGGTAGTACATTCCCCATGTGTACACAATTAATGGGCGGTGCTTTATTCGCGCTGTATTACCCAGTCATCAGTATGTTGATTTGCAGTGTTCTGTTAGGATGTTAGGAGATAGTTATGATAACCGTAAATGAATTTATGGACGAGGAGTCTGGACAAGGCATGGTTGAATACGGACTTATTCTTGTATTGGTTTCGGTAGTTACTGTAGTGGTACTCCAATCCATTGGGAGTGGTTATGTAAAAACGATGTTTGAAACAGTCGCTGATCTAGTCCCTAAAATAAACTAGGGAAGAAAAATGAGGAGAAAATTATGAAAAACTGGTTATTAAATGAAGAATCAGGACAAGGTATGGTTGAATACGGACTTATCTTAGTTCTTGTTTCAGTAGTAGTTATCGTTGTTATGAAAACTTTAGGTACAAACCTAAAAGGAATCTTCGAAAACGTAGGTAAAGAATTACAAGCAGGTAGAGGCGCTTAGTCTTAACACGCATTTATAAATTGTTAAAGTATCGCGCAAGTGATACTTTAACTTTAAATAGTTTATAATCTCTATCCGGCTTGGATAGTTCCGAGGGGATGATTTTTCATCCCCTTTATTTGTCGCTTTAAGGAGTGAATATGATAAAAAAACTTAAAGGTGAAAGTGGTCAAAGTGTTACGGAATTTGCTTTAATCCTTCCTATTCTTATAATTATGCTTGCTTTGATCATGGACGTTGGTAAAGCGGTGCATGCAAAGGTCAATTTGCAATATCTAACCAGTGAAATTCAAAAGGTTGCGGTATTGTACGACGAAGGTGGTGCAACGGGTGGTGTAAAAGATCAATCCCGATTTAGCAGTAAAGAAAAGACGATTGAAACACTTATTAACAATAACGGTACACTTGACCCTAAACGCTTAAAATATGAAATTGATTTATCGGATATTGAACATCGTGATTTTACACGGAAAATTTGGAGTGTAAATGATGGTGGCTTTATCGGACATAAAAACAGAACTGATATACGTTATGTAACCGTAACAACTACTTATGATGTTCCTTTCTCAATGTATATTACAAAACAGGTAATGGGTGAGACACTTCGTCTAACTGAAACGTACAGTGGTTTAATATACTTAGGAGGCGATGGTGATGCTAATGTCAAAGTTGGTCAATAAATCAAAAAAAGAAAAAGGTCAGGCAATGGTAGAATTTGCGATTGTGCTGCCACTTTTTCTATTGATTGTTTGTTTTTTAATTGATGTGAGCTGGGTTGTTTACAATAAAGTTCAATTTGACTATTCGTTACGTAAAATGGCGATTCAATTGGATCTCGGTCCTCAACAAAAACATGCATTACATACTAACCAAAGTTATATTGTTGACGGGGGTTGGGCAAACACCCATATTCGTGATATGTATGAAAAAAATATTGAAGAAAAGGGTGCACCGATTGATGTAAGTCGTGTAACGATTGAAAACAGTCGGATTGCCGTTCTTGCTGGAAAACGTGAATTTAATTATGGTGTCCCAGATGGTACGGATAAAGACCGTGCGAACAGTAAATTTAAAACAACGACAATGGAAATAGCGTCGGATGTAAAATACAAAGTCTACCCGATTACTCCTTTCTCAAAGCCATTTCTCAAAGATGGTGTTGAATTAAAAAATAATCTTTATAAAATTAGAAGAATTGAGTTAGTAGGGGGTAAGAATCAGCAGTGGTAAATTTTAAAAATGAAGAAGATGGAAATATTCTTATAATGTTTGCATTTATTTTAATGTTTCTATTGGGATGTGTTGCACTTTCAACAGATGTTGTTTTAGCAATGAGTAAGAAAGATAAATTAACAGAAGTAGCATATTTAGTGCGTGAAGCGCGACTGGATATTACTGAAGAAATGTTACACTCACAACAAGGACAACAAATTGCATTGGATAATGCACATGAAATCTTAAAGAGAAATGGTATTGATCCAAGTCAATTTGAGTTGGTTTGGAATGAACAGCGTGGTATGTCACCCAATGGTAACTATATGATTAGTCTTACAGGGACAATTATATTGCGTGATGTTTATAAAACGACAACTTTAAAAGCCCTTGGAATTGATGAGTTCCCAATCAAAGTTGAATTACCTGTATGGCAAAACTTTACAGATCAACAACCGATTTGGGATGGTCGTACTCCAACCATTAATGGTGTTTATTAATATTAAGAAAGAGGAATTACTTTGGATAAGAATAAATTAATTTCTGTGGTTGTAGCTGCAGGGGTATTTCTTTTAGCGTTAATGAACCCAATCCAAGGTTTAAAAAAGGAAATACCGAAGAAAGATTTAACGCAAGTTGTTGTAGCGCTTAAACCCCTTACAGCACAAACTCGTATTACTCAAGATATGGTAGAAGTTAAAAATGTTCATAAAGACGCTGCACCTGAAGGTGCTTTTGCGGATGCGGAACGTGTTGTAGGAAAAGTTACAACGACGAAGATGTCTGTTGGCGATATGTTTACCGGAGAAAAGGTTGAAGTTGTAGGTCAAGGATCAAGTGGGTTAAGTACTGTTCTTACGGACAATATGCGTGCTTATACTGTTAAACTTGAGGGTCAATATGGGATGCAAGGATTAATCCGTGTCGGAAATAAAATTGATATTATCACTGTATTAGATAGTGACTTGCCAGAAGATACACTTCAAAAATATGATTATTTGAAGAAAAACTATCCTCAGTTGTATGCTGGATCAGTTGAGACTGCAGTTGATGGTAAAGAACGCATTCCTGTACTTGGTTTAAAAGAGAAAAAAGCAGTGCTCCTTTTACAAAATAAGGAAGTTCTTGCGATTGATCAAGAAACCTTACCTGATGATAAAAAAGTAGCGGATAAAATGTATACGACGGTAACACTTGCTGTTTCAGCAGAAGATGCGTTGAAATTGGCGGTTTCGGAATCCGTAGGTACAAACCGTGCAATCTTAAGAAGTCATGATCATGACAAGGTTGATAAAGTTCCTGGTGTTATTACAGGCGATTTATTGAAATAGAGAAGGAGAATTAGATGGAGTTAAAAGTTTTAGTATTTGCTGAAGATAGTGTCGCTCAACGACTCTTTCCAATGCTACAAGATGACGAAATCCGCATCGTAGGTAAATCAAACGATGAGAACAAAGTCTTAGATGATATCTCAAAAACAAAACCAGATATTGTTCTAATTTATTCTTCTCATGAAAGTATTCTGCAACGTGTTTGTCAACAAATATATTTATTACGTCCTAAATCTGTACCTGTAGTTCTTACTCAAGAATATACAAGTGAAACGATGCAAAAGGTAATGCAAACAGGTGTTCATTATATCCTGCCAATGCAAATTGATCGTTCAACGTTAATACAGCAATTAAAAGGAATTCACAGTAATGAGTCATCTCGACTGATTGCGCTTGAGAACAGTTCAACCAATAACTGGAAATCAAAAGTTATTACAGTATTCAGTTCAAAGGGTGGTGTTGGTCGTACAACCGTTGCCATGAACTTAGCGGTTAAACTTGCGCAAAAGAAATTAAAAGTAGCGATTTTAGACTTTGATCTAGAATTTGGTGAAGTCGCTACAGCAATGCGTATCGAGACCAAAGACACCCTTGCAGAATTGTTACAAGAACAGGCGAGTCCAAACGTTGATACCATCCGAAAATATATGGCTGTTCACCCTTCCGGTGTGAATGTGCTTGCGGCACCGAACAGTCCTGAATTTGCGGATAACATTTCAGTTTCTCAAATTGAAAAAATCGTATCTTCACTTCGTTCCTATTATGATTACTTGATTATTGATACAAGTATGGGATTTAACAACATTAACTTGTCATGTTTTGATCTCTCATCAACAATTATTTATGTAACCGGAATGGATATTCCAACATTACGACGAACGAAAAAAGGCTTGTCGATTGTAACCTCACTAGCAGGTAATGAAAAAATTAAATTGGTAGTCGCAAAAGAAGAACCGGGTCGTGTAAAACCTAAAGATGTTTCACGCGTCTTGGAGTTCCCATTATGGCACACCGTTCCTTATGATTTAAAATCATCCATCGATGCACTGAATCAAGGGAAACCGATCGCGATTGATTCTCCATTATCGGGTGTCGCAAAGGCATATCAAGTTATGGCGGATGAAATTGATCAATCTGATTCACCTGATGAACAAGAAGCGGGACCTGCTGGACTGCTTGCGAAATTCTTACCAAAACCTAAAGAAAACCTGCTAAAGCAAAAAGGTAAACGAAAAAAAGGTGGTAAATAATGAAGTTATCAGAACGCTTAGAACGTGCTAAAGCAACTGAAGGTGGCGGCTCCGGTGATGGACTAGCGTTTATGCCTGGTGTATTTGAAGTTGATGCCGAACCTCAAGTTGACCAATTTAAAGATTTAAAAGCTATTATTCACCGTGAAACTATTGATTCGTATAATGCACGCATTCAAGATAATCACGGCGATAAAGAAGGCATTGATGTTCGTGAAATTATTACAGAATGTTTAACCCAACGTGCAGAAGCCATGACTAAAGCAAAACGCGAACAGCTTATTCAAGAAATATTTGATGATGTTACTGGGTTGGGACCTTTAGAAGTTTTGATTCGGGATGAAGATATTTCTGAAATCATGGTTAACGGTCCAAATACCGTTTATATTGAACGTAAGGGTCGTCTTGAGTTATCCAACGTCTTCTTTAGAGATGATGCTCACGTAGCTCAAATTATTAACCGGATTGTTTCACCCTTGGGTCGACGTTGTGATGAAGCAAACCCAATGGTAGATGCGCGGTTACCGGATGGTTCGCGTGTTAATGCCATTGTACCTCCGGTAGCGTTAAGTGGCCCTACAATTACGATTCGTAAGTTTAATTCGACACCACTTCAAATTAGTGACTTAATTGGTTTTAATTCAATATCATTTGGGATGGCTGCATTTCTAGAAGCCTGTGTTAAGGGACGTTGTAATGTTGTGGTTTCTGGAGGTACTGGTTCTGGGAAAACCACATTATTGAACGTTTTATCCAGTTTTATTCCTGAAACGGAACGTATCGTAACCATTGAAGATGCGGCTGAAATTCAGTTGATGCAAAATCATGTTATTACCCTTGAAGCACGCCCTGCTAACGTTGAAGGTAAAGGTGCGGTAACGATTCGTGACATGGTAAAGAACTCCTTACGGATGCGTCCTGACCGTATTATTATCGGTGAGGTTCGTTCGGGAGAAGCCTTGGACATGTTACAAGCGATGAATACTGGTCATGATGGTTCTTTAGCGACAGGTCACGCCAATACACCTCGTGATATGGTTTCACGTCTTGAAACCATGGTTATGATGTCGGGAATGGACTTGCCGATTAAAGCGATTCGTGAACAAATTGCTTCTGCGATTAATATTATTGTTCAACAAACGCGTCTTCGTGATGGATCACGTAAAGTTGTATCGATCACCGAAGTTACAGGTATGGAGGGAGAAATTGTAACCCTTCAAGACATCTTTGTTTTCAAACAAGAGGGCTATGATGCTGCTGGTAAAGTTAAAGGTAAATTTATGCCAACAGGAATTCGTCCATACATCATTGATACATTAGAAGCGAATGGTATCCTTGTGAAAGATGAGTGGTTCCAAAAATAATGTGGATCATTATGGCAGCATGCCTTAGTTATATTACGCTTGTTGTCTTGCAATTTGTATTAAATTTGATTTATCATCGCTTCATTATGTTGAAAGACCGTCTTGACTTAATTGAAAAACAAAGTTTATACGGATATTCAAAAAAATCAAAAAAAGATCAAAAGAAAGAGAAACAATCCATCAGTATTGAAGTTCCTGAAAAGTTAAAAGATAATCTTTTAATGGCTGGCATTAACTTACGACCTGATGAATTTCTAAAGATGTGGTTGGGTCTCGCTGCGTTTTCAGTTGTTATATGTGTTGCATTAGATAAAGGAATGATTGTGACGCTCTTTGCATTTGTAGCTGCTCTTGTAGGTCCGCCAATGTATATCAAGGTGAAACGTAAACAACGTATCGGTAAATTTAGCCAACAGTTAGGGGATGCCTTATTGATTCTCTCAAACAGTTTGCGTGCCGGATTTACCTTTGAGCAAGCTCTTGCAAGTATAGCAAAAGATTTACCAGATCCAATTGGACCTGAATTTCTAAAAGTTTGCCGTGAAGTTGAATTGGGCGAGAACATTGAAAAATCACTTGCCGCAGTTTCGACACGCATGGAATCTGAAGAAATGAAATTGATGAACACCGCCGTTAGCATTCAGCGTCAAGTAGGGGGAAACCTTGCGGATGTTTTGGATAATATCGGTGAAGCAATTCGAGAACGTATTACCATTCAAAAAAATATTAAGGCGCTTACTGCACAAGGGGATGCATCTGCAAAAGTTATTGCGGGACTTCCGATTGTTGTTTTAGTCTTAATTTCGATGGTTAATAAAGAATATATGGAGCCTGTGTTTACCACGCCGTTTGGTTATGCACTGCTCGGTGTTAGTGCAACCCTTGAAATTATGGGTTATGCTATGATCAAAAAAATAACAAATATTGAGATGTAGGAGGAATTCATGATAAAAGCTATTACGGGAGCAATCTTTGCGTATGTCTTCGTAGATTTCGTAATGAGTGTATTAACAGGTAAAGCACTTGTGATTAAAAAGCGACTCGACGAAACAAAGAATTCAAGTACACAAAAACATGGTTCTGATGACATTTTAGATAAAACGTTCCAAGAACGTTTCTTACAACCTATTGTTGATAAATTGGTTCATGCCGTATCAACAATGTTACCGGTTAAAGCAGAATCGCAGCTAAAACTCGCAGATCGTTTGCTTAAAGCGGGAATTACCACCGACCCAAAAGATTATCGGGCAATGAACGTAATCATTATTGTCGGTTTTGGGGTGGTAGGACTTTATTTCGCAATTACATCCCATCAACGCGGATTTTCTCGAATTATGTATATGTTGATGGGAATGGCTGGTGGATACGTATATCGTCGTTATTCACTAGAGGGAAAGATAACAAAACGTAAAAAAGTTATCAAAGGACAATTGCCTGAAGTTATGGATATTTTAAGTGTTTCGGTTGTTGCTGGTTTGAGTTTTGACCAAGCACTCGGACATGTTACAACCAAAGCTGAAGGACCGTTGATTGATGAGTTTCGTATATGTCAGCGTGAAATTATGTTGGGGAAACCTCGTAAAGAGGCATTAAACCGACTATCCGAACGAACTGAAATTGAAGAGGTAAAAGCCTTTACCAACGCAATCATTCAAGCGGACGAACTTGGGATCTCACTTCAAAATGTATTGATGAGTCAATCGCAAATGATTCGTACTTCACATCGTCAAGATGTTGAAGAGCGTGCTGCGAAAATTCCAGTTAAGATTTTGATTCCAATGGTGCTCTTTATTTTCCTGTTATCTTTATTATTCTGCTCGGTCCTGCTGTGCCGACGATTATTGAAGCATTGGGAGGCCGCTAATGATAAAAAACCTCGAGATTGCATCAAACTTTGGAACACGTTTTAAAGGTTTGATGTTAAGAAAAGAAATCAATGAAGATCAAGGGATGTTATTTCTTCATTGTGCTCGTGTTCACACTTGTTTTATGAAGTTTGACATTTGCGTAATCTACTTAGATAAAGACTTTAATATTATTGACCATGAAATAATAAAACCTTGGCGTCTGGGTAGAAAAGTAAAGGGTGCACGTCATCTAATTGAAGCGTCACCTGAAATTGTAACGTCACTAAGTGATATTACATTCCATGAATTAATTATGAAGGAGGGATAAGATGAACGATTTTTTTGATATGAGTTTTGGTGATGATTCAAAATCAAACGACTTTGCCATGCCGACATTTGATGCGTCAAATGACATCGAGGATGATGAAGATGATGAGCTCGAAGAATCATCAAATAAATTCAAAAAGACACTTTTCGGAGGCTATACACGCGGTAGTGTAGAAGCATATGTAGAACAAATTGAACAGAGTGTTTCACAAATGCAAGGAAACCTCGAATTTCAAATTAAAGAAATGTTGCTTGAAAAAGCGTCACTTTCACAAGAAAACGCATTACTTAAATCACAATTTACCGATGCGGAATCGAAAATGATTGAAATTGAAGAAGAGTACAAACGCATTAAAGGTTTAAATGAAGAATTAGCTGAGAATATTAAACATCAAGAACAACAATTCTCAACTGAATTAAATCAATATAAAGCCGTTAGTGGAGAATTACAAGAAGAGTTAGATAAAATATCTTCTCACTATCAATCACTCCAGGAACAGTTAGAACGTGCACATGGTGAAGTATCCGTTTTAACCCAACAAGTGAAAGAAAATGAAGAAGAGAATATCAAAGTTGAACAATATCTTGATCAACTTGAAGCAAGTCTTCAAGAAAAGAACCGTGCACTTGAAGAAAGTGTTCGTCTTTTAAAACAAAAAGAAATTGAACTTGAGACAAGCAATGCGGAAGTCCATGAATTACGTGAGCAAATGTTAGTTATGGAAACAAAACTGGCTGAAAAAGATTCAGAAATTGCGCGTACCATGAAAATTTTAGAAGAGTATCAAGCTCAAGAAGAAAACTTTATGGCTTTAATCGATCAAAAAGAAGATATGATTCTTGAACGCAATAATGCACTACAAGAAGCTGCTCGTATGGTCGAATCACTTGAAACGCAACGCGAAGCATTTGAAGCCCGACTCATGGATCAACAAGGTACTATTGATGAGCAACAGGAATCAATTGAACATACACAAAATGTCCTTGATGAGAAAGAAGAGGAAATTAAGACTCTTGAAGCCAAAATCCAAGAACTTAATGATGCTGTGGAAGCGATGAACAATCAAGATGATTTGGCAGTTGAAACATTAACCAATGAAGTTGAATTTTTAACTAAAAAACTTGAACTGATGACATCTGAAAAAGATGAGACCGTAATGTTGTTGCAAGAAAAAATTCAAAATTTAACACAACAACTTGAACAAGTTCAATTACAACCAAATATTATGCAACGTGTAGAAGATATCCGTACACAATATGATCAATTACTGCAAAAGAAAGATATGATCATTAATCGTTTGGAAGCAGAAGTAAACAATGCTCCATCTTTTACATTCGATCAAGAACGTGCACTTTTAAAACAAGAAATTGCACAATTGCAAGAAGAACTTAAGCAAGAAATGATTGACAAATATCAGGTTCGTAAAGGATTGAACGATGAGGTGCGTCGTCTTAAAGAACGATTAGATACACAAACGTTTCAAGGGCAACCCAGACAAGACTTTGAACGGATTATCGATGAAAAAGACACCCAAATCAATCAACTCTTTCAGAAACTACAGAATATGCAAAAAGAAATGGAAGCATTAATGGGACGTGTTAATTTTACAAACCCATCTCATGATGCCTTGCAAGAACGGACTCGTATTCAACATATGAATATTCAAGATCCTGTTGTTGATCCGATCGCAAACTTTGCACCAACTCCAAAGGTTACTGAAACTACTGCAACTAAGAATGACTTTGAAGAAGAGATTGCTCGAATTTATAAGCAAATTGAAGCTCAAAGAGAAACGTTAGATGCATTTATGGATCATTATAAGTACAATTCATAATAAGAAAAAGGTATTCAAATTGTGGAGTAGTAAACTAAAAGTAGACAAGTAAAAAAGACTTGTCTACTTTTTTGTGTAATAATAAAATCAGAGATAAAACGGAGGTATTAATGATGGGAAGACCCAAAGGTGGATTAAATAATAAATGGACTTATGAGGATCGTATTAAAGTCGTTACACGTCATATTGATGAACATATAAGTGCTGCGAAACTATCACAAGAAACAGGAATACCGAAAGGAACGATTAATGGTTGGATTGATCGATTCATGCGTGATGGTAAAGAGGGTTTAAAAAACAAGAAAAAGACAGGAAATCATTTTTCTGCGCTTCATACGAGTAAATCATTAACTGAGATCGAACGACTTCAACTCGAAATTCTAAAACGAGATATTGAGATTGCACGATTAAAAAAAGGGTACCAGGTGAAAGGAGTTGGTGTAAACAAGGAGTTCGTTACTTTAAAAGACAAGAATTCCAAATAGCACATGACTTATCTTTTAAACATCCGATTACGTTCATTCTTAGATTTATGAATTTGAACCGATCTGGTTATTACAAGTGGTTAAAGCATAAGAATGATCTCAATATTTATGAACAAAAGAGCGATTCTTAGCTTTGTGATTAAAGACTGGCATCGCCGTTTTCAAGTTATGGTTATCATGATATCGCTGCAGTCATGAGAAAGTAAAGTGATTTAGGATTGAATTTTCCGATAATTTAATCCACAAGTGTTGCAAGTTTTAAATATTAAATCAAAAGTGAAACACTATTCCTATAAAACCTGGAACACAAAGTCGAATTTATCCTAATATTATAAAGAATCAATGGAGGCAACCAAACCTTTAGAAATTATTGTTTCAGATATGACACATATTCGAAACAAAGGGATTAATTATGAATGGACTTTAATGGTTGATACCTTTAACAATGAAATTATCAGTTCTGCATTATCACGTACAACTGGTGATCCTAAGCCTTACTACAAGTGTCTCGAGGATCTCCTTGCGCTACTTAAGGATAATAAAAACAGCTCCACGATTCTTCACACAGATCAAGGAGCTGTCTACCACTCTAAAGCTTTCGCTAAAGCGCATGAAAATTATAACATAATTAGATCTATGTCGCGAGCTGGAACACCTACAGATAATCCAATTATCGAATCATTAAATGGATGGATTAAAGCAGAAATGGCGTGTGATTATCAATACTGGTCCGTAGATAACTTTGAAAATTTTATCGAAGAATATGTACATTATTTCAATTTTGAAAGACCTGCTTACTGTTTAAATTACAAAACCCCTATCCAATATAAAATGGATAAGGGTTTCTAGTCTTTTATTAATGTCTACTTTTGTTTGACAACTCCAAAATTGAATACCTTTTTTTGTTAAAGTTCAAACAGTAATTGGGTGTAGGTAGGGAAGGGATAATGCGATTTCGCGATGACTCGTTCCATTTGATCAACAAGGGTTCGTATCGTCTCAAATTCTGGTCGAATTTGATGATGCATTGCGTATGCCTTTTCTTCTAAATCTGTGATTTCATGAACAAATAGTATTTTGTCTTCAAGCGTTATTATGGCCGCATCCAGAGCGTCAAGATTTGATTCAAGGTTTGTGATTTGACGCTGGATATAACTGCTTTGACTGTCTGAGGTTGATAGGTGATTAATAGCGGTGACAATTGCAGGCATAATATCTTGTTTTACCATCTTAAGTAATGTGTTTGCTTCGGTGTTGATGGTTTTGATAAAGCGTGTCTGCACGATGATGGTACGCGCTTCTAATTCACGCTCACTTAGAACATCCGTATTTTTAAATAGCGCAATTGTATTGGGATAGAGCATTGAAGCGATAGAATCTACATAGTGCTCAAGATTTGGTAACCCACGTTGTAATGCCTCTTCTTTCCAATTATCGTGATAAGCATCGCCATCAAAAATAATTCGATGGTGAGCCTTAATGATCCGCTGACAGTGTCCAAGGGCATGTTCACGAATATCTTGAATATACTTGAATTGTTCTAAGTCATTCGCAATACGTTCAAGCGATTCAGCCATAATTGAACACAATACAGTATTCACAAAAGCACTACAAATCGAGGAACCAGGCATTCTAAACTCAAACTTATTTCCAGTAAATGCAAAAGGGGACGTACGGTTACGATCAGAGTAATCTTTCGTTACAGCGCTCAGTGTTGTAAGAGGAGTAAAATATTGAACTTCTTTTTCAATATTAATTTTCTTTGAGGTGGCCAATTGCTTAAATATTTCCTCAAGAACAGAACCTACAAAGAGTGAAATTATTGCGGGTGGTGCTTCGGATGCGCCGAGACGATGATCATTTCCTGCAGAGGAGGCTGCAAAGCGTAGTAATTCTGCGTGCGAGTCAACTGCCTCCACAAGCGCACATACGAATACAAGGAAACGAATATTTTCATGAGGACGCTCTCCAGGTTCAAAGAGATTATGCCCGGTATTGGTTACCAACGACCAGTTATTATGTTTACCTGAACCATTGATATTTTTGAATGGTTTTTCATGTAAAAGTGCAGATAAATGATGCTTTTTGGCAACACGTTGCAATGTTTCCATAACAATCATGTTTTGATCGAGCGCAATGTTTGCTTTATCAAAGTGGGTTACAATTTCAAATTGAGCTGGAGCAACTTCATTATGTTCTACTTTACTATAGACACCTAATTTCCAAAGTTCATCATTCACATCTTCCATATAATGAACTACATTTGAAGGAATATTCCCATAGTAGTGTCCCACTAAATCCTGACCTTTCGGAGCATTTTCGCCTAAAAGTGTACGTCCAGTAAATATTAAGTCTTCGCGTTTTTCAAAATGCTTCGCATTGACCAAAAAATATTCTTGTTCAAGTCCAATCATGGCATCAACACTTGTAACACTTTTATCACCTAAGAGATTGACGATACGTGTGGCTTGCTTACTTAAGGCCTCCATGGATTTTAAAAGAGGGGCTTTCTCATCTAAAGATTCACCGTGATAGGAAATAAAAATTGAAGGGATAAACAGAACATGACCTCGGATAAATGCGGTTGAGGTTACATCCCAATAGGTATAGCCACGCGCTTCAAATGTTTGTCTTAAACCGCCATTTGGAAACGATGATCCATCCGTTTCGCCTTTAATTAATGTTTTGCCAGAGAATCGCGTAATTGGCTTACCATTTCGATCCGGTTCGATGAAGGCATCATGTTTCTCAGCGCTCGATCCGGTCATGGGATGAAACCAATGCGAATAATGAGTTGCCCCATGCTCCAATGCCCAGACTTTCATCGCATGAGCAATGGCTTCGGCATTTGCCATATCCATTTTCGCTTTATATTGGATTGCACTCAGCCAACGTTCAAAAACAGGACGTGGTAAATATTCACTCATCACATCTTTTGTGAAGAGTTTACATCCAAAATCTTCGTAAGGTTTCTTCATTGTATTTCTCCTTTTTTCTTGTCAAATATAAAATATTTTGGGGTGAATGTAAAGATTTTTTTTAGTTTGTTGGGTTATTTTAAAAAAAAATGGAAAATTCATAAAATTTTTGGAGTTTTTAGTAAGGAATTGAAAACGAATTATTTTAATGTATATTTAATAAAAAGTTTAAAATAATTTACAAACTCATGGATTTTAAAATGTATATTTATTTTAACAAAAGCACTTTTAATTGTGTAATTGTTGTGATAGAATTACGAAGAAATAGGAGAGATAAGTATGAAATACAGTGAATTAATTGAAATCGCACTACAAAATTCAAGATGTGTAGCGCTATCCGACAACGCATCATTAGATGGTGAGTCTACTGCAATGCTATCAAAAGATGGAACCGTATTTACCGGAATATCAGTACAAAGTGTAACTCAGGCAGGTTGCAATTCAGGCGTGAGTGCCATTGCTGAAGCTTTAAAGTCCGGTCAATCACATTTTATTAAGATGGTGACCGTAAACAGCAAGGGCGATATTATTGCACCTTCAGGTCAGACACGTGACTTGCTTGCACAAATCAATTCTGAAAATAAACAATGCGAGATCATGGTTTCTAAAGATCACTTAGTTATTCTTGATCAACTTTTGCCTTACACAGCATGTTAACACGGGAAACCGTGTTTTTTTATTGCGCGAATAATGCGATAATAGATTGAGAGAAAATAAAAACGATACAATCAAATTAAATAAGTTGACCAATGGTCAGTTTGGCGTTAAACTAGAAAACGGCTGACATAATGACCAACGGTCAGTTTGTATCGAAGGAGGGAAATATGGTATCTAAACTTGAGAAAAACAAGTTACTTAAAGAAAACAAGTTGTATAACGCAGCGTATGATTTATTTACAAGTCATGGTATTAATGAAACATTAATCAGCGATATTGCAAAGCATGCAGGTGTTGGCAAAGGAACGTTTTATCTTTATTTCAAAGATAAGTATGATATTTTAGATCGCATTATCTTTAAAAAAAGCTCCGATGTCTTAGTCTATGCAGTGAATGAAACACACTTAAATGTATTTGAACATTTTGAAGATGAAGTAATCTTCTTTATAAACGTGATTCTTGATTTTTTAGAAAAAGATCGTTTACTGCTTAAGCTTATTCATAAGAATTTATCATGGGGGGTTCTTAAAAGAGCAAAAGAAGACTATGAAGAGATTAACCTAATCTATCATATGTTTACGAAAGGCCTAAAAGATGTAGGGATATCCGATGCGGAAATCGATCATACGATTTACATCGTAATCGAACTTACCGGTTCGATTGCGTATAATACAATCATTCTTGAGGAACCTTCAAGTTTAGAAACCATGAAACCTTTCCTGTTTGATACCATAAAACGTATTATTAGGAGATGATTTCGTGAAGAAAGGTTTTACCCAAGCGTTTGGAGATGCAATTGCAAAACATCGCAAAATAATTTTAATCATTGCGACCTTGTTATTGATCCCATCGCTTTACGGCACAGTTTCTACGAAGATAAATTATGATATTTTAACTTATCTTCCCAAAGATTCTGAGTCGGTTAAAGGTCAAGAAATATTAGACCGAGAATTTGGTGGTGCTTCTACAGGAATGTTAGTCATAGAAAATATGACAAACAAAGATGTCGTAAAGACCAAAGAAAAAATTAAAATGGTTAAGGGTGTTGAAGATGTTATTTGGGTTGACGATCTCGTAGATACATCAGTTCCCTCAACAATGCTACCGGAAGATGTTCAATCCTTGTTATTCCGTGAAAACTCAACATTACTGATCGTTAAGTTTGAAGAAGGAAACGCAGCACCGCTTACCCATGAAGCAATTGGTGAGATACGATCAATGCTTGATGACCATTCATTTCTGAGTGGGATGTCGGCATTACTTAAAGACACGAAGGAGCTTGCTGATGCTCAAACACCCATTTATGTGGGACTTGCAGTTCTACTTGCTACTTTAGTGGTTGCAATGACGTTAGAGTCAACAATTATACCCTTTATTATTCTATTAAGTATAGGCTATGCAATCGCATATAACTTTGGAACAAACGTGATATTTGGTCAAATATCATATATAACCAAATCCTTAGCCGCAGTACTTCAATTGGGCGTTACTTTGGATTATTCAATTTTCTTATTGCATCGTTATGAAGAAGAATTACGTAAAAATCCAAATAAAGAACACGCAATGGGTTCTGCAAACGCTTCAACCGCATCGTCAATTGTAGGGAGTTCGTTAACAACCGTTGCAGGATTTTTAGCTATCGGTGCTATGAATCTAACCATTGGTAAAGATATTGGATTTGTAATGGCTAAAGGTGTTGTCTTAGGTGTTTTATCTGTATTGACAGTCTTACCTTCATTAATTCTTATCTTCGATGGTCCGATTCATAAATGGCGCCATCGCACCATATTACCAGAATTTGATCATTTATCTAAATTGGTAACACGTCATGCGAAAACCTTTGTATTAATTGGTGCAATCCTTTTTGTACCGGCATACATTGGCCAAAGTAATAATGATGTTTACTATAACCTTGATGAATCTTTACCTAAAGATATGACATCCATGGTTGCACTTACAACACTTAAAGATGATTATAATATGCAAACAACACATTTCGCTGTTATTCCGAATACGGTTCCTGATTTCGAAATCACCCGAATGATTAGAAATCGAAGCGTTAGATGGCATTGAAAATGTTATTTCATATCAAAATATGTAGGACCAACAATCCCAGAATCATTCTTACCAGAAAAGTTGTTTCAATCTTTGAAAAGGTGATTACAAACGTTTAATTATTAATTCTTCATTTAAATCCGCTACGGATGAAGAAAATCAACAAATTGAAGCAATTTCTTCAATTATGAAACGTTACGATGACAACGCATTATTAACTGAGAAGGGTATTAACGAAAGACCTCATTGATATTGCGGACGAAGACTTTGCTCGTGTTAATACGCTAAGCTTTGCGGCAGTATTTATCATTATTGCCCTTGTCTTTATGTCTGTATCGATTCCGGTTCTTCTAATCGCCGCAATTATGCTTGCCATCTTTATCAACATGAGTGTTCCATTCTATATGGGATCATCAATACCTTTTATCGCCGGTATTGTAATTGGTTCTATCCAATTAGGTGCTACAGTCGATTACGCCATACTGCTTACTACGCGATTTAAAGAAGAGTGTGGAAATGGTTTAGAAAAACATGATGCGATGGAAATCGCTGTTAAAGAGTCTGCTAAGTCAATTACAACAAGCGGATTAGCGTTTTTCGGTTCAACAGTTGGCGTCGCTATGATTTCGGAGATGGAACTGGTATCAAGTTTAAGTGGCATGATTGCACGCGGTGCGATCATTTCTACGCTGGTTATTTTATTTATCCTTCCGGGTATTTTACTTGGCTGTGAAGGCATTATTAGTAAAACAACACGCGGATGGATCAAACGTAATAAAGGAGATGTAAGAACGAATGAAGACTAAAAATTCAATCCGTGCACTCAGTGGAGCAATTGCGATAATTATGGTTGCAGTTATACCAGTTAGTGCAGATGAACCCATAAAAAAAGATGAAACTGTATTTGTAAATTTAGATAGTGATGGTCGGGTCCTCCATAAAGTATCGAGTGTACACTTGCATTCAGATAAAGCACTAAAAACAGTAACGGATCAATCCAATCTAAAAAATATTGTAAATGTTAAAACAGATGATCAACCGGGAATTGCTGGAAATACAGTACTTTGGAATACCGATCAAAAAGATGTGTATTATCAAGGTGATCTTGAACAAGCTCTACCAATTGAGACAACCATACACTATACCTTAGATGGTAAAACGGTTCGTCCTGAAGAAATTCTAGGACAAAGTGGTCGATTGAAAATTTTAATTGACATTAAAAATAACGATCCACGCACTATTAAATTAAAAAATGGAGGTACTAAGAACGGTTATGCACCTTATTTGGTTGCAACGGTCATGAACTTATCATCAGACGTCTTTAAAGATGTTACTGTGAATACAGGTAAGTTAATTCAAGATGGAAACAATCAAATCGCAACCTTTGCAGTGCTTCCAGGGATGAAAGAGAATTTAGGTATTACTAAAGACTTATTTGGTCTTGATAACCATATTGAAGTCCAAGCGAATGTTGTAGATTTCGAAATGAGTCCAATTGTTTTTACCGCAACTTCAAACATTCCTGATTTAGATGCATTAGAGCATTTCGATCGTGTTGACGATATCGCAAGAAGCATTGATACATTAAAAGATGCTGCCAACCAACTTGCTGATGGAACACAACAATTATCGGAGGGTTCAAATCAATTAAATAGTAGTATTACTGACTATGTAAATGCAGTTGGTAAGATTAACGATGGATCGCATGAACTTTCATCTGGAGCAGGTGTTTTCTTCGATGGAATCTATCGCAGTTCAGTTGGTGCACAATCCCTTGCTGACAATACCTCGCTGTTTGGTGAAAAAGCTGCACAGTTAAGTCATGGGTACATGGCTTTAAGTGAAGGTGTGACACAGTATGCGTCAAAAGCAACACAGTTAAGTGATGGTTTTGTTAAGGCTTCTGAAGCATTGAAACCAGTTAAAGATTCAGTTTCAAAACTCAATTCAGGTATGGCCCAAATTGATGCAGGAACACAACAACTTACCGAAGGCACTGATCAAGTTGTCACCGGTGTAACGGGAGTTCAAGGTGCTAATACAATGGGATTAAATCAAATTAATCAATCTACACAAACCATTGCATCATTGAAAGATCAAATATCTGTACTTGAAAAGGCAATTGCACTCATTCCAGAAGAAAAAGACCGTACAGAAATTCAACAAGAATACGAAGCACTCGTTAAAACGGTTCATGCCCTTGAACAATCGAATGCAGCTGTAAATTCAATTTATGGCCAAATCGACTCACAACTTCCAAAACTTGTAGAGGGTAGTGAAGCCGTGAAACAAGGACTTGAAACTGTGAATACAAATCAAAAAGCTGTTTTAACGGGTCTTGGCCAACTGGACAACGGTTTGGAACAATTTGAGAATGTTTCGATGTTACTGAATGAAAACGCAAAAAAACTTAACGAAGGCGCTATGGTTCTTGATGCTAAATCAAAAGAGGCGTTTGAAGGAAGTAAGCTTTTATTGGAAGGATCATCAAAACTTGCTTCAGGTGCTACGGAATTATCCAATGGAATGAACCAACTTAATGATGGATCAAGTTCTGTCAAAGAAGGTCTCGATGCACTTGCAAGTGGAACCACTCAGGCATATGTAGCCGGCTCTCAACTTGAATCAGGATCCTCAAAACTGGCTGAAGGTTCAATGGAATTAAACAACAAGGTTTCTGAAGGCCTCGCTGAAGCTAAGTCACATGATGAAATAAGTCTTGATGATTTAACTCGCGTGCTGGATGTGAAAGATGGGCTTATTGAAATTGCTGAAAGCAACACAACAATAAGTGGCCTTGGCTCCGATATGGAAGGAAGTTCGAAAATGATTATGAGAACTGAAGCCATAAAAAAAGAGAAAGAAACGAAAGTAATTGAAGAAACAGTCAAAGAACATAAAGGATTCTTTGCATGGGTCAAAGAAAAGATCGGCAAATAAAAAAAACGACTTCGGTCGTTTTTTTTACGCCTCAATTTGAGTGAGGTTTGCATAAAGCGTCGTGACAATTGCAATGATAATTCCAGGAATTACCCATGATAATTTAAGTTGATGTAAAGGAAGTTCACTTACAATTTTAAAGAATGTATTCTGAGCATGGTTAATGCTTGACATAACGCTTATACTTCCGACAACAAGGGTTGTAATTTTAAAGGTTATATCCGGGATGTTCCCAATCAATGTAAGGAGTATCAATGTAATCGCAATTGGATAGATTGCACTCAGTATTGGTGAACTGATGGCTAATATTTGATTGAGTCCGAAGTTTCCAATTACTAAACTTATACTCGAAAGTAAAACGACAAATTTTTCATAATTGAGAATTTTGAGTAGCTCTGAGAAATATTTACTGCATGAGGTAATGAGACCGACACAGGTTGTTAAGCATGCAAGGGTAAAGATAATCCCAAGTACAATGGGTCCATAAGTGCCATAGGCGGCATATGACACCGCAATGAGTACTCCCGCACCGTTTGTGGCATTGGGTAAACTTGGTGCGATATGAGAGCCTAAAAGCGCTAAAAGGATGTATACAAGAAATAATAAAACTGCGGCAATTGCTCCAACACGATATGTTGTTTTGCGAATAACTTTTTTGTCTGTAACCCCGAAATCACGAATAATCATCGAAAGGACAAGCCCAACGGTAAGCGACCCAATCGCATCCATCGTCATATATCCGTCGACAAAGGCCGCGGTTGCAGGATGGAGACGATAAGGATCTTGCGGTGGGAGGATAATTTGCGTATGATTTGAAAAAATTAAAATCGAAGTAAGCACTAAAAGACTCAAAAGAATCGGTGTTAGAACTTTTCCCATGCGATCCACCAATTTACTTGGTTTCATTGACAACCAACCAGCTAGACCAAAGAATACAAGCGTATAAACAAACATACCAATTCCTAAATGCGACTCAGCCAACATCGGTTTTATTGCGATTTCAAAAGGCATTGTACCCGCACGCGGGATCGCTAAGCCGGGGCCTATTGATATATAGATGACAACTGTAAAAGCTGTAGCGAAGTAAGGATGAACCTTGATCCGATTGATAAAATCCTTCTGCTTTCGCAACTGCACAGATTCCTAAAAGGTTAAAATACTGCAGACAAAGCAAAGAAAAATCGATATCGGAAGGTTGTATCCCGATTGGTAACCGATCATGGATGGGAAAATAAGGTTTCCCGCTCCAAAAAACATGGAAAAAACAGTAATACCGAGAGAGAGAATCTCAAGGCGTGATAATTTATTCATAACAGACCCCAATTTCTAGAATTTTAGTTTATAGCGTGAAGATGGATTTTAAGTGAAATTAACTTAATTACCGAGAATATGGTCGAAGTTTTTTTCAAATAAAGTTATTTGGTAGTCTATCGTATTATAGGTAATTAAAGGACTGGTATTATTCGTCTTATTCTTAATAAGGTCACTCAATTCAATCAAGTGATTGTGATGATCCCGAATTAATTGTGCCATACGGTCAGTGCTTTTGAGTTCATCATTGAGGTAGTTCTGTTGACAGACCATATCTCCATGACTTCGCGATTTAAATCGAATGGATTTATTTAAAGAGGCAATCAGTACATCTTTATGGTCTGTTAAACGAAACGATCTTAAAAATGTGCGATGATAATTGTCTTTATAAAAGGTTCCATCTTGATTGAGAATAACGTAAGATCCAGTATGCGTTAAAATGAGTTGAGATTCCAATTCATTACCGCATTTATAAAAACGTGTGTGTTTCATAAATGGATTTAAAGATGAATACATAAACAAACCAATACACACCGATATTAATAGAAAGTAGGTTATGAGATTCTTTTTATTCATAATATTGATCCCCCGCTCATGCACTATAATAAGGATTATACACTGTTTTATTGATTAATGGATATCTTTCGCTTTGATTTGAATTTTTCTGTTGAATGAAGGTGTTGTTTATGAATTTTGAATTGTGGTCTCGGGACCTTAAATCGATTTAAGTTTTAGTTAAGGTGATATTAAGAATTAGATTTTATTATTATCTTTGTCGAACGGTCTGGGGGGAAATGTATGCCCGATACATTGGACCGAAAAATATATTCGCACTTCTCCTTGAATATATTTCGACATGAAAACGATGTAGCCTTTTGTCGTTTAGCTACATCGTTTTTTTATTTGTTTTTAACTTCGTCTAAAATCAATTTCAAAGCATGGTTCGTTGCCATTTCTTGAATATGAATGCGCTCATTCGCATGATTTCGTCCTAATTGTAATCTTTTAACAGATACACGTTCCGCAGTGGCTATAGCCACATAAACCAAACCAACAGGTTTTTCATCAGAACCGCCTGTTGGTCCAGCGATGCCGGTTATCCCAACTCCAAGATCCGATTCAGCCAATAATCGAACGTTTGTGGCCATTTGTGCTGCCACTTCAGGTGAAACAGCACCCACGGTTTCAAAATACGCTTGAGGTATGTTTAAAATTTTATGTTTTTGTTCATTTGAGTATGTTGTCACACCTAAATTAAATACTTGGGAGCTCCCGGATACACGCGTTATTCGAGTACTGATTAACCCACCGGTACAACTTTCTGCAGTTGCAACCGTCATATTTTTACTTGCAAGTAAGGGAACGATCACCGATTCCAAAGCGGGAATATCAGTACTGTAATAAAAATCGTAGAATAAGTCTTTTATTTCTTCAAGAACTGGTTTAATGAGTGCATCTGCTTCTTGGTAGATTTTGCCACTGGCTGTAACACGCAACATCACACTACCATCCGCTACATAGGGGGCGATGGTAGTGTTTTGATAATCGATCATTTTATCTTTTAAAATCGATTCAACTTTTGATTCCCCAATTCCAAATAAATAGAGTTTATGAGATACAAGTACTAAGTTAGTCTTTTGGCTTAGATAATCGTTCACAGATGTTTCAAACATCATCGTCATTTCACGGGGTGGACCGGGCAACATTATCACGGTATGATTCTTAGTTTCAATGCAAACTCCAGGAGCTGTACCGCATAAATTTTCAAAAACATGGGCACCTTGTGGAATCATTGCTTGCTTGATATTATTTTCGGTCATTGATCTGCCAGTGGTTTTAAAATATGCTTCAAGTTTGTTCATTGAAGGTTGATGAAGGGTAAGGGGGCGTTCTAAGACCTCTGCAATCACTTCTTTGGTTAAGTCATCATAAGTCGGACCCAATCCTCCAGTGAAAATAATGAGTTCGCTTCGTTTCAACGCCTCTTTAAACGTCTCTTCCAGACGGTTTGGATTATCACCAACAACACTTTGGTGATAACAAAAGATTCCATTGCTTGCAAGTTGTTGCGCGATGTATGTCGCATTTGTATTCACAACATCCCCTAACAACAATTCCGTTCCTACACAAATAATTTCTGCTTTCATAATTCAGCTCCATTCTTTTAATATCATAGCACTCTTACCTTAAATACACGAGAAGAATTCTTAATGACATTTTGTGAAGGTTTCATGACAGTCGTTTGTTTCGATGTGGATTCACTTTATAATAAAACACAGAAAATCGTTTAATTTAAAAGATTGCAAGAGGAGAATCGTTTATGAAGCATCAATGGGAAAATTCACTTCATTTATTAAAGGATGGTAATGTTCGGTTTACCCACCAAACCGTTAAAAATTCACATCATTCACAACATGACATGCAAGACTTAGGGGAGGGACAAAATCCTTATGCAATTATCCTAAGTTGTTCGGATTCACGGGTATCCCCTGATATTATTTTTGATTGTAAGTTGGGAGATTTGTTTTTAATTCAAAATGCTGGGAATGTTACGGATGCTTCGGTGTTAGGAAGCATTGAATATGCGGTTGAAAATCTTAAAACACCTTTGGTTGTTGTTTTAGGGCACAGTCAATGTGGAGCAATTAATGCTGCTTATCATCAACTGTCCTTAAAAGGGAATTTGAAAACGATTGTTGATCAGATTCAGGCGCATGTAGTGCAAGAAGGGATTGACATTTCTTCAGCAAATCACGCACGAAAAACAGCTCTTAAAATTGCGGAAAATTCCTCGATTCAACGCCATGATGTAAAAGTTATCAGTGCATTTTATGACATCACTACCGGCAATGTGTCATGGCTATAATGGCTTTAATATCATTTGAGTACTAAATTCACAAAAATTTGCTATACTAGTATGCAGATAAGTAACGTAAAAACCAAGACAAATCTGTCTTGTTTTTATTGTTTATTTATAAATTTACTCTATAATAGGAGTTTGAATGAATTTAAAGGAGAATATCAGTGATTAGTACAAATAATTTATCGTTAATGTTTGATGGCAAGGCATTATTCGAAGAGGTATCAATAACATTTACTGAAGGGAATTGTTATGGTGTAATCGGAGCCAATGGTGCAGGGAAATCAACCTTCCTTAAACTCTTATCGGGAGAACTTGAACCCACAAGCGGTCACATCTCCATTCCAAGTGGCAAACGTCTTTCATTTCTAAAGCAAGATCACTTTGCATTTGATGATTATACGGTTTTAGAGACAGTTATCATGGGGAATGAAAAACTTTATGAAATTATGAAAGAAAAAGAGGTTATTTACGCAAAGGAAGATTTCTCGGAAGCGGATGGTATTCGCGCAGGAGAATTGGAAGAACAATTTGCGGATATGGATGGTTGGAATGCGGAAGCAGAGGTCTTTACACTTTTAAATGGTTTAGGTGTTGATCGTCAATACCATGAAGCCAAGATGGAACAACTCCCAGGTTCGGACAAAGTTAAGGTCTTATTAGCTCAAGCAATTTTTGGTAATCCCGATATTCTTTTACTTGATGAGCCTACCAACCACCTTGACCTTGAAGCAATTCAATGGCTTGAAGAATTTTTAATTAATTTTGAAAGCACCGTTATTCTTGTATCACATGACCGTCACTTTTTAAATAAAACGTGTACACATATTGCTGATATTGATTTTGGTAAAATTCAATTATTTGTTGGGAATTATGACTTCTGGTATGAATCCAGTCAATTAATGCTTCGTCAAATGAAGGACGCAAATAAGAAAAAAGAAGAAAAAATTAAAGAACTTCAAGATTTTATTGACCGCTTTAGTGCCAATGCTTCGAAATCAAAACAAGCAACATCACGTAAACAAGCACTCTCAAAAATTAAACTCGATGAAATGGTACCTTCAAAACGTCGCTATCCATTTATTGAATTTAAACCAAAACGTAATCTTGGTAGTTCCGTATTGGAAGTAAGTGATCTAAGTGCGAGCCTTGAAGTAAAACAACTTTTCACAAATTTAAGTTTCACCATAGGAAATGGTGAAAAGGTAGCCTTTGTGGGTGATCAAGAAATCACAAAATCACGCTTTTTTGATATTATTACGGAACGTGTTCAACCGGATGCAGGATCAGTTCATTGGGGTTCAAGCGTTGATTATGGTTATTTTAATAAAAACTTTGATGAAGATTTTGAAAATGACGCACGAATTGTTGATTGGTTGATGGAATTTTCTGACGAAAAAGACGAGACCTATGTTCGCGGCTTTTTAGGTCGAATGATTTTTGCGGGGGATGACGCATTAAAAAAACTTAATGTTTTATCCGGTGGTGAAAAAGTACGTTGTATGATGTCTAAAATGATGATCATGGGTAAAAATGTGTTGATTCTTGATGAACCAACAAACCACCTTGATATGGAGTCAATCACCGCACTTAATAATGCACTTATTAAATTTCCAGGAACAATTCTTCTTGCCTCACATGATCATCAAATTATTGAAACAACGGCAACACGCATTATGGAATTTAAAGAAGATGGTACTCTAGTTGATTATCTTGGAACCTACGAAGAATATTTAGAACGCAAATAAATTTGAAAGGTTAAATGATGATGCAAACCTATCTCTATCCAATACGAACTGCTTTAATCAGTTTTCCATTCATTGCATTCGCAATTCTAGTTCCATATTTAATGTATGACTATCATAAACATGGGTCGGTATCGAAGTGGCGTGCGTTTGTAGTTTACAGTTTTATATTCTATTTGCTCTGTGCATTTTACCTTGTGATTTTACCGTTACCTGAGCGTGAACATGTTCATACACATTGGCGTGAGATGATTCAACTCATTCCATTTACGTTTGTTTCAGACTTTATCCGTGAAACATCCATGCGTTTCTCAGATCCAAGATCACTTGTTGTCGGATTGCGCGAAGGGGTGTTCACACAACCTGTATTTAATATTGTGATGACACTACCCTTTGGGATTTACCTTCGTTATACTTTAAGTGTGACTTGAAAAAAACATTGATTTTAAGTTTTAGCTTGTCGCTGTTTTTTGAACTTACACAAATTACCGGTCTCTATGGGATTTATCCAGGACCTTATCGATTGTTTGATGTTGATGATTTGATTTTAAACAGTATGGGTGGATTAATAGGTTATGCAATTGCACCCGCAATGACCTATTTCTTTCCTACACGCGAGGCTTTAGATCTCGAATCTGCGGAAAAATCTGTAACGGTAACGTATGTGAGACGTCTTATTGCTTATCTAATAGATAGCGTCATCATGACGCTTGCGATTTCAATCTTTACACTTGGAATGCGTGCGGTAATGCCGGGGGTTCCTCAATATCCAGTATTTGAGTCCGTGACTCATTTTATGGACTTATGTTTTTCTTTTTTGTATGGCCTCTTTCACATCAAGGGTCAACCTTAGGAATGTCTATCGTGCAAATTCGAATTGAAGTAGATGAATCACAATCCAGAGTTAAAGGTATTTTGATGCGTTGCCTTCTTGTATATGTCTTTATGATACGATTTGGCGATCTAAGTGGTTTACTCGTTAAAGGGCTCTCGACATCAAATCCATACATCGATACGCTCACTTCAGTGCTCTATCTTTTAATTATTATGGGTTATTGGATTTTTATGATGATACATGTTCTATCAACGATGTTTCATAGGAATTATCGAATGTTTTATAAACGCATTTCTAAGACACAAATGGTCAGTACATATCCCGATCACAACATAGACGGGTAATATTAAAACATGATATCTTGTATAAAAAAACGTTCACTGCATCCGTGAACGTTTTCTTTTCTTTTTATTTAAATGTATTCATCTGCTTTAACGGTGAACATAATTGCACCCGCCATTGGATCCTTTTTAATTTCAGCTTTAATGCGTTTGCAAGCTTCATCTTTGTCTTCCATATCCGTTTCAAAGTAGAGCTTGATTCCATCTTTCTTAATAAATGTACATTTAGGATCTGTCATTCCTTCAACAATTTTTTGAATTTGCTTTTGCATAATAGGGCTATTAATAATAATTGTATTCATAATTTATACCTCTTTCTACAAAATCATATTAGCAAAATATGGAACCGATTACAATTAAAAACGAATATATTGAAATATTATTCCAATATTTACAAAGAAAGGTTGAAATATATTTTGAAATCGGTTACTATTCATATGTAAGCACTAACAAGTGCAAGAAAGGGAGTTAATATGGAGAAGTTAACACAATTTATAGAAGAGAAGATTGCCCCACCATTAATTAAATTTTCTCAATTGAAATACGTTCAAGTAATGCAACGTACTGGACTTGGAATCATGTCTTTATTAGTTATTGGTTCTGTATTTTTACTTGTTGCATCATTCCCAGTTAAAGCATGGACTGATTTTTTAGGAGATAATCGCTGGGTTATTGCGGCAGCTTCTGGAGTCGGTACTGGATTTATTGCTTTATATACTGTTATCACGACATCTTATGGTTTAGTAGAGTACTACAACAAACAACGCGGAGAAAATCATGATATTGTTCAACCAATGATTCTTGCGGTTGCATCATTCTTACTTTTAAATCCTGCACAAACTGTTACAACAATGGTTGATGGTGTTGAAGGTAAGTTTACAGGGGTTCCATCAACGTATATGGGAGCTCTTGGAGTATTTGCGGCACTGATTGTGGCAATTATTACTGTTGAAATCTATCGTTTCGTTGTTAATAAAAAACTTGTTATTAAAATGCCTGAAGGGGTTCCACCAATGGTATCTCAATCATTTATCGCTCTAATTCCAAGTTTCTTTGTCATTTTATTCTGGTGGTTACTCGGTCATGTTTTCCAATTAAACATTCCAGAATTAATTGCTGGTGTGTTCAAACCATTAGTAGCTGTTGGTGATTCACCAATCGTTGTGATGATCGCAACACTTTTAAACCGGATCTTATGGGCTGTTGGTATTCATGGTTCAAACATTGTAAACTCAGTTGGTGGAACATTCTGGGGTCAAATGTCACAATTAAACCTTGCTGCATTTGAAGCTACCGGAAGTCTTGCAAATTTACCACATACTTATACATCCGTATTTATGGATAACTATATTTGGACAGGATTGTTCCCATTATCACTTTGCTTAATTATGTCTAAATCGCCACGTTTAAGCGGTCTGGGTAAACTTGCATTAGCAGCATCGTTATTCAATATTGGGGAACCACTTATCTTTGGATTACCAATTATGTTGAATCCACTGATGATGATTCCATTTATCTTAAGCTACTTAGTACTTGCACTTGCTGCAATTATTCTAACAACGCTTGGTGTGATTCCTGTACCGGCATTAATGATTTCTTGGATTACACCTGCACCAATTAAAACTTATTTAGCGACAGCTGGAAGTATTCCTGCAACCGTATTCGTCCTTGTTGGATGGGTATTTATGTTCCTCTGCTTCTATCCATTTGTTAAAGCAATGGAGAAAAATGACCTTGCTGAAATGGCTGCTGTAGAAGAAGCGAAAGAAAATTAAATTATGTTAGGTATTTCGAGTTATTTTAAAGATTTAGATTATGGGTATTTGGAAGCTGCTGCTGCCATTGGAGTGAAGTATTTATTTACTTCACTCCATATCCCAGAAGAAGATTTGTCGAAACTTGATCAAGAAATGCCAAAATTCTTAGCAGAAGTAAAACGATTGGGTCTTGAATTGGTACCTGATATCTCCCCCGCAACGTTTGAGAAATTAGGCATTAAGGCCAATGACTATCAAGCATTAAAAGAACTTGGATTTACGTCATTGCGTTTGGATTACGGATTTGATGATTTTGAAATCGTTAAAGCACTTCAAAAAGATTTTGACTTAATGTTAAATGCAAGTGTTGTAAATGAACCGTATATTCTCGATGCTTTGGAAGCGGGTGTCGATTTTAATAACATTTCTGTTTTACATAACTTTTATCCTAAAACAGAGACGGGACTTTCATTAGACTATTTTAAAAAAATTAATGAAGTGTTTATTCGACATAAAATTAAAATTATGGCATTTGTTCCAGGGGATGCGCTAAAACGATTCCCACTTTACGAAGGCTTACCAACGGTTGAGAAACACCGTCAATGTAATCCATATCTTGCAGCTGTAGAGCTCATGCATGATTGTGGTATCACAGATATTTTAATTGGTGATAGTAAAGCACACCTTGAAACATTATTTTATATTGAATCGTATATGAAAGACTCAATCATGCATATACCTGCATTTTTTAGTAAGCATGCACCTTCAATGTATGATAAAACGTTTGAAGTTCGTAAGGATTTATCGGAACATGTTATTCGTATGTTAACACCACGGATTCCGGGAATTCCTGTAATGGATAATGGCGCACGGGTTCGTGGAGCCATTACCATCGAAAACGAATTATCTGGACGTTACAGTGGTGAAATGCAAATTTGTAAGAAAGCATTTCCAATGGATGCTCGAACAAATGTAATCGGATTTATACATCCAGACTATGTTGATCTTGTATGTTCCATTGATCGTTATACTAAAATTAAATTTGTACGCATTGACTAAGAAGGATTCAATCCTTCTTTTTTAAAATATTATTGGTATTATGAGTAATTAGAAGAGGAAGTTGATTATGTTTTTAGAAAAGTTCGTTACATTGGTACAGGGAAGTCGTTCCTTAAATGCAGTTAAAAATGCAATTAATAAAATGGCTTATATCAATATAATTTTAGGTGTTTGTATATTTATCTTTTATCAGTTTGATCAGATTGGGGGAATTACTGATTCAATTCGTACCCAGGCGGTCTTGTTCTACCAATTGTATTGCATTATGCTCGCTGTTTCATTGGCTTATCTTATTGCGAGTGAAACCCTCAATGCAGACATTGATGTAAGTTTTCGAATGAGTGCTGTATTTTTATCTCTGTTACCTGGGATTGTTTTGGTTCCAAAGGGCTACGTAACAGCTTTTCCAATCGTTACGATGATTGTTGTGGTAGCGATATCATATTTTATTAATCGACTGGATCAATTTAAGGTTAAAGGGAAACATGTTCCCCAAGCAGTTACCGATTACTATAATCGATTATGGCCAACGTTCGTCCTCATGCTATGTCTTTTTATTTTTATATTTGTTTTTAACCATTTCTTTCTAGGCCTAGCTAATGTTATTATAAGTATAACCAATGTTTTGAGTGGATTTATTGTAATGCTTTCACTCATCATGATTATTTGTATGTTTTGGATTTTAGGGATTCATGGTGTCGGTGTTATTGGAACATTAATGCGACCTTTTTGGTTCCATATGATGCTTGTGAATGGCTTTATGATTTTTTCAGGGGATTTACCGGTGTATATCGGAACTGAAGCGTTCTTAGGATGGTGTGTTTGGATCGGTGGTTCGGGTTGTACTTTAGGTTTAACCGTTAACCTAATCTTTGCGAAAAGTCGTCATCTTAAGCAACTTGGAAGCGACAGCGTTGTTTCAAATATATTCAATATTAACGAAAATATTATTTTTGGAACACCGATCGTTGAAAATCAATACTTCAGAATACCGTTTTTCGTGGCACCCATAATCACCGGTTCTGTTGCGTATTGGTCAATGAAGTTGGGTTTTGTAGCAATCCCAAGTATTGTTGCGCCATGGGTGATACCAATGCCATTAGGTTTGTTTATTTCAACCCTTGGTGATGTACGATCACTTGTCTTATCATTACTCTTAATTGTGATTACGACAGCAGTTTATTTCCCGTTTTTTAGAAAGTATGATCAATCGTTGGTTAAACAAGAACAGGATAATTAAAATATCATAGGAGGATTTTAGATGAGTTGTATTTATAGGATAAAAGAGAATATGCACACTTATACTGATACAGAAAAGCGCATCGCTGAGTATATACTCGAAAATAAAAATGAGGTCGTTAATTTTTCGTCTCAGCATTTTGCGAAAGAAATTAATTCGTCAGCGGCTGCCATCGTTCGTTTTTCCAAAAAAATAGGGTATAACGGATTTACTCACCTAAAAGTAGAGCTTGCTCGAGATCATAGTGAAGAAGAACAATCGTTCGATAAACTCATTAAAGAAGAAGATACGATTGAAACAATGGTACGAAAATCACACTATAGCAATCACCGAACATTTGATAATACTTACAAACTCTTAAATTTAGAAGTGTTGGATGAAGCGATTGCGGCAATTAGCAATGCACGTCGTATCTATTTATTGGGTATTGGTGGTTCAGGGATTGTATGTCAGGACCTTTATCACAAATTTGTGCGGATTGATGCGGATGTTGTGTATTTTGATGATTTCCATTTAGAAATGTCGTCATTAACTCATATAACTGAAAATGATGTCACGATTGCATTATCGTATTCAGGTCAAACCCGTGAAATTATTATGGCTCAAAAACTTGCACAAGAAAAAGGTGCGACAACGATTGCAATTACTCAAGTCGGTCGTAATGAGCTGGCAAAGAATTCCGATTTCGTCATTAATATACCGAAAGAGGAGTCAGAAGTGCGTTTGGGATCAATAGCTTCACGTTTTTCGATGCTCGCAATTTCGGATTTACTTTACTTAGGCGTCGCCAAAAATAATATTGAAGAAACACGTCGTAAGATCGTAAATACACGGGATACGATCAAGTCAATCCGGAATATTTAAATTTATTTCAAGCATTAGTGAAATAAATTTAAATATCATTTCAAAGCAGGTATAATAGATATACAATGAAATGAGGACAGATATATGAAAATCGATTTATCAAAAATTGGAACTGAACTTCAAAATCCAAATACTAAAAATATTGATCGACTCGATACCGTTGAGATGGTAGCTTTGATTAACAATGAAGATCAACGTGTCATTGATGCAGTGGGTGAACAGACTCACGAAATTGCAGCTGCAATAGATGCAACCTATGAGGCTATTGCTCAAGGTGGACGCCTTGTCTATATGGGTGCAGGTACATCCGGTCGTCTTGGTGTTCTTGATGCATCAGAATGTCTTCCAACTTTTGGTGTTGGTGAGGAATCTGTGGTTGGTATTATTGCTGGTGGAGATACTGCATTAAGGCATCCAGTTGAAGCGGCTGAAGATGATGAAATGCGTGGTGTTGAAGATCTAAAAGCCCTTAATTTTTCTAAAAATGATATCTTATGTGCAATCGGTGCGTCAGGACGTACGCCCTATTGTATCGGCGGACTTAAATACGCTAAAGAACTTGGGGCACAAACCATTTCTGTTGCATGCGTTTCAGAAAGTAAACTCGCTGCATATGCAGATCATCCCATTGAAGTGGTAGTTGGTCAAGAAGTCATTACGGGTTCTACACGCATGAAATCTGGTTCTACAACTAAAATGGTATTAAACATGATTTCAACCGGAGCGATGATTAAACTGGGCAAGGTCTACGGTAATCTTATGGTCGATGTAAAAGCAACCAATGCAAAACTTATTGAGCGTGCGCGTAGTATTATTATGAATGCGACCGGTTGTCCTTATGACCGTGCAACAGACTTGTTAGATTTAAGCGACCAGAGTGTTAAAGTCGCAATTGTTATGGAACTTTGTAACCTTGAGGTTGAAGATGCTGTGCAACTTTTAAATCAAAATCAAGGTCATATTGCACGTGCTCTAGAAAATAAGTAGCGTGAAAAATATGGAAACTAAATATGCGGTTGGTCTGATGTCGGGGACATCACTTGATGGCATTGATGCAGCTTTAGTTAAAATTCAAGGTTCTGGTATTGATACTACATGCAAATTAATCCATTTTGTAACCCTTGAAATACCGGAACAATTACGTCAACGTATTTTAGATGCCAGTGTTCCTGAGACATCACGAATTGATGAAATTTGTTCACTTAATTTTGAATTGGGAGTGCTCTATAACGAAGCTACAACGAAGGTGTTAAGTGAGACTAACTTTAAAGGTTCATTAGACTTTGTAGCGTCTCATGGCCAAACACTTTACCACCTTCCAATCCCACAGAATCATTTTTTGAAATCAACGCTACAAATTGGGGATCCATCAATGATTGCTTTCCATCATAAAGTGCCAGTTGTTTTTAATTTTAGAGTCATGGATATTGTGGCTGGAGGGGACGGAGCCCCACTGGTTCCATATCCTGAGTTTTTAATTTATCGTGAAAAAACACAGACCGTCTTGCTTCAAAATATTGGTGGAATTGGAAACGTTACCGTAATTCCAGCAAATGCACATCTCGATGATGTCTTTGCCTTTGATACAGGTCCGGGTAATATGATGATGAATGCGGCTACGGCTCATTATTATCAAGAACTCTACGATGAGAATGGCACCCATGCCCGAAAGGGTTTGTTAATCGACGAACTCTATCAATCACTGATAAATCATCCCTACCTTAAGATCGAACCGCCCAAATCCACAGGGCGTGAAATGTTTGGTGAACGAATGGTCTCTGAATTCTATAAAGAAGGTTATGATCCAGATGATGTAATTTACACCTTGACGAAGTTTACTGCCTACTCGATTACAAATGCATATAAACAATATATTATGCCTAAACACACGATACATAAAGTAATTATTGGCGGTGGGGGCGCTTATAATCCAGTATTACTTGAAGAAATTCGTTTAATGTTACCAAAAGAGATTCAAGTTTGTACTCAAGAAGATTTAGGGTTTTCAAGCGATGCGAAAGAAGCCATTGCGTTTGCCATATTGGGGAATGAAACATTAGCAGGAAAACCAAGTAATGTTCCTTCGGCAACAGCCTCAAACGAACGTATGATCCTTGGGCAAATTTGTCCGAATCCCTGGCCAACTGAAACAGAATCAAATTGATTCTGTTTTTTTGAATTCTTTCTTAACAATTAATGAAGACAGCCCTACAATATTGAATCTAACACGTCAAAATGGTATAATTGACAAGGATAAATAGGTTATCTACTGCGTTTTATACAAAATTATTCCATTGAAACTTGATTCAACCCATTCAATGGAATTTATTGTGAAAACACTTTATCTATAACGTATTTGATTACTAAAAATATAAAAATGTTTCTATATGAAAACGAATTTGTGTTTTACGGGTAGTAGTTAATAATTAGGAGAAAATATGAGTAAAAATCTAAAGTCATTAGTAATTGTGGCTCTAAAGGGATTTATCTTTGTGTTTTTAGCAGCGGTATTCTTTTATCTCTTTGGAAAAGAAAATATTGCGCTACAAAATTGGTCAAGAACAGCGGTCATTACCGGATCAACCTTTATCTTGATTGGAATTTTAATGCTTAAGGTTTACGGACCTTTTGAAATTGGTATTAAGAAAAGCAAACCAATTATCTATAATTCTACGATTGCGATTATCTTGACAGATTTAGCAACGTTTTTTCAATTAATGGTTATGAATACAAATCCAAACAACAATCAATCTTTTAAAATTGAACAATTGGATTTACTTTTTTATACCATGATCATTCAAATTGTAGGCATTGTGGTCTTCGCTTATTTAGGTAATTACATCTATTTTAAAATGTATAAGCCATCACGAACGATTATAGTCTATGATAAAAACGATCAGGAAAGTTTACCGAAGGTTAATCACTATTTGGAACGTTTTAAGCTTCAGTATGATATTTTGGGGTGTATTACTGTTGATGATCCAAATTTAGAAGCGATGCTTTTCAATGTTGATTACGTAGTGATCTTAGAAACACCTGTAAGTGAGCGGAAACGTCTCGTTGATCTATGCTATAAACATCAATTGAATTTTATGTTTGCGCCATCAATTTCAGATATTGTGGAGCTTTCAGGATTTTCGATGGTTGTAGATGATAAGGCGATGGTTGAAGTTAACATACAAGGCTTATCCTTTGAACAGCGGGTATTGAAACGTATTTTAGATATTTTTGTTGCGGTAATCGGAGCGATAGTCTCGTCACCAATCTGGATTATTGCGGCAATTGCAATCAAACTTAATGACGGGGGTACCATTCTTTTCAAACAAAAAAGAGCAACAATCGATGGCCGTATTTTTGATGTTTATAAATTCCGTACGATGAAAGAAAACGTTGAAAATTATTCAGCTACAGAACACGACGATCGGATTACGTCTGTTGGGAAAGTACTTCGAAAAATTCGAATGGATGAACTTCCACAACTTATTAATATATTAAAAGGGGAAATGAGCATTGTCGGACCGCGTCCTGAAATGCTTGAAAATGTCGATTCGTATCAAAAAGTTTTACCGGAATTTGCTTACCGTCTCAAGGTGAAAGCGGGCTTAACAGGTCTTGCTCAAATCGAAGGTAAGTACAATACATCTCCAAAAGATAAACTTCTTATGGATCTTATGTATATTGAAAACTATTCAATTTGGACTGACTTTAAATTAATTCTACGCACCGTCGTCGTGATATTTAAAAAAGACAGTACTGAAGGATTTTAAGCTCGAATAAGTCTTAGAGAATGTATCTTTAAGACTTATTATTTTATATTATTTTATTGGAGGTAATTATGTACTATTTCGCACTGATTTTTCCTTTTATTGTCAGTTTTTTACCTAGATTGACAAACAAGCAAAAATTTTATTTGGCAACAGTTCCGCTTTTCATTATTGTTATTTTTAGAGTAGGGGTAGGAACGGATTATTTTTCCTATGAATATCTCTATAATCTTCAAAATGTTTCAACATTTGGAAAAATGTTAGACCACCAAAGCAACATTGAACTCGGGTTCCGAATTTTTATTTTTATCTTTAAATCTATCGGACTTCCATTCCAATTTTTTATTGGATTCTTTGGTGCAGTTACACTTGGTTTTTTTGTAAAATGGATCGATGATACAACAAATGCGTCACTTGTGTCCTTAATACTCTTTATTGGGATGTTTTTCTTTGTTTGGAATTTGAGTGCAATACGACAAGGACTTGTTATGGCCGTCGCATCGTATTACTTTTTTAATCCACAGAAGCATTTGTCGAAGAAGCAATCGCTGTTATTAATCGCTGTGCTTGCATTATTCCATATATCCGTATTGTTCTATATTCCAGTGATTTATTTAGCGCGTAATGTTCAATGGAATAAGAAAAACCTTCTTATTCTTTTAGGTGTCTCGTTCCTCTTTGCATTTATTCCATGGCAACGTGTTTTAGCGCATCTTCCATTTATTCCCGGTTCGAAGAAAATAATGGGATACATTGATGCGAAAACACAGGTATTAAATTTCGCTGGGATCGTCCGCATTGGTTTTTCCGCAATAATTCTTTATCACTACGATAAAATCACAGATACCGTATTTAAAAAATATCTTGTGGATGCGACATTGCTGGGCTTCGGTGTCTATTTCTGCCTCAAATTTTCCGAATTAATTGCTGGTCGTACGACGATTTATACCTTTATCCTCTGCATTGTTGTGTTTAAATACATTCTCGATTACTATTTCTTGAAAGACTCCCGGATTTTGAATGGCTTCATTTATACAGGACTTGCATGCTTCACGGGGTTATTTCTTTACAAAGATATCAATGCTTATATGCATCAATCTAATTATCGAGGAACAAACAAACTCTTACGTTTTAATACCATTTTCAATCGTCCAAATTATGATGATTATGATAATCGCTTTGCTTATCTCACAATTCGACGTGATTGTAATGACGAACGTGATGAACTTTTAGATGCACAGGCTTCATTACCGATTTCATCGAATTATCGTGAGGATTTATCTTATTATGCAATGTGGGATCATGAGTCAGAGCTCTATGGAATCTTAGGGACTGATCGCACATGGATTGTTGAACCAAGCTTTAAACGAAAACCCACAGTCTATGGATCACTTGTTGCATATACACCTAATGATGACTTAAAACAAGCTTTTAAATCGACTGAATATCTCGATTTAACCGGCGCTGAGGTGACTGAAGAACGGATTCAGTCAGCATTAACAAATGACGCTTCCGAACGTCAAGAAATTACTACACAACCACTTGAAGTAAAATCTTATGATGTTGAGAATTTACCGGAAAGCATTCTTAATATGTTCCCTTATAGAGATGAAATTATCAGCGTAAAATATGTGGAATTTGATAAACCTTATACCTATAAAATTCTTGATTTGGAGTACATCGATTATCATTTCTTTCTTTATGTTAATGAGTCGTTTGAGCCAATTGTCCCCGTTTTAAGTAACGATTTTTATCGAATTGCACCCGATGGTGTGATCACTGTAGATACGTATTGTCGTCAACGCCTTTACAATAAAGATGGTTCTTTATTGTGGCAATATTAAGGAGGTCCTATGAAAGTACTTTATTTGAGTTCTACCAATTCAGGGATGCATCGTCACAGTATTTACTTTGATTTGCTTTCTGAGTTCCAAAAAAAAGGTCATGATGTTACCATTGCTTATGCCCGTGAAAAACGTTTAGACCAAGAAACCGAGTATTATGAACAATTTGGCATGCACTATCTTGGTATTAAAACAGGAAATTTAACGAAAAATAGTAACCTAATCGATAAAGGTATCGCAACGCTTAGAATTGATTCACAATTTAGAAGCGCACTTAAGAAGCATTTAGGTCATGAATCGTTTGACTTAATTCTCTATTCGACGCCACCCATTACGTTACTCAAAACAGTTAACTATCTTAAATCAAAAAATCCCAATGCATTATGCTATCTCATGCTTAAGGATATATTTCCACAAAATGCAGTTGACCTTGGTTTTATGAAAGCGAACGGACTTATTCATCGTTTCTTCGCTCATAAAGAAAAAGCGCTCTATAGAATGTTTGATGTAATTGGTACCATGTCACCCGCAAACCTAAAATACATGGAAATTCACCATCCTTCTACAATTGGGCGGCTTGAAATTTTACCAAATGCTTTGGATATTAATGAAAACAATACGGCACATGACAGCATTTCTATCCGTGAAGCCTATGCGATTCGAGATGATCAAACAATTCTTTTGTACGGAGGTAATTTAGGAGCTCCGCAAGCAATCCCATTTGTCATTGAGTGTATTGATCGTATTAAAAATGATGAACGTATTGTTTTCTTAATTGCAGGATCGGGTGCTAAAGAAGATCTTATTACCTCATTTATTAAAGAAAAAAATATATCCAATACACTTTTCCTAGGGCAACTTGAAAGTAGGGTATATAATAGTCTTGTAAGTCAATGTGATGTTGGTTTAATTTTCTTAGATCATCGTTTTACAATTCCTAATTACCCACAACGCCTTTTAACCTATCTTGAGGCTTCAAAGCCGGTTGTTTGTGCAACAGACACTGCTACAGATATTGGAACCATTGCAATGTCAAATGAGTATGGATTCGGAATTGAAAGTACTGATGTTGATGCATGGTATCAAGCAATTGACACGCTTGTATCAAATCAAGATTTAAGAAAAAAAATGGGTGCAAATGGACATGATTATTTAATGAATCATTATACTGTTGCACATGCATACGAAATAATTATAAAACACATGGGAGCGTAAAAATTATGTTTGAAAATAAAGTATTACTCATTACAGGCGGTACCGGTTCATTTGGAAATGCCGTAGTACGTCGACTCTTAAAAGAAGATATTAAGGAAATCCGCATTTTATCGCGCGATGAGAAAAAACAAGATGATATGCGTAAGTTTTTCAATGATGATCGCTTAAAGTTCTATATTGGAGATGTTCGTCAGAAAGAATCCTTGATTCATGCAGTTCGTGGTGTTGACTACATCTTCCATGCAGCTGCGCTTAAGCAAGTTCCTTCATGCGAGTTTTTCCCAATTGAAGCCGTTAAAACAAACGTTATTGGAACCGATAATGTATTAGAAACTGCTATTGACTGTGGTGTAGAACGTGTTGTATGTCTTTCAACAGATAAAGCAGCATATCCAATTAATGCTATGGGAATTTCAAAAGCGATGATGGAAAAAACATTTGTTGCGAAAGCTCGGATTGCGAAAGAAACCAATACCGTTATCTGTGGAACGCGATATGGAAATGTCATGGCTTCACGCGGATCTGTAATTCCATTATTCTTAGAACAAATTCGTATGGGTAAAGAATTAACCATCACAAATCCCCACATGACCCGTTTCTTGATGAGTCTTGACGAAGCAGTCGAATTGGTATTATTTGCCTTTGAACATGGCGAACCGGGCGATCTCTTTGTACAAAAATCACCTGCAAGTACAATCGAAGATTTAACCCAAGCGATTGTCGAACTCACAGGATATCAAAAAGGAACACGTATCATTGGTACACGTCATGGAGAAAAACTCTATGAAACCCTTCTAACAAAAGAAGAGTTTGAAAAAGCTGAAGACCTTACAGATTATTATCGTGTACCGATGGATCAACGCGATCTCAACTACGATAAATATTTCATGGAAGGTGAGGAAATTCATGAAGAACAAGAATATAACTCTCATAATACATATCGCCTAAATGTAGAAGAAATTAAGGCTAAGTTAGTCGATCTTTATGAAATTAAAGATGAGCTAAAGGGTATGATGTAGATGAAAATTCTGGTTACCGGTGCATCAGGTTTTGTTGGAAAAAATCTGATTGCGACATTAGATCATCTTGGACACAAAGTCCTTGCTTATGATCGCAATAATACTCTTTCTGAACTTGACGATTACTGTGCTCAAGCAGATGTTGTCGTTCACCTTGCAGGCATTAATCGTCCGACAGACCCCGAAGAATTTCAGAAGGGAAATGTAGGTTTTACAGAACACCTTTGTAATGCTCTTGAAAAAAATAAAAATAAAGCGCCCATTCTTGTTTCTTCAAGCATTCAAGCAGTATTGGATAATGAATATGGGCGAAGCAAACGTGAAGGGGAGTCCGTTTTGATAAACCATATAAAACAAACCGGAGCACCTGTTTGGATCTATCGTTTTTCAAATTTATTTGGAAAATGGTCGCGACCACATTACAATACGGTCATTGCAACATGGTGTCATGCGATATCACGAAATGAACCCATACAGATTAATGATCCCGATGTTTCATTAAATCTTATGTATATTGATGATGTTGTCTTAGAGCTTATACGTGCAATAAATGGAACGCCTACCATTGTGGAGGAAATCTATTGTACTGTCCCAACATCTTATGATGTGACTTTAGGTGAAATTGCTGACTTATTATATGCTTTTAAAGCGTCACGTGATTCCCTTTTTGTACCGAATCTTAAGGATGGATTCGAGAAAAAACTATACAGTACTTATTTAGCTTTTCTACCCAAAGATAAATTTAATTATTTCCTCGATATGAAATGTGATGACCGTGGATCCTTCACAGAATTTTTAAAATCTCCTGATCGTGGTCAGGTAAGTATTAATATATCGAAACCCGGAATTACAAAGGGGAATCATTGGCATCACAGTAAAAACGAAAAATTTCTTGTTGTTTCGGGTCAAGGCTGTATCCAATTTAGAGATATCTTTGAAACAGAAATTATAGAATATCATGTATCTGGGGATAAACTCGAAGTTATCGATATACCTACTGGATATACGCACAATATCATTAATACGGGTACTACGGATTTAATTACGGTGATGTGGGTGAATGAACCGTTCAATCCCGAAACACCCGATACACACTATTTGGAGGTTTAGATGAAAAAACTAAAAGTTATGACTGTCGTGGGAACACGCCCCGAAATAATTCGATTATCCGCTGTGATAAATCGTTTAGAATCAAGTGATGCAATTGACCACGTGCTGGTTCATACAGGTCAAAACTACGATTATGAATTAAATGAAGTCTTTTTTAACGATTTTAAGCTTCGAAAACCAGATTATTTTTTAGAAACCGCAACGGGAAAACCAGTGGGAACCATTGGTAATATTCTTATCAATATTGAACCTGTTTTAGAAGAAGTGAATCCCGATGCATTTTTAGTGCTTGGCGATACAAACAGCTGTCTTTGCGCAATTGCTGCAAAGCGAAAACAGATTCCAATATTTCACATGGAAGCTGGAAATCGTTGTTTTGATCAACGCGTTCCTGAAGAAACAAACCGTAAAATTGTTGATCATATTTCTGATATCAACCTTACATACAGCGATATTGCACGTGAGTATTTATTGCGTGAAGGTTTATCCGCAGATCGCGTCATTAAAACTGGAAGCCCAATGTTTGAGGTAATCCAATCGCGTCATGATGATATTGCTGCAAGTAACATTCTAGAAACACTTAATCTCACGAAAGGTGAATATTTTGTCGTTTCCGCTCATCGTGATGAGAATATTAACTCAGAGAAGAATTTCTTAAATCTTGTTGATAGTCTCAATGCGATTGCTGAAAAATATCAGATGCCAATCATTGTGAGCACACATCCTCGAACAAAAAATATGATTGATGCGAAGGGTGTATCCTTCCATCCGCTTGTAAAAATCATGAAACCAATGGGATTTAACGATTATGTTAAACTTCAAATGGAATCGAAAGCGACACTCAGTGATAGTGGTACAATTAGTGAAGAGTCTTCAATTCTGAGATTTAAAGCGCTTAATCTACGTGAAGCACACGAACGTCCAGAAGCAATGGAAGAAGCATCGGTCATGATGGTAGGTCTTGGAAAAGAACGTATTCTACAAGGGTTAGCGGTATTAGAAACGCAAGAACCCAATACGTTGCGCCATGTTGCTGATTACAGTATGCCAAATGTATCCGAAAAGGTATTACGCATAATCATTTCATATGTTGACTACATCAATCGTACTGTTTGGAGCAAATAATGAAGGTTCTATTTATTAATTCGGTATGTGATTATGGCAGTACTGGTAAAATTGTACGCGATCTCGCAAATGGATTAAAAAAAGAAGGCCATGAGGTTTTAATCAGTTATGGACGTCATGATGCCAAGGACAAAACAGACACTTTTTATATTGGCGATAAACGCTCTACATATAACCATGTTCTTATGACTCGACTCTTTAACCGTCACGGTCTTCATTCAAACCGTGCGACTCAAAAACTGATTCAAAAAATTGAATCCTACCAACCCGATGTAATTCACTTGCATAACCTTCACGGCTATTACTTAAATGTTGAAATGTTATTTGAATCGCTTAAATCCTATAAAGGGAAGATTTATTGGACATTCCATGATTGTTGGCCAATAAGTGGTAGTAGTGCATATTTTGACTTTCATGGATGTAAAATGTGGGATGAGGGATGTGTCGAATGCAATTCAACACGTGATTATCCAGAGGCATTGCTTTTCAAACGTCAAAAAAAGAATTTCTTATGGAAAAAGAATGCATTTAGCGGACTTGATAATTTAACCTTAATTACGCCTTCATATTGGCTTAAGAACTTACTCTCAAAAAGTTTTCTTTCGCAATATCCATGTGAAGTGATTCATAACGGTATTAATACAGACCTATTCAAACCGACTTATGATCAAGAATTAAGCCAAAAATACGAAGGAAAACGCGTATTACTGGGTGTAGCAAGCATTTGGGAACAACGGAAAGGTTTAAATGATTTCATTAAATTGAGTACGATGATTTCTGAGGATTACAAAATTGTCCTGATTGGTTTAACAGAGGAGCAAAAGAAGGCATTACCCGCTTCAATTGATGGTGTTTTAAGAACCGATAGTGCTGAGCAACTGGCCGCATATTACACGCTCTCTTATCGTTTTATAAACCCAACTTACGAGGATAATTATCCAACTACAAATATTGAAGCCTTATGTTGCCAAACACCGGTTATCGCTTACGATACGGGTGGGAATAAAGAGGTTGCTGATCATCCTTTTATGACTATTGTCAAACAAGGTGATTTGGATGCGATTGTGGAGACGCTGGAATCAAATCAAACCGTATCTTTTGATGCGTTTGACGACTTGATACATGATTCACATACTTTTGTCGCAAACACTCTTAAGTTATACCAAAGGTAATTGATAAACCTCTGTTCAAATGTTACAATGTGGTAGCAAATTTGAACGGAGGTTTTTAATGTTTTCGAAATTTTATATAATCAGAACGTTACTTGAGCAAGAAATTTCATCACAGCGTGAATTAAGTAAACACACAAATTTTTCCTTAGGGAAGGTTAATTCACTCTTAAATGATTGCATCAATCGAGGATATGTAAATAATTTCAAGATTACTCAAGAGGGACTTCGATTCCTTGAAGAATATGAAGTCGATAATGCCATTATCATAGCAGCAGGATTTGGTTCACGGTTTGTACCTTATACCTATGATACTCCCAAAGGTCTCATGGAAGTTCACGGTGAGCGTATGGTTGAACGCTTAATCAAGCAACTTCAAGAAGTTGGAATAAAAAAAATATATGTCGCCGTTGGCTATCTCAAAGAAAAATTTGAATACCTTGTTTTAAAGTATGGTGTTGAACTGATTCATAATCCCGATTATCATCGATTCAATAATATTTCAACCCTATATCATGCCCAAGATGTTATGAAAAACACCTTAATCATGCCCTCAGACATTTATATTACAGAAAATATGTTTCATAAGTATGAATATAAGTCATGGTACGCTACGACGTATTTCGAAGGGGAAACGGATGAATGGACGGTACACACAGCTCCTAACGGTCTCATTACAGATATGGAAATTGGCGGTAAGGATGTTGTAGGCCTCTATGGACCAACGTTCTTTGATGCCAAGACGTCAAAAGAAATCATCGAGGCTGTGAATCGTGATATTAAAATTGCAGGAAAAGAACAATATTACTGGGAGAACTGTTGGCTTGATCGAATTAACAAGATTCAAATCTTTTCAAATGAGGTCAAAAGGGATTCCATCTTTGAATTTGAAAGCATCGAGGAATTGCGTGTTTATGATCCATCGTACTTAACTGAAACTAAAAATGAAATGATTACAATTATTTGTGATGTTTTTGATGTTTCTTCCCAAGACATCAGTGGTATTGAATCCATGAAAAAGGGGATGACCAATGATTCATTTATATTTAGAGTCAACAATAAGTCATACGTGTTTAGGGCCCCTGGAAAAGGAACTGAGCAACTCATTAACCGTCGCCAAGAAGCAGAAGTATATCAGACGATAAATCCTTTAAAAATATCAGATAAACTTTATTATATAAACCCACATAATGGGTATAAAATTTCACGGTACTATGAGCATTGTGAATCAATCAATCACGACGATATTCCCCAAGCATTTAAAATATTGCGAACGTTACATACAAGTGGTATATCCGTGGATCATACGTTCGATCTTGAAGAACGCATTGCTTATTATATGATGTTATGTAAAGATTCAAACGCAATTTTATTTGATGATATCAATGAAGTTTCAAAACTGATTGAAGAAGAAATTGAATATTTGAAACAACTAGATCGTCCGAAAGTTTTATGTCATATTGATCCTGTTGAGTCAAATTTCGTGAAACTGTATGATGGTTCCTTAAGGCTGTTAGACTGGGAATATGCCGGTATGAGTGATCCAATTTTAGATATTGCCATGCATGCAATCTACTCTGGTCATCAAGAAACACGAATTTTAGAATTAATAGAAATCTATCTTGAACGAAAACCTACAAAACAAGAAACGAAAATCTTATATATGTATGTGAGTTTGTCAGGATACTTATGGGCACTTTGGGCTCAATTTAAACAGGCAAGGGGTGAATCGTTTGGAAGTTATGCATTAGATCAATACCATTACGCACATAAATATGCACGCTTAGCGTTAGCTATGGAGGACTAAATGAACAAACTACAGCAAGAAGAGTTGAATATTCTCATTGAATTTGATCGGATCTGTAAAAAACACAACATAATCTATTCGTTGTCATCTGGAACATTACTGGGGGCGATTCGTCACCAAGGCTTTATTCCATGGGAGGATGATATTGATGTAAATATGTCCCGCAGTGAATTTAACCGATTTGAACAGGTTGTAGCTGAAGAATTGAATCAAGATTTTTTTTACCAATCATTTAAAACTGAAAAAGATCACTATCATGCTTTTAGCAAAATTCGAAGTAACAAAGTAGAACTTGTAGAGAAATCTACAGACTATCTCAATATTAATCATGGTGTCTGGATTGATATCTTTCCTTATGATAATATTCCAGATGATTTAGAACTTCGTAACGAGCAAAAGAAAAAAGTTAGTTTCTACAATAAATTGATCTCACTATTTGTATATACATTTGTAACTGATGAAGATTTAGGGAAAAAACGTTTAATTAAAAGCACATTCTATCACTTAAATCGAATCTTTTATCGTGTTAATTTCTTACTCCCAACGCTCTATAAAAACGTCAGGTTTGGATTGAAAATACAATAATGATAAAACGGAGTATGCAAATATGTTGGTATTCAATTTTAATGACGCAATCTATCAGGCAACTTTCATTCGTAATGCGATCTTAGACTCCGTGACTGCAGGTGTCTTTGAAAATCATCAATTTTTAATTCCAGCGGAATATGATGAAATTCTTACATTAAACTACGGAGACTATATGCAGTTACCGCCAGAGTCAGAACGTGTTTCAAATCATGAGGTAGTATTAAAGGATCATCGAAATGCATCATAAAGGAACAGTTACAGGTCTATTCTCAGGACTATTCTGGGGACTTGATACTGTAATGATTGGTGTTGTTCTCGCTTCGGCAATGTTTATCGCATTTGGGTCTAACGCACCCCTTATATCGACCTTTATCCATGATGGAGCGTCATTTATCTTTTTACTGATGCTGCTGATTTTTCAAAATCAATTGAAAAATTTCATTAAGGTTTTATGCTCAAAATCAGGGCTGGTGATTGCAATCGCGGCCCTTCTGGGTGGACCTCTAGGAATGGGGGCATATATTTTATCCATTAACCATCTTGGACCCGCAATCTCAGCAAGTATTTCAGCAATCTATCCGCTCTTCGGAGCACTCTTGAGTTTTATTATCCTAAAAGAGAAACCGAACAAGCGAACTATTTTGGGTTTATTTATCGCAATCACCGCTATTATCCTGATGGGTTTTACAGGGAGCATGGGAATTTCAAACTTAAAACTCGGTCTTGTCTTCATCAGTATTTGTGTTATTGGATGGGGGAGTGAAGCTGTAATAATTAGTACAGCACTCAAACAAGACGTCCCATCACATATTGCGCTAACAATTCGTCAGTTTGTATCTTTTATAACTTATGGACTAGTTATTATGCCGATAATCGGATATCATCAGCTTCAAAACATCAGCGTAATGAACCCAATATTTTTGATGGTTGTAATCAGTGGTATTATTGGTTCAATTTCCTATTCGTTCTACTATAAATCCATTTCATTAATCGGTCCAAGTAAAGCAATGGGTTTAAATATCAGTTATCCAGCATGGGCATTTTTCTTTCAGTTTATGGTTGATCAGACCTTTAATTTTAAGCAATTCATACTTGTAATTTTTATCATGATGGGTTCGATTCTTTCCTCCGAAAATCCGGGTGAATTGGTAGAACTTTTTAAGCGTAAAAAATAGTATAAAAATAACCAAAACAGCATCGAATCATGCTGTTTTTTATTATGTTCATTTTCTTTATAATATTGTCTTTATTGAACATAGATGATAAAATTACTAAAAGGAGAATTTCATGAATATCTATCAATTTAAATTATTACGTGAGTGTTTATCAGGCATTGAACACTCACCAGAAATGTTCAATGAAGCAATGAAAATGGCACAGGAATCCCTTGAAACGATGAACTACCTTGACCAAGATGGTAAGGTGACGGCAAAGGGATCCCAAGCAATGGAATCTTACCGCGTTGACAATGCCATCATTATGGCTGCGGGTATGTCATCACGCTTTGCACCACTCTCATATGAGCGTCCTAAAGGACTTTTAAAAGTTCACGGTGAAGTCCTGATTGAAAGACAAATTCGTCAATTACATGAACGAGGCATTACTGATATTACAATTGTACTGGGTTATATGAAAGAACAATTTTATTACTTAGAGGATAAGTATCAAGTTAAATTTGTAGTGAATGATGATTATTATCGTTACAATAACACATCCACATTGATGCTCGTATTGGATCAATTGAAAAATACATACATTTGTTCTTCCGATAACTACTTCGTAGAAAATGTATTCAATCAATATGAATATAAAACAACATATCCCGTTCAAATGCATGCATCCCATGAAACGGGGGAATATTATGCGGATTTTACCGATGAAGGGCTCATTACTAAAATTGGAATCGGATCCGGTTCTTATTACTGTATGGTCTGTCACGTTTTCTTTGATCGAACGTTCTCACACGATTTTAGTGAACTTCTTAAACAAGAGTATCCAAAAGAAGAAACAAAAGCAAAACTTTGGGAAAAAGTATATGTTGAACATATGAATCAATTCGAAATGTATGCGGAAGTATACTCCCCAGATATTATAAAAGAGTTTGATTCACTGGAAGAACTGCAAACTTTTGATGCTTCCTATTTAGATATAAAAGATAGTGAAATTTTCAATAATATTATATCTGTCCTTCACTGTAACGTTTCAGATATTACCGGGATTGTACCGATTAAAGATGGTCTCACCAATCTATCGCTCAAATTTGAATATGATGGAAAATTCTATATCTACCGTCATCCAGGTGTTGGAACCGATGAATACATCAATCGTAAATCAGAGTTTTTTGCACAGCATAAAGCAAAAGAATTAGGATTTGATGATTCATATATTTATATGGATCCCGAAAAGGGCTGGAAACTCTCATTTTTTATTGAACAAGCACGAAAACTTGATTATCATCAATGGGATGAAGTAAAACAAGCACTCGAAATGATTAAAGACATGCATGACCAACAACTTGAAGGTGAATTCGAATTTAATATATGGCAAAAATCATGTGACTTTATTGAAAAACTCTCAATCGAAGATCGCAACGCCTTCGATGATTTTGATGCATTATTCGAGATGGTTGAATCCGTTAAAGCATATGCTGATAACGATAAGGTTCCATTGCGTCTATGTCATTGTGATTTCTACGACCCTAATATCCTATTTTCAGGTAATTCATTATACCCAATTGATTGGGAATATGCAGGCGTTGATGATCCAGGGGTTGATATTGGTACCTTTATTGCATGCTCCGACTACACTTATGAGGAAGCAATGAAAGTCCTCAATCTTTATAACAAAGCACCGATGGATCCTTTAATGCAACGTCATTTTATCGCATATATTGCGATTGCATCATACTATTGGTTTGTTTGGGCCATTTTCCAAGAATCGAATGGCGCAGCGGTAGGTGAATATCTTACAATCTGGTATAATAACTCAAAATCTTATGGAAACAAAGCCTTAGCGCTCTATGAGGGAACCTATGAAAATCATTAGTGATATTGTAATCTACATCATCATGGCCTGTGCTGTCATTGGATGTTTCTATTCAATTAAAGATAGTGAATCCGAATTGGGTCAACAATTTACTGCAGGAATTGAAGCAATTGGAGGTCTTTTTATACCAATTGCTGGAATTATGGCAGCATTGCCCATCCTCAATATCTTTATTTCTAAATTTATTGCACCACTGTTTACCGTTTTTGGTGCTGATGCTGCAATGGCAGCAACATCTTTACTCGCTGTTGATATGGGTGGGTATCAACTTGCAGCGGCTTTAGCACAAACCCACGAAGCCTGGATTATTTCAATGACCGTTGGTTATATGGCAGGTGCAACCATTGTATTTAGTATTCCCATTGCCACAAAAATCATTGATGTTAAATACCACCGTCAACTCTCAGTTGGTACAATGATTGGGTTTATTACCATACCAATAGGTGTATTCATCACCAATGTTCTTATCATGATATTTAATCCAATGGTTCGCACTATCGTATCATCAGATCCCAATGCACCCCAAATCCTTTTAAACATGACACTGATGATTCTGGTTAAAAATTTGCTTCCACTGATCATCATTTGCCTCTTGATGGCAATAGGTCTTTGGAAAAAATCAGAACTTATGATTAAAGGATTTCAGTATTTTTCAAAATTTATTGAGATTTTTACAAAAGTCATTCTTACAATCAGTATTCTCGAACATTTCACACATATCTTTACCAATTTATTGGGTGGTTATATTCTTGATCCCATTATTGCGGACAGTATCGATATTGAACGTGCCCTCGAAGTTGCAGGGTATATTGGTTTAATGTTAAGTGGAGCATTACCTATGGTCTATTTAATTGAAACGAAACTTAAAAAAACCATTGAAAATCTTTCTGACAAATTAGGTATCTCTCGAAAAATTGCGACCGGTATCCTTGCGAGTTCTGCAAATGTCATCGCAGCATTTGCAATGATTGATGATACTATGAGTGATCGTGAAATGATTGCCATTACAGCATTTTCAGTTTGTGGTGCATTTGTTATTGGTGACCATCTCGCATTCACCGCTAATTTCCAACCACAGTTAATCCTTCCGTTAATGATTGGAAAACTTACTGCAGGACTTCTTGCAGTTTGGATTGCACTCAAAGTAACATCTAAAACCTCAATAAATAACACACTTTAAACGGAACTGACCTAGTTCCTTGGGACTAAAGAAAAAACCAAGTTAGGATGAAGTTAACCGATAATTTACGGGAGATTGATATCCTAGCTTTTCTTGTATTCGATTTTCATTGTAATATTTTAAATAGTTTATCACAGTTTGTGATACAATTTCAGTAGAACCCTTTAGTTCTGGGTTTAATTCGAATGTTTCACACTTTAGCGAGGCATGAAACGATTCGATAGGAGCATTATCAGCGGGTGTACCCTTACGGGACATACTCATGGTAATGCTTTTATTTTTTACTTTGAGTTGATACTCTTTTGATGTATAGACACTCCCTTGATCAGAATGAAGAATACATGGCTGAACGATATCCGGAAGTTGATTTAATGTATCAACCACACATTCTAGGTTTTGTCTGTCACTCAATGTAGACGCAATAATCTCACCATTATATAAATCCATGATCGTAGATAAATAGAGCATCTTATGGCCATAAGGGATGTAAGTGATATCTGTCACCAATTTCTCTAGAGGACGTAGTGATTTAAAGTCGCGATTAATGATATTGGGCATAATGATCTTCGGATTTTTGTTTTTTCGATACCGTTTGACCTTAACACGGCATTGACATTGGTGTTTCTGCATTATCTTTTGAACAGTGTTCTTATTGATAATTCTTTCTTTTCGAATTAATGCAGTTATTTTTCGATATCCATAACGAAATTTATTTTCTTTACAAAGTTCAATTACTAATGCTTCATTGACAGAATAATTATTAGACTCTAGTTGCTCTTTTAGTCAACGGTAATACGTTGACTTAGGTCCCCCAAAAAGATTCAAGATATCTTTAAGAGATACAGTGTTGCGATACTCTTCAACGAGCTTGATGATTATTTCAGGAACCACATCCTTTCTCTTTCCAAATACTTTTTTAATAGTTCAATTTGTTGCTCCAAAGATTTAATTCTAAGTCTTTGTGTTTCTTCGACCGTGTCTCCTTCAGGCCCTTTTCCAAAAGTATATTGCTTGCCTACAGGTTGAGAAAATCGATAGTGTTCACCATTTCGATACCATCTCCACCATGTTTTGACTTGTGTTACATTTTTTATTCCAAGTTCAGTCTGAATAAACCTGCTTGAGTAGCCTGCCAATTTCATTTCTATAACTTTCATCTTTGTCTCATAGCTATGCATAGTTCGTGTTCCCATATAAAAACCTCCTATATTAAACTATTTTACAATAATTCTCATACAAGAGGTTTTTTTCTTTAGTCCCACGGAACTAGGTCAGTTCCCTACACTAATATCGGTCTTTTTTTATTATTTATATACAACTTCGTATAATCTATATTATGTAATATTTGGATTTATAAATAATGGCTTGATTTCTTGAGTTCTCACATCGACATAAACTTTATCGGATATTTTTAAGCTTGGTGATACGATTAAGCCTAAAACCGAAAAGCTCATTAATCCATTTTGAGCCTCATAACCCAATGTTCTTAAGTCATGTCTTATCTGTGATACATCAAGTGCTAGAGATTCCATTGATTGTGTAGAGACAATGCCACCATACGATAAAGGAACGAAATGAATGTTCTTGTTGATGATGGAAACAATACCACCTGGCTTATCAATTAAGTGATTTACGGCATTGACCATATCTTGTACATCCGTTCCCATAACGAGTATGTTGTGATGATCATGGGTCCAAGAAGTAGCAACTGCCCCCTTCTCTGTAAAACCATTATCGGTAAAACCAATTGCAATTGGACTTTGATGTCCATAGCGCTCAATTACCGCAATCATTGTGAGTCCTGCATCCTGCCACTGTAAGACCCCTTCCCTCACAGGAATGGATTGATTTTGTTCTTCGGTAAATGTATTGGTAACTTCACGGTGCATAATTCTTATTGTTGCTTCGTCACCTTTAATTTTTGAAATTGAAGATACAATATCTGCTTCAGTAATCGGATTTCGCTTGATAGTATTAAATATTGAGTCATCATCGAAAAGAAAGTGTTCATGCTCAAGATTTTGGACGTTAATCCCTTTTTTATATACGGATTGGATCGCAAAAGCATCTAAATCATCAAGGATTATAAAGTCTGCCAGTTTTCCAGGAGATAAAACACCTCGATCATTCAGTTGCATCCGCTGTGATTGGACTAGCGTTGCTGCATAAATTGCATCTTCTGCGCGCATCCCACATTTGATGCACAATTGAATAAGATGGTTCATATGTCCTTTGTGAATTAAGTCATCGGGCATAACATCATCGGTTACTAAACAGAAGCTTCCGTGAAGCTTATACTCACAAAGCGTCGCGATTGTTTCCCTACTGAGTGATTTTTCCTGCATTTGAACTAAAACGCCCATACGTGTACGTTCAAGGATTGATTCTGGAGTTTGCAATGTATGATCTGAACCAATCCTCGCTGAATAAAACGTGATAATTCAAGCCCTGTTATTCTTGGAATATGGCCTTCAATTGGTGATCCAGGTTTGCATTCTTTAAACGTTTCAATAATTCTACGAGTCATGGTATCTTCATCAGAAATGACATCTTTGAAATTCATAATCTCACCCAATGCAATCACTTTAGGGTGTTTACAGAGCGTTCTAATCGCTGATTCATCAATAATTCCACCTGTAGTCTCTAGAAATGGGTTTGTGGATGGAACGGAAGAAGGAATTGCATAAAAGATATCAAGGTTCGTATCGATGTCCATAAAATCAATCAACCCTTCGGTTCCAAACACATTACCAATTTCATGTGCATCCGCTACAAGAGTCGTTGTACCCATTGGAAGCACGGTGTTTGAGAACTCATTTGGATTTGTCATGGAACTTTCAATATGCATGTGAATATCGATAAGACCAGGAATAATCCATTTGCCTTCTACATTAATTTCATGATCCGGATTGATTTTTGCCTCCCCAATATGGTAAATCATTGAATCTTGAATGTAGAAGTCTCCTTTTTCAAATTGTCGCTGTGCCGTGTTGTAAAGGAAAGCACCTGTAAATTTTGTAATCATTATTGGTTCATCAAACGATTGTAACGGTCAATCCACTCAGGCATTAGAGGATTCATTACTTCGTAATTTAGTGTTTTTGCCTTTTCAGCGATAGGTCCATAGGTTTTGTTTAATGCAACCTCGTCATTAAGCACAACATTTTTATTAACAGGCGCCTCATTCAGTGTTGCAGCAGTTTTCTCTTGTAGCACTTGACTTAAACGCCAATCAACAAATTTGTAGGCAAGCTCTTTATTTTTTGAGTTCTTATTAATTTCAATGGTATTAAAGTTTGCATAGGTACCAGATTCTGGGAATACAAGTTCAGCCGTTGGTACAGATTTCTTTATGACATCAAAACCAAAATCACCCACAACAGCAACATCGATTTCTCCAGTACTCATCATGACAGAGAGATCTGAGGATTTTTTATAAGTCTTTTTAATATTTGGTTGCAACGCTTCTAGCCCTTCAAATGCTCTCTCACCGTTATCACTGCTTAAATCGCCTCCACTGTAATCATTTGCCATTTGAATCATTGCAGGACCAAATGTAGAAGCAATTTCAGGGATTGCTACTTTTCCAACAAGATCTTCACGCCATAAGTCTTTCCATGATGCGATTGGCTCCTTAACAGTGTCAGTATTATAAACGATACCAATACTATTTATTGTATAAGGTACACCATAACCACGTCGTGTTACTTCTTGAGCTGCATCAATGAGGGCTGATCCATTTTCCAATTTATTAAGGTCTATTTTCTCAAATAAATCCGCTTGATAACCATCATCTGCTGCTTTTTGTGATAACTCAATAACATCAATGTTACTGTTGTCCCCACTACTGAATTTCGCAAAACGTTCTGAAGTACTACCGCTGTCTAAAACAATCTTTACATTATGCATTTCTTCAAACGGTTTAAAAACCTCATTTCTTAAGACTTCTTCACTAAGTCCCCATCAGGATACAACTAATTCTTGAGTCTCTTTTTTTTGAGAACATCCACTTACCATTAATAATACAAGCGCTAATGCAATTTTCTTTTTCATATTTTCCTCCTAAATAAAGACAATTGATTCTGGATTTATTCTAAACGATACGACTGAATGAATCTGAAGTTTTTCTTGTGTGCATAATTTAAATGCACCACATTCAGTCTCTAATTGATATTGATAACAACTCCCTAGGTATGCAACAGAACTAATGAGTCCTGACATTTCATTAATTCCCGAACCGAGCATGAGGTCTGAAGGTCTAATACCAAACGATTTTGACGACACATAATCTTTTGAAGCAATGAGACCTTGTCCATTATTTAAAAACTTGAAATCTTCGATTGGTTTTATGTTTTCAAATCCAACAAATTCCGCCACATAATGCGTTTGAGGACTTGAATAAATCACTTCAGGTGTGTCCAGTTGTTCAATTTTGCCGTTATTCATAATTGCAACACGATCACTTATCGCAAAACACTCATCTTGATCATGGGTCACAAATACAGTAGTAATCTTCAGTTCTTGTTGTATTCGTCGTATTTCCTCCCGCATTTGAATCCTAAGTTGAGCATCAAGATTACTCAAGGGCTCATCAAGCAGTAATAACTTCGGCTTAATAACAAGGGCTCGAGCGAGTGCAACACGCTGTTGCTGGCCTCCGGATAATTGACCTGGATAACGATCGAGCAGTTCTGTTAAACCGCAAATACGGGCCATTCCTTCAACCTCACTTGCAATCATGCCACGATTTACCTTTCGTTGTTTTAACCCAAAGGCAATATTTTCACGAATGCTTAAATGAGGAAATAACGCATAACTTTGAAACACCATTCCAAAATCTCGTTCATTTGTTTTAACCTCATTCATTCTTTTATCTTCTACATAAAATGTTCCCGTCCGAATTGCATTAAATCCTGCAATGGTACGTAACTTTGTAGATTTACCGCCCCCTGATGGTCCAAGTAGAGATAAAAGTTCCCTTCTCTTATCTCTAAATCTAAATCTTGAAGCACATTGTGTTTGCCATCATAAGAAACACTAATTTGATCTAATACCGCAAAATTCATTAAACATTCGCTCCTTTTTTACTCAATCCTTTGTCCATGACAAACATCAGTACCATTGTAAATGCCATAAGAATAACAGATAATGCACTCACTACTGGATCAAAATTATACTCAATATGATTCATGAGCGCCCCAGGTAATGTATTCATTCCCGGACCTTTTAGAAACATCGAAACGGGTAAATTATTAAACGAATTAATAAATCCCATGATGCTTGCCGATACTAATGCATCTTTGATATTTGGAAGTACAACTTTCACAAAGCCTTCCAATTGTCCACAGCCCAATACAACAGCTGCCTCATGAATGCTTAAGTCAAATTCATGAAGTGAGGCACAAATTATTCGAATCGTATAAGGAAATACAATCAACATATGACCAATAATTAAAGCGATATTCAAACTTAAATGAAGCTGAATCACTAAGTATTGAAAAAGTGCATAAGCGAGTACAATTGAAGGTATTAATGATGGTGCGAGAAAAATTGAGTTAATTCGCTCACTCCACTTCCCTTTATTTACCACGAGTGCATACGAAGCTGGAATTGCAATCACCATACATAAAATCGTAGCCAATACAGATATTTTCAAACTTAATACAAAACTTTCCATAAATACTTGAGATTGAAACACTTTAGAGAACCAAGTTAACGTAAATCCTTGAATTGGAAATTGAATAATCGGAGCTTCTCCAAAAGCTGTCACCGTGATGATTATCAAAGGAATTCCAATAAAACTTATCGCAAGATAAGCAATGCAATCGAGAAAACGACTTTTATTCATGAGACATCCACCTTTGATCAACTTTATGACTTAAGTAGGTCATTAATTTCATAATGCCTGCAGAAAGAAGAATCATGATAAATGCGAAGACACTTGCCGATTGCCAATTCATGAGCTCATTGGACTGCTGATACAAAAGCGTAGAAAGCATCATATTCTTGTTTCCACCAAGTAATGATGGTGTAACATAGGCACTTATTGTTCCGGTGAAAACAAGTACCGAACCCAAGACAATTCCTGGGAATGTGACTGGCAATACAATTTCTTTAAATATTGCACCACTTTTCGCACCTAAAGTCTGTGCGGCTTCGACTAATTTCCCATCAACCTTCGATAAAACGGAGACCAACGTATTAACCATAACGGGAAGAAATAAATAAACAGATCCAATGATAATTGAAAATTCTGTATACATAAATCCTATCGGTTCTTGGATCAAATTAAAATTTAAGAGTGTTTGATTCAAAAAAACGTTCTTACCGAGAATCGTAATCCAGGCAAACCCACGAATTACTGCGTTTGTAAATAAGGGAAATAACACGAGTGCCATGGTTAATTTCCGACGCAATTCAGATCCAGTTACGATAAAATAGGCTGTTGGAAATCCCAATACAAGGCATATCAATGTCGTAACCAGACCAATACGGATGGTCCGTATCAAAATACTTTGATAAAACGGATCCGTAAGGACAGATGTATAGTTTGTAAATGTAATACCATTATTGATGAATGTGGGCATAATGGTAATCACAAGTGGAATTATCATAAAAACAACGACGAGTAATAATCCCGGAAAAAGATACACCGAATTTTTAAAACGTTTCATGGACGCCTCCTAACAAAATAAAAGCTTTCTATCAACATAATGATAGAAAACTAAAAAACACTTTCTATCATAGTCTGATATTTACGGTATCAGGTAGAAACGTGTCCCTTATTAGACACATATATGATAAAAAAGATTCTATTTTAATATAAAAAAAGTTTTTACCAATAGGAAAAAGAACTTTTCCTATCGTAGTCCGATCTTTTCATTGGTATCGGCTAGAAACTATCACTCCATATTAGTGATGATATACGATTCGTAAAAACATGGATATTATAGCATGTCACTTTATTTAATCAAGTGAATTTTGAAAAATAAAAAAAACAAGATTATGATATCTTGTTATTGTATTTGTCTGCTGAGTTGATTCAGTTTCAATAAATAGGACTCTAAATCATGATTTTGATAAGCATGAAGCATCTGTTCAATCCCCTTTGGATTTAGATGGACCAAAGCAACAATCGTGTTATGCTCATCATAACCAACAATCGCTTCGCCCTCCTCGGTATTCTCCCATTTCCGTTCGACGCGTGCACAAAATGTAGCGAAAACATCTTGAGCCTTCATCGCAAAAAATTCACGGTCTTTGATATACGATTGTACAGTATCCCTAGGTACATAGTATGCATCCACAAGGACCAAATCATCCATATAAATGGGATACTCATGACCATTAATTAATTTGAATTCGATTGATTGCGTGTACTCTAAAGCCTCTTCAGTCTCATTGATTAGATCTTCATTTTCAGATAAAAGACGCAGCTCGAGTGTTTTCTTAAAATAAGACTCTGCGAGCGTAAATTCATTCATTTCAAGCAAACACTTACCCCGTTCATGATAGATTCGATCTAAAACATGTGGAATTTCATCCAAATGTTCATGGGTTTCAAGTGAATCAAAGAGTTCAATCGCAATTTCATAATATTTTAAACATTTTAAAATTATTGCCTTATCAATGAGATTCATGAGCTGAATTTCATTATGGGGCGTCCCATAAGCATAATCAATACACTTTTCCATATAGTAAAGCGCATCTTTATACTGATGATTAAGGCGGTAAAGGTATGATAGGTTAGAGTTTAAGGTATAGCGTTCGGTTACATTTAAATCCGCAACGAAAATACGTTCCCCTTCCAGAATAAGCGTTACAACCGAATCGGGATTATAGGCTTGTTCGCGTAAATTTTGAAGTGGATCGTAGAGTACATAACCTTTTATAACACGAACCGCATCACAAAATTCTATAAAGTTCATAGATCCTCCTTTTAGAAAAGCACCAGAAATCTGGTGCTTAAATTATTTTAACTGTTCAAGAACCGACGTTCCATATTCAGTCGGCTTTGCACCAAAGTTATCCACGATTGTTGCACCTAAATCAGAGAACGTATTATTTTTTTTCAAGAGACCTTTTCCTTCTAAAAATGGTGAGTAATAAAGTACAGGTACTTCTTCACGAGTATGGTCTGAACCTGTGTGCGTTGGATCATTTCCGTGATCAGCCGTTATAATGAGTAAATCACGATCACCAATATATTGAAGGAGCGTTCCAAGTTGAACATCAAATGCTTCTAAAGCCTTTCCATAACCAATTGGATCGCGACGATGACCATACATTGCATCAAAATCTACAAGATTCACAAACATAAATCCGTTGAACTTATGATCTCGAGTAATACGAATTGTTTCTTCCATTCCGTGCTCATTACTCTTGGTTCGATAAGCTTCGGTAATACCTTCTCCATCAAAAATATCTGCAATTTTTCCGACACTAATCACATCGTTACCATTCTCTTTTAACGAGTCAAGTGCCGTTTTTCCAAATGGTTTTAAAGCATAGTCGTGACGGTTTGAAGTACGTTTAAATGCGCCTTTACCCTCACAAACAAATGGGCGAGCAATAACACGACCTACTTTCCATTCATCTTTCATGGTTAACTCACGGGCGATTTCACAGCATCGATAAAGTTCATCTAGACCAAACACCTCTTCGTGTGCTGCAATTTGAAGCACTGAATCCGCTGAAGTATAGACGATCATTTTCTTTGTCGCCATGTGCTCTTCACCCAACTCGTCCAATATTTCAGTTCCGCTTGCTGCCTTATTTCCAATAATGCCATAACCGGTACGCTTTTCAAGCTCATCTAAGAGTTCTTTAGGGAATCCTGTCTCGGTAAACGTGATAAAAGGATTTTCAATATAAAGACCCATCATTTCCCAATGTCCTGTCATCGTATCCTTACCATTAGAAGCTTCAATCATTTTTGTATAGTATGCTTGAGGTTCCTCAACTTGAGATACACCTTTAATATTATGTAAATTACCAAGACCAAGTTTTTCCAAATTTGGCATGTTAAGCCCATCCATTGCCTCTGCAATATGGCCTAACGTATCTGTGCCAACATCACCAAACTTCGCTGCATCATGTGCTGCACCGGCACCAACTGAGTCCATTACTACTGTAATAATTCGATCAAATTTCTTCATCTCTATTCCCTCCTTGATTCGAAAAACCACCTTTTAAATACTGATCATACTCTCGCTTCAATGTCTTCTTATTTACGTGAGTATAAATCTGAGTTGTTGAGATATCTTGATGACCGAGGAGTTCTTGAATAATACGCAAGTCTACGCCTGTGTCTAAGATAGCTGTTGCGAAACTATGTCGCAAAGTATGCGCTGAAATCGGAGTTGTAATTCCCATTTCTTTACATCTAGATTTTATCATAGAATCGATATATTGTCTTGAGATTCCCTTGCCTTTTGCGTTAATAAATATTCGATCTGATGATTGAATCAGCCACTGCGGCCTAATGTCATTCAGATAATCATTCAGACTATCAATTGCATCTTCTGATAAGGGAATCATCCGCTCCTTGTTCCCTTTCCCAAGAATTCGCAACCACTGTTGGTCAATATAAACGTGTGAAAACTCTAAATGAACACACTCCGATACGCGTAGACCACATCGATAAAGGAGCATTAAAATCGCATAATCCAAATAATCTTTACCGGTAACACGATCAAAAGAAAAAAGCTTTCGGATTACATCCTCCGATACACTGAGTGGAATGCGTGAACCTTTATTTTGACCGAAATGAAAACTGTCGGATCATGGTGAAGCTGACCACTATTGAGTAGATATTGATGAAATTGCCGAATTACGACGATCTTATGCTGAAGTGTTGAAGCCGCATAGTCATCGTGAATACGATCAATATACTTTCGAATTATTTCCGCATCAACCTCTTGTAAAGATGTCAAACCGTCGCTTTCTAGATAATCAATATAGTGGTTTAAATCATTTTGATAGGACGTGACGGTTAAAGCAGCTTTAGGATCAATATATTGAAGATAATGTATAAAATCATTCGCTTGGCTTTTCATAAGCTGCCTCCTTTAAAACTGAACGAGTCGTTTTAAAAAGATTTTGATTGAGCTGTTTATTTAACCGATGAATAATGTCATTGACCGTAACTTCCTCCAAATCATCAAAAATATTCAGTTGCTCTATGATTTCATCTCTGGGCATTAAATTGGTCATGGTGACAGAAATAAATGATACACCTCCAAGACCATCAAATTCATCGTACACGCTCATCAAACGCTCAAATAATAAATTTTGATCACTTGTGTATTCATCAAATGTAAATGAACGTGTGGCGGTTTTGAAATCATCAAGTCGAATTGAAAAAGATACGGTCTTCCCTACTACATTTTGAAGTTCCATACGCCGGATAACTTCATCCAGTTCGTTTAAAATTGCATTTCGAATTTCATCGAGATCAGACATAGCATCTTTAAAAGTTTTTGATTGACCAATTGACTTCATCGTTACATCAGTATCAATCTTTGAATGATCATATCCATTTGCTTTTTGAACAAAATTGTGAGCATTAATTCCCAAAATATTTTTTAAATGGTCTGCATTCTGATTCGCAAGATCACCAATGGATTCAATACCTATTTTTTTTAATCGAGGAACTGTTTTATTCCCAATTCCATGCATGAGTTCAATGGGTAAAGGCCACAATTTTTGTGGCACTTCGCGAATTCTTAAAACCGTGATGCCTCGTGGCTTCTGCATATCACTCGCCATTTTAGCTAAGAATTTATTGGGTGCGACGCCAATTGAAATCGGAAGTTTTAATTCATCCCAAACTTTTTGTTGGATTTCAACTGCAAGATCGAGTGGTTTCTCATAGTTTTTAATTACTTCCGTCATATCAACATAACATTCATCGATACTAGCGGGTTGCATTAGGCTTGAATAACTGCGGATAAGATTCATAAACTTAACCGATAAATCCTGATAGAGTTCAAAATCTACTTCAATAACCACTAAATTGGGACATAACCGCTTGGCATGAGCCAGCGGCATAGCCGATTTCACTCCAAATGAACGTGCTTCATAAGAGGCAGTTGTAATCACGGATCCTCTATGGTTACTGCATACGACTACCGGTTTTCCATACAAACTTGCATCCGCAATTAAATGAGCACTGGCATAAAATGCATTGATATCAATATGAAAGATTACTTGTGCCATCGTAAGTGTTGCCCTTCTTTAAGAAGTTCTTTGGCAGAATATAGAGCGGCTTCCGTGACATTTCCTGACATGATGAGTGCCATTTGATGAATCCGGTCATCTTCAGTAATTTCTTGAATATCCGTGACAATTTCATCATTGACTTCATTTTTAGAAATCAAGAAATGATGATCTGCACAAGCTGCAACTGCAGCGAGATGCGAAATCGTCAAAACTTGAGATGTTTGAGAAATTTTACTCATTTTAGAACCAATTTTGAGCGCAACTCGACCACTAACTCCCGTATCGATTTCATCGAAAATAAGTGTAGATACGCCATAAATTGAACTGAAAATCGTTTTTAAACCCAACATTAAGCGAGAAAGTTCTCCACCACTTGCTACACGCTCTAATGGAGAAGGTTGAATCCCTTTATTCATCGATACAAGAAAATGTGCAGTCTCCGCACCATCTAACGTTAAACTTGAGTTTTTAAGGTCAATTACAAATTGCGCATTTTCCAACAAGAGATCATCAAGTTGTGCAATCACTGCAGCTTCTAGATCCGCTTTAGCTTTAAAACGTGATTGTGATAAATATTGCGCTGCTTCACTCAATTGAAGCTGTACGGCTCTCAATTCATTCTCTAAATCAATCTTAAAATCATCAAAATGTTCTGCTTGTTCAATCTGTTGAATCAATGCTTCTTGTTTTTTTAATACACCATCGATTGAACCATATTTCCGAATTAATTGATCATATTGATAGACACGATCTTGTAGACGATTAAATTCATACTCATCAAAAACCAAACCACTGTTATATCGTACCAACTCATCTCGAAGATCTTCAGCTTCAAAATAAACATGTTTAAACCGCTCTTGAAGCGTTTCATCTCGAAGGACATCAATACGATCTAAAAACTCATAGAGTTTCCCTACGACACCCTCGTCACCATCCAAAATATCCTCTAATGCGTTCGTAAATGTTTTTGTTTTCTCAAAATTGGACAACATTTCTAAATCTTGTTTCGTTTGATGGTAATCATCAAGGCTCGGATTGAGATCATTAATCTCATTAAGCTGAAAATTTCCGAATTCAATCTCATCGGGATTAATATTACTGTTTTCAAGATTGTTTAAGCGTGCTTCAGTGGCTTGATAGAGATGAAACAATTCTTGATACTGTGAACGAACTGTTTCATTTTGAGCAAACTCATCCAGTAGTTTCAAGTGATTCTTCGGGTTTAAAAGATATTGCGTTTCATGCTGTGAATGAATATCGAGAACACCATCCAAGCATGACTTCACCGTCGACAAGTTAACGACACGATGATTAATTCTACAAATACTGCGTCCTTCCAAATTCATCTCTCTCGAAATGACTGCATATTCATCCGCATCATCATACAAATCAAAATCTTTAAGTTTATTGGTAAGATTCTGTGCTTTTTCAAGATTAAAAGCGACCTCGACACGAGCACTTTTCCCATTTTTGCCAACTACCGAAGCGCTGCTTCGTTGTCCCGAAACGAAATTTAACGCATCGACCAATAGAGACTTACCCGCTCCCGTCTCACCTGTGAAAACATTAAAATGATCTGAAAAATCCACCGAAATATGGTGAATCAGTACAAAATTGTCAATCGTCAAATGAGTTAGCATGGTATTCCTCCTTTACTACTGAAAATAATCAAAAACATTATTAATATGTATTTTTTGAGATGATTTCGCATCTTTTGAAGTTTTATTTAAATGAATACATGAAACATGTAAATCGATGCACTCATTATTTGCACCACGCTGATAAAGGCTTTGAAGAACATTCTGATAAAGAACGCTTTTCGTACTTTCAACATCGTAGACTACAATTTTAAGGTTGCATCTAATTATTTCTTCTAATAGAGTAGGATCCACATACATAATTTCAGTACAATTAATTAATCCTATATCCAAGTCGTTGGATTGAATTCGTTGTTTAAGTGCATTAATAGAGGGTCCAAAAGAAAGAATTACCCCAGAGCTATCAAATGAAAAATCATGTTCAAGATGCCATCCCTTTACTGGTTTTAATTCGCTATTCGGGGCAACATACTCAAGACCTGACGGAATTCTGATCACACTAATTTGAGGTTCTTGGATTACCCGTTCTAAAATTGAAATCGTATCTACAATTGATTTTCCCATATACACTTTAAAATGTGTAAGATTCGCAAAGATTCCTATATCAAAAATTCCTTGACGATACGTATCGCCTTCTGGATTAAGTCCAGAATCATTTACAATAATTGTAATGGGACATTGTTTGATTGAAAATTGATTACGTAGTTGCATCACAATACCTTCAAGCTGGGAGGCATGAATTGATATAAGGACATGTTTTCCTTCACGAACAAGTCCATGTGCTATCGAGATTAAGGCTTGTGTTGATCCGGACGTCGTCATAAAGTGATCTGGTCGTGTAAGCGCAAATGTTGGCAAATAATCCTTAAGTTTATAGGCATCCGAAAGCACATATAAATCGGGGTCATCTTGCGCAATATCTGTTAATTGATAATCAATCGCTTCTAGATAAGTATGATAATTTTCCGCACGGTCATGATCAGTTTTAAAAGTTGGAAATTCAAGTTTCCGTTGTTTTTTATTTTTTAAACGCGTCTGCACATGGATAACATGCGGACCTTTATATTTTTTTGACAATTCAAATACTCGGATTAACTCCTTGAGATTTTGACCATCGATTGGCCCTTGATAATCCACCCCAAATTGCTTAAAAATAGTTGGTTCTAAGACAGTTTCTTTGACTGCATCCCTTATCTTTGTCAGTGTGGCAAGTATGGGTCTACTGATTGGATTTGAATCTAAAATCGATTTAACATCTTTTTTTAGACCCGTATACGTTTTGCTAATACGAATTGACTTAATTAACGCATCCATCGAGGTATAATGTCTTAAAAGCGACTGCTGTTCATCAATTAAAATGATGGTTAAATTTGGCTTAAAACGACTAATTTGAACCAATGATTCGTACGTAATACCGTAATTCAATGCGTAGTCATTCAGAACAATTACATTATGAACATCCGGATTTTCAATAGCATAAGCCAAGGCAACTCCCAACCCTTCACCTGGCTTTCCACCACTATAACGATCCATCGTATTTTGATCATCAAGGTACATCGAACCTGAATTTCGAAGCATCAACTCCTGTGATCTGCCTGTAAGTATTTTATGTACCATTACCTGCTTGCCACCATCAAAAATTACGTTATCACAAGTCAGATCAAATACATGATGGAGCGCAAGAGTGGTTTCAAGAACATTGATATTTTCAATAACAGTATCCACTTCATATCGCGTTTTAGACGCAAGAAAAACAGCGATTTCATCACTGAGTTTTTCTAATTCATCAACGGTTAAAGATTTAATATCATACGATTTGCTAAATTGTTCAAACAAGAGACGTGCCTCCTATAATTCGCGACTCATCATTTCATCAATAATCTGTTTCAGATTTCCATTTTCAATATTCATTTTTCTTAATAAATCTTTAATACTTGAAAAATACGATTCCGTTAAGGTGCGAGCTTGTTCAAGACCCAATAAACTCACAACAGTTGTTTTATCGCGTTCTGCATCGCTTTGATTGCTCTTCCCGATTTCCTCTGAAGATTTTGTAACTTCAAGAAGATCATCTTGGAATTGAAAAGCAACGCCCAAGGATAAGCCCAACTCATGAGCTAATTTTTGGTACGCATCCTGCCCTGCAATTACGGCTGCCATTTCAAATGCCGCTGCAAATAAGCAACCGGTTTTAAGATTGTAGCACGCAACGAGATCATCAATATGCTGGATTTGATCATCGATATCCAATTCTTGACCTAAAATCATCCCATTACTTCCAGCATTACGCGCTAGAATTTCAAAACACTTTCCGAGAACATCTGCATCTAAAGACGCCTGTGACAAAGCTGTAAAAGCCCCTGTCAAAAGTGCATCTCCTGCAAGAATTGCAACACCTTCACCAAACACTTTGTGATTGGTTGGTTTAAAACGTCGCATATCATCATCATCCATCGCAGGAAGATCATCGTGTACTAAAGAATAGGTATGAACCATTTCAAGTGCACATGCAGGATATAGACCAATTTGGTAATCACAACCAAAATCTTGAAGCATCGCCAATAAGAGTTGAGGTCTTAAACGCTTTCCTCCACTCATTAGTGAGTACGACATGGCTTCTTTAACAACAGAGGTCTCGGGGTAATACGCTAAAATTGTAAATAATTGTTTATCGATGTCTTTAATCATTTTGTTCCCCTTGATGTTTTTGAACTAAAGCTTTAACTTGATTTTCATATCCGCTTAAACGTTCTTGACATTGCTTGGATAAATTCAAACCTTCTTCAAAAAGAACAATTGCTTGATCCAAGGGAAGACTGTCTTTTTCCAACTCATTTGCAATTTCCGCAAGACGCGCCATTGCAATTTCAAAATTAAAATCTTTATTCATCTTTAGACTCCTTACTGATGACCTGTGTCACCACAAATCCATCTTTAAATTCTAACTGAATGTGATCGTTAAGATTCAGTGCATCAACACTTAAAACATGCGTATCGTTCTTACGTGGAATCACATACCCTTGGTTAAGATTTCGTTGAATTACCTCCAAGGGTGAACGATACTTAAGTGACTTAAGTATCTCGTTTAAACGCTCTTTTTTCAAGTTTAAGTCCCGCTCCACAAGTGACTGAAAGCGACCATTATATTGTTGAATCATGAGCTGATTTTGTTTAATGTTACGTTCAATATATTGCGAATAGAAGACATATCGATTTTCCATCATATTGAACTTTTGTAATGATTGATTCAATTTCTGTTGAATTGTAGTGGTACTTAAACTCATAAACTGGTTAATCGCATGGTGTGAATTATTTTGTTTTATCTGCAACGAATTTTCCATTCGATTCGTAAACAGTGTAAGCATCCGCTTTGATTCATCAAATAAAGTCTGTTGATGTGTAATTCGGACAGTCAACGTATCTAACTTTTGTTGTTTGCGTTCGACTAAAAGAATTGGATCTTTTAATGCACTGCTTTGAATCAAGTATGTAAAGTCACCCATCCGTCTAAGATACTTATTTCGAACTGCAAGATAATACTGGTTTTTATAATCACGAATCATGGTGTTCATCTCGACACAATTCGGTGTTGCAGCAACGGCTGCAGCAGTGGGTGTCGCAGCACGATAATCTGCAACAAAATCTGATAATGTAACATCACTTTCATGACCAATACCTGAAATAATTGGAATTTCACTAGAGAAGATTGCTTCAACAACTTCGGGTGTATTAAATGCCCATAGGTCTTCAATCGATCCCCCACCCCGACCTAAAATGATGGTATCGATATTTTGAAGATGTGCTGTTTTGATTTGTTGAACCAAACTGTTAGAGGCATGCTCCCCTTGTACATAAGCCAAGAGATCAATTTGTTGTGCCAGTGGCCAACGCTCTTGAAGTGTACGGGATATATCGGCATAAGCGGCGCTTTTCTCCCCTACAATAACGCCGATACGTTGAGGATACTTAGGAATTGGCTTTCGATGCTTGGGATCAAAATAACCTCGATTTTCAAAATCTTTTTTTAATTTCTCAAACTGGATATACAAATCACCCAAACCATCTAAATTCATACGATCTGCATAAATTTGCACCGTACCGGTATCCGTGTACACTTCACAGCGACCAAAAATAACAACCTTATCACCGTCTTTTGGCTTAAATAAAACTTTACTTGCACTGCGACGGAACATAGCGCACGTAACTCTACTTTTATCATCCTTTAGGGAAAAATAAAAATGCCCACTATGATGTGCTTTAAAATTAGAAAGCTCACCGACTAATGCGACATTCTTAAAAGAAGGATGTTGATCAATAACACCTTTTAATTCATGAACAAATTCTGTAACCGTAATTACATCCTGAGTTATCATAGTGCATCAATGACTCCATTAATTAATTTATAAGACTCTTCATCTGAAAAATCTTTAGCGAGATTAACCGCTTCATTAACAATAACAACTTTATCTTGATAACCGAGTTCCAATTCAGCACAAGCCATTAAAAGAATTGCTTGTTCAATAAAACCGAGACGGTCAAAACGCCATTTCGTTAAATAATGATCGATTGCTCGCGAATAAATATCTTTACGTGCTTCGACATTCATCACAACTTGAAGCATCTCGTCTTGCAAATTAAAATCTTGAATAAACGTCCCTACTTCTGAAACAAAACGATTATCCTCAAGAACTTCTTGCATAGTTTGCTCTCTTAAGAGATGAATATAGATTGCTGACATTGCATTTTGTCGTTCGTTATATCGCGACATTACCATAAAAAAACCTCCACAGTAAAAGAAGCAGAATCCTGCTTCTAATTAAACTTAAATCCGACAACATTAATATTGATTGATGTATTACTGAAATCAACCATCAATTCAATGTTGCGTTGCAAATCATTTTGTAATGCACGACATACACGTTCAACATCTTTACCATATTTAACGCGTACTTTAAGGTCTACATTAACGTGACCATTTTCGTTTGAAACGATCAATGATTTTTTTCCTGATCCATCTTCAAAAAAGATAGCATCATTTTCATTCACTGTAATCTGAACAATATGATTAATAACATTGTTCGAAATTGCAATTTGACCAAAACCAGTCTTCTCATTTTGAATTAAGACATATTCATTTGACATATTTATCACCTACTAAACTAATTATAACAGAAAAAAAATCTAAACAAAAGAAAGAACTCAAAAGGTTTACGAATTATCACTGAACCCGTGTTAAATCGACATTTTCTCCTCTATGCGCTGGGTGCGTCCCAGTGATATAGCATAAGGTTCTTCTTCCGCTTTGCATAGAATTGTAAAACAATCACATTTCGAAATTGCGTCATAGACTGCAGTCGTTTTAAATTCAACTAAACATGATGTAATAATTTCAAGATAAGCTTCAAAATTTTGTCTGAAATAGTGATCATAGAGCTCTTGGCTAATGGGACAAGATGATGCGAATGCTTGATAATGCCATTCATTGGTTGTGAATTTTAGTGTTTCAATGGCTTCACGTTCATTATAACGGTTGTTATTACTTTGAATGCGATATTGATGCAATTTTTTATTAAAATCAAAATCAGTATTTAACGAAATGCTTAACATACCGTTTTGCGGATTTACATCGATCGCCATTGCATAAAATTCCATGGCTGCATTATCAATGATAAAATGTCTCATATTTTCTTCAAGAAATGAAGCCGTTTCTTTTTTAATATTAGTAATAGCTGTTCGTTTACTTACCACCATGTTCCCCACCTCCTCTTAATAAGACTCAAAGTTATTTCGTAATCCCTTGGGATAACGATTGTTCCCTTTCTTACCATCACCTTTAACAAAACCCAGAACATGTCCTTTATAGGTAACACAATGCATGCCTTGAATCGGTGTCCTTACAGGGTGCCCGTATAAGTAGCGGTATGCAGATTTTAGGTCCAATTCAAGATGTTCAAATGCATCGGTAAAATTTAACGATTGCGCAAGTGTATGGCTGTATTCAATTCGATTTTTCTTGATTTCCCCCATAAAAACACCATCTCGGGTTATATGAAGTGGTTCTTCAAGAAAACCTCGATGTCTCAGCCCATAGAGCTTGCCAGCACGTTCTTTAATGTTACCGACAAGGGTTCGATCAAAGCAGTCAAAGGGTGTGGGCTTATGTTTCCCAAACTTTAATTGATGACGTTCTTTATTGGATTTAGATACTCGAATTCGAGCTATAAAATGTCCTTCACCATCTTTTGATGGAAAATAGCGCGAAACCTTATTTCCCAAACCAAGATAACCATCGTTTTTTTCTGGAAGATCAACAACCTCTAAGTGACATTCTGGATGTTCTTCCAGAAAAGAAAGAATCACATGTTCGTTTTCATGAAAATTCAAGGTGCATGTCGAATATACGATAACACCACCATCAATACATGCGGTAAAAGCATTCTCAAGTAAAAGTTTTTGTAGCACGCTAAAGCGTAACGCTTCGCTTTTTTTATATTCAAGCGCAAAATCAGGGGTACGGCGATAGAGGCCTTCACCACTACATGGCGCATCCAACAAAACCTTATCAAATGTATTCGCAAGTATGTGCACAAGATCATCCGTATCCATCTGGGTCACAACACCCCGCTCTGATCCCCAACGATCGTAATTGTGCTGAAGTTTGATATTGCGCTTTGAGTCAATTTCATTACTGATTAGAAATCCGGTCGTCAATGTACTGAGAATTTGCGTCGTTTTTCCTCCTGGTGCTGCACATAAATCTAAAACAATATCATGAGGTTCTACATGAAGCGCTGTAACCGGTGTCGTTGCGGTTGGATCTTGAATGTAATAACAACCGGCATGACTTAGTGGATGTGTTACCGTCTTCGCATAGTCATCCGGAATAAGGATTTGGTGATTGATTAAGGATTCGGTTCCACTAAACGGTAAGGTACACGGCTTTAAAGGGTTCAATCGTAATCCATGTACAGAATCCATCTGATACGCTTCAACTATTTTTTGAAACTGTGCCTCACCAAAAGATTCGATGAGCATCTCTTTATAATCAGCGGTCAATTTCATCTAAAATTAATCTCGCTTCTTTTACATCGCAATGCATTTGTGTCACAAGTGCATCAATTGATTCAAATTTTAATTCATCACGTAGTCGCTTCACAAAAGATTGTTTGATCACTTCACCATAAATATCCTCATCAAAATCAAGAATATAAGTCTCAAGGGATAGGTGTTCAGTCGTATTAAATGTTGGATTATGACCAATATTAATAACAGATTGATAGGTTTTCCCTTTAACTTCTACAAACCCAGCATAAACGCCTTGCTTCGGTATTACATATTCATCGACAACATCCATGTTCGCCGTTGGAAAGCCAATCTCACGGCCACGATGTTGACCGCCTACTACAAATCCACTAATCGCATACAAACGTCCTAATAAGTCATTAGCTTGTTCGACATCACCATTTAAAATTGCTTGCGTTATGGCTGTTGTACCAATTTTTTGCTCATTAACATGGTCCAATAGAACAACGTGGGTATCAAAGCAATAGTGACCCATCTCATTTAAGTCTTCAACGGTTCCCACACCACGATAACCAAATTTATAATCTGCACCACAAATTAAGGTCTTAACATTGAGTGGAACGAGAATTTTCTCAATAAATTCAAGGGGTGAAAGTTTTGATAAATCTTTTGTAAACTCTATCGTAATCAGATAATCAATACCTAATGATTCCGCAATACGTACCTTTTCCTTGATCGGTGTTAAATGTTTAACATGTGATTTATTATGAAGAACGGTCCATGGATCGGGATCGAAGGTAATCAGCGCAGTCTCATAATTGAATTGTTGTGCGATGTTTTTTGCTTCATTAATTAATATTTGATGCCCTCGATGCAATCCATCAAAATAACCAATACACGCTGCAAGTTGATGGTTATTACGGTGAAGTTGTAAATAGTCTCGTATTGTAATTTGCTTCATTACCAAAGTCCTCTTACTGATTTAAATGTTGTATCATGTTCACGCTCATAGACAGCATAATATGCTCCTGTATCGATAAGCACTTGATCTTCAACAATATCTAATTTAAGTCTCTTTCCATTTTTAACATAATCCTCCATGCGAGGATTAACAATCTTAGGCAGTGCAATTGTATCTTTAACCGATATCAACTCAACTTCGGGTGTTAATGCTTCTAATGTTATAGCATCTTCAAGTCTATACGGTCCGACTTGTTCACGTTCCAAAGCAGACATCGTTCCCAAAGTCCCTAATAAAACACCGATATCTTCACAAAGCGTACGTATATATGTACCATTGGACACAAAAGCTCTAAACTCAATTTCATCCCCTTCAATGGCAATAAGTTCTAATTTATAAATTGTTATATCTGTATAAAGTTGTTTCACTTCTTCATCGTTAAATACATACTCGTATGATTTTTTTCCATTTATTTTTTTTGCTGAAACTTTAGGAACACGTTGTGTTTGAGGTCCCGTTAACGTTTCAAAACATGCTAATACGATTGTTTCAGAAACTTCAGGGATATCCGCATGTTCTTCGACATCTCCCCAAACATCTCCAGTCGATGTTCGTAATCCTAATTTACACTTACCGCGATACGTTTTATCGTTCAACCCTAAATAAGGAAGTGCTTTAGTTGCTTGATTCACGGCTAACACTAAAACACCGGTAGCCATTGGATCCAACGTCCCGCTGTGGCCTACTTTAACTTTTAATAATTTTCGTACTTTCGCTACCACATCAAATGATGTCATTTCTTGTGGTTTATTAATACATAAGATACCGTCCATAAGAACCTCATTTCTACCTATAAATTATATAGGTTTTTCACAACTAGTCAAAAGCAAACTTGACTTAATTTCACTGAGTGATATGATAAGTCTATTAAAAGACAATATTAGAGGTAGCGATGCAGATAAGTATGTATTGGAGCTTGCAGGCTTTGAAGATACAAAAAGGCAACCATCGCCGAACGGTAAAAACCGCAAATTTTTACTGTGGGGTTATAGGAAATACCTATAACACTCCTTCCTTAGTGAAGTGGAGCTAGACTATCCTTATTTCAATATGGACCTCTAGCGTGGGTCTTTTTTTGTTTATTTTAGGAGGAGACATGTTATGCAGAGCAAAAACATGAAAAAAGTATTACTTATATTTTTCGTTCTACTAACCATTACCGGTTGTACGAACTCGTCACAGCGACAGGATGATTTAGTCGTTGGAATGGAATGCAATTATGCCCCATTTAATTGGACACAGTCGATAGAAACTGAATTTACAGAACCTTTATCAGATGGACATAGCTATTGTGATGGTTATGATGTTCAGATGGCACGTCACATCGCGAACGAACTCAATCGCAATCTGGTAATCAAAGAACACGCAGTATTTAAAGGTCTATTGGAATCCGCAAAAGTTGGAGACATTGATCTCATTATTGCTGGGATGACTAATACAGAAGAACGTCGTCAAGAAGTTGACTTCACCGATGTTTATTATACAAGTGAGATGGTTTTAGTTACTAAAAAAGACAGTCCTTATGCAAATGCAACCGCATTAAGCGATTTTTCCGGAGCGCATGTTTCAGCACAAATTGGAACCATGCATGATCAGCTTGTAGATCAAATTCCATCAGTTAATCATGGTGTTCCCCTTGAGTCCTTTCCTTTCTTAACAACCGCCGTTAATAATAATGCCATTGATGCATTTGTATCTGAAAAACCCGTTGCACTTGCGATTACAAGCAGTAATCCAAACTTAGCGATTGTTGAGTTTGAAGGTAATAACGGATTTATCGTCGATGCAGAGGAAGTAACTGTTTCAATTGGGCTTGCTAAAGGTAATGACAAGCTTCTTGATGACGTTAACGATGCATTAAGTAAACTATCACCTGAACAACGTGACGCCATGATGTCCGAAGCCATTAAGCGACAACCAAGTTCGAGTGAAGACCAAACTAAATTAATGCCATCTGGATTCTTTGCCGGTGTTGGATTCCTTATTCAAAACAACTGGAAATTATTTTTAAATGGATTGGGAATTACCCTCTTAATTGCCTTGACTGGGACAACATTCGGTTTGATTATTGGTCTTGTTATTGCAGGGTTTCGTCAAATTAAAATCAGCGAGCGCGATAAAGGGATTCCCCGTCTTTTAAAACGCTTAATGAATGTTATTGTCACAGCCTATGTTCAATATTTACGTGGAACTCCAATGATGGTTCAAGGAATCTTAATCTATTATGGTTTACGTGGTTTAGAAGTTGCCATCTCCCCTCTTACAGCAGGGATCATCATTATTTCGATTAATACCTCTGCTTATATGTCTGAAATCATTCGTGCCGGAATTCAATCGATAGATAAAGGGCAAAATGAAGCTGCACGTTCACTTGGCATGACTGAGGCACAAACATTACGTTATGTTATCTTACCGCAAGCCATTCGTAATGCAATCCCTGCAATTGGGAATGAATTTGTTGTAAATATTAAAGATTCATCGGTATTAAATGTGATTACAGTATCAGAACTGTTCTTCCAAGGTAACCGTTTAACCGGTATCTATTACCGACAAATGGAGCCATTCTTTATTGTTTCGCTTATCTACCTTGTCCTAACAATATGCTCAACTCAAATCTTAAATATGATTGAAAAACGAATGGATGCACCAAAAGGGAGTTATCCCGCATCAGTAACCCATAAAGTTCACTTCGATAAAAAAGAAGGAGGTAATTAACAATGAGTTTCTTATCCATATCACATTTAAATAAATCATTTGGTGAATTGCAAGTTTTGAAAGACATCAATCTTGAAATAAAAAAAGGTGAAGTTGTTTCGTGTATTGGTTCAAGTGGTAGTGGTAAATCAACACTTTTACGTTGTATTAACCTTCTTGAAACGTTTGACAACGGAACAATCACGTTTAACAATGAAGATGTAACGGATCATGGAATGGATATTAATCAATACCGTTCACAAGTTGGTATGATCTTTCAGTCATTTAATCTTTTTAACAATAAATCTGTATTAGAAAATTGTACGCTTGCCCCGATTAAAGTATTAAAAGTGGATCCAAAAGAAGCAGAGGCAGAAGCCATTAAAAATCTTGAACGCGTTGGCATGGTTGAGTTTAAAGACCAAAGCGTTAAACAGCTTTCTGGAGGTCAAAAACAGCGTATTGCGATTGCGCGTGCATTATGTATGAAACCCGAATTTCTCCTCTTAGACGAGCCCACATCAGCCCTAGACCCTGAAATGGTCGGAGATGTACTTGAAGTGATTAAAAGCTTAGCCAAAGAAGGCTATACCATGTTTATTGTTACTCATGAAATGGATTTTGCTCGAGAAGTCAGTGACCGCATCTTATTCATGGATAGCGGAATTATTTTGGAAGAAGGATCCCCTGAGGAATTATTCTTGAATCCTAAGGAGGAGCGTACGAAACAGTTCTTAACGCGATTCATGAAGGTATGATTAAACCCCCAAAAAACGGCAAGTAAATGCCGTTTTTTTATACTCCCATAAAAAAAGCTTGGATTTATAGTCCAAGCCTTTTTTATTATTTTTTAAGTGATTCTAAGATACCGTCGATCTTAGCACCATACTCAGATGATTCATCAAGTTTAAAAATTAACTCAGGAGTTCGGCGAATACTTAATGCCTTACTCACTTCTGAACGAAGCATACCTTTTGCTTTATTTAAAGCATCCATACCTGGTTTTTTCTTAGCATCTTCTAAAAAACTAACATAAATTGTCGCAAACGAGAAATCGTTAGTAACATCGACTTCTGTTATGCTGACAAACTTTAAACTTGGATCGTTCAAGCGATTTTGAATCACTGGAGCAAGTTCACGCTTAATGATAGATTCAATACGTTCTTTTTTAACTGTCATATTAAATTACCTCTGTTCTACTTTTGTTCAACTTCAATTTCACCAAATGACTCGATAACGTCACCATCTTTAATATCATTAAAGTTTTCAATTGTAATACCACATTCAAATCCTTGCGATACTTCTTTTGCATCATTTTGGAATCGTTTTAATGAAGCCATTTGCCCTTCATAGATAACAACACCATCACGCATTAGACGTACACCGGATTCTTTAAGCATTTTACCATCTGTAACCATACATCCAGCAATTGTACCAACTTTAGAAACTTTATAAATCTCACGTACTTCAGCTTGACCAAAGATTTTTTCTTCAAACACAGGTGCTAACATACCCTTCATCGCTGCTTCCATAGCTTCAATTGCTTTATAGATAATATTGTAAAGACGAATTTCAATTCCTTCTTCTTCAGCTTTCTTTCGAATTGCTGCAGTAGGTCGGATATTAAATCCAATAATAATAGCATTTGATGCAGATGCTAACATGATATCATTCTCTGTAATACCACCTACAGTAGCACGAATAACATTTACACGAACATCATGTCCATCACCAACTTCAATACGTTCCAGCGCTGCTTTAACCGCTTCTGCTGAACCTTGAACATCCGTTTTAAGAATAACATTAATATCTTGAATTTCACCATCAGCAATTTGTTGTGATAAATCATCAAGACTTAATGCACTTGTTTGATTACGATCTGCTAGAATTCGAGCTTGATTACGTTTATCCGCAACGGCACGTGAACTCTTTTCATCATCAAACGCTCTGAATGAGTCCCCTGCAATTGGAACATCACTTAGACCAATAATTTCCACAGGCATTGAAGGTAATGCTTCTTGTAACTCGCGACCACGGTTATCAACCATTTTACGAATTCGACCAAATGTAGTTCCTACTACAACTGGATCCCCTTGACGTAATGTTCCTTTTTGAACAATAAGGGTTGCGACGGGACCACGACTTTTATCAAGTTTAGCCTCAATAACAGTACCAAACGCCAAGCGATTTGGATTTGCTGTCAAGTCCTCTAGCTCAGAAGCTACAAGAACTGTTTCGAGCAATTCTTCAATTCCTTCGCCAGATTTTGCCGAGATTTTAACGAATACAGTGTCTCCACCCCATTCTTCTGGCATAACTCCAAGATCACTAAATTCTGAATATACACGATCAATATTAATATTCGGTTTATCGATTTTATTAATTGCGACGATAAGTGGAACGTTCGCTGCACGAGCGTGATCAACTGCCTCGCGTGTTTGTGGCATCACACCATCATCCGCAGCAACGACAACAATAACAATATCGGTTACACTCGCACCACGAGCACGCATTGCTGTAAAAGCCTCATGACCTGGAGTATCTAAAAAGGTAATTTTTTTGCCTTTATGAGTAATTTGGTAAGCCCCAATATGTTGGGTAATACCACCGAACTCATCCGCAACGACATCCGTATTACGAATTGTATCCAATGTTGTTGTCTTACCGTGGTCAACATGTCCCATAATTGTAACAATTGGAGGACGTTGTTCTAAAGTTGATGGATCATCTTTTTCTTCATCATCCAATGTTAATTCATCAACAGGCTCAACACGTGTTGCTTCAATTTCATATTCCATACAGATTAACTGTACCGTATCATCATCTAAAGACGTATTGATCGTAACCATCGTTCCCATCATAAATAAAAGTTTAATTACTTCAGCAGGACTTTTATTTATTTTCTCAGATAATTCCTTAACCGTAATACCATCAGTATACTCAATCTCCGAAATTACGACGTTATCTTTCGGTTTAAAGTTGTCCTGAGCGGGACGCTTATTATTACGATTCTGTTTGTTTTTATTATTTCTTTGTCTTTTTTTATTACTCACTTACTACGTCACCTCTTTCTACTAAGTAAGATTTAAATACTTTACTAAATCCTCGATCACTTACTCCAACAGCAACACGATTTGTCATGCCAATTGACCACGACAATTCTTCACGTGTAATTCCTCCAATAACAGGAATTCCCGCTGTATTACACTTATCTTGGATTTGTTTTCGTGTTCGATCGGATGCATTATCCGCTAAAACGACTGCATACACTTTGTTTTTTGTGATTGCTGGAAGCAATTCATCTCCGTAAACTAACTTTCGTCCACGTTGACATAAACCAAGCGTATTTAACATTTTTTGTTTATCGAACATAGTTCTTAAGCTCCTCATAAATTTCAACCGGAACTTTAGTTTTCAGTGCACGTTCGAGAGCACGAGACTTCTGAGCTTTCTCAATGGTCTCTTCCGTCACATATAAATATGCTCCACGCCCGTTTTTTCGCCCACTTGGGTCGATTTCAATTGTATCCTCGGGTGTTAATACAACGCGAAGCAAATCCGCTTTTGGATGTTGTTCTCCCGTTACAATACATTTGCGCAATGGTACTTTCTTCATGACACACCTCCTAAGATTATTCGGCGTCGTAGTACTCATCAAATTCATCGAAGTCAATTTCTTCTTCTAACCATGAATTCGATTCTGCAGCCTGTTGTTTCTCAATTTGTTTGAGTTCTTCAGGTGAATACTCAGGAAGAATTTCATATTCTTTTTCTTTAAGAAGTTCGCTTGTGTTTACTGGCTTCTCTTCTTCACGTTCTGGTTTACGTCTACGATGGCGTAAATCACTTTCTTCTTTACGTGATGCATCAGCAAGTTGTTCGAATTTTGACACATAGTCTGTTCGTGGTTTGAAAACATCTTTACGGTCAATTTTAATCGTTTCTTCAACTTCTTCCGGTTGAGTTTCTTCTTCAGTCACATCTTCGACAACGTCTTGTTCCACTTCTTGAATTACTTCATCAGTAGATTCTTCAACTTCGACTGTTTCTACTACTTCATCGCGGTCTTCGATTTCTTCAACAATTTCGTCTCGAACTTGTTTTGAACGAATTTCTGCTTCATATGCTGCCATTAAGGAAACATAATCAATACCTTCTGCTTGCGCTTCAGATACAGACTTAATATCAATGCGTTGTTTTGTCAGACGAACTGCTAAACGCGCATTTTTACCGCGTTTACCAATCGCTAAGGATAGCTGGTTGTCATCAACGATAACCACAAGGCCCTTATTATCCGCATTTGGATAAACTGCAATTACTTCTGCAGGAGCAAGTGCATTGTTGATTAGCTCAACCATATTATCACTCCACTCAAAGATGTCAATTTTTTCACCTTTGAGTTCTTCAATAATGGCTTGAACACGACTTCCACTTGGTCCAATACATGCTCCAATTGGATCAATATCAGAATCATGGGAATATACGGCGATTTTAGTACGTTCACCTGCTTCACGTGCAATTGCTTTAATCTCAACTTGTCCTTCAAAAATTTCAGGAACTTCATTTTCAAATAAACGACGCACAAGCATTGCATCAGCACGCGATACCAAGATTTGAGCACCTTTAGTATCACGGTTTACATCCGTAATAACAACTTTAAGTGTTTGTCCTTCACGGTATGTTTCACCTTCAATTTGTGCTGCACGTGGCATGACTGCCAATGACTTACCGAGGTTTAGAACCACAAATTTTTCTTCAACACTTTCAACCATGGCCATAATCATCTCACCCAGTTGATCAATGTATTCATCATAAACAGCTTGCTTTTCGGCTTCACGAATTTTTTGTTTGATCACATTTTTCGCAAGCGTCGCTGCGGCACGTCCTAACTCCATAATTGGTTCTTCGATCATGTAGTACTCCCCTACTTGAAGGCCTTCTGCACCTTCAGGAAGTTCTGTAATTCCAACTTCTAATTCGTCATCCATTACTTCTTCAACCACAAGGAATTTATGGAATAATTTCATTTCTTGAGTTCTTTCATCAATGATTACATCGACAAGTGCATCCGGAACCCCGATTTGTTTGCGATATGCTTTAATCAATGAGTCTTGCAATGCATCAATAATAATCTCTTTTGAAATATTGCGATTATCTTCAATCTCTTGCATCGCTAATATAACATTCTTAACGTTCATTTCACTATCTCCTTAAACTTTAACCGCTAATCTTAGCATTTTAATATTTAAACGTTCAATTGCAATTTTCTTTAATGCTGTTTTTTGTCTATAAGATACAACAACCTCGTTTTCGTCTACGGATATTACTGTTCCTTCTACATAGTCAGCACCTTGTATTGGATTTTTAAATTTAATTAATACATATTGATCAACAACATTTTCATAATCTTCTTCAAGAATGACACGTTCTGCACCAGCAGAACCTACATCCAGACCAATCTCAAAATCCAATGCTTCACCAAATGCTTCACCAGCCTTCGCACAGATTTCTAAGTCCACAGGTGTGAAGTCTTTACGTGCAATACTCAATTCAAGCAAATCGTTGCCAATGAGTTCTGCATCAATAATATCAAGTCCCAGCGCTTCTGCAGTTGGTTTAATTTTCTCTAAATACTTTTCCATATTCGCTCCTTAGACAATATATAAGGAGTGGCTTAACCACTCCTCTGTTTAAAAGTATATGCATATTATACACTTAAACCGTGGTAAAAGCAAATTTATGCATCCAGTTTCAGCAGTTAAAAATAGATTAATTTTTAGCATCTAATCTTTTAAAACAAACTCATCTGATTACTATCTTGTAGATGTGTCGTGACACCCAACTCGTCTAATTTCTTGACTGAAGTTGAGCTGATTCCGCCACGAGTCATTAAATCTTTTTTCGAAATAAACGGTTGCTCTTCTCGCGCCTTCACAAGCTGACGGGCAACATTATCACCTAACCCATCAACAACATTGAATGGCGGTAAAATCGCTTTATCGTCGCGCGGATCCAAACTAAACTCAGTTGCCTTCGACAATTCTAAATCAATTGGACTTACCTTATATCCCCTACTTTGAAGTTCAAGCGTTACTTCAAGTGTATCAATCAAGTTTTTCTTTTATCGAAACGTCTTTCTTTGTATCGAAACTCTTCAGGCGCATATTAATTGAGTTTAAACGACTGGCAACGATTTCTTGTGAAGCACACATCGTTTCGATCTCATAAGCGTTAACTCGCAATGTAAAATACACCGCGTAATATGCACGCGCGTAGTAAACTTTAAACCAAGCAACCCGTATCGCCATCATAACATATGCAACCGCATGGGCTTTCGGGAACATGTACTTGATTTTTAAACACGAATCGATATACCACTCCGGCACATTATTTTTTTTCATCGAAGCAATCCAATCGTCCGTGAGTCCGCGTCCTTTACGAACACTTTCCATAATGGTGAATGCTTCTTTTGCTTCAAGGCCATAATGCATCAAGTCAACCATAATATCGTCACGACAACCAATTACCTTATCAAACGCTAATCCTTGTTTTATTAATTCTTCTGCATTATTTCTCCAAACATCTGTTCCGTGTGATAATCCTGAAATTCGAACTAAGTCTGAGAATTTATTAGGACGTGTCGCTTCAAGCATGCCACGAACAAATGGAGTACCAAACTCAGGCAATCCCAGTCCCCCTGTTACTTCATGATATTTACGCTCATCAACTTCCAAGGCTTCTGTAGACCCAAAAAGGGATAACGTTTTTTTATCGTTCATCGGCACATCATGAATGTCAACACCCGTAAGGCGCTCTAACATCTTCATCGCCGTAGGATCGACATGGCCTAAAATATCAAGTTTTAACACGTTGTCATCAATATCATGGAATTCGAAATGCGTCGTATACCACGACGAATCAGGATTATTCGCAGGATATTGAATGGGTGTAAAGTCATGAACATCCATGTAATCTGGAACAACAATAATTCCACCTGGATGCTGTCCAGTCGTTCGTTTAACCCCTTCGGCACCAACCGCAAGATATGTATTCCATGCATTATTACTGTTGGTAATATTCATACTTTCATGGTAACCAAGAACATAACCAAAAGCAGTTTTTTGAGCCACTGTTGAAATTGTTCCAGCACGATAAACATATTCTTCACCGAATATTTCTTTCGTATAAGCATGTGCAAATTCCTGATAATCACCCGAGAAGTTTAAATCAATATCAGGTACTTTATCACCTTCAAAACCTAAAAAGGTCTCAAAAGGAATATCTTGTCCCTCACAATGCAGTGCTTTACCACAATTCGGACAATCTTTCGGGTCCAAGTCAAATCCTGAAGAGTATTCACCACCAAGGAAGAACTCATTATAATGACAATTGTCACATACATAATGAGGTGCCAAGGGATTAACTTCGGTTATTTCTGCCATGGTCGCAACAAGTGAAGAACCAACTGAGCCTCGAGATCCGACAAGATATCCATCATCCAATGATTTCTTTACAAGAAGATGTGAGATATAGTAAATAACTCCATATCCATTACCGAAAATTGATTTTAGCTCACGATCAATGCGCGCCTCAACAATTTCAGGAAGCGGATTTCCGTAAAGGTTATGGGCATTGCGATACACAATTTCCTTAAGGAGCTCATCACTGTTCTCTAAATGCGGGGTAAACAATTCTTTTTTCTTTGGTGCGATATCTTCAATTTGATCCAATAATTTCACGGGATTTTTCACGACGTACTCATATGCTTTATCTGGACCTAAAAAGGCGAAAGCATCCAACATCTCGGTTGTACTTCTAAAATGTTGATCGGGTGCTTCAAAAGCCATACGACGTTGCTCATTAAAGATATAGAGCGGATGACGTGAACCTCCAATACCTTGTGAGTGAATATAGACATCACGAATGACTTTTTCACTTGGATGATTGTAATGAACATTCCCAACTGCTAAGATCGGTTTATTTAGTTTATTCGCTGTCGTAATAATACGATTAATAATATCAACTAAACGGTCCTCACTTTCAATGGCTTGACTCTCCAACAAAGGCGCATATAAATCTAAAGGCATAATCTCTACATAATCATAAAACGAAATACAACGCTCCAGCGCTTCTTGACTTTTATTCATCGCAATCTCAAAGAGTTCTGAATTAGTACATCCTGCCCCAATTAATAAATTCTCGCGAAAACGCGTTAATTCACTCCTTAGAATTCTCGGTTCTGCCATAACTGCATCACCTTTCGATGTTTTACCGAAGAACGCAAGGTATTTGGTATGAGATAACGTTATTAATTGATATAAATCCTTAATACTTGATTGTGTTTTGGCTATTACTGTACAATGACTTTTACGTAATTTCTTAAAACTTGATTCATTATTTAAGGATTGTAATTCATCAATCGTTTGCATTGAACTTAATTGCTCTAAGCGCAACATTTCTAAAAATACAAGAGACAATACTTCCGCATCATAATCTGCCCGGTGAGCAACCCCTTCGTCATAACCAATTCGCATAAATCGCGCAATACTACCTAATCGGTATGAACGACGATTATCAAAAAGAGCACGCGATAAATCTAGAGTATCAATAACTGCATTTTGAATTGGTGCTCTTCCCATTCGGCGAAGAGTTTCTTGAATAAAATCAATATCAAATTGGGCGTTATGAGCAACCAGAACATGGTCCCCTAAAAACTCTAAAATTTCATCCATTGCTTCTTCGATTGTAGGTGCATTCATTAAGTCAGCATCCGTAATATTGGTTAATTCTTGAATAAATGGTCGAACCAGAACTGGTGCTTTGATAAACGTTTGCATCTTCTTAACAACACGTCCATTCTCAATTAAAACACCACCAAATTCAATAATGTGGTCATAATAATTTGAAAGTCCCGTAGTTTCCAAGTCAAAAGAAACATATGATCCTGTTTGGAGTGGTTCACCATGTGCATTTGAAACAATTTTAAGTTCACCATCAACCATATTCATTTCAACGCCATAACCCAGTTTAAATGCGTGATCTGGATATTTTGAACGTAATTTCTTGAGATTACCATACGCTTTAGGAAAACATTGAACACCCGTATGATCCGTTATGATCATTCCGGGATGCCCCCATTCAAAAGCTTGAGCCATATATTCTGAAGCATCGTTAATACCGTCCATTTCAGAATATTTCGTGTGTAAATGGAACTCGACACGTTTTTCATCAGCAGTATCAAAACGGCGGAAAATATTGTCAATTTCTTCATAGCGATCCATTTTAAAAATGTAATCACGTTCATATTTCGCATCGAACACGTAGGTCCCAAAGACTCGAATACAAATTCCTTTTGAAATGATTTCGTCTTCAGTATCTGCAAAATCAACAACACAAATTGCTGACTCCCCATCACTTAAATAATACTTCGCGATAAATTTCCCTGTACGCGTTTCGCGAACCTCAACATCAAACACCTTCCCAGCAACCGAAACATCACGGGCTTCATCCGTAAGCAAACTCATCTTAATTGGATTATAATTCCCTTTACCATTTCGTCGTTTTGGTACTCTTGATACCACTTTACGGTCTATGACCTCAACTTTATCAACCTTAGGCATTTCTGAAATTTCATCTGCAAGATTTTCAACTGAGATTTCTGCACAAACATCAAGATGGATGCCAAATGATTTCAAAGCATCACACAACATGGCGCATTCACGCGATGTTGCCTCTTGATGACGAGAATCAATACAGAGTAACTTAAGTTCTTGATTTATAAGTTGCAATGACGCTTCTTTGACTGCCGATAAATTATTTACCCTAACAATCATGTCAGTGTACTGACTGATGTTTAAAAAGTCCAAGTCACATTGCTCAGATTCAACCTTAATTTCAACATCCGTTTTGGTATATAATTTTAATTTCTTTTCTACCTCTCGATAGACTGAAAAAGGTAATGCTTTCATTACCTTCAAGTTTAGAATCAATTTCTTTTGTTCTGGATTATACTTACATGAGATAATGTCCGCATCCTCCAAATGAAACGAATAATTTTTATTAATTCCAAGTTTGTCAAAAATTTCGGTCACGATATCATCTCCTTTATTATTTTACTAATTTTTCAAAAGCATCCTTTGCAGCCATCTGTTCTGCTTTCTTTTTTGATAAGCCTTTTCCTTGGCCAAAAATAAGTTCATCCAACTTTACAACGACTTCAAATTCAGGGGCATTGGAAGGACCCACAACATTAATAACCTCATAACTCACCGACTTACGTGAATCGGATTGGATATATTCCTGTAACTTTGTTTTGTAATCCGTAATGCTCAACGATTCAAGTTCATTAAACGCATCATTCATTACAGAATCAAGCACTCGATTGACGCTATCAATACCACTGTCTAAATAGAGAGCACCAATAAAACTTTCAAACAAGTCAGCGATAATGGATACACGAACCCTACCACCATTTTTCTCCTCACCCATTCCCAACATCAAATAGTCATTGAGTTTAAGTTTTAAACTGTACTGCGCAAGCGCATCCTCACAAACTAATTTTGCGCGATAAAGCGTCATATCACCTTCATTAAAATGATCTTGATGCTTAAAAAGACGCTCTGATACACAAATTTGTAAAACTGCATCGCCCATAAACTCAAGACGCTCATTATCTTCCAATAATTCTTCTGCTTCATTTACATATGAAGAATGAATAAACGCATTATTAATTAAATCTTTATTAAAGTATGGAATCTTCATAGAATCCAATAAATCCCATTTTGTCATGTTATCACCTTATAATATTATACACCATTATGTCGTTTTAAAATACTGTCGGCGGTCGACATCCGCAATTATTTCTGCATAATCCTTATTATTTAAATCGTGAGCAATAGTAAGTGCATCAATCTTAGCTTGTTTTAAAATATTTTCATCCTTAATGATATCACCCAGTATGAAGTTTGGAAGCCCAGATTGACGTTGGCCTAGCACATCACCAAATCCTCTAAGTCTCATATCAATCACCGAGAGTTCAAATCCATCATGTGAAGAAACCAACGCATTCATACGTTGAGCCGTTTCATCACTTTCATTACAACTCAGTAGATAACATACGCCTTGGATTTTTCCACGGCCAACACGACCCCGAAGCTGATGGAGGGTCGCCAATCCAAATTGCTCAGCATTATAGATAATCATCATATTGGCATTATGAACATCCAATCCAACCTCGATAACACTTGTACTAATGAGAATGTCAATCTCGCCCGAAACAAATGCCTGCATTTTCGCATTCTTTAAGTCACTCGGCATTTTTCCATGGACAATATCAACGTTATAATTAGTAAACACAGGTTTTAAATTACCCAATAATGTGTGAACGTTTTTAACACCCGCTCGTTCCCCTTCATCAATCGCAGCACAAACGATATAGATTTGCTCGTGATTGTTTAATCGTTTTTGAATTGGTTCCATGATACTGCGAAGGGAATTTTCACGAATCCAATGAGTTTCGATTTGCTTTCGATGACTTGGATAAGTCGAAATCGTTGATACGTCTAAATCAAAAAATAGACTTGCGGCTAAAGTTCGTGGAATCGGCGTAGCAGAAAGCATTAAGGTATCAATGTGATTTCCTTTCGCAATGAGTGCGCGCCGTTGTTCAACACCAAATCGGTGTTGCTCATCAATAATCACGAATCCCAAATTATCAAAAATAACATCTTTTTGGAAAAGAGCATGGGTACCAAAAACAACAAGAACCTTTCCTGTAGCAATTGCTTGAAGCACTTGATCCCGCTGATCAACCCCTTGCGACAATACAACACAGTCTACATGTGGAAAAAGTTTTTGAAATGCTCTCACATGCTGCATTAAGAGTAATTCCGTCGGTACCATGATTGCTACTTGATAACCAGCTAAATAACACGCAAATGCAGAAAGAAATGCAACAATTGTCTTACCACTACCAACATCACCTTGAAGCAAACGATTCATTTTTTTAGTCTCTTTTAAATCATCAAGAATATCATTTAACGACTGAACTTGGTCGACCGTTAACTTAAAAGGAAGCTCGTTGACCATTGCCGCAATTCGATCTTCATCAAATACCTTTGAAATACCATATTCGCGATCACTGTTATTTAAGCTAATGGATAAATGATATGCCAAAAACTCTTCATATTTAAGAGTTCTTAAACCATGGTGAAGTTCAACTTCGCTTTGGGGCATATGAATGGCCTTCACTGCATCAAAACGGTCCATCAACTTATAACGCGTCTGAAATTCAGAAGGGATGATATTGGCTAACGATACGCTTTCAATAATCTTCCCAATCAAACGTTCAATCTCATATTGCTTAATTCCAGATTTTTGACTGTAGATTGGCTTAATCCCGATAATATCACGAATATCTTTATTACTTACCGTTTTAGCTGTAATTTTGCCATCATTCCCAACGACACCCACGACAACGATTCCTTGTTCATAGTGACGCGTGTTTAGATAACGTCGATTAAAAATCGCGACGGGTACAATTTCATCCTGATAGACAACTTTAAAATTTGTTACAGATTGATTCTTACGAAATGTAAAATTTTTAAAACCACCCAATAATCGTCCCGAAAAAACAACGGTATCCCCTGAACGCCAGGCATCGAATGGTTTCGCTTCAAGACGCTCATATCGATAAGGAAAAACCATTAAAAAACTTTCGGGCGAATCCGCACCGTAAGTTTCAATGATTTTTAACTGCTTGTCCGTGATTTTCATATAAAAATAAAAGGGCTAAGCCCTTTTACTCTACTCCAATGATGTATGAATAAACAGGTTGTTCACCACGATGTGATTCTACTTCTACGTCATAGTTAGATTCAATAAAATCAACAACCATATCCGCTTCTTCATTAGATACATCTTCACCCGTGATTAAGGTAACAAGTTCACTCTCATCATCGATTAACTTCGCACAAAGTGCTTTTGTTGTTTCTAAACGATTTGGGTTGGTTACAACAACGTCTTTTTCAAGAATACCCATGAAATCATTTTGTTTAATTTCAATGGATTCAAACATTGTATCTTTAATTGCGTATGTAACTTGACCTGTCTTTGTATTTGCGACAGCTTCAAGCATTTCACTTAAGTTATCCTCAACGTCGACATCTGGATTAAACATAACACACGCTGATAAACCTTGAGGTATTGTCTTGGTTTCAATAACGTGAATATCTTTATCTTCACAAATATCTTGAGCTTGTTTCGCAGCCATAATGATATTTGAGTTATTCGGTAAAATAAAAATGTGATCTGCATCAATGTTATTAATTAATGCAACAAAGTCTTCAGTTGAAGGATTCATCGTTTGACCCCCGCTAATAATATATTCTGCACGGAGTTCTTTAAACATATCAACAACACCTGATCCTGCAGCAACCGCGACAATCGCATATTTACTATGTTGTTTTTGATTTTTAGTTGCATTTGATTCTGCATCCAAAATCGTATTATGTTGTTCTGACATATTTTCAATCTTGAGTTTAACAAATTCACCATAACGTTGCGCTAAGTTTAAAGCATTACCTGGCTTCAATGTATGAACATGAACTTTGACCAAATCTTCATCTGTAACAACAACCAAAGAATTACCAAGCGCTTCTAATTGCGCTCTAAATTTATCTTCATTATAACGGTTGATTGACGCTTCATCGAGACGTACGATAAATTCAGTACAGTAACCAAACTCATCATGCTCGAAATCAGATGCAGCAGCATGATTGGACTCATCACCCTCTTCAAGTTCAATAGGATTGCCTTTTAATTCAGCTAAGAACCCTTCAAGAACGGTAACATAACCTTTACCACCACTATCGACAACACCAACTTCTTTTAAAACAGGTAAAAGTTCTGGTGTTCCATCTAAAGAAATATTGGCTTCGGATACTAAACGCTCAAAAAATTCAATAACTGAAATTTCCGGGTTTTTAAGAACGAATTCATATGTTGCTTGTGAACTTTCACGTAAAACAGTTAGAATTGTTCCTTCAACAGGACGCATAACTGCTTTATATGCAACTTCTTTCCCTTTTTGGAACGCTTCTGCGAGATCCATTACACTTGCTTCTTGCAAATGTTCTACGGATTGAGCAAAACCTCGGAAGATTTGAGAAAGGATAACACCTGAGTTTCCACGTGCGCCCATTAATAAACCACGAGATAATGTTTTGGATAATTGACCCAAATGAGATGTAACAGCTTTTTTAGAATCTGTTAGACCACTTGTAAACGTAAGATTCATATTAGTTCCAGTATCGCCATCTGGAACTGGGAAAACGTTAAGAGCATTGATTTCATGATGCTTATTTGTCAGATTGTTGGCACCACTTTGAAGCATCTTCAAAAAGATATCGCCATTAATCGTATTCATTATTGAACAACCTTAATACCTTGAACATAAACATTAATCGTATTAAAGTTTTGTTGAAGTGTTTTTTCTAACATGTATTTCGCTTTCTTTTGAACTTCGAGTACTACTTCTGAAATCTTAACGTTATAACTCACAATAATATATAAATCTAAATCAAATCCATTATCCCCTTTACGCACAATAACACCTTTGGAATAATTTTCACCTTTTAACAATTCTGCAAGGCCATCTTTAAAGACTTGCTGAGAGGCCATACCAACAACACCATAACATTCTGTCACGACACCGCCAGCTAGCATTGCGATTGCTTCGTTTGAAACATTGATTTTTCCAAATTCATTGGTTTTTTCAATCGCCATCATTTCTCCTCCTCTTTCATATTTTTATATTTTTATGATCCACATGCCTTTACAACAGCAGACTGTGTTTCTTCAGTTGGACCGTACTCGATAAACTCGATACAACGAGCATTCGGATCAGCCCCACTTATAATAGTAGCATATTTATTCAGTTGTGGTAAAGTTTCTACATTTGTAAAAACAAAATAGTCATTATTCATTACAATCCTCATATAGTCTGGTTCAACTTTAGTTGGTTCAAAATGAATTTCGGAAACTGAAGCCATCGAGCCATCATCAATGGTGGCTAAAGCTGCTAATAAAGATTCAGTCATCGATTCTTCCGTAAAACCAACAAGTAACGGCAAGCGTTCAACTGTCGCAGGATCTATCGATTCGAATTCTTTATAATATCCATCTTCAAAATAAATACGTATCGTTGGTTCTAATGTGTATCCTACAGCTTTTTTTTCAGTTACGTTTAAATTCACGATACCTTGACGATAATATACATTAGCATCAACATTGTCAATCCCCTTAACTTTTTTTCCTTTTTGATTTATAAAAAGTCTAAACGTTAAATATATCCGTTGATTTTCATGAATGTTAAGCGCATCTTTGATTTCGTCATCACTGAGAATCACATTCCCATTTACTCTTACGTTGTGAATTCGTGAAGCATCACTTTTATCAAAATAGTAAATCCCTAAAAGAGCTCCAATTACAACTAAAATTTGGATCGATTTGATAAGTCTTCGTTTGCGTTTATTACGGCGAATTGTCTTCTTTTTAAGGTCTATCGAGGCCTTAATTTTATCAATTGGTTCCCGTTCATCGTTTAATTCAGGATTATTGCGACGTGTCATTTTCCCCCACCACCTTTTCAACTAAATCAGCAATATTTGAAACCGCATCAGGCGTTGCACGTTTATGCGCATTGCTTCCTAAATCAATCAATCGTTGTTTATTACGAATCAGTTCAAAAACATGCTTATTTAAGATATTATCATGGATATCTTCCTCTAATAGCATATCACATGCACCTTTATCAAATAACGATTTAGCATTGTAGAATTGATGATTATTAGCCACATAAGGGCTGGGAATAAGTAGTGAAGGAAGCCCAAATGATTCAATTTCAGCGACCGTTGATGCACCAGATCTGCATACAATTAAATCTATGACTGGTAGCAATGCTTTTTGATCAACAAACCCTTCCAGTCGGATATTTTGATGAACCTCACCAACTGTTTTCTTGAATTCCTCAATATGGAGTGGTCCCGTCACGATGATGACTTGTGCCGATGCGTCATCGTATTGTTTTACAAAATCCACGAATTTCTTGTTCATAGCAGTCGAACCTTGAGACCCCATAACCATGAGAACTGTATTTAAATTTAAATCTAAATTAAGCCGTTTGACCTCATCAGAGCTATCGATATCTTCATGAATAAGCGAAGCACGCGGATTGCCAAGATAATATACATGATCTCTACCCGAAAATGCTTCCTCATAACATGTAACAATCGCTTTCGCAGAATCCGCAATCATCTTATTTGCTTTTCCAGGATAAGCATTTTGCTCATGTAAAACAATGGGAATGTTAAGGAATTTTGCCGCAAAAGTAACCGGTCCACATACATAACCTCCAAAAGCAAATACAACATCTGGTTGAATTGTTTTAAGATGTTTTTTTGCTGAACGATATGCACCAAACTGAGAAAATACAGCTTTAATTTTATCCAAAACAGAGCCTTGTAGTCCTTGGTTATGAATCGCAAAAAACGGATATCCCGCTTCTGGAACAATCCATGATTCCATTTTATGGTCATTTCCAATGAAAACAACTTCACTATTTCGATTTTTCTTAATGAAATCAGCATAAGTAATTGCGGGGTAAATATGACCGCCACTACCACCTGTAACTATACAAACTTTCATACTTTACCTCTATTCAAATAGCCTTTGATTAACATCAATTTTAAGATGTTCATATGCTTTTGTCGTAACAACACGACCTCGGGGAGTGCGATTTATAAAACCCAGTTGTAATAAGTAGGGTTCATATACATCTTCAAGCGTCATTGTTTCTTCGGATATTGAAGCGGCTATAGCCTCAATTCCAACCGGTCCACCATCAAATCGTTCAATAATCCCACGCAGATACCGTAAATCGACATCATCAAGCCCTAAATTATCAACTTTCAACTTATCGAGCGCAAGTTTTGTGATTGAAATATCAACAACATTATCGTTTAAGACTTGAGCAAAATCACGAACACGACGAAATAAACGATTGGCAATTCGAGGTGTTCCACGAGAACGTTTTGCAATTTCACTGACACCTTCACGGTCAATAACCGTATTTAAAACTCGACTGGTTCGGGCAACAATGGTTTCAAGTTCTTCTTGACTGTAATATTCGAGCTTAGAAATAATGCCGAAACGATCACGTAATGGAGGACAGATCCCCGCTCGCGTCGTCGCTCCAATAAGTGTAAAGGGTGGTAAATCAATTTGAATGCTTCTTGTTGATGAATCCTTACCAACAACAAGATCCAAAGTAAAATCTTCCATCGCTGGATATAAACCCTCCTCGACAGCTTTTGGCATTCGATGAATCTCATCGATAAATAGCACATCTCCTGGTTCTAAACTTGATAAAATAGCAGCAAGGTCACCACTTCGTTCAATACTTGGTCCACTTGTAACCTTGATGCCGGTCTGCATCTCATTTGCAATAACATGCGCTATGGTAGTCTTACCCAATCCCGGAGGACCGTAAAACAAGAGATGATCAAGTGCTTCATTCCGTGACTTCGCAGCCTCGATAAAAATCTTTAAGTTTTCTTTCAATCCCTCTTGACCAACATAAGCAGAAAGTGTTTGGGGACGTAAACTTTCTTCGTAATCTTGACCGGATAAAACTGCTTCACCCGACATAAGACGTTCTTCCATCTACAATCCCCTCTTTCTTGAATGTAAGAGTTTTAAGCCTTCTTTAATCATCTCGTCAACGGAATCAAGATTTAGAAGCGACAACTCCTGCTTTATATTGTTTAACTCTGCTTTTTTAAATCCAAGATCAGCCAGTGCATCCAACGCTTCATCAACAAGTGGCATTGCCACATGTTTTGTTGACGGTGTATCGGATGCGACAAATTTTCCCTTAAGATCTAACATCATTTGAGAAGCCATCTTAGGACCCACACCTGGCAGTTTCTTAAGGAAAGCCATATCTTCTTGGTCAATCGCGCGAATGATATCCTCACCACTAAAACGGCTTAAAATTGTAATCCCCGTTTTAGGTCCGACGCCTTTAATTGTAATTAATTGGCGAAAAATATCCAACTCACGTTTATCGACAAATCCATATAAAATGATTGCATCTTCTCTCACATGCTGGTAAGTGTGAAATATTATGCTCTCATTTAATGTAACCATTTCTGGATTCCCACAAAAAACTTGATAACCAATACCATGGTTATCGACCACAACATAATCGATTCCTCGATCCACTGCAACACCTGAAATAAATGCAATCATATTATCACCTATTATTATTCTACCATACCTTCTTCAAAAACAAATTGAATATCTGCAACAATTACAATATCTCCATCTTTTACGCCAGCATCACGAAGTGCTTGATCAACACCTAAACGCTTCATAGCAAGGCCAAATTGGATGGCAGATTCTTCTGTATCAAATTCATATTGACGGAGCTGACGATCAATAATATCACCCGTAACACGCCATTTTGTTTGATTGATTTGTTCAATATCAAAATTACGTTTTGGAGCTTCATATTTATAGACAACGGATTCACTTTGTTCTTCAATGCGCTCTTCAACATGTTCGTCAAGAATATCTGCAAGGCGGTAAAGAAGCGAATCAATCCCTTCCCCAACCATCGTTACAAGTTCAAAAATTTCTAAATCGGGATATGCTACTTTAAACTTCTCTAAATTTGAAGGCGCAACATCTAAATCCATCTTATTGGCGACCACAACCATCGGTTTTTTCAATAACGATTCATTGTATTTTTCCAATTCATTATTAATAACTTTATAGTCTTCAATCGGATCACGTCCATCTTCTGCACCCATATCGACAACATGGACTAAAACACGGCATCGTTCAATGTGCTTCAAGAATACATGACCAAGACCTTTTCCAAGATGGGCATCTTCGATAAGACCTGGTAAATCGGCTACCGCAAATGAACGTCCATCTGGACTGCTTGAAATCCCAAGATTTGGCGCAATTGTTGTGAAATGATAATCAGCAACTTCTGGTTTGGCTCTTGAAATCACAGAAAGTAATGTTGATTTCCCAACTGAAGGATAACCAATTATTCCTACATCAGCCAGCAGTTTCAACTCAATTGTGATATCAAGTTCTTGACCTAATTCACCTTTTTCTGAAAAAGTCGGTGCAGGGTTATTTGCTGTTGCAAATCGAGCATTACCTCTACCACCGCGTCCGCCATGCGCTACAACCTCACGTTGGCCTACTTCTGTCAAGTCAGCAATAACAATACCTTTTTCGTTATCAATAACCATAGTGCCTACAGGAACTCTTAAAACTACATCTTCTGCGCCTGCTCCGTGCATTTTTTTATTCTTACCCGGTGTACCATGTGAAGCCTTGATAACACTATTATATCTTAAATCAAGCAATGTTGATTTATTCGAATCGGCAACAAAAACAATATCGCCGCCTTTTCCACCATCACCGCCATAAGGTCCACCAAGTGGAACAAATGCTTCGCGACGGAATGATGTCATTCCATCGCCACCGTTTCCGGCTACTACTTTTATATTAACGCGATCTACAAACATTAAATCACCCTTTCCATTTCAATTAAAAACCCCCTATTTAAGGGGGCTTCAGATTAAGCTACTGGATAAACTGAAACACATTTGCGAGTTTTGCTAATGCGTTCGAATTTAACAACACCATCCACTTTAGCGAATAAAGTGTCGTCGCCACCACGGCCTACGTTAACACCTGGATGAATCTTTGTACCACGTTGGCGGTACAAGATTGAACCTGCTGTACAGAATTCACCATCTGCGCGCTTTGAGCCTAAACGTTTTGAATGTGAGTCACGACCGTTTTTTGTCGAACCAACACCTTTTTTAGAAGCAAATAATTGGATATCTAATACGAATTTCATGAAGTAACCTCCTTTTCATTTATTTCGATATATTTAGATTGAGTTTGTTCCATTGTTTTAAGTTGCAACAAGACAAACTCAAATAGTTTTTGATTTAGTTCATTACTATGTTTAATTTCGATTTCAATTAGTGGTTCTTGAGTCATGACCAATTCTACTGAATCATCTAATGAATCAAAACCATTGAGAGCACCAACCATTATGGAACTAACTCCCGCACACACAAGATCAAATCCGTGTTCACCTGAACCAGCATGACCTGTTACGGTCATTTTTTTATAGATGCCTTCACTAATTAAAACAGATACATGTATCATCGAACTATCCTGCGTTAATGTCAGTTACAACTAACTTAGTATACGGTTGACGATGACCTTGTTTTTTACGTGTTGAACCTTTTTTAGCTTTATACTTGAAGATAGTAATTTTCTTACCTTTTCCATGTTTTTCAACTTTAGCAGTTACAGTCGCACCTTTAACGTATGGAGTACCAACTTTAAGTGTGCGGTTTTTAACAGCAACAACTGTTTCAAAAACAACTTCTTCACCTTCTTGAACATCCAATTTTTCTACAAAAATTGTTTGATCCTTCTCAACTAAAACTTGTTTTCCCCCTGTTTCAATAATTGCGTACATAGTACACCTCCTTCAATTTTTTGCCATAAGACTCGCCAAGTAAGGTGGACGAATCACTTAAACCTTACAGTGTGCGGTTGTACGTCCAGAGACATGCAACTACGCCTTTAAATGCCTTAACATTATATAACAGTCCCAATATAATGTCTAGTCTATATCGAAATTATTTAATATATTGACTATTCTCTATTTTCAGCTCAAACACCGCTTTGTTTAAAGAAAAATTTTAACATAAGCCCAATAAAATCAAAAGGCTATTTATACAATCATTAAGCGATTTTTTGCGTTTAAAATCTAGTTAAGAAGCTCTTTTTTTGAATTACAAATCATTTTCGATTTTTATTCCTTAAATTCTTCTTAAGTTTCCGATAATATCATTAATTTCCACTGTTTATATGTTAAAATCTTAACGAAAGGTGGATTTGGGATGAAAGCATTTTTATTTTGTGGGTGCGTCTATGAAAGCTAAACGAAGCATCAAGGTACGCAAACTCAATATGAAGGCAGTGGCGTCAATTATCGCCGCCCTACTCGTTGTTGTAACAATCATCGTGACTTTGATATTTAATCCTTTCTCAAAGTATCCGAGATACATGACCCGTGTTTCAAACGAGTATAAAAAAATTGGTCATCATGAAGTCATCAAAGAAGCAACCGATGATAACGTCATGGTTTTACATTATCCAACACTCGATAATGAAAAAGTAAACACTTGGATTGAAGCGATTACCGCTCAAAGCAAAGAGCGTTCGAAAGGATTATCAAATAAAGATGGAAAGAAATCTGAAATATTCCAAGATTACTCAATTTATCAAGTCCATGATAAATATGTAACTGTAGATATTAAAACATTATTAAATAACGAAATTACAGATCAAATCTCTAGAACCTACGATATTGAAACTGGAGAATTTGTCAAAGCAACTGACTTATTTAATGATCTTGGTCGAAAGAAACTCATCAGCGATGTAAGAGCAACACTTACCAAACCCAAAGAAATGAATCGACTTAGCTATCTCAAGGCAACATCACTTGACGAAAATGCGTCGATTTCATTATCGGATTCAGGTGTAGTCTTTACAATCGACGGATTTAAAGATCCCGTTTCATTTGATCTATCTAAAATTACAGATTACTTCTCCCATTCGATCGGTTCGTATGAAAAAACAGATGGCGAAATTCCACCTGTCTACCTCGATCGTGGTATTAATCCAAAAGATAAATTGGTTGCATTTACTTTTGATGATGGTCCACATCATCGTAATTCGAAGTTAATTATGGATGAAATGGATAAATATGAAGGTCAAGCAACATTCTTTATGCTTGGCGAGCGGGTTAACCAAAATCCGTCAGTTGTAAAAGAGATTGTTCGTCGAGGACATCAAATTGCAAATCACTCTTATACACACCCGGATTTTAATTCAATGGATATTAAGGATGTAAATAAGGAGATCAAAGATACCGACGATGCACTGTATAAAGCTTCAGGATTAAAAGGTCCATTTATGGTACGTCCACCCTATGGAAGTGCAAATGCAGCGGTTCGCGAGGGAGCACCCGTAACATTTGTAAACTGGTCTGTAGACAGTGAAGATTGGGTATCTCGAGATTCTCAACAGATTTGTAATACCATCGATAAATATAAACATGATGGTGCAATTATTTTACTCCATGATATTTATGAATCCAGTTACGAAGGCTTTAAATGTGCAGCAAAAAAACTGCATGATCAAGGCTATAAATTTGTAACGGTCAAAGAATTACTTGAATCTCGCAATGACAGCGTTAAAACAAATGCTATTTATTTTAACGCTGATCCAATTCAATAAATTGAAGTCAAAAAAAGTTAGGGTTAAACTGGAGTTGTCAAACAAAAGTAGACATTAATAAAAGACTAGAAACCCTTATCCATTTTATATTGGATAGGGGTTTTGTAATTTAAACAGTAAGCAGGTCTTTCAAAATTGAAATAATGTACATATTCTTCGATAAAATTTTCAAAGTTATCTACGGACCAGTATTGATAATCACACGCCATTTCTGCTTTAATCCATCCATTTAATGATTCGATAATTGGATTATCTGTAGGTGTTCCAGCTCGCGACATAGATCTAATTATGTTATAATTTTCATGCGCTTTAGCGAAAGCTTTAGAGTGGTAGACAGCTCCTTGATCTGTGTGAAGAATCGTGGGAGCTGTTTTTTTATTATCCTTAAGTAGCGCAAGGAGATCCTCGAGACACTTGTAGTAAGGCTTAGGATCACCAGTTGTACGCGATAATGCAGAACTGATAATTTCATTGTTAAAGGTATCAACCATTAAAGTCCATTCATAATTAATCCCTTTGTTTCGAATATGTGTCATATCTGAAACAATAATTTCTAAAGGTTTGGTTGCCCTCCATTGATTCTTTATAATATTAGGATAAATTCGACTTTGTGTTCCAGGTTTTTTATAGGAATAGTGTTTCACTTTTGATTTAATATTTAAAAACTTGCAACACTTGTGGATTAAATTATCGGAAAATTCAATCCTAAATCACTTTGCTTTCTCATGACTGCAGCGATATCATGATAACCATAACTTGGAAAACGGCGATGCCAGTCTTTAATCACAAAGCTAAGAATCGCTCTTTTTTGTTCATAAATATTGAGATCATTCTTATGCTTTAACCACTTGTAATAACCAGATCGGTTCAAATTCATAAATCTAAGAATGAACGTAATCGGATGTTTAAAAGATAAATCATGTGCTATTTGGAATTCTTGTCTTTTAAAGTAACGAACTCCTTGTTTACACCAACTCCTTTCACCTGGTACCATTTTTTTAATCGTGCAATCTCAATATCTCGTTTTAGAATTTCGAGTTGAAGTCGTTCGATCTCAGTTAATGATTTACTCGTATGAAGCGCAGAAAAATGATTTCCTGTCTTTTTCTTGTTTTTTAAACCCTCTTTACCATCACGCATGAGTCGATCAATCCAACCATTAATCGTTCCTTTAGGACTTGTGATAGTTTCGCAGCACTTATATGTTCATCAATATGACGTGTAACGACTTTAATACGATCCTCATAAGTCCATTTATTATTTAATCCACCTTTGGGTCTTCCCATCATTAATACCTCCGTTTTATCTTTGATTTTATTATTACACAAAAAAGTAGACAAGTCTTTTTTACTTGTCTACTTTTAGTTTACTACTCCAGGTTAAACCTAACTTTTTAATTTGCTTTTTTTACAGAATAATAGAACGAAGTTCCCGAACCTAATTCCGATTCAACCCAATATTTTGATCCACTGGCATCACAAATCGCTTTAACGATGGATAACCCCAGCCCACTGCTTGATCCACTACGTTGGTAGTTTTTATCAATCTTATAGTACCGATCCCAAATATGATCAATAATATCAGGGCTAATTCCAATTCCGTGGTCTGTAACGGAAACGACAACAAAATCCCCTTCAACTTCTGCTTTAATGATGATTAAATTATCTTCACCAACATATTTGGTAGCGTTATTAATATAATTATAGAGAACCTGACCCATTTTAATTTCATCCGCTATCACCATTAAGTTAGGATCACAATGAACTTCAAATTGTAAATCCATTGCTAAAAACAAATGGGTGGTGCTGCGAATTTGTTGTAACATAAAATACTCAGTTTCTTTAATATCGAATACATTGGCTTCATATTTTGACAAGGTTAACATATCATTTACAAGACGTTCCAAATGATTAACCTCATCCACAATAACATGAAGATGCTGTTCACGCATCTCTGGATTATCGCCGGAGATATCTTGAATCATCTCTGCATATGCTTTTATCATGGTTAAAGGTGTTTTGATATCATGAGAGACATTGGCGACTAGGTCTCTTCGTAATTCATCGGTTTTACGAAACTCTTGGGTTGCATAATTCAATGTGCTTGCCAAAGTTTCAACTTCAGAATAATCATCCCCTTCAAAATCTACTGATAAATCGCCATCCGCCAACTTTTTAGCACTGTTGGTAATTTTTGTAATTGGACTTGATAGTCGCTTCGATAAGATAAAAGCAACAATTGTCGCAACGCTAAATACTACAAGTGCTAGCAATCCAAATTGTCTTTTTAAAACAAATACCGTTGAATCTAAAAGTTTTATCGGAGAAATAACAAAAATGTAATTCGGTTTCCCATTTATGAGTGTACTTCTCCCATAAAAATACATTCCTTGCTCATGGATTCCATTATTAAAATTAATCGAAAAATCATGTGTAGAAGCATTATCAGCCATAATCATATACTCTTTCATCGTAGAATTTTTTAGATTGTTTAACTGACAAGGAATATTGGGGTTCTCACCAATATAAGTACGAACCCCAATATCGTTATAAATACTAATACACATGTTTTCAGTTGCAAGAATTTTTCCTGTTGCTTCTTCGACTATCGAAATATCCGATCGTTCTAACAACCGTTCAATCTCTGTGACCTTCATTTGGATCGTCTGAGATCGATTACGCTCGTAATATGGTCCTATAAATGAAATCTGTAACATCCATAAAAATAACAGCATAATTCCTGTTAATAATAGGAAGTAGAACCAAATACGAAAGGCCATATTTTTAGTTGTTGATTTCAAACTTGTAGCCTGTTCCACGTACCGTTACGATATAGTCACGATACGGACCTAAGTTTTGTCTTAACATTTTAATATGAGTATCGACGGTACGATAGTCACCATAATAATTATAATTCCATACTTTGTCTAACAATACATCACGCGAAAGCGCTTGATCTTTGTGCTGAATGAGAAAGACCAATAGGTCAAACTCTTTAGGGGTGACATTAATTCTTTCACCATCGATAATTAAGTTACGGCCTGTAATATCCACTTCAAGACCACCAAATGAATAAACACTGTGTTTCATTCCTTTAGCGCGTTCACTTACCGCTTTGATTCGAGCCATTAATTCCTTTGGCGAAAACGGTTTGGTGACATAGTCATCAATTCCCAATTCAAAACCAAGAAGCTTATCGAACTCCTCTTGACGTGCAGATAACATAATTATCGGAACATCTTTGATTTTCTTTATTTCACGACATGCAGTAAAACCATCAAGATTTGGCATCATGATGTCCAATACAACAACATCATAGTCATTGCTTTTGACCATTTCTATTGCTTCAGCTCCATCGGACGCCTCATCACATAATAAACCCGTCGCCTTTGCATATTCCTTGGCAACTTCTCTAATTTTCTCTTCATCATCTACAATCAAAAATCTAACCATGTGAATTCACCTCTTTCATTTTATGATTCGTGAAATTCCGGATTTGAATCAAATCGGTACATATCCATTATGATCAAAGAGCCCGGTTCACGCATCTGCCCCTTCACTAAGACAAGTGCTCCTATTTCTAGGTTCACTTTTATTTTATCATATACTGACGGAAATACCACTCCATCAATCAAACCTGTATCATCACTTAATTGAATAAAGGCCATTTGGTCCCCTTTTTTGGTTCGATGGAGCTTTATCCGATCAACCATTGCGATGATTCTGAAATATTTATCACGAACTTTAACATCAATGACTGAGTCCGCTTCATGTTTCTGTTTTAAGCGTAATGTTGGATGCTCACTAAAGTAAAAGCCCAAAACAAGCAGTTCATCATTGAGAACCTGTCGCCGATTTTCAGTTACCATTGTAAAGATTGGTTCACTGATTAAATCCATATTCAAGGATGATTGACCATCTTTCTCAACTCGAATGATGTTCGCATAGCGTAACGCTTCTTCAAGAGATGCAATCATACTCAAACGATCAGGATTTAAATAGTCAAACGCACCTGCTTGAATCAATAACTCAAACTGATTTTTCTTGATGCCCACTAAATTGAGTCTGCTAATTGCGTTGTAGTAACTCAAATATGGCCCATTTTTATTTACTTCAGTGCTTATTCTAGCCCCGATACTTTTACTAATACCTTTAATAACGGTAAATGGCAAGCGAATCGCAAATCCCTCAAGTGTATAATGATTAGTGCTTTGTTCCAAGTTAACCGGTCGTAACTCAACCTTCCTACGACGACATTCATCAATATATTGTCGTGTTTTAACCTCACTTCCAATCACACTGGTGAGTAAATAAGTATAGAATAAATGCGGATAATTTGCTTTTAAATAAGACAATTGATAGGCGATTAAACCATATGCAACCGAATGAGATTTATTAAATCCATAATTCGCAAATTTATAGATAAGCGCAAAAAGCTCTTGCGCAAAACATTACTATGACCTTTATCGATACATCCTTGAACAAACTCCGCTTTTAAACCATCAAGTTCTTTAGCATCTTTCTTACTCATTGCTTTACGTAAAATATCCGCTCGAGCTAAACTGAATCCCGCCATAATTTGAGCAACTTGCATAATCTGCTCTTGATAAATCAGAATCCCATTGGTACTTTCCGTAATTTTTTTTAAGTCCTCATGAATATACTTGACGTTTTGGGGATGCGCACGATTTTCGAGGTACAATGGAATATTTTCCATAGGTCCCGGTCTAAACAGTGCAATGGTATCTACAATATCACTAAACTTATACGGTTTCACTTTTTTTAACAATGCTTTCATCCCATCGGATTCAAGTTGAAACACCCCAACCGTTTCTGCCCGTGAAATTAAATCGTAAGTTTTTTTATCGTCAAGAGGAATTGCCATAATGTCAAATCGCTCCTGTTCATTAATTTGACGACTGATATTGTCAATAATCGTCAAATTTCTGAGTCCCAGAAAATCTATCTTCACAAGACCAATTGACTCAAGACGACTCATATCATATTGGACCGCTTTGGTCTCTGAGTCTAATTGAATAATAGGGACCACATTTTCAAGTGGTTTTTTACTCAACACAATTCCAGCAGCATGGGTCGACGTATGTCGTGGCATACCTTCAAGACTACACGCAAGCTCAAACGTTTTGGTTAAGATATTCTCAGATTGTAGAAGCGATCTAAATCGACTGTTCTGATTGTAATTTTGACGCAAATCTAAAAGTGGATCAATAAGTTTTGAAACTTGATCAACCTTACGAATTGGAACTTGCAATACTCGAGCTGTATCCCGAAACGCTTGCCGCGCCTTGAGTGTCCCAAATGTCACAATATGAGCAACATAATTATCACCATATTTTTCCCTTACGTAATCAATTACAAATTGCCGCTTATCATCTGGAAAATCTATATCAATGTCGGGCATTGATACACGTTCAGGGTTTAAAAATCGTTCAAATAACAAATCATACTCAATCGGATCAATTTCAACGATACCTAAACAATAGGCAACAAGGGAACCCGCAGAACTCCCACGACCTGGTCCTACATAAATCCCCTCTTTTTTCGCATAGCGAATCACGTCATAGACGATTAAGAAGTAATCTGTAAAATTCATGTCATTGATAATTTTCAACTCATAGTCCAAACGTTCCTGGTATTTCACAGGTACAGATTGATTTAATCTGCGCTTCAAGCCAAAATGACTCAACTGTTCTAAATAAATCTTATTACTTACATCTTGATGCGTTTCAAACTCCGGTAATTCTGTTGTCAAATCAAGGATCGATACATGACACATTTCCGCGATGGCATTAGTAAGTTCAATTTCAGATTCCTGATAAAGCACCGTAAAATCATCACACGTCGTAAAATGCCGATTCGGGGAAGAAACAAGCGTTTTATCTTCTAAATAAGTTCCTTTATCGATTGCTTGCAAAGCTCGAAAGGCTTCCTCATCATCTTTATTTTCGTAATATACTTTTGGAAGCGCAACACAGTCAATCCCTCTTAAAGCCGCCATTTGACGAAGTTGATCGTTAACAGTTGCAAAAAAACCGGACTCTTGATGTGATAATCCAATATAGAAATGCGAAAACGAAGCGTTGAGTCGTTCCATTACGATTGCAACATCATCCAAATCTTTACCGAGCATCCCTTTTTCAAAGGGCCCTTGTTCGGAGTATGCAATGAACACTAAATCGGATTGAAAAGGAATCACATCCGCCTCCGATACACATTCTTGTTGTGAAAGAAGATAGGATAAGTGAATAAGCCCTTGATACCCCTCATTCGTACGTGCGAGAACGAGTGAATCATATTGAAAATCATCAGCATCAATCGTAATTTCCATACCGAAAATCGGTTTAAGATTACGTTTTTGTGCTTCTACATAAAAATCAAGTGCACCAAAAAGAACATGCCGATCAGTCAGGGCGATGCTCTTCATACCAAATTCTTTTGTTTTTTCGCAGATTAAGTCTACAGACATCATTCCTTTTAAGAGCGAATAATGACTGCGAACCATTAAATGTGTCGCCATTTTGCCACCTCTATCATTATTATACATGAAAAAACATCGCTATAATAGCGATGTTTCTGCCAATTCTTGAATAAGTGATTCCATCGTTTGATAGGTCAAACCTTTAATACCACAAGCAAGACGATGTCCACCACCGTTATAGCGTTGTGCAATGGTATTAATTGTATTATTTTGAGATCTTAACGATGCTTTAAACGTTCCATCTTCAGTTTGGATAAACAATCCCCAAATTTTAAACTCACGCACACCTGCCATTGAACCTGTAAACATTTTCGCATCAGACTCAGTAATTCCCATTTGATCACGCAATGCTTGGTCAATGATAACATATGCAAAAGCATCTTTTACTTGGATATGATTTTGAATCTCGCGATTGATTTCAAAATTTCTGCGCGTACGCAGGAAAAGCGCATGATTAAGTTTTGTAATGTTCGCCCCTTCATCCATAAGCCAAGCTGCTGCACGGAGTGTTTTAGAAGAAGTTGTTTCAATTGAGAACTTTTGTGTGTCGGTCAAAATACCCGAAAGAAGCGTATTAGCAATCGTTTCATCCATGTTCATCTGAAGTTCTCGCAATAAATCCGCGACAATTTCACAAACGCTGCCTCGACTCGAATCCACGATTTGTAAATCACCATAAATATCTACTTCTGGATGGTGATCAATCTTAATAATCGCTTTTGCCTCTTGAAAACGTTGATCATCGATACGTTCTTGATTTGCGCTATCTAAAACAATCGCTAAAAACGAGCCAAGATTTTCTACCTGATCCATGGCTTCATAAATCGTAAAATTATGGAGATCGCTTCCTAACATTAAGATTTCCTTATCAGGATAGTTTAACTTCAACCATTTTGCCAGACCAACCTGGGAACCTAAAGCATCCCCATCTGGTTGGACATGGCGAAATAAGCAAATCTTATCATAAGATTCGACATATTCTTGAAATTTAGTTTTGTTCATTATGAATTCTGTAAGCGTCTGTTGCGATTACGAGTTCTTCATTTGTTGGACAAACCCAAATATCCATTGAAGAAGCATCGGTACTCAATTTAACTTCCTTACCACGTGTTTTACTATTTAATTCACGGTCATAATCAAGTTTTAATCCTGGTTGTAACACATCTAAAATTGCTTCACGTGTTCCTGTATCGTTTTCTCCAAGACCCGCTGTAAAGACAAGACCATCAACATGACCTAATTGAAGTGCATAAGCACCCACATATTGTAATACACGTTGTGCATACATCTTACGTGTTAAAATTGCACGTTCATTGCCGTCATCAATACCGTTTTCGATATCACGAGCATCACTTGAAATCCCACTAATTCCAGCCATTCCAGATTTTTTGTTGAAAATATCTAAAACTTCTTCGGCTGTAATATCAAGCTTACGCATTAAATAAGTCACGATTGCAGGATCTAAATCACCTGTACGTGTACCCATCATGAGTCCTGCTAATGGTGTGAAACCCATTGATGTATTAACACATTTTCCGCCTTCAACTGCAGAAATCGAAGCACCATTACCTAAGTGAAGTGCAATTAAGTTAACATCTTCAACGTTTTTACCCATTAATTCTGCTGTGCGTTGTGCAACATATTCATGAGAAATACCATGTGCACCATAACGACGAACCGCTAAATCGCTGTAGTATTCGTATGGTAATGCATACATAAACACTTCTTCAGGCATTGTTTGGTGGAATGCTGTATCAAATGCGAAAATATGTGTAGCATTTGGTAACGCTTCTTTAAATGCGCGATAACCAATAAGGTTTGCTGGATTATGTAAAGGAGCTAAATCAGCAAGTTCTTCAACTTGCGCTACAGACACTTCATCACATAATGCACTCCCTTGGAAATACTCACCACCATGAACAACACGGTGACCCGCTGCAACGATTTCTGATAAATCAGAAACAATATTTTTTTCGACAAGACCTTTTAATACAAGATCTACCGCTACATGGTGATCTGGAATATTTAAAGTATCTGTATCTTTTTGATCGTTATATTTAAATGTGATAATTCCATCATTTAAACCAATACGCTCAACAATACCACTTGTAAGCACTTCTGCTTCTGGCATTTCTAATAATTGAAATTTCAATGAACTACTTCCGGCATTTACCGCTAAAACTTTACTCATAATTTCCTCCTCTATTGAAATCATCTAAGATTCTATTGACTTCCCCATCCCCTAGGGCATAAAGTTTATCAAATAATTTTTGATAGGATGTCGCAACTCCCAACTTCTGCTCATACTCTTCGAGTAATTTGGTTGTTCGATTTAAGTTATCATAAACAGCCGAACGACTAATATTAAGGATATCCGCAATTTCTTGATATGACAAGTCATCTTGGTAATAATATTGAAAAACTTGTATTTGTTTTTCTGTTAACAAACTTTCGTAGTAATCAAAAAGCCGATTTAATTCGATTGCTTTCTCAATGCTCATGGTTATCATTCACAAGATGATAGAGATAACTCTCGATATCGAACGCTCTTAAATCGCTGACCGATTCACCCAAACCAATATGACTTACCTTTAAATCCAATTCATCTTTGATACTTATCAGAACCCCACCTTTAGGTGAACCATCCAGTTTCGTAACGATTAAGGAATCAACGGGCGTGACCTCAGTAAACATTTTCGCTTGAGATAATCCATTTTGTCCGGTATTACCATCAATCACTAGGTAGGTATGATCAATACTTCCCACTTCACGCTCTAAAACACGCTTCATTTTTTCGAGTTCTTTCATAAGGTTTACTTTATTTTGTAAGCGACCTGCACTATCACAAATCATGACATCAAAATCATGTTCCTTGGCATACCGCGCTGCATCAACATAGACCGATGCCGGATCTTGATTATCCTTACCGCCAATAAAATCAACACCAAGCTCATCAGCCCATACTTTTAGTTGGTTACTTCCAGCTGCTCTAAAACTATCTCCACCTACCAACAATACTTTATGACCTTCTTGTTGATAGTTATACGCCAATTTTGCGCAAGTCGTCGTTTTTCCCGAACCATTCACACCCACAACAAGAATTGCATTGAGGCGTCCTGGTTCAATGGCATATGGTTCCAAATTATCCCCATACTGTCTTAAAATCACTTCCACAAGCGTTTCCAAAGCTTCTTCTTCTTCACTCATCGAAGTTTTCACATTTTTTCGAAATGTTTTAATAATTTTTTGAGCGCTTTTTAAAGATACATCACTTTGAATCAAAACCGCTAAAAGATGATCATACCAAGCATCATCAAACTTAGGTTTACCTGTAAACATTTGTTTAAGCTTATTACCAAAAGATGCTTTGGTTGAATCCAACCCGGTGGAATAAAGTGCTTGTTCTTTTTGATCTTTTTTATTTGATTTTTTAAACATATCAAAAAATCCCATTATACTTCCTCCTTTAATTCAATTGCCTCATCCAAACGTACACGCAACATGGATGAAACACCACGTGTCGGCATGGTTACACCATACAAGACATCACATTGTGCCATCGTTCCCGATCTATGCGTAATTACTAAGAATTGGGTGTCATCACTGAAATCTTTGATATAGTTTGCAAGACGCTCAACATTTGCTTGGTCCAGCGCAGCTTCAACCTCATCAAAATACATAATGGGACATGTCGTGCTTTTAATATCGCAAACAAAACTGAAATTGCGATTAAACTCTTTTCGCCTCCTGAAAACAGACGAATATTTTGAACCGATTTCCCTGGTGGCTGTACATCAATATCGATTCCGGTATTTAGAAGATCATCTTCATCTTCCAACACAAGTTTCGCCTTCCCTCCACCAAACAAAGCACCAAATACTGAACCCAACTCCCCGTTAATCTTATCAAACATTTCTTTAAATTGTTTAACCATGATTTGATCCATCTCTTCGATGACACTAAGAAGTTTATCACGAGAAGAAATAAGATCATCGAGCTGTTTCGTTAGAAATTCATGACGTTCAAACGCTTCTTGATATTCTTCTGGGGCTTCAAGGTTAACATTTCCCAATGCAGCAATTTCGCCGCGCAGCTTAAGAACTTCATCACGACCGTTTGCAGCCGATTCATCATAAATATTTTCAAGCGCATATTCAAAGGTCATTTGATACTCACTTGATAAACGTTCAAGATTTGATTCAAGTCGTGTTGCATTCTTGGTATCACTCAAATTCACTTCATGTTTTTCTTGCGTCAATTTATTTAACTCACTTCGATATTGACGCATCAAGACTTCTTTACGTTGAACATCATTCCCAAGTGCCAAACGACGTTCGCGAATCAAGGCAAGATTAGAACTTAACTCATCACGCTCCATATAAGCACGATTAAGCTTTCCTACAACTTCGTCAACAACATCCTCGGTCATAAACTCATCATTTGGATTTATTTCTTCATACTCTTGTTGTAAACGCTCATACTTCGATCGTTTGACATCAAGCAATGGTTCCAATTGCGCTAAAGCAATTCGGCGTTGCATTAAGATGTCGTTCGTTTCTTTGATCGTTGTTTGCAACATTCGCACTTCGTTTTCCGAGAATACAATTCGATCTTTAAGCTTTGTGATTTCTTCTTCTAAAGATTCCTTGTCACGTTTAAGCGTCAACATGGACTGTTGGTTATTTCTAGTCTTACCACCCGACATTGTTCCACCACGATGCATAACATCCCCATCAAGCGTGACAATTTTATAGGAATGGTGTAATTGTTTCGCAAGACGGTTAGCATCTTCAATTGTGGATACGACAAGAACATTGCCCAGCAAACTCTCTTTAAGATTTCAAATACCGGATCATTGGATACAAAATCTGAAGCAACACCCATAAATCCTGGAGCATGTTCACAAACCGTTAAGGCATCATCCGCAACAGAACGTGATTTACATGATGTAAGAGGAATAAAAGTTGCTCTCCCTGACATATTTTTCTTTAAAAAGTTAATCGCATTCACTGCCGCTTTATCATTCTCAGTAACAATATGAACCATCGAACCAGCCAAAGCCGTTGTGATGGCGACTTCCAAACCGTCTTTAGGGGTAAAAACATTCCCCACAGCATCAAGAACCCCAAAAAGCGATGCTTTGTTATTCATAACAGCTTGAACACCTGCTTGAGATTCAAAAGGGCGTTCCAATCGATGCACCACAAGTTCCAATCTGTTTTTTAATTGGTTTAGAGATGACAACAACGTATTCAGGGATTGTTGTTTATCTGCAAGTTCTCGATTTTTTTCATACGTTGTTTCAGTTAACAATTCCACTTCAGCATTTAGTTTCTGATGACGTTCTTTACGTTCATCATATTCCAACTTCGCATCATTCATAGCAGCAAAGAGTTCTTGTGCCTTTGCTTGTTTATCGCCGACTTCCAATGTGTACTTACGGCGTTCATCAATTTCAACTTTTCGCGTTTCTAAGATACCAATCTCACGGACAAATTGCATAACCTTTTCTTGCCCTTTAACGATATCTTGATCCATCTTAAAAATTTCTTGACGTTTCTCTTGGAGTTCATGACCATAGACGCCAATATTTGTTTCTAAGGTTGCAATCTCCGATTCTAAACGATAGGTATCGTTTTTATTTGAATTAATAAGTTCTTCCAGTTCTTTGATCTCTCGACAGATAACTGAAACTTCAATCGATTCAAGCAACGCTTTTTTTTCTTTATATTGTTCTGCCTTTTTAGCAGCACGTTTCAATGAACTAACCTGACGTGTTATCTCATCCACAATATCTTGCATACGATCAACATTTTCCTTTGTGCGTTCAAGTTTATTGATGGATTCAATTTTACGTTTTTTATATTTGGAGACACCAGCTGCCTCTTCAAAAATCACACGACGTTCAATAGGTTTTGCTTCGGCAAAATAACTAATTGTCCCTTGCGAGATGATGGATAATGAATCTCTACCCAAACCCGTATCCATTACTAAATCATGAACATCGCGTAATCGACATGGAACTTTATTGATTAAATATTCAGACTCACGAGTATCCCGATAGAGTCTTCGTGTTACTTCTAATTCTTCATAATCACTGTTTAAAGGCCGTGCTTCATTATCGAAGACTAAAGTAACTTCCGCAAGATTGACCTTCCGGCGCGTTTCAGACCCATTAAAAATAACATCAGTCATACTCGAGCCACGCATTGATTTTACGGACTGTTCGCCTAAAACCCAACGTATCGCATCACTAATGTTACTTTTACCACATCCATTTGGACCTACAATACCCGTAACGGCATCATCAAAATTTATAACTACTTTATCCGCAAAGGATTTAAAACCCTGCATTTCTATCTTTTTGAGGAACATAGAAACCCCCATTCTCATATGAACTTATTATACCGTAATATGATGAAACATGAAAGATGTATCCTACAATTTGATTTTCTCTGAACAAAGTGCTATTCTTTTATTGGCTACGTTAGGAGGAAATATGCGAAAACGAATTATTCTAATTGCGTTTACTGCAGTTGCACTCGTTTCATTATTTGTCGTTTTATACGATCAATTCAAACCAAAAACAAGTGCTCTAACGCTGAGTACCGGTATGCCTAAAAGCGAAACGGTTATTAAACTTAATGAAATTCAGTCATTTTTAAATGATAATCCAGGACAACACGTATTCTTACTAAAAGATGGTAATTCCGACTCTGATTATGTTGAAGATGCATTACTTGCCTTTAACAACAGAACAAGAAGTACGTCCCACACCTGAAATTACAACGATTGATATGTCTGATGCTCAAAACATCTCAGTAACACGCTTAAAACAATTATTGGGTGTTGAGAAATATCCTGCATTTGTCGTAATTGAAGCTAAAAAGGATAAAGTTGATGTTAAGTCAACACTTGTATTTAAACAAGATAATCCTTTACAAGCGATGATTTAAAACATGGTTCTTCGATAACGGTCTTTGGACTGGTCCTTATGGAATCGAAAGCAAAAAATCATAAACTATCTTACGATAGCAATCAAAAAGTACGAGATGATCTCGTACTTTTTCTTTTACAAATTCAGAATAAATTGTTGGCACAACATCGCACTCACTTTACTTGCAAGAGGTAAGTGCTGTTCAAAATCGAGATCATTTTCAGGATCATGTGTAACATCAGAGAGCCCTCTTAAAACGATAAATGGTGTTTGACTTCGATAACACACATGAGCAATCGCAGTCGCTTCCATTTCGACACAAATTGCATCTGAGAAATGTTTTTGGATGTTAAGGAAAGCTTGTGATGATTTTGTCACAAATTGATCTCCCGAAACGATTAATCCAACATGGAAACGTTTTCCCATGCTTTCAAGAGTTTCTTTTGCAATTTGGAAAAGATTTGAATCTGTTTTAAAAATAAAGCGTGGGTCCGTGTCGGTTCCCGGTCCAATATCCAAATCGTGATATTGAAGATGTGTTGCCACAACCATATCACCATGCTTTTGATCAGCTTTTAATCCACCGGCACTTCCAATATTCAAGACAAGATGCGGATTGTATATGCCTATCAAACAAGAAGCAGTGTAAGCAGCATTAACCTTACCAACACCACTTTGTGCAACAACCACTTCTTGACGAGACAAGACACCCATATAAACATCAATACCGGCAACATTGCTCGATGTTACCCCCGACATAAGTGACGTCAATGCTTGAACTTCTTCTTGCATCGCACCAATAATGAGAATCATAAGCGCTCCTTTGTAATGACAAGCATTACTTTCTCACCCTCATCACAAATCCCCTTGTGATTAAAGTCCGTATATATTTTTACAGAATAACCATGTTTTTCATACGCATCAATTAAAATTTGTGGATCAAATACCCATTGATAAACACTGTCAAAGGTTCCATCTAAAAAATTAATGACATGAACTAAATGAGATCCATCCACTTCAATTTGGTATGCATAATCAAAGGTATCGGTTGACCCTTCTTCATAGTAATCATCGGCAAATTCATTTAAGCGATAGGGATGGTGACAATCCAAAATAATATTGGATGATAAAGCAACGCTTCGCTCAACAAAGTTTAATAAATCTTCTTCAGTTAATATGTAATTAAGACTGTCTCCAACACAAATAAGTGTGTCATACGTTTTTTGATCTTCATACGTAAGAAAATCACCTTGAACCATTTTATTGGCTAATTCAGGATACTTTTCATACCCTAACGCGAGCATGGAATCATCGAGGTCAACACCCTTAACATCAAAATAATCATCAAGTTCATGAAGCAAATCACCCGTTCCACATGCCATTTCTAAAAGGGTATTACCAACAGCATGTTTTTGAACAAACGCTTTGTATAACTGAGTACCTTCTTTTGAGGAAAAAAGACTATCGTAATACGTTTTCATCAATATAGTCCTGATAGAGTTTTTCTAAGTTGTAGTGGCCACGTTCCACAGTTAAAAACAGGTGAACTACTACATCGTATGCATCAATAAGAATCCAGGTTGAACCATGTTGACGTTCAATACTGCGAATTTTATATCCTTCTTTTTCAATCGCTTCTTCAACAAACTCAGCAATAGCATTAAGTTGGCGAACGCTTGGTGCATCCGCAATTACAAAATAGTCACATAATGGATTTTCTCGTTTAAAATCAACTGTAACAATGTCATTTGCTTTTTTTTCGTCAATTGTTTTCACAATTACATCTAATAAATTATTCATTATTTCTCCTTAGATAGGCACCTTGTGCCCTTTTCACTTCTTGAAATCCTTCAACTAAATTACGTTTTGATAAAGATATTAAAGGTTCACTGTCATAGCCTCTGCCTCGTTCACATTTATCAGCAATATATAAAATAATTCCAATTTTATGAGTCGAAGCACCATTAACATGTCCTCTAACAGCATTTAATACTTGTTTATCTCGCACATAGTATTTTTTTGATAATTCTGACGCTGCCGCAAAACCATGATAAAATGCAGAATGCAAATCGATATGATGGGGAAACGTTGCCTTCATGATGTTAAGTAAGATTTCATCAGAATCTTCTTTACACAAATCATGAATCATACATGCGAGCGCAACGCGATGCGCATCAACATGATGTACAGCTGCAATTTCTAATGCGAGATCTTTTACTCTTAATACATGTTCATATCGTCGCATTGACACACGATTCCGTAAAATTTCGTCGAGATATAAACCACGTTCCGTCATGTATTGAAGGACGCATGGTGCCGTCTTGGTAATGAAACCTTTTCGAATTTCAGTCGAACTTATCGGTAGAACTGGACCGATGACACGTGGAAATTGCGTATCAACATTTGAATCGCGTGAATAAATGACGAATTGTACCTGTTGACGTAGTTCGTCAAATGCCTTCCATTGATTTAAAGTCGGCAGTTGATCTGAACCAATTAACCACTCAAATTCACAATCATTATACTGGGCTTTTAATACCCTTACGGTATCGATTGAGTACGAGGGTAAAGGCATTCTCGATTCTAGATCAAGAACCTTCATTTTTTTAAAAGGTCGAGTCATCAACTTCACCATCTCAAATCGATGATGGAATGCGGAACTTCCTTCTTTAAACGGATTTTGTGCACTGACAATAAACCAAAGCTCATCCGCATTACGTTGTTTTAGGGCGTGCTTCGCCATCGTTAAATGGCCATCATGAATGGGGTCAAAACTCCCGCCAAACAAGATTATTTTTCTCAAACTTTAATTCGTCCGTTTTTACTGTAACGATAGAAAACTGCAACGCGCCCTATTTTACTTACTAAATCACAACTAAATCGATCTTCAAATGCTTCAATTGCTTCTAAAATTGTAACATCTGAATTTTTTTGAATACTTACCTTCACAAGATTGTGAGCTAACATGGATGTCTCAAACGTTTCATAAACAGTTTCAGTTAATCCATTTTTTCCAATAAATACAGTTGTTTTTTCTTCATGAGAAATACGTTTTAATTCTTTTTTTTGATCTTTACTTAACATTAAATGATCGCCTTTCTGATTACGACTTCCGCTTCTTTATCGAAACGAGTCTCTAATTCTTTTAACTCACCTTGAATACTGATAAATCCAACATCGAAAATTTCAATATCAATGTGCTTATCCGTTACCGGCCATTTTTTCTTACGGTATGAAGGATTTTGAATCATAAAATCATGGTCCAATTCAAAATTTGCTTCCAACCGTTCCGGTTTTATCCGTTTCAGCTCGAATGGAAGATATGAAACAACGTGAACGTGTGACTTAGGAGTAACCGTGATTGCCCCAAGATTCCCCAGTAAAATCGTTTGTTTTTCATATAATTGATATACAGCAGGTTTCAGTGTTTTTTGTGGCGCTAACATCACCAAGTTCTCATCTGTAAACTTAGAGAGCAATTCAGTTTCATTGCTTAATCCCGGTGTATCGTAAACATCGTAATGTTCCGTTTCAATATGTAACACATCCGCAGTTGTGGATGCAACCGGCGATACCGATAAATCGTTTTTTCCCATTAATGCATTGAGTAAAGAAGACTTCCCTGCATTGACACATCCTACAAACGCACACGGAGCATCCTCCAAGTATGGTGTCAACGCTTCAAGTGTATTCTTTTTCAAGGCTGAAACATAAACAACATCCATCAACGATACATCTTCATTTTTCAGTGCACGCATAATTGCATTTGTAAGTTTGTTGTTTGAAACAGACTTCGGTAAAAGATCACGCTTATTCACGACAAGCACAACACTTTTATTTCTTAATGCACGAAGCAACCCTGTGTGCATACTTTGATTTAAATGCATAATATCTAAAACCCATAGAATATGGCCATCAAAACGCTCAATAAACTCAAGCGTCGTTCCATCATTAACATCAGCTTTAACACGTTTAAAATCGCGATAATGCTTTAAACGAAAACATGATTGACAATAATCATTCTCAATTGATTTCGCGTAACCACGTCCCATTGCATCTTCAGTTTGTAAGACTGAACCACAACCAACGCATTTTTTATTTTCCATATATATTTACCCTTTCAAAAATGGTATCAACTCTTCTTAAGAAGTAGTTTAAATCAAAACACTCTTTTAATTGATCTTCAGTCATCAATGTTAAAACATTCTCATTTTTAAGAAGCACATCCAAAAACGATGTATGCGTATTGTATGCTTCCATTGCAAGTGGCTGTATTAAATCATACGCCGCTTCTCGACTTAATCCCTCGCTATCAATCAATGTTGTCATTACACGTTGTGCAAAAATAACACCGTGTGTCAAGTTGATATTATCCATCATTTTGTCTTCATAAACAACTAAATTCGCAACAATTCGTGTAAATCGATGCAACATATAATCCAATAAGGTGATTGCATCCGGGAAAATGATACGTTCCGCACTGGAATGTGAAATATCACGCTCATGCCATAATGCGACGTTTTCGAAGGATGTCATCATATAGCCACGTATCACACGTGCACAACCCGCCATGTTTTCACTGCTGATTGGATTTCGTTTATGAGGCATCGCAGAAGATCCTTTTTGACCTTTATTAAAGAATTCTTCCAATTCACCAACTTCTGTTCGTTGAAGGTGTCGGATTTCTGTTGCAATTTTTTCAATGCTTGTCGCAATTAATGCCAGTGTCGACATATAGAATGCATGGCGATCTCGCTGAAGTACCTGGGTTGATATATTTGTGGACGTAATGCCTAATTGCGCACATACATAATCTTGTACATAAGGATCTGTATTCGCAAAATTTCCAACAGCACCACTAATTTTACCTGCTTCTAAATCTTTACGTGCACTTTGAAAGCGCGTTAAATTTCGATTCATCTCATCATACCAAAGCGCAAACTTTAAGCCAAAACTTGTAATATCAGCATGAATTCCATGCGTACGTCCTATGCATGGAGTATCTTTATAGCGAATGGCTTGTTGTCTTAAAACCTCAATAAAATCAATAAGACCGTGTTCCAGGATATCATTTGCTTGCTTATAAATATATCCATATGCCGTATCAACAACATCAGTACTCGTTAAGCCGTAATGAACCCATCGTTTTTCATCACCCAGTGTCTCACTTACGGCTCTGGTAAATGCGACAACATCATGACGTGTTTCCGCTTCAATTTCATAAATTCGATTGATATCAAAGGAAGCATTTTCTTGTAATGCTTTTAAATCATTATCAGGAACAACGCCCAATTGATTGAATGCCTCTGCAGCATGGATCTCAACTTTTAGCCACGCTTCAAAACGAAATTGATCATTAAATATTGTTTTCATTACATCTCTTGAATACCGATTAATCATAAAACCTCCTAATTGAAATAATAAAGTCTGGAAGTATACAACCGCCAGACTTGGTTTTGTAAGGTCGAACGTAATAACTCTACCCTACAATTATACATAATTATAAATCAAGTTTCAAAGGTTCATCAATGCTTTTCGCCTCTGATTTAGGAAACGCAACCTTTACAACATGAACAAGCGGTCTCAGTATTGAGAAATCTTTTTCATCCGTAACCGTTGAGAATGTTGCATCTGATGACATAATAGGCACATCTTTAATTGAAATAATTGATGTATGGTCATTATATATTAAGATATGATCTTGTATATTACCCACAAAAACTTCACCTAAATAGTGCGGATTGCTCTTAACCGTTTTCACAATTGAAGTCCCTTGAGTTGCACGGTTATTGATTGCAATATCTTGCGCCTTAATACGTTTCATTTGGAATCGGTCTGATACGAAAACAACGTCACTTTCATCCGATAATCCTATTGTCGAGACAATGCGATCATTTAATTTGAGTTTCATTCCAATAACACCTTTAGCACGCAAACCAATTGGATTAATTTCTGAGAGATCAAGGCGCATGCATTGTCCTTCTTTACTTACAAGTAGTAAATGATCTTCATTCGAAGTAATGACAGCACCCACCAACTCATCATGTTTCCCTAACTTCATGACATCGTAAAGTCGATTTGTACGCTTAACTTCAAGTTCTGAAATGGCTGTTTTCTTCACCATACCCGATGCTGTTGATGTCACGATAAATTGATAGGTATCAAACGATTTTAATGTAAAGACACTGATGATTTTTTCATTTGGATCACATTTCATGTATTGGTTAATGTGTGAACCGGTATCACGCCAACGAGCCTCATCAATTTCGTGCACAAGAATCATGCCATAACGACCTTTAGACGTTACAAAGACGAGATAATCGGTTGTTTCTACTTCTGAACTAAATACTGGCATGTCTTCATCCATAAGTGCTATCACATCTTTTTGACTTGAACCGTATGAACGTAATGATACTTTCTTGAGATATCCATCACGCGAGACGGTAACCATAACCGCTTCATTTGTAATAAGACTGAGGTGATCGACCTCAAGTTCTGAAATCTCCGCTTCTATTGATGATTTGCGTGGCGTATCAAAAGTTTCTTTGATTTCCATGAATTCTTTAACAATAAGATTGTTTAACATATCGATATTGTTAATGACTAAATCGAGATATTCTAATTCATTTGCCAGTTTTGCGAATTCATCGCGAAGGGCATTAATGTCCGTTGAAGATAAACGATACAGTTGTAAATCAACGATTGCGGTTGCTTGCGCTTCGGTAAATCCAAACTCGGCCATGATATTATTGCGTGATTCAGAGCGGTTATTTGAACGACGAATGACTGCAATAATCTCATCAAGTATTGATGTTGCTTTCATTAACCCTTCAAGAATATGTAATCGTTTTTCTTTTTGTTCATAACGATATTTACTACGGTTAAGCACAACTTCTTGTCTAAATTTTAAGTAGGCATCAAGAATTTCTAAAAGACCACAAACCTGTGGACGTTGATCAACAATCGCAACCATATTCGCATTGTAATAAACTTGTAATTCCGTGTATTTATAGAAAAGATTGAGAATGCTTTCTACATTAGCATCACGTTTACAGTCAATGACGATCCGTAACCCTGTACGATCGGATTCATCACGGACATCCATCACATCACCAAATCCCTCACTGGCTTTAGTAAAACGCAATTCGTCAATTTTACGAACAACATTAGACTTAATCACTTCATAAGGTAATGCGGTAATAACAATTTGCTTCATGCTTTTATTTTCTACGATATCTGCCTTAGCGCGAACTACAATGCGTCCTTTTCCTTTACGAATAATATCTTCAATTCCATCTCTACCCTGAATAATGGCACCTGTTGGAAAATCAGGACCTTGAACCATAGTCATGATTTCATCTACACCGCACTCTGGATTATGTAAGCGATAAATTGAAGCATCCATAATTTCATTAAGGTTGAATGGCGGTATATTGGTTGCATATCCAGCCGCAATCCCTGTCGAACCATTCACAAGAAGGTTTGGATATCGTGCTGGTAAAACGGAAGGCTCAGTCGTCATATCATCAAAGTTTAGTACAAAAGGGACGACGTCTTCATCAATGTTTTCAAGAAGTTTTTGAGACAATTTTGAAATACGAGCTTCTGTATATCGCATCGCCGCTGCGGGATCATCATCAATACTACCATTATTTCCTTGCATATCAATCAAGGGCATATTCATCTTCCATGATTGAGACATTCGAACCATTGCTTCATAAACTGAACTATCTCCATGAGGATGATAATTACCAATAACAAGACCCACTGTTTTTGCGGATTTTCGATATGGTTTATCATAGAAGTTTTTATCATGATACATCGCATATAAAATACGACGTTGTACAGGTTTTAATCCATCACGCACATCTGGGAGCGCACGTTCTTGAATAATGTATTTAGAATACCGGCCAAAGCGTTCACCAACGATGTCTTCGATCGGTAATTTAATTAATGAATCATGCGACATGTGGATCCTCCTCTAACGTAAATGCGACATTTTGTTCTATCCAATCGCGACGAACATCAACCTTGTCACCCATAAGTACGGAGACACGTTTATCAGCGACTAAAAAGTCATCGATTTGAACTTGAATTAACGAACGGCTCGCTGGATCCATCGTGGTTTCCCAAAGTTGATCCGCATTCATTTCCCCGAGCCCTTTATAGCGTTGAAGTTCAACCTTACCATACTGTTTACGGTATGCATCCAATTCCTCTTCAGTATAAGCGTAATGGACATTTTTACCGGATTTAACACGGTAAAGCGGCGGTTGCGCAATATAAACATACCCTGCCTCAACAAGCGGACGCATGTGTCTAAAGAAAAAGGTTAAAAGCAGCACTTGAATATGAGCACCATCTGTATCCGCATCGGTCATAATAATGATTTTATTATAGTTACAATCTTTTAACTCAAAATCTTTCCCAACACCAGCACCCACACAATGAATAATTGTATTTAATTCTTCATTTTTGAGAATATCTTCAAATTTTGCCTTTTGCGTATTTAAAACCTTACCACGCAACGGTAGAATCGCTTGGAATTTACTATCACGTCCTTGCTTAGCACTACCACCCGCTGAATCCCCTTCGACTAAATACAATTCATTCTTGTTTTTATTTCGCGTTTGAGCATTCGCAAGCTTTCCTGACAAAATACGTTCAATCTTATTTCGTTTTCCATTTCGTGCCTGTTCACGTGCTTTACGAGCCGCTAAACGGGCATGCGAAGCTTTTTGAATTTTAGTGATGATCTTTGTAGCTTCTTCATGATGAACATCCAAGTAGTAAGGTAACTGCTCTGAGATTACCGCATCAACAACACCTTTTGCGGCAGGCGTTCCTAATTTCCCTTTTGTTTGTCCTTCAAATTGAAGAAGATTCTCAGGAATACTTACTGATAGAATGACAGAAAGCCCTTCACGAACATCATTTCCTTCAAAATTCTTTTCTTTTTCCTTTAAAAGGTTATGTTTACGAGCCCATTCATTGATGACTTTCGTAAATCCAGAACGAAAACCTGCAACATGAGTCCCTCCATCATGGGTTCGAACCAAGTTAACGTATGAATAGGTGTCTTCGTTATAGCCTTCATTATATTGCAATGCAATTTGAACTGAAATTCCTTGATCAGAACCATTTAGTAAAATAACATCATTTAATACTTCTTGATCTTCATGAATATACTCCATAAAGGCCTCAAGTCCTTTTTCATAACGATATTCTCGTGTGATATTGACACGCTCGTCCGTAACAATAAACTGAATCCCTTGTAGTAAAAATGCGCTCTCTTGAACACGTTCACAAATGGTATCAAAACTAAATTTTGAATTTTTAAAAATAGTTGGATCAGCTTTAAAACGAACGCGACTTCCAATCGGACCCCGATCACTTGTTTTTTTAAGGGGTTCGATTTCTTTACCACCATTTCTAAACGTCATATTATAAGTTCCGTCTTTACGGAATACACTTACATTAACTTCTTCACTCAACGCATTTACAACAGATGCACCAACTCCGTGAAGACCTCCACTTGTTTTGTATCCACCTGCCTCTGAAAATTTTCCGCCGGCATGAAGCACAGTAAAAATGACCTGCAATGCACTAACACCACTTGTGTGAGTTTCAATCGGCATTCCTCGACCCTCATCTCGGATCGAAACAGTCATATCATCTTCTATATTTAAACGGATTGTCGTTCCGAAACCATTAAGCGCTTCGTCAATCGCATTATCCATAATTTCCCATACTAAATGATGCAAACCACGTGAATCGGTAGATCCAATGTACATCCCAGGGCGTTTTCTTACAGCTTCAAGACCTTCTAAAATTTCAATACTTGAAGCTGAATAATTTTGTGTACTCAAGCTCTCCAACTCCTCTCAACGTGTATTATATCATGACATAATAATTATTTGAGTATTAAAAGTTCAACCAGCATGAAAAGTTCTTTTAACTTTGCCATTGAACATGGTAAAATGATTTTGAGGTGAATTTATGGAAATATTATTAGCAAGTGTGCTTGGATATCTTTTAGGATCCATTCCAAATGCATTAGTTATTGGAAAACTTTTTTTTAATACCGATATCCGTGAACACGGTTCTGGAAATCTTGGGGGAACAAATGCTGGGCGAACTTTGGGCGCGAAAGCTGGCGTTGCCGTTGCGGTCTTAGATGTTTTAAAAGCAACCATCGCAATGGTTATCACCAATTTCTTATTCCCAGATGCAACGATTTACGCTGGATTTTTCGCAACATTGGGTCATTGTTTTCCAATATTCGCTAAGTTTAAAGGTGGAAAAGCCGTTTCAACCGCTATGGGATTTTTATTGGGGATTTCAATTCTTGTGACAAAAAGACCTGTACTGCATTTTATCGTACCTGTACTCATCTTCTTTGCAGTACTGTACTTATCTAAAATGGTTTCACTATCCGCTATGATTTCAATTATTACTGCAGTTGTTATTCTTGGTATTTCACAAGATAACATTCAAGTAACCTTTGCGTTCGCAATTATCGCAATAATTGTTATTTACCGTCATCGTTCGAATATTCAAAGAATTAAAGACGGAACCGAACGAAAAATTACATGGATGTAGAGGGATGATTCCCTCTATTTTTATCCACTTTGGTGAAGATATTGAAAATAGTGAAAATAGTGATATAATTAATACATCTTATGATCAAGGAGAAGATTATGATAAATATAAAGAACGTCACAAAGACCTATAATGGGTCCCATAAAGCTGTTGATGATGTATCTATTCAGATTAATTCTGGAGAAATTGTTGGATTTATTGGACCAAACGGCGCCGGCAAAACAACGACAATTAAAATGCTTACAGGCATTTTGGCACCGGACTCGGGTTCGATTACACTCAACGATTTAAACATCCGCGAACAACCGATTGAAGCAAAACAACAGTTTGGATATGTTTCTGATGATCCCAATGCTTTTTTAAAACTGAAAGGGATTGAATATCTCAATTTTATTGCCGACATTTACAACATCAATGAAACAGATCGCCAACAACGAATCCAAAACTATACTCACCTATTGGGGATGGAACAGGCGTTGAATGATAAACTTCTATCCTACTCACATGGAATGCGAAAAAAAATTATGGTGATTGGCGTTCTTCTACACAATCCTTACTTACTCATCCTGGATGAACCCCTAACCGGACTTGATCCACAATCTTCTTATATTTTAAAAGAAGCCATGCGTGAACATGCTCAACACGGTGGCGCGGTATTTTTTTCAACCCATGTTCTTGAAGTTGCGGAAAAATTATGCGATAAAGTCGTTATCATCAATCACGGTAAGATTGTCTATACAGGTACCCTTGAGTCACTGAAATCTAACTACAATCAACTTTCACTTGAAGAAATCTTCTTGGAGCTTACAAAATGAGTCTAATTCTCACACTAACAAAAATAATGTTGAAGACAACGACTTATGATTTTACGCAGCAACTCTCAACCAAAAAGAAAAAAAAATTCAAAATATATGTTTCTCTTATTTGGCTTTCTTTTCATTTATCTCGGTGGAATTGTATTCTTTCTTTGGAATGCACTTATTAAATCTGCAGTTTCGTTAGGACAGCCTGGAATAGCAATCCATACATTATTTGCGAGTGCTAGTATTTATATCTTAATTATGGGCATTCTCATCGTTCCAGGGATATTTTATTTTTCAAAAGATATTGAGCGCTATTTAGTGCTACCCGTTCGTGCTGCCGATATTCTTTTTTCAAAATTTATTGCGAGTTTGATCACGACGTATCTCAGCGCTGCAGTTATTTTTATTCCTTTCGCAATTGCGTATATGGTAAATGTTAAACCAGATTTCTTATTTATAATCCGATTTATCGTGAGTTCACTGATGATTCCGATAATTCCATTTACACTATCGTTGATCTTTATGATTCTCGTCTTGACCTTTATTCCATTTTTCAAAAATAAAGACGTTTATACCTATGTCTCAACGTTGCTCGGTATTGTATTGGGGCTTGGTATGGCCTTTCTTGGTCAAACATCCGGAACCGGCGGTGCCGACTTCTTATCAAAAATCATGACCAGTATTGCATCGGGTGATAACGCCTTACTTAAAGTCATGAATGGCATTTTCCCTACAATACCACTGCTCTCACAAGGTGTTGTTTATGCAGATTATGAAAAGTTGTTTCTTGGAATCTTAATTTCAATACTCAGTCCTTTCCTCTGTGTTACGCTTGTGCAAAAACTATATTTTAAAGGCGTTATTGGAATTGATGAAGCAAGTTCGAAAAAGACAGCACTCACAACTAAAGCGTTTAATAAATCAACAAAGAAACGTTCTGCACTCAGTGCCATCATGAGATACGACATTCGAAATATTCTTCGAACCCCAACATTCACAACAAACTATTTCGCAGGTTTGATTATTATACCGGTATCATTTGTGATTCCATTTGTAATTGGGGTCTCCAAGTCCCCAGTATCCTTGTCGGAAATAAATCAGACCGTTCAAGAAATCATGACATTACAATTTTACACTCAACCCTTGTCGGTTAAATTTGCGCTCGTTTTTATTATTGGTCTTGTAATATCTTATTTCATGGCGAATGTTGGAATGATTACCGCGACTTCAATATCGCGTGAAGGGCGTACCCTACAACAGTTTCAAGCAATGCCTCTCGATTTTATGACCTTGGTCCATGCAAAGATTCTGATCGGATCTCTGATAACGGTTATTCCAACATGGATTATTGGAATCCTGCTCGCGATTTTCTTGAATCTTAATTTTGGGTATATCATTCTTTTGTCCTTAGTGCATTTTTAGGGTCAATCCTTTCAAACACGAGTGCAATCGTCTTAGACGTTTTCTCACCAAAATTAGTATGGGACAATGAAACCCAAGCCATTAAACAAAACTTTCTCGCTTTAATCCCACTTTTCTCTTCGTTTTTGATTATTGGAGGATTTGTTTACGCAGCGATGAATTTTAACCCGATTCATGTTATTTATACATTTGGAATTCTACTCATTTTACTCAGTTTTATCCTGTATCAGGTCATTAAAAAACTCTTTAAAACGAGACTTCCACAAATTATTGAAACACTTTAACACAAAAAAACCTTAAGATTGAAATGGAACTGACCTAGTTCCTTGGGACTAAAGAAAAAACCAAGTTAGGATGAAGTTAACCGATAATTTACGGGAGATTGATATCCTAGCTTTTCTTGTATTCGATTTTCATTGTAATATTTTAAATAGTTTATCACAGTTTGTGATACAATTTCAGTAGAACCCTTTAGTTCTGGGTTTAATTCGAATGTTTCACACTTTAGCGAGGCATGAAACGATTCGATAGGAGCATTATCAGCGGGTGTACCCTTACGGGACATACTCATGGTAATGCTTTTATTTTTTACTTTGAGTTGATACTCTTTTGATGTATAGACACTCCCTTGATCAGAATGAAGAATACATGGCTGAACGATATCCGGAAGTTGATTTAATGTATCAACCACACATTCTAGGTTTTGTCTGTCACACAATGTAGACGCAATAATCTCACCATTATATAAATCCATGATCGTAGATAAATAGAGCATCTTATGGCCATAAGGGATGTAAGTGATATCTGTCACCAATTTCTCTAGAGGACGTAGTGATTTAAAGTCGCGATTAATGATATTGGGCATAATGATCTTCGGATTTTGTTTTCGATACCGTTTGACCTTAACACGGCATTGACATTGGTGTTTCTGCATTATCTTTGAACAGTGTTCTTATTGATAATTCTTTCTTTCGAATTAATGCAGTTATTTTCGATATCCATAACGAAATTTATTTTCTTTACAAAGTTCAATTACTAATGCTTCATTGACAGAATAATTATTAGACTCTAGTTGCTCTTTTTTAGTCCAACGGTAATACGTTGACTTAGGTACCCCAAAAAGATTCAAGATATCTTTAAGAGATACAGTGTTGCGATACTCTTCAACGAGCTTGATGATTATTTCAGGAACCACATCCTTTCTCTTTCCAAATACTTTTTTAATAGTTCAATTTGTTGCTCCAAAGATTTAATTCTAAGTCTTTGTGTTTCTTCGACCGTGTCTCCTTCAGGCCCTTTTCCAAAAGTATATTGCTTGCCTACAGGTTGAGAAAATCGATAGTGTTCACCATTTCGATACCATCTCCACCATGTTTTGACTTGTGTTACATTTTTTATTCCAAGTTCAGTCTGAATAAACCTGCTTGAGTAGCCTGCCAATTTCATTTCTATAACTTTCATCTTTGTCTCATAGCTATGTATAGTTCGTGTTCCCATATAAAAACCTCCTATATTGAACTATTTTACAATAATTCTCATACAAGAGGTTTTTTTCTTTAGTCCCACGGAACTAGGTCAGTTCCAATCTTCATTTGATATCTTAAGGTTTTTTTTATCCATTTAACACGTTAAATTATTTATTAAAAATGTCTTTCGCTTTATCGGTTAAGTCTTCAGCGGTTTCTTTAGCCTTTTCCGATAAATCTTCAGCGACTTGCTTACCTTTTGTTACAGCATCGGCGGTCATATCACGACCCTTTCCAATACATCTTCGGCAGTTTCTTTCGCTTTTTCTCCAAATTCATTCATCTTTTCAGATGCTTCTTTTGTGACCGACTCAGTTTTTTCACCAAGATCTTCGGCGGTTTCTTTGGCTTTGACACCCAAATCATCAGCAGAGCTCTTTGCTTTTGCTGCAAGTTCTTTTGCTTTGTCTAATAAATTTCCCATATTTTAAAGCCTCCCTTTTGTATATGTTGATTATATCGTACATAGTACAGACCAATCAAAGCTTTTGACTTAATCCATACATTCTTCATCAAAGGTTCACAAAAAAACCTCTAGTAATAATTCTAGAGGTTTACAATCTTAATCTTCAAACTTAACGTTGTGATAGACTTCTTGAATATCTTCAACTTCATCAAACATCGCTTGAATTTTTTTAAAGTTATCGGCATCTTCACCTTCGACGGTTACATATTCATTCGGTAAATAAGTAATCTCAAGGACATCAAATTGAATTTCGCCCAATTTGCTTTCAAGTGCTTCTTTCGCTTTATGTAAGCTTGTCGTATCAACAGTAACTGTCATATGACCCTCTTCTTGTTCAATATCGATCAATTCAACATCGTTTTCAAGAAGAATTTCCATGATTGCTTCTTCATCATTGGATTCAAATGATAATAAACCAACGTGTTCATAACCATGAACAACCGAACCATTCACACCAATTTTCCCTTTAGATTTTGTAAAGCAATTTCGAACTTCACTGTATGTTCGGTTATCGTTGTCTGTCAAACATTCAACAATAAATGACGATGCACCGGGTCCAAATCCTTCATAACGTACCGCATGGTAGTTCTCTTCAGAACCCCCTTTAGCTTTTTCAACCGCACGTTTAATGACATCCGCAGGAACTTGTTTTGTTCTTGCTTCATCGATAATACGCTTTAAACCCACATTCATCTCAGGATCAGGAATACCAGCCTTAGCCGCCATATAAATCTCTTTTCCATATCGTGAATATACCTTCGTTTTAGCTGCCGCTGTCTTTTGCATCGACGCCTTACGAACTTCAAATGCTCTACCCATATTTTTTACCTCCTAATGTTATCGCACTTCAACGTTGAAACGTTTTTTCAATTCTTCAACTACTGCTTCCATTATATCATTAATTTCCTCGACCTCTAAGGTACGGTCTTGCCCAAAAGACAACTGGAATGCAATAGATTTTTTATCCCCTAGTTTTTCAGATGTAAACACATCAAAGACGTTTAAGTCTACCAAATATTTTCGTGATACTTTTTCAATCGATTGGATTAAATCACTTACCGATAGATTGTTATCGCAAAGAATTGCGAGATCTCGAGTCATGATTGGATATTTTGCGACCGAAGTTGCTTTGATGGCCCCTGCTTTTTGACCTAAAAGAGAATCCAAATCAATTTCTAAATAAATAGGATCTTTCAAATCATGTTCTTTCGCATAGGTCGGATGAAGCTGTCCAATGACCCCCAGGTGCTTACGGTCAAATAGAATTTCTGCACTCTTGAATGGATGGAATTTTGTATCATCAAAACCGCTTTGTTTGAATTGGAAGCGTTTTTCACTAAATCCTAATTTATCAAATAATTCCATCGCCATTCCCTTAAGTGTGAAGAAGTCTAAAGGAATTTCTGTTTTAGTCCAATTCTTATTAAAGAGCGAACCTTGACCAATAATTCCTAAACGATTTGATTTAACACCTTCGGCATAAACTGAAGACTGTTCAAAAAAGAGAACATCGGAAATTTTGTGAGCATTATTATACGCCAAGACTTCCACCATCGATGGTAATAAATGCGTTCTTAAGAAAGCTCGTTTATCGCTGATAGGATTGGCTAGACGAATTGGAGTACCCAATGACTCAGAGCCAACTGTTTTCGCTTCATCTACAAGTGTATAGGATAGAATTTGGTCTGCACCAAAGCCTAATAATACATCTTCAATCATGCGTGTCTTAAGTTGTTGATTATTTAAATTACCCAGTGTTAAATCCATAAGCGGTAATGTCTCATCCATGACATCATAACCAACGATTCGGATGACTTCTTCAATGAGATCCTCTTCAATCGAAATATCTTTACGATATGAAGGAATTGTACATGTAATCATTCCCTCAACGTGACGCGGTTTAAAATTGAGACGTTCAAATACATCCATAATGACAGCTTCTTCTAAAGAAGTTCCAAGATATTGATTGATACGATCAACCGTGATTGAAACCTCGACAGGAGTGCTATCAAGCGCGCCCCACTGAACAGTTTCTTCAATATTTGTTGCATCTGCATACTCGATTAAAAGTTGAACTGCACGATCCATCGCCTGTTTGGATGCATTATTATCCATTGGCTTTGTGTAACGTGTAGATGACTCGCTGCTTAACCCTAAACGTGTTGCTGTTTTACGAACAGACACATGATTAAAACGTGCGACCTCAATTACGAGTCCCTTAGAATTCGGTTGAATCATCGAATTACCAAGACCCATAATCCCTGCAATCCCCACTGGAACCTCACCATTCATAATAACAAGATCATTTTTTTCGAGTTTATACATTTGACCATCAAGCGCTTCTACTGTACCTTCAAAATCATCATGAACTGACAAGTTTTGATGACTTAGGAAGTCAATATCGTAAAAATGCATTGGATGACCGGTTTCAAGCATGACAAGATTTGATATATCGACAACATTATTAATTGGTTTAATTCCAGAACCAATCAAGGCTTCACGAATCCAACTTGGTGATGTCCCAATTGTCACATTACCAATTACTTTACCTAAAAAAAGTGGTGACTTTTCAGTATATGATTGAATTTGAAGCTTGGTCTCACTACCGATGTTCGCTACACCTTCAAATTGCGGTAATGTCAGTTTACGACCAAACAGCGCACTCACTTCATGCGCAATTGAGATTATTGACATAAAATCAGAACGATTCGGCGTTTGAGAAATATCAAGAATTTCATCATCTAATCCTAATGCAACGGCAGGATTACTTCCCGGCTCTGCTTTTGGTAAAACGACAATCCCCGTTTTTTGTTCTTCAGTTTGGAATTTTTCAGCTACACCAAGTTCATTGAGAGAGCAAATCATTCCATTTGATTCTACACCACGTACTTTTGATGCTTTAATATTAAAATCTCCCGGTAACACTGCACCGACTTGAGCAACACAGACATTTAAGCCGGTTTTAATATTTGATGCGCCACAAACAATTTGTTCTACGCGATCACCTAAGTCTACCTGACATACATTTAAGTGGTCACTGTCTTCATGTGGAACACATTCTAATACATGACCAACGGTTAAATTGGTACCATGAATGAGCGGTTCAATACCTTCTACTTCTAAACCTGCGTTTGTGAGGGTATCCGCAAGTGTTAATGTGTCGATATCAGCAATATCCACATATCTATTTAATAATTTTCTACTAACTAACATTCTAACCTCCTACTCAAACCGCTTAAATTGATCAATGAATCGTTTATCATTTGTATAAAATGATCGAATATCATCAATTCCGTATTTAAGCATTGCAATGCGTTCGACACCAATTCCAAAGGCAAATCCTGAAAGCGTTGGGTCATCATAACCCGCTGCACGCAAGACGTTTGGGTGAACCATACCACCACCCAGAATTTCAATCCAGCCAGTATCCTTACAAATGTTGCAGCCCTTGCCACCACAAAGATGACATGTTACATCAATCTCAACACTAGGCTCGGTAAATTGGAAATAGCTTGGTCTAAAGCGAATTTCTCGACTCTCTCCAAACATCCTCTTCGCAAAAAGGTTTAAAGTCCCTTTTAAATCCGATAACGTAATGCCATGACCCAGTACTAAACCTTCCATCTGTACAAATTGATGCGAGTGTGTCGCATCATCATCATCACGACGGTAAACTTTTCCAGGACAAATAACTTTAACTGGAACCGAAGGCGCATATTCTTCTAATGCACGCATTTGGATTGCCGTTGTATGGGTTCTAAGTAAAGTATGTTCATCAATAAAAAATGTATCTTGCATCTCACGAGCAGGATGATCTTGCGGAATATTGGCACGTTCAAAGTTGTATAAATCAAGTTCAACTTCATCCCCTTCCACGACTTTATATCCCATTTCTCTAAAGAAATCTTCCATTTCGCGACGCATTAGAATTAATGGATTTTGACTTCCTTGTTTAAACTGCGTTCCAGGTAGCGTCACATCAATCGCATCACGAGCCATATCTTGCTCTAATTTTATTGCTTCTAAGTCTGCTTGTTTTTCTTTAAGTGCTGACTCAATGCTCTGTTTCGCTTCATTAACACGTTTACCAAATAAAGGTTTCTCTTCATTGGATAAATCTTTCATTTGGCCCATAACTTTTGTTAGAAGACCTTTCTTACTTAGATATTCAATACGAACATCATTTAAATGCTCAAGTGATTGAGCAGATTTGATTGCTTCAAGCCCTTGATTCATAATTTCTTTTAAGTCCATCTAAATCCTCCTTAAACATAAAAAAAAACCGCACGTCCAGGAACGTCAAGCGCGGTACCATCCTGATTTATACAAAATAATGTATACATCTCTTCGTTTTTAACGCAAACGACACGTAAGTGATTAGCTTCTCTCCAAGATGAATTCGCAGGATATCAATCAATAGTTCCATCAACCCTATTGTTTCTATAAAAGATATGTCCTGTTACTTATTCTCTTCAATGATTTTTATTTTCTATATTATAACTAAAAGCGAAGGTAAATTCAAGATTACCCTCGCTTTAATACAGTTTTTATTAGAATGAGTAAAACTAATATTGCGACACCCAAAAGCACAATGGTGCCACCGGGTGCAAGATTAAGACTGTACGAGAGTGCTAATCCTGCCCAAACGAATGATAATGAAAATCCAATTGCATAAAGCATTGTTGATCGATAACTTTTTGATACTTGCATTGCACATGCTGTGGGAATTACCATGAGCGATGAAACAATGAGCGCACCGACAATGCGTGATGCAACCGATACGGTGATTGCAGTCAAGATGGTAAAGATTAACGAGATGCGATTTGTATCAATACCCGATAACATCGCTGATTTCTCATCGAATGCAAGGTAGAAAAACTCTCGATAATATCGAATCGATACAATAATAACGATAAGACTCAATAAAATTGCCAACCAATTGTCGCTCCCACCAATCGCTACGATACTGCCAAATAGAAAACTGTTAAAATTCGCTGGGTTTTTAACAAACCCCAATAAAACGCCCGATAAACCGATTCCAAACGACATAATAATTGCGATGGCTAATTCTTGATATTTTCCAAATCGTTTTTGTATAAATTCAATGCTTAATGCAGCCACCAAACTTAGAGCAATCGCACCAACAATTGGATTAAATCCTAAAATCAGACCAATTGTAATGCCACTTAAAGAAGCATGCGAAAGTGCGTCTCCAATCATTGACATGCGTTTAAAAACAACAACGACGCCAATCAAAGGAATAATAATGGCTAATAAACCACCGACAAGAAAAGCGGTTCGCATAAATTCATATTTAAACATGTGCAGTCACCTTTTGAACTGTACGATCTTTCACTTCAAAAATACGATTAATCTTCTGAACATCATGATCGAGCTTATGTGTTACCATAATTACTGTCATTTTATGTTCTTGGTTAAGAATTTCAGGTAACTGATAAAGATTTTGTATCGCATCTTGGTCTAAACCATTGGTCGGTTCATCTAAAAACAGTACTTTCGGTTCTACAATTAATTCACGTGCGATTAAAACGCGTTGCAATTGCCCACCCGAAAGATTATTTATCATTTCATCAGCATATGCTTCCATACCCACACGTTTTAAAGCTTCAAGTGCACGTTTTTTACGGGATTTGGAATAAAAATTAAAAAAACTACCCTTGGAAATTCTAAGCATTACAATTTCCAACGCAGTTGCCGGAAAATCCGCAACTCCCAATAACCCACCTTGTGGGACATATCCAATGGAATCAAATTGACTAAATCGATCAATTGGCTCTCCAAGAAGTGTTACCGAACCTTCTTTTGCCCGCTCAAATCCCAATACAACCTTTAGAAGTGTCGATTTTCCAGAACCATTAGCGCCAATGAGCGCTACGAAATCTCCTTCATGAATCGCAAAGGACACAGACTCTAAAATATTATTTTTGGAATAAGAAAAACTCATATTCTCTACCGTAAGTATAGCTTGCATGTCCTCTCCTTTTATTTTATATTTTTATAATTATTTAATGTTAATGTGTACGTTTAAACCATTTGCAAATGGTTCGCAACAATTATTATATATTTGATTCGATTCTGTGTCAACAACAGTTATTCGTTTACGGTCATATCACTCAAATTTCATTTTAAACATTGGTATAATAAGCGTATACATTAAGGAGGATTATGTATGAAAGTTGTAGTTATTGGTTGTACACATGCAGGTACATCCGCAGTTAAAGCAATAATTAATGAAGACCCAACTGCTGAGGTTAAGGTTTTCGAACGTAATGATAATGTTTCATTTTTATCATGCGGTATTGCTTTATATATCGGTGGTGTTGTGAAAGACGCACAAAGCCTATTTTATTCAAGTCCTAAGGAACTCGCATCATTAGGTGCAGAAGTTCATATGGAACATAATGTTACAGATATCGATGTTGATGCAAAACGCGTTTCTGTTACAAATTTACTTACAAATGAAACTTTTGAAGAAACCTATGATAAATTAGTCTTAACAACAGGTTCTTGGCCAATTGTTCCGCCAATTCCAGGTATTGAATCTGAAAATATTATGTTGTGTAAAAACTATAATCAAGCTCAAGAAATCATCGCACGTAAAGATAAAGCTGAAAAAGTTGTTATTGTTGGTGGTGGTTATATTGGAATCGAGCTCGTTGAAGCATTTGGTGAATCAGGAAAGGATGTAACATTAGTTGATGGCCTCGATCGAATCCTTAATAAGTATTTAGATCCTGAGTTTACGGATGTTCTCGAAGCTGACTTAACAAACCGTGGCATCAAGCTTGCATTGGACCAAACTGTTCAAGAATTTAAAGCCGATGATAATGGAAATGTAAGTCAAGTTGTCACATCCGCAGGTAGTTTCGATGCAGACCTTGTAATTATGTGTGTTGGATTTAGACCAAGTACAGAATTAATTAAAGATAAGGTTGAAACACTACCAAATGGCGCGATCAAAGTTAACGAGTATATGCAAACAAGCCGTCCAGAAATTTATGCTGCGGGTGATAATGTCGCAGTTCACTACAATCCAACGGGCGATCACGCTTATATTCCACTTGCAACCAACGCTGTAAGAATGGGAACTCTTGTAGGAAAAAATATTGTTGAAAACAAAGTTAAGTATCGTGGAACACAAGGTACATCAGGTCTTTATCTCTTTGGCTATAATATTGGATCCACCGGTGTTACGGTGAATTCAGCGCCATTCTTTGGGTTAGATGTAGACTCTGTACTTGTTAAAGATAACTACCGCCCTGAGTTTATGCCAACAACAGAAGAAGTAATGATGAAACTTGTCTATGAAAAAGACACACATCGCATTGTTGGTGGTCAAGTCATATCAAAATATGATATTACTCAATCCGCAAACACACTTTCACTTGCAGTTCAAAATAAAATGACGATTGAAGATTTAGCATATGTTGATTTCTTCTTCCAACCTCATTTTGACCGTCCTTGGAATTACTTAAATATCCTTGCACAAGCTGCTGTAGAAAAAGAAGCAAAAAAATAATTAAATATATCGTATTGATGAACTCCATATATTTCATCAATACGATTTTTTTATGTACCGCTTTCTACGCAAAAATGCATCTTGAATCACACGTTTCAGTTCAATTTGATTCCAAAGTTTTAATCGAGCTCTAGAAAAACTATTTTCACTCATATACCTAGAATAAGTCGGAATCTTCTCCAAGATAACTTTACGGCATGAACGCGCACTCCGTTTCCACGAGTCTGTAATTACATAACATGTTTGATAAACTCCAGGAATCCTCTCATTAACATTATTAGATGAAATGTTAATACGATTGGAAGTATTCAATTGTCTATGATCAAATGCAGTTACCTTTTCAAATGCATCATAAGTTTGATACTGTTTGATTTTTAAAGGTTGTGCATCAAGTTTAGGCAGTTTTTGACGAATTTTCAGCTTCATCCTCCCTCCAGTATAATTTACATACGTACTTGGAATATGCACTGTGACTTCATTGCCCTCTACCAATCGTTGGCGTCCGTCAAAACACCCAGATTGTTTCGCACGAACCTTGAAATACGAAACGAGATCTTTGTATCGAGACACGTCCATTATGTTATGAAATGTTGCCCCTTTCCGGTAAAATGCAGTATTTCCATCTGCACTGGAACACGTTTGACCATACTCCACAACCCTTCCCTCATAAGATGGAGATGGTGTTGCGGTTGCTATAAGTGTGTGATAATACACCGTAAGGCCGCCTTGCTTGAAAACAGAATCCACGACATATTCCAGTCCTTCATGGTAATGCGACAATGAACGCATACTCGTCAAATATGAAGGCACTTCCACTCGATGTTCCGTATCTTTATGATGAATTACAAGTGTTAGATCGTAATCGCCTTCCTGGAGCTCTTGAAGCGGTATCGACCCCTTAAATCCAACATTTTGATAAATATGATTACACGATTGGGTTCGCTTTTGATTATCACGACATTGCTTATTGCCTCGATAAGACATGATACTCGTTAAATCCACTGAATCCAACTCAAGAGGTAAAACCTTATGGGTAGGACCTTTTATATTTAAACTGAACGAATGGGTCGTAGAACCGTAATAATTAATGTAGCTTCTCATAAAAGCCCATCCACTTAAAGAGAGTTCGCCTTTATCAAAGCTAACTTCGAGAAGTTCACTTGGAACCCGTTGGCGATCATCGATGTATTCACATGATACCGCTGTCGTAAAGAACATCATGAATAAGCAAAAAAATATAAAATTGATATGCATCTAAATCCCCCCTCTTTAAATAAGCTATAGGGAATTAGGTGCATAAAAAAAAGACACACTTGGTGTCTTAATCGTTTCTTCGATTATAAATCGCAATATAACGTAGAATACTCAATAGTGTTCCAACCAATGCTGCAACATAGGTCAACGCTGCAGCCGTTAACATCTTCTTAGAACCTTGAAGTTCCCCTGAGTCAAGTACAGACTCTTGTTCTAATATTTTGACGGCTCGTAAGGACGCATCAAACTCAACAGGAAGTGTTACGAGTTGGAAAACTGCAATAACACATAATAAGATAATTCCAATTTTTAAAAATTGTGGACTTCCAAATAAACCAATCATAATTGGAATCATACTAAATTTACTTGCGACGATTGCAAACGGTAAAACTTTATTACGTAAAGCAATAAAACCATAATTTTCAGCGTGTTGAATTGCATGACCACATTCATGAGCAGCAACTGAAACCGAAGCAATGCTTGTCTCGTGATAAACTTTAGGTGAAAGTGCAACAAGTTTGTTGGTTGGATCGTAATGATCACTCAATTCACCACCATTTGATTCAACTACTTGAACATCATCAATATTTTTTAACTCCAAAATACGACGTGCAACTTGTGCACCCGTCAGATGCTCAAATGTATCAACTTGGCTGTATTTGCTGTAGGCAGACTGGACATAAATCTGTGCAGCAAAAGATATTATAGCGGCAAGGATTACAAATCCATAGCCGACACCCATTAAACCCATACTAACCTCCACTATAGAAAAAGGAGACGAGCTCCTTTTTTAAAATCATTAATTATTTAACTGCGTCTTTAAGAGCTTTCGCAGGTTTGAATCCAACACTGTGTGATGCGGCAATGCGGATTTTTTCTTTTGTTTGAGGATTAAAACCATCACGCTCTGCACGATGACGAACCTCAAATTTTCCAAAACCAGCTAAATCGACTGTTCCCTTGTTTTCGAGAATTTCTTTTACCTCGTCTAGGAATGTTTCGATTAATTCATTTGCTTGTTTTTTACTAATGTCTAATTTGCCAGCGATTGACTCGCTTAATAATTTCTTGTTGTATGTTTCACTCATATTGAAACCTCCATTTCATAATCAAATAATAGCATTATAACTGCTGTCTGACAAGTTAAATACGCTCAGGTTTCAAATCTCTCACCATTAATTCACTTATGGCTTCAGAAGGGCGTTTTTCTTCGTAAATAATTTTATAAATTTGTTCAGTTATTGGCATCTCAATGCCTTCTTCCACTGCAATTTCATAAACTACCTTTGCAGCAAAAACGCCTTCAACAGTTTTTGTGTTATGATCTAAAAATCCATCAGCTGAATTCTTTTGACCAATTTCCATACCCGCTTGGTAATTGCGCGAATGTACCGATGTCGCAGTTACGACGAGATCACCGACACCACAAAGTCCAAGATAGGTTTCCGGCTGTCCACCCATGTGAACACCAAATCGTTGCATTTCTGTCAAACCACGTGTAATTAATGCTGCACGTGCATTATCACCTGCGTCTAACCCCGCAGCCATTCCACTTGCAAGTGCAATTACATTTTTGATAGCAACTCCATATTGAGATCCAATCACATCATCATTGGTGTAAACTCTAAAATATTCATTAGAGAAAAGTAATTGAATTTGTTCCGCAAGTTCCATATCATCCGACACGGCATTAATTGTTGTAATTTTACGTAATACAACTTCTTCCGCATGAGAAGGACCAATGAGACTAACAACACCTGTGAGTTTATCGGAATCGATAACACGCTTAATAACGTGATCAAGCAACTCATGCGTTGTAGGATGGAGTCCTTTCGCGACATTAATAATGATGACAGGATGATCTAAATGAGCATTAAGCTCGATGCATACCTCTTCGACGGCTCCAGTTGGCACCGCAAGCAGTATGATTTGAGAGTCTAAAATATCCTCGAAATGTTGTGTAGCATCTAATCGTTCGTTAAGCTTTATCCCTGGGAAGAATTCCTCATTTAAATGATATAAATGAACATCAACAACCTGGTCCAACTTACGTCCCCACATCATAACTTCATGGCCATTATCCGCTAAGACTTGCCCCAAAGCAGTTCCCCAACTACCAGAACCTACAATTCCGATTTTCATTAAGCTCCCCTCTTTCTAATAAGTATTCGAATCGGTGTCCCTGTGAAATCAAAAGCATTTCTTAGAGCATTTTCCAAGTATCGCTTATAAGAGAAGTGACACAACTCAGGATCATTCACAAAAATTACAAAAGTTGGTGGCACCGTACTTACTTGTGATGCATAAAATACTTTTAAACGCTTTCCATTGTGTGATGGCGGTGGCGTAAGCATTACAGCATCATGAATAACTTCATTAATAACACTGGTGCTAATACGTTTGATGCTATTTGCGTGAACATCTTCGATTAAGGGAATCAATGTATGAACACGTTTACGTGTTAATGCGGATACAAATACAATTGGAGCATAGGATAAGTACATAAACTCACTACAAATGATTTTTTTAACATCTTCCATTGCCGTTTCTTCTTTATCTACGACATCCCATTTATTGTAAACGATAATAATTGGTTTTCCTGCTTCATGCGCAAAACCAACTACGTGTTTATCTTGAGCACGAATACCGACTTCACCGTCAATTAAAAATAGAACAACGTCGCTTCGATCAATCGCGCTCATTGCACGAAGAACGGAATATTTTTCAACGTCTTCATATATTTTTCCACGCTTTCGAATCCCAGCAGTATCAATGATTACGTAATCACGGTCATTCATTCTAAAAGGCGTATCGATTGCATCACGTGTGGTACCTTCAATATTGGAAACAATAACACGATCTTGGTTTAATATTGCATTGACCAATGAACTTTTCCCTACATTAGGACGACCAATTGCACAGAAACTAAGTTCATCTTCATACATTGTGATACCATCTTGTGGTAATTTTTTGATGACTTCATCAAGGAGATCCCCTAAACCAATACCATGTTCACAAGAAACCGCAAACGGTTCATCATAACCAAGTGCATAAAATTCATATATATCTGAAACAAATTGAACATCATCAACCTTATTTGCAGCAATAATAACTGGTTTATTGGTTTGTCTTAAAAGACGTGCAATAAACTCATCATCCGTAGTCAAACCATCTTTGGCACTCACTACAAAAATAATCATATCTGCTTCATCAATTACAATATCAACTTGCATCTTTATTTCTTCTTGAAACGGTTGACCTTCCATCTGAATTCCACCCGTATCAATAAATCTTAAATCTTTTGTTAACCATGTGGTCTTTCCATAAAGACGATCACGCGTAACCCCTGCTTCATCATGAACAATAGAAATTCTCTCGCCCATAATTCGATTAAACAGAGATGATTTCCCTACATTAGGACGGCCAACGATTGCTACTACTCCATCAATCATTCAAATTCCTACTCTCTATAATATTTATTATTTGTGATACAACATCTTCAATTGACATTGATGTTGTATTTATTTCAATGGCATCTTCAACCTTAATGAGTGGTGATTCTTGACGATTCATATCGCGCGCATCACGTTCAAGCAAATCTGCATGAACTGCTTCATAGGTCGTTTCAATTCCATTTTTAACCAACTCATTAAAACGTCTACGCGCACGAACCCCTGCATCCGCTGTTTGAAAAATCTTCACTTCTGCATCTGGAAGAACAACCGATGTAATATCACGTCCATCCAATACAAATCCTTTTTTCGAAGCTATGTCGCGTTGAATGGATACCAATACATCTCGAACCGATTTATGCTTAGAAACCTGTGAAGCTGCTTTGGATACACGGTCATTTCGAATAAGAAGTGACACATCTTCTCCATTAACCAAAATCATATTTTCTTCTGGTAATTCAATAACTAAATCTTTAACGATATTAAAGCAAGCTTTTTCATCATTCAAATCAATATCTTGATTTAAACAAATTAGTGCTACTGCACGATACATTGCTCCCGTATCAATATGGACAAATCCTAATTTTTTTGCTAATTGCTCAGCGATGGTACTTTTACCCGATGCACTCGGTCCATCAATTGCTATATTAAACACAAAAACATTCCTACTTCCTAAATTGCGCTACAATCAATAACAATACAACAATAATCGCAAGAATGAGTAATGATAAAACAACGTTTAACATTCTATTCGTTCGTACCATCGTTTCATTCATTTGATCAATATTTTGTTCTTGATCAATAATCTTATGTTGTAATGTTTGTGTTTGAGCGAGTAATTCACTGCGGAATTTATCCGAGTCAAAATCACTGTCTGAATAATCTTCCATCGCCTCTAATTGCGCTTGCATTTCAAATATTGAATCGTCTTCCTCAGACAAAATATTGTCAAATTCATCAGAATCTAATTCAAACTCGACATCAGATAATGCTTCTTGGTTGTTAATATCTACTACAGTTTCTTCATCATCAACCATTTCTTGAACTGCCATCGCAATTGTCTTTTCAAGCTCATCCTCTGCTTCATACGCATCAACTGAATTATGTTCTACAGATTTGAATACTATTGTCTCATCAAGATTGGGTAATTCATCAAGATTCACATCTTCTTCCGTTTCATCCTCAATAAAATCATCTGCATCCATCGTTGACAGTTCAGGATCAATCGCATGTAAGACCGTTGTCATTTCATCGTCATTAAATGGCTTCGCAATTTCTGACGATTTATTTAACTCGCTTAAAATATTTGCATCGGTATTCTCAAGATCACGATAACCTTTGCGAACATTATACTCTTTTACTTCATCCAAAAAATCTTTGAGATATGCACTCTCAAACGTATCAAATTGAGGTTCTACTTTCGGTTCTTCATCAATCGAATGTTCTTCTTGAACCTCTTCAATTTGGCGTGCATGTGTTGGCTCACGATCTTCCCTTGCAACGACATCCATTTTATCAAATTGATTATCAATTTGATTCAATCGATTCGCAAAATGTGAGAGATCTGAATTTTCAATATTACTTTCAGAGTCCAATGCAATTTGCTCATGTAAGTCTTGATATTTATTCACTCGAGATTTCATAATATCCAATCACTCCTTGAGGTAATTATATCACATTAATGTCCTGTGATTCTATGTAAATGGGGACGTAAAACGCTAAAGAAAACGATTAAGAGCGTCCCTTTTGCTAAATTAAATGGTAAAAACACCGCAAAGAGCAAGTTCCACGCGCCTTCTTGGCTCATTCCATATAATGGGAATGTTATAAAATAATTAATAAGATTCATTAAAAGTGCACTCGCACATACTGTAAAAACATATAATCCACTACGTTTGGTTTTTGTAGTAGGTTTATAGCATGCAATGGGTAACATGATTAAGACTGCATAACTAAAATTCGCAATCTCTCCAACCGGTCCTGCATTTTTTGATAAAAAGAACATATGCAATATATTCTTTAAAAAAGCAATCATAAGTCCTGGACCTGTGCCGAGAAGGTAACCACCGATAATAACCGGTAAATCACTTAAATCTGCTTGTAACGGTGATCCCGGAAGTACATAAAATTCAAACATGTAGAGAATCACGGATACTGTTGTCAGCATTGCTATACTAACCATTGTGCGAGTATTATATTTTTTCATATTAGCCTCCTTGTAAAAAAATATTAATACTCAAGGCGAACATGAAAAAAACTTCTTCCATCCAGACTTTAACTGTCGCCACTTGAATTTCACAAGTTCAACCAATTGGTTCGCGGGGTTTACCGCCGATCGGGAATTTCACCCTGCCCTGAAGTATACACGTTTATTATAAGTAAAGTTGTACCTAATGTCCAATAATTGTACTGATAAATAAAAAGCAAATTCACGATTTAACAATGAATTTGCTTGTGGTTATTTGATAATAGATTTACGCACGACCTGAATATTTACCATCTGTAGTATTTACAAGTACAATCTCACCTTCGCTGATAAATAACGGAACGCGGATTTCTAAACCTGTTTCAACAACAGCGTTTTTTTGAGCATTCGTTGCTGTATCACCTTTAACAGCTGGCTCAGCTTGAGTAACTTTTAAAGCAATTTTTTCTGGTAAATTAACACCAAGTACTTCAGACTCATAGAAAACAACAGTAATATCTTGATTTTCTTTCATAAAGTTCATTTCCCATTCAAGACGGGATTTTGAAATTTCGAGTTGCTCGTATGTTTCACCATCCATGAAAACAAGTTCTTCGCCAGCATCATATAGATATTGCATTACACGTTTATCAATATGTGCTTGCTCAACTTTATCGCCACCGATCATTGTTAGTTCCGTAACAGAACCTGAACGCATGTTACGAACTTTAGCTTTGATAATCATTTGTCGTTGCGCTGTTTTATTATGCGATGTATCCAACACTTGGTGTAAGTTGTCTTCATAGATAATTGACATCCCAGCTCTTAAATCATTTGATTGAATCATAATTAATCCTCCATTTTAGTTAAGTTAAAACTTCCATCATCAATTATATCATAAGAAAACCGATATGACCTAATACCATTTATAGAAACATAAACTTTTTGATCTTTTTTTTGTGCAAAAACTTCAAAGTTAACATCTTCGTACATGAAATCCTCATCCTCAAAACAAAAATGGTCAATCACCAGTCGTTCCAATTCGATCCTTTGTTGTATATTATTAATGGTCTGCTTCATTCGATAATGCTTTACATAGAGTGTTGATGCTTTAATAATTGAAAAACATAAAATAACAAAAACGACATTGGCGCAACCGACAAAATTACCATCCATAAAACTCGTATTCTTTCGCTTCAAACGTATAAGTCACCCTACTTCCTCCACATGAAAAGTCTGTAACATTATGCAAGAGAATCTCATAACCTGGTTTTTTAATAATATATTTCCCATTAAAACTGATTTCATTAACTAAATTGTTTCTTTCAAAGTATATCCGATTGGCTTCACATTTTACGCGTCGACTCCGAATTAAAAGCTGTTGCAGCTGAAGTTCAAAAACAGTATTCTGTTTAATTCTCGGTGCCTCAACCAAAAGCATGTAACTCCGTTCAAGAGTCTGATTTAAAACAAGCATTAACAAAGGTGTAATTGCTAAACACAAGAGATACTCAATTAACGAATAAGCTCTATGCATAAAACAGACACAATAAATAAGTCATCAAACTTAAAATAAATAAACAATACATCACCTCTATATAAGTAAAGCAGTTAATCACAGCGATACCGTCCAAAACCAAGTTGAATGACACAACGGTACTCGTCAATTTGAATTGTCCCTCCTTTATTGATGTTTCCATTCGCATTAAACCAATGATTATCATGAATTGGAACCACTTCGAGATCTTCCATTGCACTTAATTGATACTCAAGCAAATTGGGTTCGTGCTTCATCTCAATTTGAAACGAAAGAAATACTGGAATCGATGCACTCACAACAAATACCATAAGAAGAAATTCACACAGGCTAAAACGTATATTATACAGCTTGACCATTTTCAATGTGGATGCCCTCACCGTTGAAACATTTAGATTGATTTGCTCTTAAATAACCTGCATTAATCAGTTGATCTATTGTTGTTGGTAATTCATCATAATTTATTTTATATTGCATAATTGCTGCATCTACGATTTTCTTCTGAGCATCACACCCTTTCCGATTTACCATCGTGATCGTCTTTTGAATGTTTGGTAGTGTCAACATAAAGATAATTGCGACAATCGTCATCACAAGTACCATTTCAATTAGCGTAAATCCTTGCTTCATAATCCCTCCATAAGTTTAAGTGGAATCATAACTAGTTCATAGTAGATAACCACAATCATAATTATGTTTATCGAGACGAACATCCTATATGTTCGAATGACTTTTGTAAGATTGTGCAATATAAGAATATCTGTAAGATTTAAACATGTGACGAAAACCGATTCTAAATTATTAAATAGAAATCCCTCACGCATATTGCTTTTAATTAAACTATGGAGCGAAGCGTGTGATAACGCATCTGAAATGTCTTGACCCTGTTCCAAAAGACGTTCAATTTCAAATGCAATTGAACCAGATAGTGTTTTAGAAAGTGAAGTTCGAAGACACTTAAGCGTTAAACGTGTTGTTTTAGTTTCAGGATAAATCATCGAGAAGAATAAACAAAATTGTTCCGATAGATACAAAACAAGCAAATTATCTTTCCAAATTCCATTGATCACCGCACCAATCATCATTCGTATTTTTTTATGACTACAAACACTTAGTGCTAAAATAAAGAGTATTAGAAACAACATTTGTAAATACAAAAGAATTCGACTCAATATTTGAGAAACATTTGAATAAATCTGATTATTTGAAAATACTTCAAGTTCTTTGGCGACAGCGGGATACAATAGATTCCGGTAAAATACAAACATAAATAAAACGACTGCGTGAAGAAAAATCCAATATCCGAGCGATTGACATAATAATTTGAAACGATAAGCTTTTCGTGTTTTAAGTTCATCGTATAACTTTAGAAGTGTAATTCCAGATACTTGAGGATAAAGTGCATAGAGATTGATTGGAAGGATTCGATGAAGGTATGCATCGAAAGATTGATCTTTTATGTTTAGGTAAAATTTAATTTCTTGAAAAGAAAGACCAACGACAAGAAGCCTTAAAACTGATTTATCCGTTTCAGAGATCGACAACAGGTTCGTTTTTACATGTTTGATTAAGGTAGTCATAAATTTGAAGTTTATCTGAAAATTCATGTTTAAAAATAGCCCCTCCTTTTGTATTTTTCAGATAATGGTATAAAATACCGTTTAATCCTGTTTCAATTTCATAGCGCGTTGCGCCAAGATCAAAGAGACGATCGATTGTATGAAAAGAACTTCTCGCATGAATCGTAGCACATACACGATGCCCCATATTCACAGCTCGAATACATAGACTTAAATCCTGTCGTGTACGTATTTCACCAAACACAATGATGTCAGCATCCATCCTTAAAAGTTGGTTCAAAATATCTTCTTGAGTAAGTCGTGATTTAATGGGCTCGAGTTGGATAATATGGCTATAGAAATGCTCAATTGGACTCTCAACACTGTAAATGGATGCTGTCGTAATTTCCTTAAGAACATTGAACATGGTTGTAGACTTACCTGACCCGGTTACACCCGAAAATAGAATTAAACCGGAGTTTACTTCAAAAGATTTTAAAAGTGATTTTACAATTCGCTTATTCGATATACATTCGTAGGCAGAATGAATCAATACAATATTCAAAATCCGAACAACACCATTTTTTCTTTCAAACGTTTCAATTGCAGCAAATCTAAAATAATACTTTCGATCAAAAATCATACTAAACGTCCCCGTTTGTGGAATGTCTGTTAAACTTAAATCAAAACGCGATATATATTTTAAGTGTTCATAGAGTTTGCTCGATCATGGATTACTCTAATCGTTTTTTTATGGCGTCTCATGCGAATCACTTGAAAGATTTCCGTAATGTCGAAATGGATATCTGTAATTGATTGTGAAAGTGCCATCTTTAATAAATCATGTAATTTCTTATCAATATATTCCATACCTTAAATTACGAGAATAGATAAAAAAAACCTAATCTATAGATTAGGTTTTAAATATGATTGGTTTCAATTTCTTTATAAAGTGATGTTGGTGACCCATGCCCAGGATAAAGTATATAATCAATATCACCAAAATCCGCTATAAAACTCCTTAGTGATGCATTCATGACGTTCATATTGCCGGTAGGTAAATCTGTTCTTCCAATACTTTGTTCAAATATAAAATCACCATCGAATATAAAATCATCAAAAACAAAAGAAATAGAGCCACTGGTATGACCTGCTGTCTTAACAACATCACATTCAAAAGGACCGATTGTTAACGGTTCCAAATCAATTGCAATCGGATTCGCATTGATCGTAAAAGGCTCCGGTGTTTGATTTGATAAATTATACGACATATCTTTTAGATAGTGAATTTCTTCATGATACATGTATACCGGACACTTAAATGTATCCACGATAACGTCAACACCCGAAATATGATCAAAATGGCCGTGTGTCAAGAGCACGCCAAGAACCTCAAAACCCTCTGTTGGTTTTAAAAGATTGGTAGTATTTTGATGTGGATCTAAACATGGATCAATGATAAGCATTTGGTTCCCATCACTTAAGTAATATGTATTTGTGGCTGCATAGCCTAATGTCTTGTATGTTACTTTCATCGTTTTCACCTAGAAAAAAAAGCCAAAAGAGGCTTATTTTTTTTCCTTATGTAATGTATGTTTGCGCTCACGTGGGCAGTATTTTGTAACTTCCATACGTTCTAATTGAACTTTTTTGTTTCTACTTGTGTGATAGTTTTCATCGCCACATTCTGTGCAAACTAAAATCGCTTGAGTTCTCATAGTTACCTCCAATATTTATTAGCCAACTCATTATATCATATATTATTTTAATTGCATATATTATTTTAAATTCATATAAGCATCAACAATTCGATCTCCTGTTGAAGTACAAATATTTGTAACAGGATTCGATAAATCTTCAGTATAAGCAAGCGGTGCAATACATGCTACAGCTATTTTGGGCTGCTCATATGGAGCAAATGCAACATATGTATTATTGATATAGGAACCAATCTCTGGATCATACGCTTGCGCTGTCCCAGTTTTTGCTGCAGCACTATATGGTACGGTTGGAATAAGATCCCCACACATATTTGAGGAAGCACACAAACGCATACCGGAACGAACTCGCTCTAACATTTCTTTATTTTCAATGGAATTAAGAATATTAACATTGTTTTGATAGACAGGACGGTGCGTATCATGATTTAACGCTTCTTTTACAAAATGAGGTTGTAATCGATATCCGCCATTAGCAACTGTCGTGATGTATTGACTGAGTTGCATTGCATTGTAGTTATCAAATTGACCGATCGCAAATTCTAGTAATGACCCTGAATTGCTTGTGCCGCCTTTATAACCAATTTCTTCTCGCGGATAATCTACTTGAGTACGAACCCCTAAACCAAATTGACTGTAGTAATTTCGCATAAGTGCAAAGGTTTTTTCAGCATCCGAAAATACAAGTGGTCCATTGGGTACATATGAAGATCCACCAAGACGTATTGCAACATTAAACATGTAAATATTTGAAGAATGTTGTAATGCCGTCTGATCATCAACAATTCCAAGATTACGCCATGAATGTCTTGGTGGTGTCCCTTCAATATACATAGGCGTATCATTGACGGTCTCACCGGGTTTCATAACCCCTTGATCCAACCCCATGTATACTGTCGCCCCTTTAATCGTTGACCCAACAGGATACCCTTGAAGCATCGTTAACTGAGGATCATTATAGTATTTACCGTCTTTACCACGGACCATTGCTACAATACCTAAAATGTCGCCGGTCTGAGGATCGGTTGCTACAACATGAATTTGATTGTTAATCTTTGTACGCTCACCAATGCTTTTTTGATAATCAAGACGCTCTTTAACAATCTTTTCCATTTCTTTTTGTAAATCCATGTCGATAGTCAAACGTATATCATTACCTTTGCGTCCATCTTTTTGAAGTTTAAACTTACTTCCCGAGGTTCGTTCATATTCACTATTATAACCCGAAAGGAATTGTTCATATTGGTATTCTAATCCATAGGCTCCTACCTGCTCGCTGAGTTCATATCCCTCAGCAACATAATAATCCCGTTTTTCATATGGAACATCCCCTAAATCACCAATAAGTGACATTAAATCCACTTCTTTATTGGGTTCACGTTTCCAAGATGTCGTACGTGAGAAGCCGGGAAATTCAGCAGCATGTTCCGCTAAATACGAAATTTGTTCATTCGTGGCTTCCTCTAGAATAATTGAGGGTTGCCCCATTTGAATGTTTCCCATTTTAACTTGCACTTGAAAAGCAAGGCGATCATCTTTTGAAAGGGAATCAGTCATCTCTTTCGTAATTTTACTTTTCTTTAACGACTCGACGGCACTCTGATCCATGTCCGTTTCTTTAATTATTTTGCGATCTTCTTCTGTGAAAAGACTTTCACCAAGATTGTTTTTTCTCAGCCATAATACTTTTAAATCATCTTCATTCAACTCATCTTTAACTTCAAACTGCTTTGCAAACTTAAGCGCTACTTCTTCCTCTTTCATGCCTTCAGGCATTTTTGACGGATAATAGGTTATTGAATTTACAGCTTTATTTGAAACGATAATACGTCCTTGAATCCAAAAACTCACCACGCATTGTTGGCATTCGAACCGGTGGCGATGAGTATTTAGCTAGTAAATCTTCATAATGATTCTGACCTACAATTTGAATTTTATACAATCTAAAAACAAGACCCCCAGCGATGGCGATTAAAATCACAACAAAGATTTTCAGACGATTATTAATCATCTTATCAAGATCTAATCCTTGTTTTAAATGTTCACTGCTTCCTGTATAATTGTCAGTTTTTTTACGTCGCTTAAAAATACCCATCAAAACCTCCCGTTAAGTCACTACTTCTCAGTGTCGAGTGCACGTTCGCGTTGTTTTGCTTTTGCACGTTCTTTTTTCTGTTCTCGAATTTCTTGTTGAATCATATTACGTTTTTTCTTATTTGTTAAACGTTCAATTTCTCGTTTACGCTTAACTTTATAACCAGGCTTAACCTTCACGTTTTTACGATGAAGCACCTGGACAATTTCTGGATCGAGTTGTTTGGTACGTTTTTCGAGGTTAAACCAAGGACGGACATCTTCAAGACCTACGTCTTTAACGCGTTTATACTCAAAACGTAAACCTTTTTTCATCAATCGCGTTACCGCACCCTGATCTTTTTGGGTAACAATACTAATACTGTATCCTTGTCGACCACTTCGACCAGTTCGGCCTGATCGGTGCGTATAGAAATCTAAATCATGGTTTGGTAACCCTGCATTAATGACATGACTGATTTCAGGTAAATCAATACCTCGAGCAGCCAAATCAGTCGCAACAATGTACTGAACACGTTTGCTGTTAATTTGATTCAATACCTGTTTACGGCCACGGTCACTAACGTCACCATGTAACTCTACACACTCAATTCCATAATCACGAAGATATCGAGCAATTTCCCCTGCTTGTACTTTAGTGTTGGCGAAAACAACAGCAAGTAATGGATTGATTGCTGATAAAACGTCAAGGACTGCTTCATTCATATCACGATGACGTTGATTAATGAGAATATGATCAATTCTTGGTTTCAATTTTTCTTCTGTTGAAACGATTTCAATAGGGTGTTTTAGATACTTTTTAATGAATGCACGAAGCCCACTTGGAATTGTCGCACTGTAAAGCATAAAAATTGTATCATTCGATAATCTTGATGCAATCGTATCAACTTCATTGATAAATCCATAGTCTAACATCATATCTGTTTCGTCTATAACAAAAGTCTTGATGAAATCGAGTCTTAGAACACTCCAACCTAAAATATCAATAAATTTCCCAGGTGTCGTGATTAAAATCATCGGTTGTTTTTCAATTTTCTTTTTAAGACGGCTATTGTCCATACCACCAATTGCAAGTTCGGTCGTAATGCGTTCATCTAAAGTAGTAATTTCACGTGCAAAGCTCTGGATTTGCATCGCTAATTCACGCGTTGGTGCAAGAATTAAAGCCTGTGTTTGTTCTACCGTTGGATCAATAAGTTCCAAAATAGCGAATAAGAACGCATGCGTTTTCCCTGTACCGGTATCCGATTTAACAATCAAATCACGCTTAGTCTTAATTTCTTTAAGAACTTTTTCTTGAACTGATGTAAGATCTTTAAATTTATTCAGTTCAAAAAATCTTTTATTAATATTATTCATCATATTAACACTCCTTTTCTAAAATATTCTTTATGGTGTTATATTCTTCTTCGAAAGCAACATTATGCTTCTTAATAGAATATAGATGATTTGCGCGATTGGTTAAATAGATTCGATAATCTTCATTAAGTTGTTTTTTTAACATAGGACCAATCAACACATCTTCCTGTGTTAATGCACTCTGGTTTGACGTCGAGACCTTGATTACCATAATAAATACTGGAATTTCTCGCTCTAAAATAAATCGTTCATCAATAAGTGCAAATCCATGCTCACTAACGGTTTGACGCAGCCAAGCATTTTTTGTATTTGATTGAATGATAATTGTATCATTCTCATTAAATTTATAATTAGAAATTATAGACCATATTGTTTCAGCGCCCATTCCCGCAATAACATAGCAATTAGCGTCACCCTGAAACCCTTCAAGACCATTACCTAACTGGAGTTCAATTTTATCTTTTAATCCAAAACGCTCGACATTTTCACGTGCCTGTTGTAATGGCTTTTCTGCAATATCAAGACCATAACCAAAAGACGCTTTATGCTCTTGGATCGCTTTGATAAGAAGTAATCCGTGGTCTGTTCCCACATCAGCAACACGTGCTTGATCAGGAATTAAATTAAAAATCTCTGTAAGTCGATTCGAAAGCTTCATATTATCGTTTGTCTACAAAGTCTCTTAAGCGTTTTGATCGTGTAGGATGTTTCAACTTACGAAGTGCTTTGGCTTCAATCTGACGAATACGTTCACGTGTAACGTTAAACTCTTTCCCGACCTCTTCTAACGTACGAGTACGTCCATCTTCTAAACCGAATCTGAGTCGTAAGACTTTTTCTTCCCGTTCCGTTAACCCTTCAAGAACCATTTTAATCTCTTCTTTAAGAAGTTGATTGTTCGCATACTCATCTGGTGATAATGCATCTTTATCTTCAATAAAATCACCAAGATGCGAATCATCTTCTTCACCAATCGGTGTCTCTAATGAAACTGGATCTAAAGCAATTTTCTGAATTTCACGCACTTTTTCAGGGGTAATGTTTTCCATTTCAGCTGCAATTTCTTCAGCTGTTGGTTCACGACCAAGCGTTTGAACTAGTGATCTTTGAATTCGGGTTAATTTATTAATTGTTTCGACCATGTGTACTGGGATTCGAATCGTACGTGCTTGGTCTGCAATTGCTCGAGTAATGGCCTGGCGAATCCACCATGTTGCATATGTTGAAAATTTAAAGCCTTTTGTATAGTCAAACTTTTCAACTGCTTTAACAAGACCCATGTTTCCTTCTTGAATTAAGTCTAAGAATAACATTCCACGACCTACATATTTTTTAGCGATTGAAACAACCAAACGAAGGTTTGCAGAGATTAGGATGCGTCGCGCCTCCAACCCATCGTAATAAGTTGCAACCCAGTTAGTTAAAAAGGCAAGATTTTCCTCATCACCGTTATCCGTAAGGTACGCTTCGAAATCATCAAAAAAGTACCCAATTTGGTTTTCCGTTAGACGCTCCGCAAGTTCCTCATCCGTAATTGCTGGATCCACAATTTCTTTATACTTATTAATGATAAATTCTTTAGCTTGCTCCCCTTCTTGAAGTCGGCGTGCAATTTCAGGTTCATCTTTAGCATCTAAAAGATTAACTCGACCAATTTCCTTGAGATACATCTTAACAGGGTCATTAATGCGAACCATGTTGGCACTGGTTAATTCATTTTCGTATGAGCTAAGGTCAACTTTATTCAGTGAATCGTCAAAGATTTCATCTTCCTCTTCTGACTCATCGCTAATAAAATCATCATCGACATCCGGCTCACCAGCTTCAAGCATTACCTCCTCATCAATATCATCTTCATCATCACTGAGAATAATGCCTTTTTCTGTAAACCACTCAAAAAGCTCTTCAGAATCATCATCACTCAAATTAAGGTGATCAATCGCCTTTTCTACATCATCATTTAATAGAACACGCTTTTTCTCATATTGTTTTAGAAAACTCTCTTTAACTTCTTCTAATGTTTTTAATTTTTTAGCTGCCATCAATGTTCTCCTTCTCTCTTATTTTTATTTCTTAATTGTTTTATTGCTTCTTCGAGTAGTGCTGCTTGATCATCAATCTTATCTTGTTGAAGCACCCGACCCTTCATATCATGGACTCCCATGACGACAAGATGATCCCGAATCAAATTAATATTTTGTTCCATACTTGCTCGATTATAGCCATGCAATAAGTCGCTTGATTCGATATCGATAGCAAATTTTTTCATTTTATCAGATATGTTTAAAGATAAAATATCTGCAATTTCAATAACTTCTTGATTACGATAACAATCGAGAATTATTAGTGCAAAATCAGTTGCCAAATCGGACACTAAGAAGCCTAATTGATCTCGATATAGGTATGCTGCTTCTTTAGAAATCAGCATTTGTCTCAAAATTGCTCTTTCAGGAATTTTTACATTAAACTCCATCGCATGATCAACATTATTCGGAATTCGGTGGGTATCACGTTCAAGCGAAAGACTACGCGCATTGAGTTGTTGTGATAACACACTATATTCAAAATTTGTTTTGTCAGAAAGTTTCTTGAGGTAATAGCTCTGTTCCAACTCGTCTTCATCTTTTAAATGATCAATCATAAATTGAACAACTCGTTTACGATTATCAAATGAATCCAAACCATAGTTTCCAATTCCATAACTCATTAAAAAATCTAGCCAATTAATACGGTCAGCAACACCTTTTTGAACACGTTCAATTCCAAATTCACGAATACATTCATCTGGATCTAATCCCGTATCATTATACCATACTGTAACTGTACAATGTGCTTTACGTAACTTCAAACCAACTTGATATGTCGCTTCAAGTCCGGCACGATCACCATCGAAAGCCAAAACAATATTTGAACTGCACTGTTTCAACATTTGAATTTGTTCATTGGTACAAGCGACCCCCAGTAAAGAAACGGTATTATCAAAGCCTGATTTGGTAAAAGCAATTGTGTCGGTAACACCTTCAGCTACCAGAATAAAATCTTGTTTACGTGCTGCATCTTTTGCATTGTGGATATTATAAACTGTCAATCCTTTGGTATATAAACGCGTTTCGGAAGTATTGATATATTTAACTTTATTATCATCATTTAGAGCCCGTGCACTAAAAGCAATTACGCGCCCATGTCGATCATAGATTGGAAACATGATACGCTGATAAAACACGTCTTCAACCCCACGCTCGGAGACCCGAACTAAATCCGCATCCACAAGTTCTTTTTCGTTAAAACCTTTTGCTAACAAATATTTTGATAATTGATTATCGCCAAATGCAACGCCAATACCAAATTTCTTTATCAACTCCATACTGTAACCACGTGCTTCAAGTTTACTTAATGCATCCTTACCCGCCTTTGTATAAAGTTGAAATTCAGTAAATTTTTGAGTCTCATCAAGTGCTTGAAATAACTTTAATTTTTCATTGTCTATCGGTGCTATATTTTGCTGTTCGTACTCTGAAACATCAACATCAATAAATGATGCAGTTTTAACGACAGCATCAATGAAACCAATTTTCTCAAAATCTTTTACAAAAGAAAAAACATTTCCGCCTGCTCCACAAACAAAGCATTTATAAATTTGTCGATCTGGAGAGACTGACATAGATGGATTATTATCATCATGAAAAGGGCAAACCCCCCAGTAATTTTTGCTTTTCTTTGATAGTGTCATGTATCGAGAAATGGTATCAACGATATCCGTTTTAGCACGAATGTCATTGATCAATTCTTCTGGCATTCGCTTCATATCACTCACCCGTTATTCTTATTTGTTAATTTCTTCATGCATCAATGCAATCGCTTCGTCCACACTTACACGAACCTGTTCCATTGAATCACGATAGCGTAACGTTACCTTTTCATCTTCTAAAGAATCAAAATCAAATGTAATACAGAATGGTGTTCCGATTGCATCTTGTCGACGGTATCGTTTTCCAATACTTGCCGTCTCATCAAAATCACAAGCAAAAGATCCCATTAGCTTATGCATAACCTCACGAGCCGGTTCACTTAATTTTTTGGAAAGCGGCAACACACACACTTGTGTTGCCGCAAGTTTTGGTGAAAAATGCATTACAACACGTGTATCATTTTCAAGTTCTTCTTCATCATAGGCTTCACAAATTAACGCAAGCATTAATCGTTCAACCCCTAAAGATGGTTCCACACAGTAAGGGATAAATTTTTCATTTGTCTCAGGATCTAAATACTCCATACTTACTTTTGAGTGTTCTTGATGTTGTTTAAGGTCATAATCAGTACGGTCAGCAATGCCCCACAACTCATCAAACCCCCATGGGAAACGATATTCGATATCACTTGTTCCTTTAGAATAATGTGATAACTCATCTTCATCGTGCTCTCTTAAACGTAGATTTTCAGGTTTTATACCAAGCCCAATTAACCAATCCATTGCGAATTTCTTCCAATATTCATACCACTCAAGGTCTTCACCTGGTTTCACAAAGAATTCTAATTCCATTTGTTCAAACTCACGTGTTCTAAAAATAAATTGTCCTGGTGTAATTTCATTTCTAAATGACTTACCAATCTGCGCAATCCCAAATGGTAGTTTTTTACGCATTGAACGTTGGACATTACGGTAATTAACAAACATCCCCTGTGCCGTTTCAGGACGTAAATAGATTGCGTTTGAACTATCCTCCGTAACACCTTGGAATGTTTTAAACATTAAATTAAATTGACGAATGTTTGTAAAGTCATGACCACCACAATTAGGGCATGGAATTTGATGTTCTTGAATATACAATTCCATTTCGTCATTGCTCATAACACCCGCATTAATTTCAGTTTCCGAAAACGCTTCAATAAGTTTATCAGCGCGATGACGCGTATTACATTTTCGACAATCCATCAAAGGGTCATTAAAAGTGTCTAAGTGACCACTTGCTTGCCATACTGATGGATTCATTAAAATAGCAGATTGAATCCCAACGTTATATGGATTTCGAGAAACAAAAGACTCCCACCATAATTTCTTAACATTTTGCTTTAATTCAATTCCTAAAGGACCAAAATCCCAAGTATTTGCTAAACCACCATAAATCTCACTACCTTGAAAAACGAAACCACTTGTTCTAACATGGTTTACTATCGTTTCAAATTCATATTTTTTCATTCTTTCACCTTCCAATTGCTTTCCCTCTATTATACATCAGAAATGAGTTTCCAACTATTAAATTTATAATCCCCATGAAATTCTAAATATTCAACCAATATTTTTAACAACTCATATTGATTGATTGTCTCTAAATATGCATCGACATCACGATCTGAAAATATTCCAAGTAGTGCAATCATTAATGACTTCGTCGTTTTAAATTGATGGTACGCATGGGTTGCACAGACATAACCGCCCTGTTCAATTGAGAATGCATTTACGTGAGTATTTCCACACACCACACACCCTTCAACATCTGGAGTAAATCCCTGTAATTGAATTAGAAATGCCAAATACTTGATACAAAGCACTTTTAAATCTGTGGATTCAATACAATTTTCAAACCAATTATAGAATGAAGCATGCGTATTGGCATCATAACAACGGACGGTTAATTCCGATACCAACGACATATACATCAACCAATCAAGATCTTGTCGCACTTGTAAATACGCATTGATTGATTCCCCACCTATAATTCGATTTAATTTTTGATTTTGATAATTAAATCGATATTGAACTTTTGAAAATTCTAAACCCAATCGACCTTGTTTTGATTTTGCACGGTAATAACCCGGCAAAATCATCCGGATCAATCCATATTCATAACCAAGAAAATGGACCATTGCATCATGTTCACGAAAAGGAACAATTGACACAATGAATCCAATATCTTTATTGTTCATATTCAGTTTCAATATATCCAAGCTGATTTAACATTCGAGCACGATTACGCCAGTTTTTTTCAACACGAACATAGGTTTCCAAAAACACTTTTTCTCCAAGAACTGTTTCCAACTCTCCACGAGCACGTTCCCCTATTTGCTTAATCATACTCCCTTGTTTACCAATAATGATCCCTTTTTGTGAAGGTCGATCAACGAGGATAACAGCACTAATGATTGTCGCATTCTTCTTCTTAACTATTCGCTCAATCGCAACTGCTACACTGTGAGGTATTTCTTCTTCTGTTAACTCAAGAATTTTTTCACGAACAATTTCAGCCATAATAAATTGTTCGGGGTATGCACTCACTTGATCTTTAGGTAATACATCACACCTCTTCCATATAACTTAGAGTCACATCCAATAATCGATCAACATTATTGTTTTCTAAAGCTGAAATTGAATGATCTCCGTAAATTTAAAATCAGTCGAAGCAGCAATTCGTTCTAAAAGAGCCTGTTCGCTCATCTTATCAACTTTATTAATAATTAGGAATACGGGAATTTTCAGTTTGCTTAATCGCTCAATGACAAATTCATCACCAGTTCCAAATGGTTCTGCACCATCAATAATATAGTAAACCAAATCAACGCCTTTAAAATGCGCATAGGCTGTTCGATTCATTCGTTCACCCAACTGATGTTTTGGTTTATGAATGCCAGGCGTATCAATAAAAATAAGTTGATAATCCTCTTCGGTTTTAACCCCGATAATCGCATCTCGTGTTGTTTGTGCTTTTTCTGTAACAATCGCTATTTTTTGTTTAACGATTTGATTAATTAATGTTGATTTCCCAGCATTGGGACGACCAACAATTGAAATAAATCCTGATTTAAATGTCATTTAAGTCCTTCTTTCCAAACATTAATGGCATCAATTCTTCAATGTTTGTGGTCATTGATTCGTTGCCATTTGATAAATAGATCGGTGTTGTCGGTTCAAGCAACTCTGAAAGTACTTGTCTGCATATTCCACACGGTCCTGCTAAAAGACTGCCATCCGTTACGATTGCAATTCCAACAATATCCGCTTGTCGATATCCATGGGAATAAGCGGAAAACACAGCACTTCGCTCACCACAGTTTGTTGCACCATATGATGCATTTTCGACATTTGCACCTACAAACGTCTTACCATCGCGAGTCAAAAGACATGCGCCAACATGGTAATTCGAGTACGGTGCATAGGCATTACGCATTGCTTCAAAAGCTTTTGAAATGAGTTCGTCTTTCATATAAATCTCCTTGTGAGCACGATAACTCCTATAATAATTGCATATATTGCTGCTAACAACACTGCACCTGCTGCAATGTCCTTAATTTCTTTTACATGCAAGTTATAATTTTTAATAAGCAAATCACAAATATCCTCTACGGCTGAATTTAAAAATTCTGTAACCAGAACCATAAAAACTGCACTCACCACAAACATCCATTCAACGGGAGTAATCCCGATCAACGCAAAAACGATGATGGCAATGAATCCAAGAATCAGTTGTATCAGAATACTATGATCGTATAACACTCCGGTCTTAACACCCTGAAATGCCGACTTAAATTTTTTCCGGGTACGTTTAAGAATCTTTGCGAGCGATATCATGCAAGATTTCTTTCTGTAGTCCAAACATAACGACTTCCTCCTCCGGCGTATGATGATCATAGCCTAATAAGTGGAGGTACCCATGTGCTACGAGAAAACAGAACTCACGTTTAAGGGAGTGCCCGTATTCTTCTGCTTGTCGGCGAATCGCATCAACACTGATAATAATATCCCCCATCATAAAAACTTCCTCATCCATTGAACCATCCTCAAAGCTTAAAACATCTGTAGGTCGATCAATATTACGGAATTCTTTATTAAAGTTATGGATGCTTTGGTCATCTACTAAAACAACATTAACTTCTACTGCCTTCTCAAAAGCAGTCTTGCTTAAAGTCTCTTCCAAAATTGGCTTGAGATACGTCTCATAAGCGTCCCAAAAGTCATCATTTGATTGATTAATATAATTTATTTCCATTTTATCACTTCCGCATTAATTATATCACAAAAAAAAGGCTTAAATCTAAGCCTTTTATCACATATTACCCAAAATCGATATGACGTCCTTTCACAATGTAGATTACATGCTCACAAATATTCGTCGCGTGATCACCTGCACGTTCAATATTACGCAAGATTCCAATTGTTTGAGTTGGAATACGATCTGATTCTATAGGCTCTGAAGCATATCGCGCCATAATCCCTTGAAAAAGTTCATCTAAAGCTTCATCCATCTCCGCAACAACATAGGCATCTTTAACATTCGGTTTCTTTAAAAGCGATACAACTGCATCGAAATTTTCGAGGAACTTAGCCCCCAACAACTCAACATCACTTTGATACTCAGGTTGAGATTCTTTACTTTTAATAACGTATCGCCCCATATTTTTGGCATAGTCACCAATCCGTTCCAAATCCGCGGACACCTTAATCCCGCCAACGACCATTCTCAAATCTTTCGCGACCGGCTGCATTAACGAAAGAATTTCAATCGCTTGATCATTTATGCTTTCATCCGAATCATTAATATAGTCATCTTTCTCTATGACATTTAAAGCAAGTGTTTTATCCTCCGTAACTATTGCTTGAATCGCCATTGCCATCTGCTTACGAACGCGATCTGCCATCGCTAATAAATCCGCTTCAAACACCAACATTTTGTCTTCTAATCGCATAGTTCCTCCTAGCCAAATCGGCCTGTAATATAGTCTTCAGTACGCTTATCTTTAGGGGTATGAAAGAGTTTACGTGTCGTTTCATATTCAACAATATCACCCATTAAGAAAAAGGCAGTCATATCACTGATACGCCCCGCTTGTTGCATTGAGTGCGTTACGATAATAATTGTATAATCTTTTTTTAAATCAAGAATTAATTCTTCAATCTTTGCGGTAGCAATTGGGTCGAGTGCTGAAGTTGGTTCATCCATCAAAATCACTTCAGGTTTTAAAGCAATTGCACGCGCGATGCATAAACGTTGTTGTTGACCTCCTGATAGACGGAGTGCTGATGAACCCAATCGATCCGAAACCTCATCATAGAGTGCCGCTTTAATCAGCGCGGTCTTAACAGCTTCATCGAGAACATGTTTGTCTTTGATACCTTGGCATCGCAATCCATACGCAACATTATCATAGATGCTCATTGGAAAGGGATTTGGGTGTTGAAACACCATCCCTACCCGTGTTCTTAAATCCACCACATCCACATCCCTTCCATAGATGTTCTCATTTTCAAAAAGTACACTTCCCTCAATTCGACAACTTTCTACTAAATCATTCATTCGATTAAAGCATCGTAGAAACGTCGATTTACCACATCCTGAAGGTCCAATAAAAGCAGTAACTTTTTGTTTTTTTATGTCAATAGATATATCTTTGAGTGCCTGATGATCCCCGTAGAAAAGATTTAAATTTTTAACTTGGAAACTATTCATGATTAATATCCCATCCTTTTTTGAAGTTGCTTAGAAATATATTTGACGGATAAATTTAAGATTAATACAAGCCCTAAAATAACAATTGAAATAGCACTGGCTAACTCAAAATTAGGTTGTTCTTGACTCATAACAGACCAAATATGTACCGCAAGTGAGGTTCCTCCTTGAGTGATACCCGGTGCATCGTTCACAAACGTTCCCATTGTATAGATAAGAGCTGCCGACTCCCCAATTATCCGACTAACTGATAAGAGCACAGCTGATAAGATTCCAGGTAAAGCACTTGGGAGCACCACTTTAAAGATAGTCTGTGTTTGGGTTCCACCAAGTGAAAGCGATGCCGATCGTAAACCGTCAGGTACAACCAACAACGATTCTTTCACCGATCGAATTATAACTGGTAATAAAATTACGGCCATCGTCATCCCGCCAAGAAGAATACTTAACCCCGATACATTAAAGAAAGCGGTGATAGGAAAGAGAACAGCGATCCCTAAAAGCCCGAAGATAATACTTGGAACACCTGCTAACATTTCAATACTGCTTTCTAACATGCGTGTCAACGCAGTATCTGGTGCAATCTCTGTAAGGTAAAGGGCTGCGCCGATTCCTAGGGGTAATGCAAAGAGCAACGATGTCCCAATCAGAAGCAAGGTTGCAAGAATAGAACCCCAAATTCCCCCACTTTGTGTTTTATAATAAATGGATTGCAAACTTTGAGCTTCATTTAGCTTTATGTTTAATTGCTGGGCATCATCCCCAGCGACATGGCCAGAAATCATTCGTTCTCCATTGGAGTCACTCATTGTAAGTCGTTCAATTGCATCACCTTTATGAATGACGTGATGCTTTTCAAATTGTGGCCCAGCAGTTAAGTTAATCGTTTCATTAAATGGACTTTTTTCATCCACATACGATACGATAACCGTCTTTTTCCCTTCATGATTTTGATGATCTCGAATGGCAATACCATAGTTTTCATTAAAAACATCTGCAGTATCTAAATTCTCAGGCTCAACAAACATTCCTGATTTTGTATCTGGGAACCCCAGCAAATAATTTTCCGACCAATAATTTGAACGTAACATATCCCAACTGAGTGTATCCTTACCCCGAATTACCACAAAACTAAAAATGCCGATAAGAACAAGAACTGAAAGCAAAGAAGCGAGATACGTGATACCATTTAGGAACAAATCGTGAATTTTACGTTTACGTGTCATTTTCCGTCATTCCCCACTTTCTTTTTGAATGCATGAATCACTAAGTTTGAGATCAAAATAATAACCATAAGCACAATCCCGACACTAAATCGCACATCATAATCAACGCCCGATGTTTCTTTCATTCCTGAGAGCATCGTAGATGTCAGTGTTCGCGTGATATCAAATGGACTCCATGTTGGTCCGGTCGGTTTATTTCCTGCAACCATCGAAACGGCCGTAGCCTCACCAAACGCCCGTGCCAACCCAAGGATGAGCCCCGTAGTTATTCCAGATTTCGCTGACGTTAAAACCACTTTAAAATTCGTTTGAGTCGATGAAGCGCCCAACGCGAGCGAACCAAGTTCTAAATTTTTATCAACCGCATTCATTGAAACGATTGAAAGCGAAGTCATGGTTGGTAACACCATTATCGCCAGTAGGATTACAACCGCTAACATTGATCTTCCACCAAATGTTGAAAAACCAAGAGCGGTTGCAAATTCATCGACAAATGGCACTATGACACCCGAAGCAAAAACACCATAAACAACAGAAGGAACTGCCGCAAGCATCTCAATCACCGTTGTGAGTAGCTTGGATAAATTCTTGGGTGCAATTTTAGAAATAAACAATGCAGTGAGCACTGAAATTGGAAACGCAATTAACATTGCTAAAAATGCGGTAATGACCGTATTAATCACAATAAAAAGCACACCATATATCTTCTTGTCCGCTTCCCAAACAAATCCAGTAAGAAAATCCAGTAATGAAATTTGATTTGGACCATATGAAGGAAGAAAAACAGCAATACCACGTTTAAAGATAAATACAAAGATTACAACGACCATCGATGCCGCAAGAATTCCCATCAGTTTTAAAATGCTTTGAACCCAAATATCAATTGTTCTTTTTCGATGTTGATAGCCTTCCGGAGTGTGAACCCCGAAACGATTCTGTTTGTAACTCATACAAGTTCCTTCCATTGCGAGAGTTCTCCGCTAAATATTTTTTGAAGGCGTTCCGGAGTGATATCTTCGAGTGGATTCGCCTCATTAACAACCACGACTACAGCATCCATACAATACACTCCTGATATCATTCCCTTATCCACAGGTTCTTCTTTTTTGAATTTTCGTGACGCAAATCCAATGTCAATATGATTGGCACCATCCTTTTCGCTGCCCAATGTGCGCTTGTAGCCATCACCCGATCCAGTATGATTGGGTTCATATTTAAAATTCCCAGCCATTGGAATAAACGATTCAACCGCAGCTTTAATGGTCGGCTCAACAGAAGTCGAACCACCTGTTTTAAGCACTAGATCTGAATTATCTCTAGACACAATGGGATGACGTTCCTTCAAATCTTCCCATAAAACGCCTTTCGAAATATCCACAATTCCACCTGAGGCCAAAACAATTTCCTTACCTTCAATCGAATTATTTAAGTAATCCAGAAACGCGAGTACCAACGCTTGTTTCTCATTTGAATCAAAATCCCCTTCACCGCGCGTTACAAAACTAAATGGACGCGCAAGTTGATAAGTACCTGCATTCACTGATTCAATGGATGGCATAATACCTAAATAACGTAGTGGTTTAATGCCATTACTTTGAAAATCCATTGCTAACGATACATATCCAATTGCATTGTGTGCTTGCCCCACTTGGGTAGCCATATCGCCATTCCCTGTTGTTTCAGCACTGTTGTGTGTAATCGATTTGATTCCAGCAATCGATTCGAACGCTTCCCGTGTCCCCGATGAACCGTCTCGTGTATAAACCTTAATTTCATTTTCATTACTTGAAGTATGACACCCACTTAGAATGAATGAAAATAGAAAAAGCAAAATAAAAGATTTCCTCATAATAATACACGCTCCCTTTCCTACCATTACGGAAAGTATAGCGATGCATCATTAAAAGAAAATCAATTAACTGTTAATTCTGTGTTAACTTTATGGTAAAGGTTGTTCCTTTATCAATGGTACTGGAGACATTAATCGTCCCCCCGTGCGCCTCAACAATCGACTTAGAAATCGCAAGACCCAGGCCACTTCCTCCATTTTCACGACTGCGATCTTTTTCCCCTCGATAGAATCGTTCGAAAATATGGGGAATTAAATCAGGTTCCATGCCTTTTCCGTTATCTGAGAAGTTGATATGAACATGCTCATCATCCGTATCACATTGAATTTTGATTCGGCCATTTTCCGCATAATTGATTGCGTTATTGAAAAGATTAAGAAATACTTGTGACAAGCGAAACTGGTCTGCGTAAACTGTAATATTGGATGGACAGTTTAAAACCACTTTAATATTGGCTTGATGCAGTTCTTGTCTTCGTTCATAGATTAACCCATCAAAAAATTGTTTGAGATTAAAGACTGTTTTCTCTAAATAGACCGTATTTGATTTTAGACGTGATTGAAGCAATAAATCCTCAACAATGTGATCAAGACGGTTATTTTCTTTTTCGATTTGTTTTAAAAATTCTTGCAGCGTTTCAACATCATTGAATCCAGGTCGATTTAAGATTTCAACCATTCCTTTAATGGATGCTATGGGTGTACGCAACTCATGCGATGCATCAGCAATAAAGCGTTTTTGCATTTTTTCGCCCTCTAATATACGGGTAACATCTTGAAAAATAAGCATGCAGCCATTGTATCGACGCTTTTCAGTTAAGAACGGTATCGATAACACTTGAAATTCGACATCTTGGTAGCTGACTTGACGAACAAATTGTTTTTCATTTAGGAACGCATCCAATAATGTTTGTCGTATTGGCGAATCAATTTTTACATCGTATACACTCTTTGCATCAACATGAATGAGTTGATCAAAATATTGATTACTCACCTCAAAATCTCCACGTTGATCAATATAGACCAAAGGTGACGGTATTGCATTAATCAACTGCACAGTACGATCAAACGCATAATCGGCTTGCACCGTTGCTTCTTTTTTTACCATTTCAACATCTTCTTTAATTGTTTCAACTTTATTTTTTGTATTTAATGTATCAAGGATAAATAAAAGTGCCATCCCCAAACTTAAAAACAGTATTGAAACAACGGTGCGACTCCAAAGCGCAATCACCGAAAGAAGTACAAGAACGAGTAATTGTATTTTATTCTCTTTTCGCAACATATCCAACTCCTCTCAGCGAATTAATTTTAACATTTGAATCTTCAAGTTTTGTTCTTAATTTAAAAATATGGACATCAACAATTCGCGTATCCCCATCATAATCAAAATGCCAAATCTCTGATAAAATTTGAGCACGTGTTAAGACAATATTTTCATTTTGGAGAAGGTAGATTAATAAGTCGAATTCTTTTTTCGTAAGTTCAACATTCTCACCAGCAACCATCACGGTATGTTGATCCAAATTAATCACAATATCCCCGACTTCAATCCTTCTTAATTCGTGGTTCATATCTACCCGGCGTAGATGTGCAGTAATACGCGCTGAGAGCTCTCGAGGTGAAAAAGGCTTTGAGAGATAATCATCAACCCCCGCTTCAAACGCTTCGAGAATATCCGCTTCTTCATCTTTAGCCGTCAGCATAATTAAAACAGCATTTAAACCACGACCTCTAAACCTTGAAACAAGTTCAATGCCGTCGTAATACGGTAACATCCAATCAATAATAATGACATCAAATTGGCCATCAAGAGCCATTTCAAGCCCTTCACGGCCATCTTTAGCAGAATGAACATCAAAACCCATCTGTTTTAAATCATAACGTAACAGACGACGTATTCCTTCCTCATCTTCGATTATTAGAATTTTCTTGCTCACGTCGATCTCCTTCCGCAAACTTCTTAAGAATTTTAATCACCAATGGGTGACGAACCACATCACTGTGCGACAAATTCACAAATTGAATTTCAGAAATATCGGATAAATAATCTTGCGCAACACGAAGCCCAGAAGCTTGATGACGCGGTAAATCGATTTGATCGATATCTCCGGTCACAATCATTTTTGAATTACGACCAAGTCGTGACAAAAACATCATCATTTGAGATTTTGTCGTATTTTGCGCCTCATCAAGAATAATCATTGCATCATCCAAGGTACGACCGCGCATATACGCTAACGGTGCAATTTCAATGACACCTTTATCCATATAGCGTTGAACACGTTCTGGAGAAAGCATGTCATCCAATGCATCATACAAAGGTCTTAAATAGGGATCAACTTTTTCTTTAAGGTCTCCTGGAAGAAACCCTAAATTCTCGCCTGCTTCAACAGCAGGACGCGTAAGGATAATCTTTTGTATTTCCCCTTTTTTTAAAAGCTCAACTGCATAACACACCGCTAAAAACGTTTTACCGGTCCCCGCAGGTCCAACCGCAAACGTTAAATCATGATGCTTGAACGCATCAATAAATACTTTCTGACCTAACGTCTTTGGACGAATGGGTTTACCTGTATAGGATCGAGTTAAGACTTCGTCCAACATTTCGATAAAACGGTCAGTTTGATGATGAGCGACAACATCAAACAAATACTCAAATTCTTGAACATCGAGTCGTTCATAGTGGTTAATGACAGAAGATGCAAGTCGAATAAATGAAACCGTGTCCTCAACGTTGGACTCAGCACCCTCAATTGAAAGATGAGCGTCCCGTGCTTGAATATTTACTTCATATTTTTTTTCAATAAGATTAATATTTTTATTCTCAATACCAACAAGTTGCTGGAGTGAGATATCAAGTTCGTTTAAATTGACTGTTTGAGTTACCAAGAGTAGTCCTCCTTATGTATTAATCATATCGCAAAATAAAAAACATGCAATAAAAAAGAAGCGCTTAGCGCTTCTGGTTTTTGTTATCTACGTTTTTTACGGCGTGCTTTTTGAGCAGCTTCCGACTTCAATTTGCGTCGTACGCCAGGTTTTACATAAAACTCTCTTTTGCGAGCCTCAGCAAGGGTACCATTACGAGATACTTGACGTTTGAATCTGCGTAATGCGTCATCCAAACCTTCGTTCTCTTTTACTACAATTCTCGACATGACTAACCTCCCTTCTGATGCAAGCAAATTAATTATAACACTTCATATATCAAAATCAAGTATATAATTAGGATTTTTTCGATATATTGCTAAAACCGTAAAAAGCGCGTCATTAAGCACCCTCACACTCACGTTTTGGTGTGTTTTTCTCAAAATGATCTCCAAATGATGTGGTTATCGAACTGACTTTTTACGACGCTGTGTTGACTTCTGCTCTTGGTTTTTATCGTGCAAACGAGAACTGTTCGACTTCTTTGCTTTTTGTGATTGTTTCTTTGCCTTTTTTGAAGCATGATTACTCCAATCGTAGGGTCCATTGAGTTCTTTTTCTTTTTTTTTAGGTTTTCCTTTTGATTTAGAGTCTTTTTGCTTAGTTGGTTTTTTCTTAGTTTTGGATTCTTCAGCTTTTATTCGTTCTAACTTCGCTTTTTTCTTTTTACTAATCTTCCCATCTTTAATTGTTTTATCAAGCAATGGGTAGTTATGTGACTTGACTACAGGAACACGCATTTGAATCACACGTTCAATATCTTTTAGTAATGGGATTTCTTCAAAATTACAAAACGAAATCGCAGATCCACTAAACCCCGCACGACCCGTACGTCCAATTCGATGTACATAAGTTTCAGGAACTTCTGGAAGTTCATAGTTTACGACATATTTCAATTCATTGATATCAATACCACGCGCCGCAATATCTGTGGCCACCATAACATTAATGGTTTTATCTTTAAAACCACTCAAAGCACGTTGACGTGCCCCTTGTGATTTATCTCCGTGAATTGCGACTGCATTGATGTTGCTACGGCATAAATCACGTGCCACACGGTCTGCACCACGTTTTGTACGCGTAAACACAAGAACAGAATCAAAAGACTTATTCTCCAAAACATCAATCAGAAGTTGTGTCTTATTGCGCTGATCGACATAATAAACACTTTGATCTACCGTTTCAACAGTTGAGGATACGGGTGTAACCGCAACCGTTGTGGGATGATTTAAAAGCATCTCCGCAATACTTGAAATTTCTGATGGCATTGTAGCTGAGAAAAGAAGTGTTTGTTTCTTTTTAGGAAGTTTTTTAATGATGCGTTTCACGTCATTAATAAATCCCATATCCAACATACGATCCGCTTCATCAAGAATAAAAATCTCAATATGAGATAAGTCTATATAACCTTGACTCATTAAATCTTCTAAACGACCCGGTGTTGCAATCAGAATGTCGACTCCATTACGAAGTGCTTTTACTTGATAACGTTGAGCAACGCCACCAAAGATCACAGTTGATCGTAAATCCATATATTTGCCATACATTTCAAAATTTTCCTGAATTTGGATGGCAAGTTCGCGTGTTGGTGTTAACACGAGCGTTCTTATTTTACGCTTCCCATTACGGTCAAATGCCTTTTGTTTTAAATTTTGTAAGGTAGGAACCGCAAAAGCAGCCGTTTTACCGGTTCCGGTTTGCGCAAGTCCAATGAGGTCTTGATGTTTAAGCAATGCAGGGATTGCTTGTTCTTGAATTGGAGTTGGCTTTTGATATCCCTGCTCCGTTAATGCTTGTAGTATTTTTTCATTTATTCCTAAGTCTTTAAATTCCATATAATTGCTCTTTAAATTCTTTTATACATTTTGTGTTCTTTGACAGAACATCAACCGTTTAATCTTATAGTTTTATGAGCCCAAAGTAAACAAAAATAAATTATTGTGTAGTTTTGCTTTCAATTCCTGATGTTTAAGCTATGATAATTCTATGGAGGCATTTTATGATTGAACTAACAAATCTTAATTTTATGAATATATTGCATTACCCTTCAATTCAGATTATTGAAGGCAAGACAACATTTATCACTGGCCCTTCCGGTTCAGGAAAATCGACACTTCTTAAACTAATCAATGGCATGGTTGATCCACTTGATGGTACCATCTTATTGAAAGATGGTGCGATAGAAGACTATAATCGCATACAACGACGCAGGGACTACATTTTATGTGACCAATCTGTTTTTTTATTCGAACTAAGTGTGCGTGAGAATTTTCATGCGTTTTATCGTTTAAGAGACAATGCATTATTATCGGATACTCAGATGGAAACATTTCTGAGTTATGCATGCTCATCAGCACATCTCGATGATCGAGTAACTTCAATGTCCGGTGGAGAACGTCAACGAATCTATATTGCGATTTGTCTTTCTTTGGCACGTCATGCGATTATGTTTGATGAGCCCACCTCTGCCCTTGATGATACAACAGCTGATATTCTATTAAATAACATCAAATCTTACTGCAATGAAAATCAATTAACCTTAATTATTGTGAGTCATAATTCTCAGTTGACCGAAAAATATGCCGATGATATTGTCCATATTTCAAATTTAAAGGAGGGCATAAGCCATGAATAGCGGCATTATACAGTTGAGTATTCTTCAATTTAGTTTAATCTATCTTCTATTACTCGTCGTATTGTTTATTATGAAACGAGCACAAATAAGTCAGACCCGACTCTTATTTACCGCTAGCATCAAAATGTCGGTGCAATTGTATTTGTCTGGACTGATTCTAACGTATATTTTCGGCAATCCACATCCTATTTTTGTTATTTTATATTTAATGTCGATGGTCCTTTTTTCTACTTTTAGAATTTTAAAGAAAAATCCACGTTTGAATCCACAATTTAAGCGGGTTATCTTTATTTGTTTAATGGCCTCCGGACTGTTTGTGGTCGCATTTTTTGTAGGTGTTATCGTTAAAACCAGTGTCTTTAACCCTCAATATGCTATTCCCGTTGGTGGTATGATTATTGGAAATGCCATGAATGGCTTAAGCTTAGGCATTAAGACGCTTACTGATACATTGGATCTTGAGCGCAATAAAGTCGAAACACTCTTAAATTTAGGTGTCACACCCAGAAGAATTATGATTCCGTTTGTGAATCAATCTCTCGAAATGGCACTTTTACCAACGCTGAACAATATGCTCAATATGGGTATTATTTCATTACCTGGCATGATGACTGGACAAATAATCTCGGGTACAGAGCCCCTCACCGCCATCATGTATCAAACCGCAATTATGATAGCAATTACCACAGGTGTTGCACTCACAACATTCACATCTCTTTCAATTGGTTACCGAACCTTAATCAATGAAAACGAACAAATTAATTGGTATGAATAAAAAAAAGTATTTTCGCCTTCAAATACATCTTGTGTATCTGAAGGCTTAAAATACCTTTTTTTAATAATCAGATTGACTCACTTCGTTTTTAACTAATGCAACACCCGAAGAAGTACCAATACGGGTTGCACCCGCTTGAATCATTGCATCCATGTCTTCTTGGCTTCGAACGCCACCAGAAGCTTTTACGGAAGCTTGGTCTTTGACTGTATCTTTCATTAACTTCACATCTTTAGCTGTTGCTCCGCCTGTACTAAATCCTGTTGAAGTTTTTACGAAATCCGCCCCCGCAGCAACAGCAAGTTCGCAAGCCTTCACAATCTCATCATCTTCTAAAAGACATGTTTCAATAATAACTTTAAGAATGTTATCTCCACAAACGGATTTAATGGATCGAATTTCATTTTCAATTAAGTCATATTTTTTATCTTTTAATGCACTTACATTAATAACCATATCAATTTCATCCGCGCCGTTATTTAAAGCGTTTTGTGTTTCATAAACTTTAACTTCAGTTGTATTTGCGCCTAATGGAAAACCGATAACGGTACATACTTTAACGTCAGTACCCTCTAATAGTTCATTACAAAGGGAAACAAATCCTGGATTAATGCACACACTCATAAAATCATACGTTTTTGCCTCATCGCATAAAACACGAATTTGAGCCTCGGTAGCATTTTGTTTTAGTAATGTATGATCAATGTATTTACTTAATTTCATTTTCTTTTCCTCCATATAGTTTTTCAATGATACGTGATGCGCAAACCTCATCACCCATCCACTTTTCTTTCGTTCCATGCTCACGGTAAATAAATTTCTCTTCACCTTTTCCAATTAACACAACAGTATCGCCTGGTTGAGCCATTTTTAATGCCTTTTCAATTGCATCAATTCGATTGGGTACAAATTCATAATTATCGCCATCAATGCCAGTAATGATATCTTCAGTAATATCCACGACACATTCATCACGGTTATCGTGTTCTGTAATAATAACATGGTCGCAATAAGTTGAAGCAACGCGACCCATAATCGGTCTTTTAGCCGTATCTCGGCCTCCCGCTGCCCCAAAAACCGTGATGATTCGAGCGGATTGAGGTTGTGTTTCACGAACAAATTCATAAACATTTTTCATACTATCCGGCGCATGTCCAAAGTCGACAATAACTCGATACGGTTGTCCCTTTGAAATCATTGTTTGACGACCATCAACATGTTCAATATCTTTAAGTTCTGGAATAATCTTTTCGATTTCGTATCCACGTTGATGAAGGATGGCGATGACATTAAGCATATTGTATACATTAAATATCGCAACGAAATTGGTAACAACATCGTAGGATTTCCCTTCATGAACAAGTGTAAATTCCGTAAAGTCATCATGTAAAACAATATTTTGAGCACGATAATTTGCATTTTTATTTTCAATTCCATAGGTCACAACATGAGAATAATCTTGTTTTAGTAGGGTCTCTCCATACTCATTATCAATATTGATGACCATAAATCCTGATGGTTTTAAATTATCAAAAAGCATTTTCTTAGCTTCAAAATAATTTTCCATCGTTTTATGATAATCAAGATGATCATGGGTAAGATTGGTAAATGAAGCATTATCAAAATCTATAGACTCGACTCTTCTTAATGCTAACCCTTGACTTGACACCTCAAGACATACTTCTTCAACACCTTCCGAACGCATATCATGAAGGTAAGACTGCAATTCAACAATATCCGGTGTAGTTAATGATGGTGCAAATTTATGATCATTATATTCCACAGAAATTGTGCCGATATACCCTGCATTCACGCCAAATCGTTTTAAAATATTGCGCACCGTGAGCATTGTCGTGCTTTTTCCATTCGTACCGGTAATACCATACACATACATATTTTTTGATGGACTGTCATAGAATCGATCCGTTATCCGATGTAATTCAGTCATGACATCCTCGACACGTATATAAATAACACCTTCAATCGGTTCAATGTCATCGGAGTGCACAACGGCAACAGCACCATTTTCGACCGCTTGTTGGGCAAATTGATGACCATCTACAGTCAACCCCTTTAGACAAAAGAACATACCATTCTTAACACGATCACGAGAATCGAGTACTAAATGATCAATATCACCATCAAATTCTGTGTTCACAAGTTTATTCAATTTCATACTTATCTCCTACTCTTTTTTTCTGCTTTAACGCGTTGTTTATTAATTTTCTTAATGCAGCGCGGTTTGATAAGTTCATTTTCAATACAATAATCTAATAATTTAGTTTCATCCAAAGTTAAAATCAAATCAGCGACCTGTTTAATTTGTTTCGCGTCGAGTTGCTTTTCAATCCATAGTGGAAATGATTCACACCCCTTTAAATTAAATCGATAAAAGACATTGATATCTTTGCGAAATAACACGATTTCTTTCTCATTTCGCGCGATAAAACGTGCGGAACTCATGTTAGAGATATACGGATTCAATCCATAGATATCACTTGAAATTAATCGATCTTGAAAATCACTATAGAGTTTAAAGTATTGAGGTAATTCCAATATTGCGGTTTCACGATCATAAAGTGTATTTAACAAAGGATCGAAAAACGGAATGTATACTCTATTTTCATTTTCAATCTGGAATACTTTTAATTTTGACTTCATCGGTGCGATGTCGCATTGAACAATGAAATTTCGTTCATTAAAAAGCAGATTATCCCACATATCAAAATGTTCATTACGAATACGCTCAAATTCATTTTCAAAAGCTTTTTTAGTTTCTAAACTATGTTTAAATATATCCAGTTTAAAGAGATCAGAATCTGATTTAAGGCTCATTCCCAAATTATAATATTTATTCATTTACATCAACAGTTTCAATTCTTTTTTCGGTCGTTTTTGGTCATGATATTTATTCAATATATTCACTTAATCACCTCACACGCCGAAACGATATTACAAATATAGATACTTGCAGTTTCAGCTCTAAGCACATTATCACCAAGGCTGACCTGACGATACCCCATGGCCTCAAACTTAACACGTTCATCGTTACTAAAGCCACCTTCTGGTCCAACAAGGACCGTAATGGATGGTGTCGCTTCGTCTACAACGTGAATAAGATGCGGTTGATTTCCGATATCCGCATAAAGATTTAAATCCGATTGATACTGTGGTAATTCATTAAGTGTCGCAATCCCTAAGACTGGCACCTCATATTGTCGATAAGATTGTTCAGATGCCTCTTTCGCAATAAGATTTAAGCGTTCCATTTTACGTTCAGATCGTTTACCAAAATCACGAACAACACCATGTTGGCTTTGGTAAAGCACAATCTCATCAACACCACATTCACACGCTTTTTGAATCATCCACTCCAATCGCTCAGATCGTATTAATGAAGCAACAATTCTTAATTTATATTTCTTTTTTGCCCAAACAATTGATTCTTGAACTTTGAGTTGTGTGAGGGCATCGTCCAAAAATGTTGCGATGACACCGTTTCCCATGTGATCTACAAGTCGAATCGAATCACCCTCCTGCATTCGAAGTACTTTTCGGCATTGATGTAATTGATCTGCACTGAGTTGCAAGTCTTCAATTGATTCAATGAAGAATTGTTGCATTAGATTTCACCTTTAGCGGTTAGAAGTAATTTTTTTACCTCAAATGGTTTTAATTCACGATATTGTCCAATTTTGAGATCGTTAATATTGAGATATCCAATTTGATAACGGTGAAGCTTTAATACCGGCAGACCAAAGTGGGCAAATATTTTACGGATTTGTCTATTCTTACCTTCATGGAGTGTAATCGAGAATTGTGTCTTATCTTTCGTCACATCATATTTAACACGACTAATTTCAACACCTTTATAATCGACCCCTTCAATTGAGACGCCTTCCTTAAGAGAATTGGTTACTTCATAAGAAAGTCTCCCCTGCACACTCACACGATATATTTTCGATAAATCGAATTTTGGATGCGTCATGTAGTATGCAAAATCGCCATCATTGGTTAAGATGAGCGCACCTGTTGTTTCACGATCTAAACGGCCTACAGGAAATACCCGAATATCATTAGGCACTAAATCAACAACGCTTTCCCGTTCTTTGTCATCGTTTGCACTTGAAACAACGCCACGAGGTTTATTAAGAATGTAATACACTTTTTTTTCTTCTACGGTAATAATGATGCCGTTAACCATGACGCGGTCTTCCGTTGACACCTTCATCCCTTGTTCGGTCACTTTAATCCCATTAACCTTTACTTTACCCTCGTTTATTAAAACTTCGGCCTTACGACGCGAACAATAGCCGCTCATCGCAATAAATTTTTGTAATCTAATATTATTTAAAGAGTTCATTATTTTCTTCCAACATTTCTATCTTAATTTCTGGTAATTCTTTTAAACTTGTCAGCTTAAAGACATCCATAAACGAATTCGTCACTTCATACAGAATTGGACGCCCTACAGAATCCGCACGACCACATTCTTGAATTAAATCCAATGCCTCTAATCTTCGACACATCATATCACTATTTACACCGCGTATTTCTTCAATTTCTAACCGTGTAATTGGTTGTTTATAGGCAATTATTGCGAGAGTCTCCAAAGCGGCTTGAGATAATTGCCGATTTTTATTAAATTCAAGCATATCCGAAATTGTTTCGTGTAGCTCTTTTTTTGTTATCAACTTATAAACAGATCCGAATTCAACCAATTCCAAACCTCGATTTAAGTCCAATAAACTTTGTTTATAATCATTTATTTTGTTATCAAATGCTTCATTTTCGATCCCAAGCGCGAGCATTAATTGTTCTTTATCAACGCCTTCTTCGCCAAAGGCAAATAAAATGCCTTCTATGATTGCAAAATCAGTCATTAAATCGCCCCTTTCAAATAGACCGCTTCATCTTGATAGCTCATTTTTAAATCTCCTATTCTTAACATATCTAAAACGGCTAAGAAGGATACAAGCAGGTATTGCAAGTTAGGTGCTTGTGACAATACATGATCAAGCGATAAAACAACCCCTCCTTGAAATACTTTTCTTAAGTCCTCTACAACATCATCTACAGAAAGCTCAGCGCGTTCAATTGAAACATCCTGAGGATGGGCTAACTTAAAACGACTCATCACTTTCATCATTGCATTCATAAGGTCATAAGGTGTTTGCTCGTAGGTAACCGAATCTTGCAAACTCGTTTTAATTTCCTTAAATAAGCGCGACGAGATTGGTTTCGCGAATTGTTTTGATCGTTCCTCATACCGCTCCGCTAATTCAATACTGACCTCTTTATACCGTTGATATTCGATGAGTCGTCTCACAAGATCATTCTCATCATCTTCAACGTCTTTAGCGTCAAGTTCACTCTTATCTCTAGGCAAAAGACGCTTGCTTTTATACTCAATTAAACCAGCAAGTTCACTTAGATATTCAGATGCTACTTCAAGTTTTTGATCTCGAACGCTATCTATAAACGCAATATACTGGTCCGCTAAGTCATCAATATTCAAATCAAAAAGATCCAACTTTTTATCTTTTATAAGATAAAGCATTAAATCCAATGGACCATTAAATTGATCAATAGATACTTCAAAATTCATGGTTATTCTCCAATCTAAACTATTATAGCACGGCAGCAATTAAATTTGGTTTTTCAACTGCTTCTTGACCCATGATAAAACACGATACTGTATTATTTTTGTGATCATCTGTAATGGGTGTATCACTATATAAAGTCGCTAACAAATCACCTTTATGAATGATATCTCCAATCTCTTTACGAAGCACAATACCCGCTTTGTAATCGATGACATCTTCCTTCGTTTGTCTTCCTGCGCCTAAATGCATTGACACAATACCCAGTTCCATTGCTTTTAAATCATGGAGATACCCATCCTGCTCTGCAAACACTTCAACTTCATATTTTGCATTTGTGAAATGATCTAAATTATCAAAAACCGATACATCGCCACCTTGTGCTTGAATCCACTTTAAGAAGGTTTCATAGGCAGCACCGCTTTGCAATGTTTCTTTAGCCAATTCGTAGCCCGCTTCTGGGGAATCCGAAAGGTCTGCTTGGAATAGCATGTATCCAGAAGCAACAAGACACAATTCTTCAAGGTCCTTTGGACCTTCATTTTTTAAAGTCATAATTGCTTCTTTTACTTCAAAAGCATTTCCAATTGAATGACCCAATGGTTGATTCATATTTGAGAGCATCGCATTGACTTCTCGGCCAAGATTACGACCAATTGTAATCATGGTGTCCGCTAATTCGCGAGCATCTTCTACAGTCTTCATAAAAGCACCTTCACCGTATTTCACATCTAGCAAAATACAGTCAGCACCACCTGCTAGTTTTTTTGACATAATTGACGATGCAATTAAAGGAATTGCATTTACCGTTCCAGTAACATCGCGAAGCAGAGGACCTTATCTGCATAAACTAAATTTCCAGTCTGACCAATAACCGCTAGATTGATTGCATTTACTTGATCAATAAAATCTTGACTGGACACTTCAATATTAAACCCAGGGATTGATTCTAATTTGTCGAGTGTTCCACCTGTATGTCCTAATCCTCTACCACTCATTTTCGCAACTTTGGCACCGGCTGCCGCTACAATTGGGCTTAAGATAATTGTTGTTTTATCGCCAACTCCACCCGTGGAATGTTTATCAACTTTTTTCCCTACAATGGATGATAAATCAATGATATCACCACTACGCATCATCGCATCCGTTAGCGCAGTTGTTTCATCCAAACTCATCCCTTTGAGCATAATTGCCATGAGTAAAGCACTGGTTTGATAATCTTTAACCGTACCTTTAGTAACTCCGTTAATCCAAAAACTAATTTCTTCTTGGCTTAACTCAAAACCATCACGTTTTTTTTCAATAATTTCTACTATAGTCATAATTATATCCTCTCGTAAGTAACTTGTTTAAAAGTACTATATTCAACCTGATTCTTGATCTTGAATTCTAAATCAGAAAAATCTGGAAAAAATGTATCACCAATCACATCATTTGGTATATACGAAATGATTAATTCGTGAGCAAAAGGTAAACTTTGAGCATAAATTTCGCCGCCACCTGCGATAAAAATAGTTTCTTTGGAATTTTGATGTTGAATTAAAAATGCCCTAAGATCTGGAATTGCATTTTCAATCAAAGTGTTACGTGTTACAACATATATTTCTCGATTATCGAGTTTCTTTGGAAGACCTTCAAATGTTTTTCGCCCCATAATCACTTTTTGATTTAAAGTTGTTTTGCGAAAATGTTGGAGATCCTCTTTATTATGCCACGGCATTGAGCCATTCAAGCCAATCGTACGATGTTGGTTCATTGCAACAATGATTTTTATCATCACACACTCACCTTAGCTTTAATTAGTGGATGTGGATCATAGCCAACCACTTCAAAATCTTCAAACTTGAAATCCGTAATTTTCTCTTGGTTTCCATGGATAACCAGTTGTGGTAAAGATTTTGGTTCACGTGCTAGTTGCAATTGAACTGCATCATAGTGATCGTTATAGATATGTAAATCTCCAAAGGTATGAACGAACTCTCCTACCTCCAAATCACACACTTTAGCAATCATATGTAACAACAACGCATATGAAGCAATATTAAATGGAACACCTAAAAATACATCCGCACTGCGCTGATAAAGTTGCAATGATAATTTTTGATCATTGCTTACATAAAACTGCATAAATGCGTGACACGGTGGCAATGCCATTTGATCAACCTCCGTAGGGTTCCAAGCACTCATAATAATACGACGTGAGTATGGATTTGTTTTTATTGTTTCAATGACATTATTTAATTGGTCAACGCCCCCAAAATCACGCCATTGCTTGCCGTAAACGGGTCCTAATTCCCCATGTTTTTGCGCAAATACATCATCTTCAAGAATGCGTTGAATAAATTCATCCATCGATTCACCCTTGTAATCTTCAGATTTTTTATAAAGTTCGTAAGGCCATTCATTCCAAATTCGGACTTTATTCTCGACAAGCCATTTAATATTGGTGTCGCCACTCACAAACCACAGTAGCTCTTTCGCTAACGATGGAAAATGAACTTTTTTAGTAGTAAGCAAGGGAAATCCCTTGCTTAAATCAAAACGCATCTGATAGCCAAAAACACCCTTGGTACCCGTTCCCGTACGATCTTCTCGTAGTGAACCGTGGTCTAATACAAATTGACACATTTCCAAATAATTTTTCATTTTATCACCTACTTTCTATTATACAAAAAAATCACTCTCTTGGGTACTCTTTCGGGTACAAGAACTCAAGATGTTCTGCAATTAAGATGAATTGATCATCATTAATTTCCAATCGACCTTTTACAGAGATTAAACTCCCCGGTTTACAAGAGTTTGTCGTCGTCTCACTTGCACCCCGCCAAAGTAGAATTGGGAAGGTATCCTTTCTAAAAATCCCTGTCGGAGTTCTAAAATTTGAAGTAACACTAACGTGCATCAATGCATAACTCTCATTTGAGTGATCTTCTATTGGCACAGGCATAGTTTCTATGTGACCAACCAATTGGACAAAATTCATAGTATCCTCCTTTTATTTTTTGTGTGGAATTGCCCACAAATATAAATTTACTTCAAATTATAAACATCCTAAATATTTTTTTGTAAATACAACAAAAAAGTTAGATTCTTGAGAATCTAACTTAGTTATTTGCATGAATCATTCGTAAAAACGTATCGTCACTGTCTAAAATCACACCCACAATTTCTACGAGTGCATCATAGGATAAGTCTCGAATCATTTCTAAATATTCAAAATACGAAATCCCATCGAAGTGTGCTCGGCCCAACGTAATGGCGAGCTCATCAGTTTTACTTAATGACATAATCATTTCACCATAATAACGCTTCTTTAACTGATTAAATAACGCTTCATCATGTTTAATATGAGCCATGCGTTCTTTGATAATCGCTTTAAACGCTTCGTGTTTATGGCCTTCATTCACAAAATAGATGACTCCAAAGGACTCACGAATATCAACATCATAACCATATGAGTTCGAAACAATACCTTCATCAAGCCAAACCTGATAGTCTGGAATCATTTCCGAAAAGTTCATTTCCAATAACATACGAATTAAAAATTCATCTTTAAGCTTATGATTCCGGTTATATGGAAACTTAAAGGAATAAGTCATCTTAGGAACTTCAACATCCCCTTGAATTTCGCGCTCTTTAATCGCTACACAATACGGTTCTTCATCAAAAAAATCAACCACTTCTTCCTCGGATGCAAGATGACATTCAGTTTCTTCAAGTACAATGTCCGCCACCTTTTGTGGATCCATAGGCGTTACAATCGTCAATGCCATACGATGGTCTGAATAATTCATTTCAAATGCTCTAAGTAAATCAGCACGTGTCGTTTCTGTCACACTTTGTTCTGTTCCCGCATTGTCATAGATAAAGGGATAGTGGTGAAATAGATTTACATACGTTTCGTTTAATAAACGCATATCCGGCATCTGTTCATACATTTTAATCTCTTCGATGATAATACCCTTCTCTTTTTCAACACTGGCTTCACTTACACTAAACTTACTCACAAATTGAATCAACAAGCGTAATGGCGCTTCTAAATCACCGTTATGCCCAAAATAATACATCGTTTGTTCATAAGAGGTAAAAGCATTACCGCTTGCACCAAGTTCCGCAAACTGACTCAAAATGTCTTTGCTCTCATCTTCAAAAAGTTTATGTTCTAAGAAGTGTGCAACCCCTGACTTGTGCTCAACAACAGTTCCGTTCAAACTCTGTTTGAGATTTAATGCACCAAATGGCGTTCCGTAAACTGCGCTGGACCGCTTAAATCCGGGTCGATGCACTACAGTAACGCTCAAGCCACTGGGTGTCGTAAATGTATACACTTTTTCGTTAAAATCGTTCTTAATTGTTTTCATTAGTTTCACCTCGATACGCAAAGATAAACGGTTTTGTAATTTTTTCTAGTACGGCTTTCACATCCGCTTCTGTTACAGCACGAATTTTTTCTTGCATTGATTCAATGGATTCATTCACCTTTAACATATTGTTTCTAAAGGTATGATCTGCAATACTCTTAATTCGTTCTGTATTGCCTTCCAATGAAAGATCTAAGTAATTAATCGCTGCTTTAAGATCTAAAGGCTCCTCACGAATCAAGTCAAATTGCTCGTCAATCAGTGATATTGCTTTCTCAACATTTTTATCACTTACGCCTGTCGCAATATAGAAAATTCCATCATAGACTTGACGCGATGCATAGATTGAATAACATAAGCTATGTTTCTCGCGAATATTTTGAAATAAAAGTGATGTTGGAAGTTGACCTAAATATGCGATAAATACCAAATATGCATAATATAAATCGTCATAAGGTGTGATGCTTGTTTCATAAACACATACCAGCTCACTTTGACTTCCTTTATAACGTTCCTCAAGATACGCGTTTGTAATTTTGGTTTTTAATAGCGCTTCATTTATGGGCATTGAATGACCTACTGTAAATGCATCGAAATTACACTCACGATCAATACCTCCAACTAAATAGATTTGTTTATTAAATTCTTGAATGCAACGTGTATGGAAATTTTGAATTTCTGATAAGGTAATGGTGTCCAAATCTTCTAAATCACCAAAAGCACTTAATCCAAATAATTGACCCTCGCCCGCATACTTAAAACTCTTAACCAAAGCATTTTGGGATGCATTTTCTTTGATGTGCATGTGACTAATACGTAAATTTTTCTTAGCCTCTTCAAGGGTTTGTTCAGAAAGAAGTGGATACAGATACATATCCTTAAGCAACTTAATTTGTTGATCAAGCAACGATTCATTTGTGAATCGCTCATGAATCATTTTAATTCCAAGGTCAATAACTTGATACGTGCCAAGAGTATACGTTAAAGCACTGGTCTTCGCCCCGTACAACATATCGTGTCGCTGTGCCAGTGATGTTTTTGTAGGGTTTTCTATCAATCGGTCTCCCATCATACGTGTTAATAAATTAGCAATCGTATTTGTTCGTGATTCAAGCTTAAATACAATTTTTAACGAAAGATACACTTCATGAAACTTTTCTTCATTAATTTGATAAACCTTTATGCCATTTTTTAATATTAATTCTTCATTCATGATACATCCTCCAAAAAATGATACAATATAATAGCATTGTACATCAATATGATGTAAATAGAAAGAACGGTGACAGAATGATAAAACCTAATGATGCAGTCTTTTTGACTGACTTATATGAATTTACGATGGCTTATACATATTTCAAACAAAACCGACATGAAGAAATTGTTTATTTTGATATGTTTACCCGTAAAATACCAAACCAAGGGGGCTATCTCATTTTCAATGGCTTAAGCAAACTTATCGAAACAATTAATAATTTTAAATTTACACAGGATCATATTGATTATCTTTATGAACAAGGCTTTACAGATCCGAAATTTCTTGATTATTTATTAAACTTAGAATTAAATCTCGATATTTGGGCAGTGGAAGATGGAACTGTAGTCTTCCAAAATGAACCCCTTGTAACGGTGCGGGGTACCGTGATCGAAGCACAGCTTATCGAAACACTGCTCTTGTTATCCATCAACTATTCTACTTTAGTGACAACTAAAGCGAGTCGCATTGTAAATGCAGCCCGAGGACGTGCTGTCCTTGAATTTGGCGCACGTCGTGCACATGGTTATGATTCTTCGGTCGATGGAGCACGTGCTGCAATCATCGCTGGATGTATCGGGACATCGCACACGCTTGCTGGTTATCAATACGGAGCCAATGTTTCTGGAACTATGGCACACTCGTATATTCAACTTCATGATTCTGAATTTGAAGCGTTTATGTCTTTTGCGGAAATTAATCCAGATAATGCAATTTTTCTAGTTGATACCTATGATACATTAGGATCCGGTATCCCTAACGCAATACGTGTTGCACATGAATATCTAATTCCAAATGGATACCGCCTTAAAGCCATCCGACTCGACTCCGGTGACCTCGCCTACCTATCCAAGGAAGCGCGCAAAATGCTTGATGAGGCAGGACTTGAAGATTGTAAGATTATGGCTTCAAACTCTCTTGATGAATATCTCATCGATGACCTCATTTACCAAGGTGCACAAATTGATTCATTTGGTGTTGGCGAAAATTTGATAACTTCTAAATCTGAGCCAGTCTTGGGAGGCGTCTACAAGTTAGTTGCCCAAGAACATTCAGATAGAACCCTGACACCTAAAATTAAAGTCAGCGAAAACATCGAAAAATTACAAACCCAAGTTATAAACGTCTCTATCGTTTTATGATAATCATACAAACAAGGCACTTGCAGATTACATTGCACTTGCAGATGAGATTATTCCAACAGATACGATTACAATCTTTGATCCATCAGCGCCTTGGAAGAAAAAAACACTTACCGATTATCAAGTCAGAGAATTACAAGTTCCCATTTATCAAAATGGTAAATGTGTTTATGAACTACCCAATCTTGAAGAAATCGCTCTATATTCGCAAAAAGAATTGGAAACAATTTGGGATGAGGTTAAACGTCTTCACTACCCTCACCGCTACTACGTTGATTTGTCGCAAAAACTCTATGACCTAAAATTAGAACTTCTTCACAATATTAACGAAAATAAATAGACTCTATGGAATTCAATGTTTTCTGTTTTAAAATACATTTCCACAAAAAAAGGTATGATTCTCTCCTAGAAAATCATACCTTTTTTCTTTTAATATTCTAATTTAACGTTTCCCTGCATCATAAGGTTGACCCGCAGCTTTAGGTGCGGCAGATTTCTTAGATGTGAATACAAGTACGACTAAAGTCGCAATATATGGCAACATTTTAAATACTTGATCAGGAATTCCAAGCCCATTCAAGAACGGTATTCCCGAATAAACATTTGAAAGCGTTAGCGCAAGTGCGAAAAATAGCGATGAGAAGAAGATCGTCTTCGGTCTCCATTGTCCGAAAATAAGAATTGCTAATGCAAGGAACCCATATCCATTGGCTGTTCCCGTAAATGAAGTACTGATTGGAACTGTGATAATAAGTCCACCAAGACCAGCCAATGCTCCAGAAATAAGAACACCCGCCCAGCGAATTCGTTTTACATTTCCACCTGCAGCATCAAGTGCATGAGGATTTTCTCCAGCAGATCGTAAACGTAATCCAAAGCGTGTTTTATAGATAACAAAAGTTGCGATAAAAAGTATTGCAATACCAATATAGGTAGAAATATACGCGTTTGTAAAAAACAGTTTTCCAACGATTGGGATTTCTGATAAGAATGGTACTTTTCGAATGAGGAACTCATTTCTAAAAGGAATTTCTTTTACAGAATATAAAAGTCGCGCAATATATACCGTGAATGCCGGAGCAAACATATTAATCGCAGTCCCACTAATGGTTTGGTCTGCATTCATATTAATTGCCGCGAAGGCATGAACTGCTCCCATCGCAAGTCCTGCAAGGATGGATGCTAACATTGCAACAATATACAGCAATTGACCTGACATATGATTTTGAAGGAAAAAGAGAGTGATAACTCCAAAGAAGGTACCAAAAACCATAATCCCTTCTAAAGCGATATTGACAATTCCACCACGTTCAGAGAAAAGTCCTCCAAGTGAAACAACCAATAATGGAATCGCAACATATAACATCTGTTGAACAATAAATGCGAGTGTGTTCATCAGTTATCACCTCCGGAATTTTTAGTCACTTTCGCAATAAATCCCTTAAGAAGTATTGTTAGTGCGCTCACATAAATAATTGTTGCGGTGATAACAGAAATAATTTCAGGTTCAAGACCGAATAATTGAAGATTATTACCACCATACGTAATATGTGCGATGAATAGACCCGAAAGAATAATACCAATCGGATTGCTTTGTGCAAGTAATGCGACAGAAATACCATCAAAACCTTCTGTTAAAAGAACATTGAGGACATCCATGTATTTTCCAACATTTGCAAGATACATTACTGCACCTCCAAGGCCAGCAAGCGCTCCAGCAATTGTCATCGAGAGAATAATTGATTTTTTTTCATTAATTCCTGCATAACGACTTGCATGGCGATTATACCCTACTGCCTTGAGTTCAAATCCGAATTTCGTTTTTTCTAAAACAATGTAGATTAGAATTGCCATAACAATCGCAATAACAATACCAATATTTACTGATGATCTTGGAAAAATTTTATTCAAACCAAGTACCGGTAAATATGCATTGACAGGCGGTAAGGTTCTTGAATGAACGGAATCAAATGCCGTATTAGTAATTAGATAATTTACTGCATACATTCCTATATAGTTCAGCATAATCGAAGCAATAACTTCATTCACATTTCGATAAGCCTTTAAAACACCAACAATCGCACCCCATAGCGCTCCTGCAAGTGCTCCACCAATTAATCCGACAATCCAACCAGTTCCAGCAGGCATCCATGTCCAGTTCACACCAATATATACGGCAGTAAAGGCACCAACCGTGAATTGTCCGGAGGCTCCGATATTAAAGAGACCCGTTTTAAATGCAAATCCGACGGATAATCCCGTTAGAATAATCGGCGCAGCACGGAATAGAACGTTACCCATACCGCGTAAATTATGATGGAAACCACCTTTAAGAATAATCCAAAATGCACTGAGTGAATATTGTGGCGTTGTCAAAAGGATCACTAAAAATCCAACAAACAAACCAATGATGATTGCAAGAAAAGATGCAATTACTGCATGATTGCCTTCATTCGCGAAAAAGTCTTTAATTTTTTTTCCAATTAAACTAGTTTTTGCCATTTAGAGTACCCCGCTTTGCTCCAGCCATATATAAGCCCAGTTCTTGTTGCGTAATATCTTCCGGCTTAAATTCACCTACAAACTCTCCGTTATACATTACGAGGATCCGGTCACTAATGTTCATAATTTCAGATAACTCATAAGATACTAAAAGCACTGACTTTCCAGCATCACGTTGAGCCACAAGCTGATTATGAATATATTCAATTGCTCCTACATCCAAACCTCGCGTTGGTTGAACTGCCATCAGAACCTCAGAACCCATATCAATTTCACGGGCAAGAATTGCTTTCTGTTGATTTCCACCCGACATACTGCGCACAACAGAACTTGGTCCTTTTGAGCTACGAATATCAAATTTCTCAATCATTTTACGAGCGTATGTTTCAATTTTATCAAATCGGAGCATCCCGTTTTTTTGGAATCGATCTGTAAAATATTGTTTTAAGACGAGATTATAATCTAATTTATAATCAAGGACTAAGCCATCTTTGTGACGGTCCTCAGGGATATGCGAGATACCATGTGTATTTCGGTATCGTATCGATTTATCTTCAATACTTTCCCCTTTGAGCACAATCTCTCCTTGAGTTATGGGTAACATCCCTGCAATTGCATAAACCAACTCATGTTGCCCATTCCCTTCAATCCCTGCAATACTTACAATTTCACCCTCATGCAATGCAAAAGAAGCTGCTTTTACAGCATCATGATTTCCATGGGATGAAGCCACATTAATATTTGTAACTTCTAAAACAACTTCACCACGTTCTTGTGGTTTCATATCAATATTTAAATCTATTTTTCGACCAACCATCATTTCGGACATTTCATCGACGGTCACATCTTTAACATTAACAGTCCCAATAAATTTTCCTTTACGTAAAACTGACACACGATCGGCAACTTCTTTAATCTCATTTAATTTATGCGTAATAAAAATAATTGATTTGCCTTCCGATCGAAGTTGTTTCATAATTGCCATTAACTCTTGAATCTCTTGAGGTGTCAAAACAGCCGTTGGTTCATCGAAAATCATGACATCACTCTCACGGTAAAGTAATTTTAAAATTTCAACACGTTGTTGCATTCCAAGAGATATATCAGATATTTTCGCATCCGGATCAACATTTAAATTGTATCGATTACTTAACTCAATGATGTCTTTTCGAGCTTCCGCAAGACGGACCATGCCGCGCTCAACGGTTTCAACGCCTAAAATAATATTTTCTGTAACCGTAAAGTTATCTACTAATTTAAAATGCTGATGTACCATTCCAATTTTATGGTAGGTAGCCTCATGAGGGTTATTGATTTGGGTTACTTTGTCACGAATGACAATCTCCCCTGAATCTGGTTGATACATTCCAAACAACACAGACATCAACGTTGACTTACCAGCGCCATTCTCACCCAGTAGCGCTAGAATTTCCCCTTCACGAAGTGAAATTGTGACGTCATCATTGGCTCTAATGCCTGGAAACGTCTTGGTGATATGATTCATTTCAACAATATTTTTCATATTCCCTTACACTCCTTAAACATATCATACACAAAAAAAGACCTATAAAACAGTAAAATTTAAATAATAAAAATATCAAGCAGACTTGATATTTGATTGTCGATTTTTCATAAGCATCATCCCCATATTATTTTTTTACTTTAAACCCTCATATTTTACTCAATTGAAGCGCATAGATTGTATCATTTGTGTGGTAATTAACCCTTTGTGATGGGTTCTAACTTCAATGATCCCCTTGGTAGAATATGATTGATGTTCACCTAAATTTTAGCATTTTCAACACAGTTTAGCAAGCGCTTTCAATAATGGGATACATACGAATCGCTGAGCTTCATGCTCAGCGATAGTATTCGATTTGTAAATTTGAAAATTGACTTTTATCTGAAAAAATAGCCCCGCTTTCATCATGTTCCGTTTGGATAATCAGTTCTTTGGACTCGATCAATTGCATCGTATTTTCAATAAGCGTATCAACCTGGTTTTTATTGATTTCTTTCAATCGATCTTCTTTATAAGCTAGACCAACACCATCATGCCAGAGATCTACGATTAAACGTTTTCCACCCGGAAATTCTGGTTTATAGTTTGCCTCGAGAAGGTTTTTAACCGTTTTCCGAATCCCTTTTGTTGCAGAAAATGCAACCTTATCGCTCATATATGACTGGTCCACATCAACCCCAATAAATCGCTTATCAGCATCTTCTGCTGCCTTAATAATTGATTGTCCTGCACCACCTGCAGAGGCAAAAATAATTTCTGTTCCCTCATTATACCAACTCGATCCTAACATTTGTATCTCAGTGGATGGTTCCAATGTTCCTGAATACTTATACTTTAAATGAATAACTTTATCCTTACTTTTCGCACCATCTTGTAAAACTTTCACAAATCCCATTCCATAGCGTTCTACAGCTGGAATTTTTGCGCCGCCAACAAACCCTACGTTAGTATATCCTTCAAGTGCGGTGACAAAGCCTGCAAGATATGCTGCTTGTTCTTCTCTAAAAAGTACGGGAACAAGATTGTCGCGAATCACAACCTCACCGGCCTCATTAGCCTTTGAAGTGCATCGATCAATATGAACTTGACATTAGGGAAGTCATCTTGAATTTTTGCTGCAGTCGATTCAAAGTAGAATCCTGGTAATACAACAACTTTTGCGCCCCCTTCTTCAATCGCTTTTTGAATTTCATTATAGAATGCAATATCATCTTTATTCTCAGGACGGTAATACTTATACGAGACATTGTGATCCTTACAAAAATCGATAATCCCTTCCCACGACTCTTGATTAAATGAGTGGTCATCAATCGTTCCGATATCTGTAATCAGTGCGACTTCAGATTTTGTTTGCTCCTGCGATGATTGTGTCGAACATCCACCAAGCAGCACAAAACTTAAAAGCATAATAACCCATTTAGATTTCATAATCATCCCCCCTGCACTTTTACTTTATCAAGTGAAGGACGTTGATTCAAACACTTCTTTTTCCACTTATGCAAAAGAAAACGGCTAATTAGCCGTTTTACATTACTATTTAATAAATGTGATGTTGATATTTTTCAAGATTGGATCACTGATAACATCTGTAAAGTCATCAGCATGTTGTTTTTTAATCGTTGAAGTAACACCATCTTTATCCGCTTTCATATCAGCGATAACTTTTTCTAAATCTTCTTGTTTAAAGGTTTTGAAACGGTCGAAATTCTTAGGTAATCCGACACCGTCGTCATTGATATTGTAAGCATGTTGCGTACCACCTGGGAATTTGCCATCATAGTGTGCTTTTAATCCTTCATAAACAGCAAGTTGAAGTTCTTTTAAAGCAGAAGTGATGATTGTTTCACTTTCGCCTGATTGGTCAACGTCAACACCAATAACCTTAGCTTCTTTATCCTCTGCAGCTTTAAATACTGAAGGACCAGCACCACCAGCAGAAACAAAGATTACTTCAGTTCCCCCTGCATACCAACCTGAAGCTAACATCTGAACTTCTTGAGATGCTTCAAATGTTCCTGAATACTTGTACATCATATCAACAGTAATACCTAATTCTTCAGCTGCATGATTCGCTCCGTAAACATAACCTAAACCGAATTTTTCAACAGCTGGAACTTTCATACCACCAATATAACCTAATTTTGTATAGCCATCTTTGACTGCAGCGTATCCTGCTAAGAATCCAGCTTGTTGTTCTTCCCAAACAACAGAATACATATTAGGACCAATTACAGGCTCCGACTGTGGTGTTTCCGAAGGAGCACCATCTACAAAAATAAAGTTAACATCTGGGAATTCCTTTTGTGCTCTAAAAGCTGCGTTCGCGAATAAAAATCCTGGCATAACGACAACCTTAGCGCCCCCTTCAGTAATCGCTTTTTCGATTTCGTTAAAGTATGCCTCGTCATCTTTTGCAACGGGACGATAGTATGTATATGTGACTTTATTTTCGTCCCCATACTGTTTAACGCCTTCATATGAACCTTGGTTAAATGAGCGGTCATCAATTGTACCAACGTCAGTAATCAAAGCGATTTCTGCGCCTTTACCATCTTGTGCTTTTTCGCCACCTGAACAAGCGGTTAGAGAAAGAGCTAACAAGACAACTAAAACACTAGAAAATAGTTTTTTCATCTGTTTCCTCCATACAAGTTTCCTTGTATCTATATCGTATCGAATTTTATATTGATAATCAATACAAATGTCACAAATAAATGTAACCGGTATCATATATGTAGGGATAAGTGCCCCTCTACTTCACTTTGAGGACTGACATATCGAAAAAGAGCGTAAATACAATGGTGTATTTACGCTCGATTTATGATCGATTTAATGCCTTAAAAACTAGTCTTTCTCAATTTTATGAATATAACGGGATTTAATTTCTGCTTCCACTAATTGCATAAATCCATCAAGTTCAAATGGGTTTTGTGCACGCTCACCATAACGGCGAACATTGACACTACGATCTTCGATTTCTTTATCTCCAATGATTAATTGAAGTGGAATTTTATTCTTTTGCGCTTCACGTAAGCGATAGCCTAATTTTTCATTACGTCCATCGACATGTGCACGAATTCCTTTATTTAAAAGAAGATCGCAAACTTCATTGGCATAGTCCATATGGAACTCTGTATTAACAGGAATAATTTCGATCTGTTTTGGAGCCATCCATAGTGGGAATCCCCCTGCAAAGTGTTCAATAAGAATACCGATAAAGCGTTCAATTGAACCGAAAATTGCACGATGAAGCATAATAGGTCGTTTTTTCTTACCATCTTCTGCGACATATGTAAGATCAAAACGTTCAGGAAGATTCATATCTAATTGAACCGTACCACATTGCCATACACGATTCAATGAATCTCGCACTTTAAAGTCGAGTTTCGGACCGTAGAACGCACCATCTCCCTCATTAATTTTAAAGTCGACACCAGCAGCCATACAAGCCTCTTTGAGGGCTTGTTCAGATCGGTCCCAAACCGCAATGTCACCAATATACTTGTCCTCAGGACGTGTCGATAATTCGATTGAGTATGAAAGACCAAATGTAGAATAAATCTCGTCAATAAAATCTAATATTTCTACGATTTCATCTTGTAATTGATCTTCTCTCATAAATAGATGGGCATCATCTTGTGTAAAGGAACGCACACGGAATAAACCATTTAGCGCACCACTGGCTTCATGACGATGCACATGACCCATTTCAGCAAGACGAATCGGTAAATCGCGGTATGAATGTAAGCCGTTTTTATAGACAAGCATTCCACCTGGGCAATTCATCGGCTTGATTGCGAATTCGCGATCATCGATTGTTGAGGTATACATGTTTTCACGGTAGTTTTCCCAGTGTCCTGAAACTTCCCACAACTCTTTATTCAGCATTGTTGGTGTTTGTGTAAGCACATAACCACGTTTAATATGCGCGTTATAGTAGTATTCATCTAAAGCATGACGTAATGTCATACCATTTGGTAACCAAAATGGGAATCCTGGCCCAAATTCACTCATCATAAAGAGTTCAAGTTCTTTACCAAGTTTTTTGTGGTCGCGTGCTTTCGCAGCTTCTAACCATTCAAGGTATTGATTAAGGTCTTCTTCAGTTTCAAATGTAATTCCATATACACGTTGAAGCATTTTATTCTTGGAATCCCCTTTCCAATACGCTCCAGAAACTTTTAATAATTTGAAATATTTCATTTTCTTTGTCGTCTCAACATGGGGACCACGACATAAATCGATGAATTCAGCTTGACGATATGCAGTTATTGTTGCATAATCTTCAAGATTGTTAATAATATCGATTTTATACGAATCATCTTTAAAGATTTCTAACGCTTCTTGTTTTGTTAACACTTCTCGTGTAATGCGCTTGTCTTCTTTAGCAATTTTTCGCATCATTGATTCAATTTTAGGTAGATCCTCTTCTGTAAGTACTTGATCTCCTAAATCCATGTCATAATAAAAACCATCTTCAATTACAGGTCCTACCCAGAACTTTGCTTCAGGATAAAGACGTTTCACAGCATGAGCAAGTAAGTGTGCTGATGAGTGATTCAAGATATTAAGACGTTCATCTTCTCTAATATTTACCATAATAACCTCCTCTATAAAAAAGAAAAACGTAAATCCATCCAAAAGGACGAATTTACGCGGTACCACCTTTAATTCACAATTTAAATTGTGCACTTAAACTGTTAACGCCAGAATACGGGATTTTTTCTAAAATCCAACTCTGAGGTGGTAAATACGCATATTCTACGAGAAGTTTTCACCAACCACTTCACTCTCTAGTTCAAAACAACGTATTTTTGTCCTCTTCACTGTTTATATATTATTTATACATCAATAGTAAAGAAATATCAACTAAATTACAAAATTACCTTCATTAAACACAATAATTGATTCGCCGTCGTGTGTTGTTCCGACAACACTCATATCTTCACTACCAAACATAAAGTCTTCATGATTTAATGAGTCGTTAGCATTATGTGCAAGTAATTCCTCGTCGGTCATTTCTGTTCCACCTTTGATATTCATTGGATAGGCACGTCCTAAAGCCATATGGCAAGATGCGTTTTCATCAAAGAGTGTATTATAGAATAGGATATTTAAATCCGAAATTGGTGATTTGTGAGAAATCAATGCGATTTCACCAATGTGTCGACTTCCTTCATCCGTGTTTAAAAGCTGTTCAAGTGTTTCACGTTCTTGTTTCGCATCAAACTCAACAACTTTTCCATCAACAAACTTCAACCAAAATTCATCAATAAGTTTACCATTGTAATTTAAAGGTTTTGTACTATAGACAATACCATTCACATTAAGGCGATCTGGCATCGTAAATGATTCCTCTGTTGGCATATTTGGATTAAAAGTATAACCGCGTTCAGAGACTTCTTCGCCGCCAGCCCAAACATGATTATCCACGAGACCTACGACAATATCTGTTCCCTTGCCATTTTTAAAGTGCAAGGATTTGAAATTGTAATCATTTAGAATTTTGTTTTGATGTGATAGTTTTTCATTATGTTTTTCCCATGCTAACACAGGATCATCATTTTCATTAATACGAACAGCATAGAGAATTGCTTCCAACAATTTATCATAAGCTTCATCAATTTCTAAATTTGGGAACACAACATGTGCCCATTCTTTTGTTGGAAGTGAAACAAGTGACCATTGTCCTCGATTTGCCATTGTATATTCACGCATACGTTTTAGAGCTTGTCCTTGTGCCTTTGCTTGTGCAGCAAGTTTATCGCCATCAACATCAGCCATAAGACCTGGTGATGGTGCATAAATGGATAAACGACATAAATCTTCTTCCAAATAACTGTCATATTCATCAATAAGCCATTGAGGAATATCTGTTAAAGTATCCATATCTTGGTTTTGTACATGCATTTTAGCAATGTGGTCATCACCAAATTTAACAACAACCTTTTTGCCCTGCTGCATAGGCTTCATCAACAATTAAACGTGCAAATTCATAATGTTCAGCTTTAACATTTACTAAAACTGTTTGTCCTTCTTGAACATTAACACCTGAACGCACCGCTAATTTAGCATATTTTTTTAATAAATCATTCATTATCTGTGACCTTCTTTCGAGTAACACAACATCGCAGCACCAATTACACCGGGTTCATCCAATTCAGCCTCTACAAATTGAGTATCTCTCATTTGTTCGTGAACTAAATCCTGATAATAACCAATCATGCGATCCCAATATAAGTTTTTTGACTTCGTAACACCACCACCAATTACAAAAATATGTGGATTACATACATGTGCAATTGAAGAGAGCATCATTGCGAAATCATATGACATCTCATCAATAAGTTGAATCGCTTTTTCATTTCCTTGTTCCATGAGCGTAAAGATTTCTTCAGCAGACTGAATCTTTGGATCAATCAATTCTTGAGCTTTGCGAACTAATGCTGAACCGCTCGCTTCATTTTCAACTGCACCTGCATTAAGTGTGTTGATGTCCGAACGACGAACGCGTTCACGGTCAATTACGATATTTCCTACTTCTCCTGCATAACCCTTATGACCTGAAAGGACTTGTCCATTAAATACAAGTGCCCCTCCAATACCAGTTGAATGCGTTAAATAATAGACTACATTATTGCCTTTACCTGCACCAACAAGTGCTTCCGCAAGACCTGCTACATTTGCATCATTATCCATATAGATTGGTAAATCTATATGTTTTTTGAGATAGTCGATTACCGGATATTCCGTAAACCCTTTCATGTTTGTAGATAAGGTTACGCACCCGAGTTCTGTGTTAACTGGACCGGGTAAACCCAGTCCAATGCCAACACATTCATCAAATTGTTTTAGATTTTTTATCATCGAGATGATGTTATCTAAAACAACTTCCGGTCCCTCAAGTGCGTATGATTCGCTTTTAACTTGCTCATGAATCTTTCCATCTTCATCAATAACAGCTACACGTACATTCGTACCGCCTAAATCAACTCCGATATATTTATTCATAACAATCTCCTTATTTAATTTCAATAATTTTCATTGTATTTGTATTACCGGTACCTGTTGGGTATCCAGCTGCAATAATAACTTTTTTACCTGGTTCAATACCAAAGTTTTTCGCAATTGTATTTGCGATTTCATCATCATTTGTCATTTCGTTTCGAATATCGGAAACCACAGGTTTTACACCCCAAACGATTTCTAGACGATTTTGAACTTCTTTTGTGAAAGTAACAGCGATTACCGGAACATTTGGACGGTATTTTGAAATACGTTTTGCTGTTGAACCACTTTGAGTAAATGCAATAACTGCGGCTACATCATCAAGGTTTAAGGCTGTTTCAGCAATAGAAATTCCGATTGAATCTTGAATTGTACGTTTTGATGATTCAATTGAATGACGCAAACGATCGCGGTAAGGAATAATTTCTTCCATAGCAATTGCAATTTCAGCCATTGTACGAACAGCTTCTACTGGATAGGCACCAACAGCTGATTCCCCTGAAAGCATAATTGCATCAGTACCATCTAAGATTGCATTCGCAACATCACTTGCTTCAGCACGAGTAGGACGTGGGTTTTGTTGCATTGATTCAAGCATATGTGTAGCTGTTACAACTGGTTTACCCATTCTATTTGCTGTCTTAATGATTTGTTTTTGGTAAATAGGAACTAAATGTGTACTTACTTCAACACCTAAGTCACCACGAGCAACCATCACACCATCTGCGACTTCAAGAATACTTTCAATATTATCGAATCCTTCTTGGTTTTCAATCTTAACGATGATTTGGATGTCTGGTTTTCCAGCTGCTTCAATCACTTCACGAATATCTAAAACATCTTGTGCACGTCTTACAAAAGATGCTGCAATATAATCAATTCCATTTACTGCCCCAAATGTGATATCTGCACGATCTTTTTCTGAAAGGAATGGCATACTTAACACAACATTCGGTACGTTAACACCTTTACGTGTTTTGATTAGACCTGGATTATCGACACGACAAACGAGATCTCCATCTTTTTTATCAATAACGGTTAGTTTCATTTTACCATCATCAATAAGTAAGTAGTCATCTACTTTAACGTCTTCGTAAACTTCTGGTACTAATAAAGTAAAACGCTCATTATTTCCTACGTAATCTGCATCAACCCCTACACGAACGATATCACCTTCTGCAAATTCAAGTGCGCCATTTTCCATATCGCCACAACGAATTTCAGGTCCTTTTGTATCTAAAAGAATTCCCAAGTTAATACCAATTCGATCACTCACCTCACGAACAACTTTCATACGACGTAAATGATTTTCTTGAACATCATGTGAGAAGTTAAAACGAACGATATTCATTCCTTCATTTGCGAGTTTTTCGATCATCTCTGGTGATTCGGAAGCGGGTCCGATAGTACAAATAATCTTAGTTTTTTTCATTTCATGCATATTGTTTATCCTCCTATACCAATCTGTCATGTAATTCAAACAGCGCTCTACTTGATTTTTTAGGCATTTTCAATGCTTCATCAATATCAATTGCTACTATTTCTTCGTTTAAGATGCTGACGCATTTACCGCCATCACCTGCGATAAGCAGTCTTACTGCTTTATCACCGAATTGTGTTGCTAAAATACGGTCACGTGCCGTCGGTGATCCACCACGTTGAATATGACCTAAAACAGTTGAACGGCCAGAAAAACCAGTATGTCTTGAAATCTTTTGCGCTAGAAGCTCTACATCCGTTATTTTTTCGCTAATAATAACAATAGCATGACGTTTTTTCTTCACTTCTTCAATTCTGCTTAAGCGTTCTAATACTTCTGATTCATCATATCCTGTTTCTTTTGTAATAATTACTTCAGCACCTGTTGTTAATCCAGCATAGAGGGCTAAATCACCACATCGATTTCCCATAACCTCTACAACTGAACAACGATGGTGTGAACTCGAAGTATCACGGAGTTTATCAACATTAAGAATAACTGTGTTTAATGCTGTATCAAAACCAATCGTGTAATCAGTAGATGCAATATCATTGTCAATGGTACCTGGAATTCCAATACAGTTAATCCCCATCTCTGTAAGTGCCATCGCACCACGGTAACTACCATCACCGCCTATGACAACCAAACCCTCAATACCGTGTTTCTCTAAGTTCGCTACAGCTTTTTCACGAACTTCAAGAAGCTTAAAGTCCTCAAGACGTGCACTCCCTAAAATTGTTCCACCTTGAATAATAATGTCACTAACATCACCACGACTTAGTTTACGAATATTATCGTTAACTAGGCCCTCGTATCCGTCAAAAACACCAAATACTTCAAGTCCTGCTGAAATACCAGAACGGACAACGGCACGAATCGCTGCATTCATGCCCGGAGCATCACCACCTGAAGTTAATATGCCAATCTTCTTCATAATTCACCTCTCTTGTAATCATACCACTATTTTATTGCTATTTCTCTACAAAATGTTGAGAAATTACTTGTTTCGTCGATTTTGACCCACCATTTCATATGGGATTGTTAAAGCATGGATACGATCTACCAATCTTTTAGCTCGAATCTCATCAGAAGTTCCCTTATTATCAAGTTTATACAAGTCTACAAGCATATCCGGACTGTAATTACTTGTTATAATGGTCTTCTTCTTATTCTCAAGGCGTTCATTGAGTATTGATAATAAAATTTCATCACGACTCCATGACGTTATCGGTTCTGCTCCTAAATCATCTAAAACGAGCAAAGGTACTTTTCTAAGTTTCCTCAACGTATATTCCATCTCTGACGGATGTGTAAATAATTGCTTTAAATGACTCATGAGTTTTGGAACATGAATAAACGCCACATTACGTCCACTCTTGGCAAAATCATTGGAAACACATGCACTTAAGTAACTCTTTCCAATTCCTAAATTACCATAGAGATAATATCCCAGCTTATCATTTTCAACAAAATTAATCATATCTTCAAGTACATTTAAATAATTTGGATTCTCATGTTCAATGGAAATTTTCGAAAAAAGTGCATTATGTAAACTCAATGGCAAATCAAAAATGACATATTGATTTAGATATGCATTTTCTTCAGCAATTTCACGAACAATTGGAAGTTCATAAATCTGTTCCGACAAAATACCTGTTGATTGATCATAAATTAGGTCTACATATTGACCTAAACTCGGATCATTTTCAAGTTCTTGAGGCGTATACGATTCTGCTTTCCGTTTATTTAATACCCAGTTTTTAAATTGAAATGCATTTGCTTCAATGATAGCGTCAGGGCATTCGAAACGTTTCATGAAATCAATTATTTCTGGCAATGTACGTAAACGCTCAAACGTCTCCAAACGTTTTTGAACTTGTTCATCGGTTAACTCGAATTTTAGATTGCGCATACTCATCTAGATTTCTCCTTTACTTAACATCCCTTTCAATCGCGATTTCAGGGAATCAACATCTTTATCAATGGTAGTATCAGTCGAATATGTCGGACTCACCACTTCTACTTTGGGTTTCGCAATGCGTTTATTGCTTGTGTGACTTGGCGTTTCTTTTTCTTTGAGGGCATCCTCGAGCGTCTTCACACCACGACGTTTCCATGATGATGCAACCTTTTCAACAAACCCTCGATTTAAATTCTTATCATTTGTTTCTAATATGTACTCTATGAGGACATTTATAACTTTATTATCAAAGCCAAAATTATGCTCCAAAGATTTTAAGAGCTTACGATCGGCATCGATAATATAAGTATCTTCTTGTTTGTAGGCGAGGAAACTAATCGGATCAAGTTCATATGGATCTGAAACACTCGCAACACTTTGTGTTCCATGATTTTTTTCAATAAGATGTTGGAACCTTTTTGAATCAAATGTCCCTGTTTCAAAATTTGTAGATGCCATTAATACCGATTTCATATCTAAATAACTTAAGTTATAAAACGATCCAAAAACACCTACTTTTTCTCGGACATCATCCGTTCGAAATGCTTGGGGATACATCGCATTACTAATAGACTTAAAGAACCCTTCAACGTCAAATTTGTGCTTACGGATCAGGCCCGCTCCTTCAGTTCGCTTCGATGTATAGGATTCCTCAAGTGATTCATCCCAAGACGATAGCCGTGTTAAATCGAAACTCGCCGATATTTCATTATCCACCTCGACACAAACGTCTTTACGATAGCGTGTGCAAACTTCGATGAATGACTCGCTCCCTCTCACAATCGAGTAGAGTCTTCCAAAAGTAGGATGTTGGAGAAAATCATGTGGATTCATTGGCGGTACAAGCACAAGCGTTAAAACGCCTGTATCAAAGGTTCGCACAAGTGCAAACCTTTCCAGTTCTTTTCGATAATCGTTTATTTCTGAAATTCCAAGTTGTAACATATGCGTTAAGGTCTGAATCGGTACTTCGCATTCATATTGCCCAAACTCATAAAGGGTTAGATAAAGACTTAATGCAGGATAAGAAAACAGTGGCTGATATAAAAGTACCAACGCTTCCATCTGATCCGGCGCGATTTTAAAATCTACATTTGTTTTATAAACGACTTCTTGCATCTTTTAAACCCTCCATTTTAATTCTTTGTATCAATATCTCAGTGTCGTAATTTAATTCGGAAAGTGTACCATTATTATATAAAATATAATCTGATTTTTCTTCCTTGATTATTTCCGAATACTGTCGATTCATTCTAAGGTTGATATCTTCCATTTTCATGCCTCGAGCCAACAGTCTTTGAATTCGTGTATTATAATCTGCACTCACCATGATGATGCTGTCAAACAAGTCTTCCATATTTGCCTCAAAAAGAAGTGGGACTTCAAAGAAAATTATTGATTTTTCATTATCGATAATCTCCTCAATAAATACTCTGACTTCCGAAAAAACGTTTCGTTCGAGTTCCGCCAGCATTTCCGGATTTTTGAATAGAATGGTAGACATTTTCTGACGATTTACGGTTCCATCTGTTTCTAAAATTTGCGAACCGAGTAGCGCGATAATATAATCATATAAAATACCATTGGGTTCGTAAAATGAATGCGTCAAACGATCCATATCATAAACGTGATATCCGGAGTCTCTTATATATTGACTTACACTCGATTTACCTGCCCCAATTGTTCCTGTTATTCCAATTTTCATCGTCTCACCTTCTGACATTTTCCGCAAAAAACAGTTGATCGTCCTGATACTACAATGCGCTCCAAGGTCTTCCCACATCGTGAACACGGTTCCCCCGCTTTCCCATAGGCATTCAAATTAACTTGGAAACGACCAGTAACATTAAGCGAGGACGTGTAAGAACGAATAGTTGTTCCACCCGCCTTGATTGCGTTCATCAAAATAACTTGTGCCGTCTCAACAATCATATCACACTGTTTTTTTGATATTTTTGATCCGGTGGTAAGTGGATGAATTTGTGCTTCAAAAAGTATCTCATCTGCATAGATATTGCCAATTCCCGCAATAATACTTTGGTCTAGTAAGATCGTTTTCATAACACGATTGGATTGATGAATTTTCTGATATAGATAGTCACCACTTAAATTAGGGTCAAACGGTTCAAATCCTAAATTTTTGGTTTCTAAATATCGAATTGGATCCGATACGACAGCCATACGCGAAAATTTCCGCGTGTCCAGATAGTGAATCGTTCCTCCATCAAAATTAATAACGCAATGAGTATGTTTAGATGGCACTTTTACCTCGTCGTATAGGTGAAATTTGCCTTCCATTCTCAAATGCAGAATCCAATGTAAACCATTCGACATCTCAAACCACAAATATTTTCCTCGACGATGGAAATCCTTAAAATATGTTCCTTCTAATGCCTCCAGTGGATACTCCGATTGCGTTTCAAGAAGCTTTGGATAAATAAAATTAATTGAAATTATACGTTTTCCTTTCAGTGACTTCTCTAGGGTCCGTACAATCGTCTCAACTTCTGGTAACTCAGGCATTATTAATACCAATCCTTACCGGTATCCACAGAAACGTTCAGATCAATCGGCCAAGAAACAATGTGTTCCATAACTGATACCATAAGATTTTGAATCGCTTCAAGCTCATCATCATAAACATCAAATACAAGCTCATCATGAACTTGTAAAATCATAGCAGATTTGTAATTGTTGGATACAAGCAATTCATCTGCTTTGATCATAGCTATCTTAATGATGTCCGCTGCAGTCCCTTGAATGGGTGCATTCATCGCAGCACGCTTACCAAAGTCTTTTACCGCTCGATTTGCATCATAGATTTCAGGTATATATCGACGTCGATTAAATAGGGTTTTAACATAACCATCACGCGTACAATCTTCTACCACGGAATCCATATACTTCGTAATGTTCGGATATATTTCATTATATCGTGTTATAAAATGACGCGCCTCAGGTATGTTTATATCCAACTGTTTAGACAATCCATATTCGGACATACCATAAACAATTCCAAAGTTAACACTTTTTGCTTGACGTCGCATGGTATCGGTAATTTCATCCACTCCAAAAATTGCCTTTGCCGTTTCAGCATGAATATCATGGCCACCATTAAATGCCGCCATCATACGCTTCTCATCAGCAAGATAAGAAAGGACACGAAGTTCAATTTGAGAATAATCAATTGACATTAACGTACATCCTTCTGATGCTACAAAAGCCTTTCGAATCATTCGTGTTTCTTCATCACGAACAGAGATATTTTGTAAATTTGGATCACTTGACGATAAACGACCGGTTTGTGTTGCGTGTTGGTTAAAAGAAGTATGTATTTTCCCATCGGCGTGAATATGTTTGGTCAATCCTACGGCATAGGTACTATAGAGTTTTTGATACTTACGATACTCCAAAATAGGTGCAATAATCTCATGCTCATCAATCAAACCTTCAAGCACATCTACAGCAGTTGAACGTTTCTTTTTCGTTGGGAGTTTTAAATGATCAAACAAGACCTCCGCTAACTGTTTCGGTGAATTTAAATTAAATTCCATGCCTGCAAGGTCATAAACATGTTTACTCAGCGTCTCAATTTTTTGGTGTGTCGCACTTGCAATATCATCAAGAACGCTTCGATCGACATTGATCCCCCTAAATTCACATTTTGATAAGATGGGGACAAGAGGTTTTTCAATATCTTCATAGACAGAAAGCACTTCAATTTGTTTTGCTTCATCACTTAAAGTTTTAAATTGAGAAAGAATAGCTTGAGTGAAAGCCGCACCCTTCTCCATCCCTTCGTATTCATGAAACCAGAGCGCAAATTCATCTTTTAATCGTGCCATAGTTGTAATCGATGAGTTTACAATAAATGCAAGCAATAAAAGGTCATCGAACTGATGCTGAATTTCAAAATGGTTCTCAAGACAAAAACGATAAAGCGATTTTGATGAATCTACTACAATGGAAATATCGGACTCAATCAGAGCTCTAAATTCAGGGTTTTCAACCATTTCCCCAAGTGTGAGGTAAATATTTTCCTTCCCATCAGAAATGAAACACCCCTGAAGATTTCCCTTTTTATCAAGCTCCATCGAAATTGCGATGGCTGATTTTTGCCAGGATGAATCCAAATGAATAAACTTTATATTCTCTTTTTCAATTGTTTCGACATCATAATGATCTGTAATAAGCGAATTCATATCATATTTACGATAGAATGCATTTAAAGATTCATTTGGAATTTCATACTTAATGGAAGATAGATCAATATCAAGTGGTTCAGAAGTATAGATTTCAGCCAACTGATATGACATTCTCGCTTGGTCCTCAAATTCCCGAATTTTTTCGCCCATTTTCCCCTTGATTTCATCTTTGTGTTCATAAAGATTTTCAAAGCTACCATATTGGCCGAGAAGTTTAAGCGCTGTTTTCTCTCCAATCGAAGGAACACCGGGAATATTATCGCTTGCGTCACCCATGAGAGCTTTCATATCGACAATTTGTTTTGGTTCAATACCCATCTCATCCAAAAGACTCATTTTATCCATTAAACGCAAGTCTGTAAGACCCTTTTTCATTAACAAAACATCAACATTATCATCAATTAATTGAAGCATATCACGATCACTTGTCAGAATTTCAACTTTCGAATCAGGATACATTTTTGACATCGTTCCAATGATATCATCTGCTTCATACCCACTTAATTCAAACCGTTGTATAGGATATGCATCTAAAAATTCACGTACAAGAGCAAATTGTGACACCAATTCTTCATCAACCTCTTTACGTGTTCCTTTATAGGCTTCAAACATATCATGACGGAACGTCTTATCCTTTGTATCAAATGCAACGAGCACATGTGTTGGATTGATAATTTCTATAGCCTTTGCAAGCATCGTTGAGAAGCCATATACTGCATTTGTCACTACACCTGAACTGGATTTCATATAACCCCTTGAAAGTGTTCCATAATATGCTCTAAAAAGCATTGAATTCCCATCGATTAATAATAATTTATTCATGTTTTCCTACTTTCTAAATAAGTAAAACCCTTGGGATTACTTAGCAATCGTCTCAAGGGTTTCTAGATTAAGTCTCATTTTCGCGATGTAATCATAATTCGCTTCGATATCTTTATCTGATAGATTATAAAGATTGCTTAATTCAATTTGTGTTAAATTAAACTCTGTTTTTAATTGATTAAATAATTTTACATATTCTTCTGGCATATTCTCTTCATACGCAATATATTGAACACCATCTTTTGCAATGCGTGATCTAATTGCATTCAACATTTCTTCATCCGGCAACACTCCGTATTTTGACAAGGTTGCGGGATAAACACCAATATTATAACTCTTTTGCCAGTTACCAAAAGATGGTGTCATTGAAACAAACTTAATCCCTTTTTCTGAATCTCGCAATAACTGGTACTGCGCTTGAAGTCCTGTTAATTCAACTTCTAAGACTTCAAACTGTTCTGTAAAATAAGCTTCCTCATCTGGATACGTTTGAACCAACCAATCTTTTATTGTACGTGCCATGGACGTCATCGCTAAAGGATCCATCCATAAAAATGGATCTTTGTCGTATTGATCCACAGCGGCAAAAGCTTCTGATTCATAATATGCAGATTCAATCGCATGGGACTGGCCATCAACTACTACATTTGTATATCGTTTAAATGGATACAACATTGATCGCTCCGATAAATCGATCATCTGCAATTTAGAATTTTGAAGATCATCGAGGTAAAGTTGCCAGTAGGGCTGTAATTCATTAATATAAAAAATTGTATCTGCTTTTTTGATGATTTCTTGAAAATCATCTTTGACTGTCGCCTGTTGAGGTATTAAACCGGTGTCAATCCGTTGAACGTTTACACGCTCACCAGCAAGACGCTCAACTAAGAACTGAATTGGATAATTTGTAACGATTACATTCCGACTTCTAGGAACGCATCCCGACAATGTCCCCAGTATGATAACCAACACTAGTATTTTACTCATCAATCGTTTCATACACAACCTCTTTTCACATTTTATTATACACTAATTTTCTTCAGGGATAACCCAATTATTCTTTCTCAAGTTAAATAAGGCACGTATCGAGAAGTATAATGGCATGGAAATTAAAATCCCTACAAATCCAAATAAAACACTCGACGCAAAAAATGCGAATAACGACCATAGGGGTTCGATTTTGTCGCGTTTTGAATAAACCATCGGTGACACCACATAACCATCTACATTTGACAAAACAACTAAACCAATAGTAAGAATAAGCACACGTGGTAACGGTAACGTTAATGCCGTTAAAATCCCCAGTACATGCACAACAGTTGGTCCAATATATGGAATTAATAATCCAAATGCGGTCAACACCCCGAGAACAAATGCATAATTATGGCCGACAGCTAGATAAAGCAAACTGTACTCAATGCATGTAATGGTCATAATAACTACAAGCGTCCCTAAATAACGGCTAACTGCATGATCAATAACAATGATAGAGTTCCCCAATTTAGGTGAAATGTTATTTGCAATTCGTAAAACACTTCCCGTGAAATTTTCATAATCAAAAACAAAATACATCCCAATAATAAATGAAAAAATTCCAGTCGTGATTGTTGAAAAAATCTTTGATAAAAACTGTGATGCTGCAGCAGGCAATGTTGGTATCTGACCGACAATTCCATTGAGCATCCCCATAACTTGCTTAAATATATCATCTGCCCAAGGTGAAGGATTATTATGATTAATCTCTTTATAGTAATTGTAAAGCTGTTGAATCCCATCCATACTATTACCAATTAATTGTGATATATCTGTATAGAGTGATGGTAAAATTGATGAAAAAAGAAGTACAATCAGTACCACAAACAATACAAGCGTGATGGGAACACTAATAGCCCGCTTAATATTGTATTTTTCAAAGAAAACAGCAATGGGTCTAACAATATATGCGAGCGCAAAACCGATAACAAATGGTAGTAGAATGCGTTTTGCTAACTCAATTGCATGTTGCCAAACAGCCCATGTTTGCATCAATAAAAATACACTTAATAAAAATAACATAAAAGGAACAAGTTGCTTCCAACTGAAATGATCATCAAAAAATTTTTGAATGCGTTGAAATATGTTCATAAATCAATATCTCCCTCTGTTTTTATTAACGCATATATAAATTTTGAACACGTTGCATAATCATACGATGCATTAATTTATATAACGTCATAGCGATTGGTAGCAGAATTAAATTACCGATAATTACCCATAAAGTTCGAGTACTTATAAAAGTAATTAAACCATACGATACCCCTTTAACAAGAGGTAACATTCCAAAAATTAACATTTCTTTGATAAACAACCCAATAACTGCTAGAACTAGAAACTCAAATGTTGATGTCCCAATATAACGATCCCAAACTCTTAAAATCGCTATTGTGACGGAATAACTAACAAAGAACATTGGAAACGATCCAATATGGTTTAAATCCATCCATATCCCTAAAAGAATCGCTTTGACAATCGATTCAGTCTGAGAATCATTTTGCGTTAATAGCATTAGTCCAAGAAAATGCAAACTGCTTACAAACGTTATCGAACTCAAACCAAGTTGCGTAAACAGAGCATTAAAAATTGAATCTAAAACCAATAAAACCAAAATATATAGAAAATGCATCCAGCGAATCATTCTCATGATTTTTTCACCACCGAAACATACTTAATATTATTATAATCTACAGAAGGTTTTACATACACAAGCACGCCAACACTATCTGCAACATTTTTAACAGAGTCGACTTTCCCAACAAACAAACCACTTGGATAGACACTACTTATGCTTGCAGTTGATACAGGCATATCTGCGGCAATGGTTGAAGTAGACTCAAGAAGTACGACAGAAAACAATTTCTTCTCATGATCATACGAATTTAAAATTCCTTGAACATAATTCCCTTTCGATACCTCTATTTGCACCGTAGCATTCGAATTTTCATCATTAGCAATTAGAAGTGCTACCAATGATTGATTTTTATCAACACTTAATACTTTACCAATAATTCCTTTCGGAGCCACAACACCGTCGCCAACAGCAACACCATCTTCACTTCCTTTATCAATTGTGATAACGGAATCCCATTTTTCAGATGAACGGTTTTTTACAGTTGCGTTAACTTGTGTAAATTCTGAATAGACTGAATTAAGTTCATTCAGCGCTTTAAGTTCAGCCACTTCACTCTCTAATTCATTTAATCGCGTTTGCCAATGATGAGATGTTTCTAATTGTGTTCTTAACTTATCGTTTTCATGACGCACATCCCACATCGTCGATGTGTCTTTTACGACATTGCTCATTGTTTCAATTGGATAATCAATTAACCCATAACGTACCATCGAAATGAAACTAAAGAAATTACGATCTGATGATTCATAAAATGACGATTTTTTTACAAATCCCATTCCAAAAAGACAAACAATAACTGTTGTTAACAAATAAATAAGTAAACGTCTAAAATTATTCTTTCGTTTCATTTAATCACCTTCTTTATTATACTTACAAATCCAACTTTTTACAAATGAAAGAATAAGGGTTTTAACCCCTATTCTCCAAATAAAAGCGGTTGCAATTTACGTAATGAAACAGACTCTGTTGAGGTGACGATAATGTGATCGAGCACCTCAATTCCAATCATATAACCAGAGTTAATCAAAACTTGAGTCATCTCTATGTCTGCTTCGCTGGCAGCGAGCGATCCTCCAGGATGATTGTGTACGAGTACAATTCGAGATGCATTGCATCGTACCGCTTCTCTAAAGACATCACGTGGATGAACTAAACTCTGATCAACCGTACCTTTAAATAAATTTAAGTAGCGAATCAGTCTGTTCTGAGTGGAAAGAAAAAGCACAAGAAAGCGTTCTTGTTCCTCAAACCCAATCTCAAGATTTAACCACCTCACTGTATGTTGACACGAACTTAGTTGAATCTTTTCCCCAGGCACTGGCTTGACAATTCTTCGAAGCAACTCATGTAACGCAATGAGAGTTGAACATTTAGCTTTTTTCATACCCTTGATATTTGATAATTCCCCATATTGAATCGTAATCAGATTCTGAATTCCGCCAATCGATTGTATGACTTCAGAAGCAAGGACTGTAACACTTTTATTGCGTGTTCCTGTCCGTAATAAGATTGCAATCAGTTCCGCATCCGAAAGTTTTTCAGGACCGAGCGCTAAAAGTTTCTCACGTGGCATTAGGTGATATTGTCGACCATCATCGTCCCCACTGAATTTTGGCTTTACCATAAGATAAACTGCCGCTACTACTTGTTAGGATTTTGTATACCGCCGCCAATCCGATTAATACAATCAATCCAGTTATATATAACGAAAGCATAAATCACCTCCGTTACTATGTATGTACTTCAGAAATAACTTCATAAAAAAAGAAAGAAACGTGTTCTTTCTTTACTTCTAATCTTTTAAAAGATCAAACAATGTGACTTATCGCGTTTTAAAGAACTCAGGGATATCATTGTTTTCAGTACGACGTTCTTCCTGATTGTTATGTGACGTTTGATAAGCGGGTCTTGCTTCAGCCGCAGTACGCGTAGCATGGGCTTCAGGTGCAGGTTCTTCCGCACCATCAAAACCAGTCGCAATTACGGTTACAATAATGGAATCACCAATATTTTCATTAATCGCAACTCCAAAGATAATATCAATATCATTTCCCGCTGCATCACGAATATAATCTACTGCCTCTGATGCATCTTGAATCGAAATTGAATCGCCACCTGTAACGTTTACAATCGCATTACGAGCACCATCAATTTGTGCTTCTAAAAGTGGAGAAGTAATCGCTTTTTGAGCCGCTTCAATTGATTTATTTTCACCTTGTGACATACCAATTCCAATTAAAGCACTTCCCTGTCCTGCCATAACGGATCGAACATCCGCAAAGTCAAGGTTAATCATTGCAGGAACAGCAATCAGATCAGTAATTGTTTGAACACCTTGTCTTAGTACATTATCTGCCTCTTTAAATGCTTCTTGGAATGGAATACGTCCAATCACTTCAAGTAATTGATTATTACTTACAATAATTAATGAGTCAACATAAGACTTTAATTCTTCCAATCCAGACATTGCCTGATTTGAACGACGACGTCCTTCGAATGTAAATGGTTTTGTAACGATCCCTACAACAAGTGCACCTTCTTCTTGCGCGATTTTCGCAACAAGTGGTGATGCTCCTGTACCAGTTCCACCGCCTAAACCAGCTGTAACAAAGACCATATCAGCATCTTTTACAGCTTCTCGAATTTCATTTTCACTCTCAACGGCAGCTTTACGTCCCATTTCTGGATTCGCACCTGCCCCAAGACCCTTCGTCACCTCACGGCCTAATTCTATACGATTAACTACAGGCGAACAGTTAAGCACTTGTAAATCTGTATTTGCGACATAAAATTCTACACCTTTCATGCCTTCATCAACCATTCGATTAACCGCATTACATCCAGCGCCACCGACACCTATTACTTTAATTCTTGCTACTTGTTCAAAATTCGCATCCATATTTGTTCACTCCTCCATCTAACGTTCAAAGAACATGCTCTTCAGTTTTTGAGTAATCGAGTCATCTTCGTCTTTTTCATATTGTAACACAACTCGCTTAAACTCATCTTCATCAACGCTTGAGAGTGTTACATCACGGAATATACTTTGGTCTTTATAAAAGTAAAATGCCCCTACAAGAGATGTTAGACCATAATCTTTTACACCAAATGTTGTAGAACGGTATGTAACCGCCTCCGCTTCTGTTATTTTTTCAATACAATTTGTAATTCCTGAAATCTCTGCGGCTTCTCCACTAATAATAAAACGAGGTTCCCCAAGACTTTCAAAAATCGGTTCACAACTATTACATATTTCAACAATAAATTTATGAATATCCTCTGCAACTAAATCCATAAGATCTACCTGAGATAAGGTATGGGATGTTGATTTAGTTGACCATATAAATATAGGGTCATCTTTCGGATTTTCATTATTTAAATCGACATTAAAATACAATAATCGATGCACAACATCCGTTGGCACTTTTAATGTACGTTCGATTTTCTTCATAAAGACATCAAATCCACGATCGATATAATCATTAGATAAGAGAATACCTTTACTAAATAGTGATAATTTTGTTAGTTTTTCACCTAATGTTAAAGAAACAATTGGTTTATCAATTGACGCTTCAAATAATGAAGCCTCTTTTGCAAAACCAATATCATCTAAAACAATATCAATAATCTTTAATCCTGATTTTTCAACACATGACACATATGGGAAAATGATGGATTGTTTCCCGAAGTAGCAATCTGCTTCTATCGTTAAACTTTCACATCGTTCATTTAATGGTAATTTACGAGTCGAACTTCCGTTCACAAAATACTTACTCATTAATACGTTCGTTAATATATGTCCTTCAGGAGCTTTTACGTTTAATAATTCTTTATATGCTCTTTTTACATCATTCTCAGAAATACGCCCAGTGATTGGTACGCGCAATTGTTTATTGATTCGCTTCATATGGACGCCAGGAACAAGTAATAGTACTTGTTTTATTACAACCCCCAAATTACGCGATGCATTTTCAATCGCTTTTTTAATTGAATCGACCACATGCGTTTCGCTCATAATCGAATAGCCCGCCACACCTAAATGTGGGACTCGTTCAACCTTTAATATATTTAATCGGCCATTGAAAAATTGTCCAACTAATAAGCGCACTTCATGATCCGCGATTTCTAAAGCTGCAACTATTTGTTTCTCCATCAGCGAACCTCCTTGTGCTATTATAATAATATCATAATAAAGTCCAATAGCAAAGTGATAGATGGTGTGTTAAGTGCATTTTTGCTTGTTATTTCACACAAGAATTTTTGGTGATAATTTTTCCCTGAGATACTTGATTAAACAAAATCTATATGATATTATAGTCAAGCGTTATGAAATAGATAAGAAAGGGGGTTACGGTATGCCTAGAGTATGTTCCGTATCCGGTAAAAAAACACTATCAGGAAACAAACGTTCACATTCACTTCGTGCGACTCGTCGTAAATGGAATGTAAACTTGCAAAATGCAACAATTATGGTGGATGGAAAACCAACTCGTGTCCGTATTTCCGCCCGTGCACTAAAATCATTGAAAGCACAACAAGCAAAATAATAAAAAATACGGTTCACACCGTTTTTTTATTATGAATCGCATGCTTGAATAACGAGAACACTTGCATCTTCGAGGATTATTTCTCCTTTATCATGAATCATTTCATTTGAAGTGAGATAATCATCAAAAGGAAATATTTCTCGTCGAGTAAGAGGATATTTAAAACCCTTCAGGGTAATATAACCTTGTTTAAGTACAACAACCGAAAAATACTTATAATTTAACTTATCTACGATATGGCTCCCTGAGCCATATCGTTTTATTTTGTTTAAGCCATCATATAACTCGATTCTTGAGTCCTTCATCGCTGTCATAATATTTATGAACTCGTGATCCTTTCGACGTCCCAAACCGCCAAGAACGCGAATAATATCATAATCATCACAAAGAGAATATGCATACTTAAAATCAGTCTCATCTTTGATGGGGTTTAATTTATGAATATGCGAACAGTGCAACTCAATCTCCTTGAATTGCACTGTTGTTACAGAATCAAAATCGCCACAGGCTAATGTCATCGCTACACCATCGCGAGCACATACATAAGCACCAAAATCCACACCAATGACATCTCCTATAATAGTTTCGTGATGCTCTCCTAAAACGATTGTGACGGTTTTCATAGTAAAGACGAAACCGCCTTTTCAATATCATCCCCAAATACATAGCTACCCGCAACAAGGATATCTGCGCCCGCAAGACGTGCACGAGGACCGGTTTCACCATTAATGCCCCCATCTACCGAAATAAGATATTCATAATTATTTAGTTTTCGCATTTCATCAAGTTGCTTGATTCGTTCAAGCATTTCAGGCATAAACGCTTGTCCTCCAAATCCCGGTTCAACACTCATCACTAAAACCAGATCTACATGTTTTAAGTAAGGGACAATTTTATCAAGATCTGTTCCTGGTCTTAATGTAATCCCCGACTTAATCCCCTTTTTCTTCAAATACTTAACAGCTTCAATGCCTTGAGTTGGGTCACCATAACATTCTGTATGAAAGGTTATTGCATCAGCGCCATTTTCAATAAACATATCAAAGTACTTTTCAGGATTTACAATCATAAGGTGGACATCCATCAATAAATCTGAAACTTGACCAATTTGTTTCATTATTGCTGGACCAAAACTTATATTGTCCACAAAAACTCCATCCATTACATCGTAATGCAACCACGTTGCACCTGCTACTTCTACACGTTTCAATTGTGTTTTCATATCTTTAAAATCCAAGGATAATAAAGATGGTGATACGATTTTACTCATCGTGACTCCTCCTTAATTAATGTTAAGCAATCAAGATAATCTTGATATCGTTGTTTTGAGATTGCTCCACTTTCAACGTTTTCTTTAATAATGCAACCCGGTTCTTTTATATGCATACAATCACGGTACTTACAATTTCCGATATAAGGCGCAAAATCAGGGATTGCTTGCGATAACTCGAGCGGATCTACAGTACTAAAATCTAATGAAGAAAAGCCCGGTGTGTCCGCAATCCATCCACCGCATAAAGGATAAATTTGATTGTGGCGCGTCGTATGTCTACCCCGTCCTAATGCCTTAGATATTTCTTGTGTATTAAGTTCTAGATCGTCGCTAATGCGATTGAGAATACTTGACTTCCCAACACCACTTTGACCTGCTAAGACAGATATTTTTCCCTTCATAATCGCTTCAAGCGGATCGGTTGGTAAATTACTTCCACTCATGATGACTTGATAACCATATTTTTCATATTCATCAAGAATATTTTGTTTGAGTGCTTCATCCGCTAAATCACTCTTTGAGACTATAATAATAGGATTAATGTTTTGAAGGGATACAAGAAAAATAAGACGATTGACCAGAGTAAAGGAAAAATCAGGTTCTTTCGCAGACATCACAATAAGAGCTTGATCAACATTTGCCACAAGTGGACGAATCAATTGATTTCGGCGGGGAAGAACGCGTTGGATGACCCATTTCCCCTCTAACTCCTCGATATGTACATGATCTCCGACAATTGGCTTATCACCGAGCCTCAATTTCCCCATTGCAGTCGCGATAATAAACTCCCCTTCAAAATAAACGGAATATCGGTTGGATACAATTCGTGTGATAACAGCTTCTTTCATTATGCCTCCCTGTCGTGATTCCCTTCAGATTGCTCATCAGAATCACTTGGCTTTTCTTCTTTTTCGTCTTCTTCTTTGGGACGACTGCTCTCACTATAGTAATACAATGTCACAGAATTCCCTGAATTTTGGATATAATAACTTCCAGGCATTGGATTTGACCGAATTACCGTGCCAAAGCTCAGACTGTTTAACTCTGAAATACTAAGGTTTTGCGTTGGTAATTCTGAAGTGGTCACCTCAACACCCAATTCTTCTAATTGTGCTTTCGCTTCATCAATGGATTTACCAATTAAGTCCCCAGGTAACACAAGTTCTTTGTCGGAACTAACAACCAAAATAATATCATAACGTTGTTCTAGCTTAATTTTATCACCTGGCATCAATCCTTCCTGACGGATAATATGACCCGTTGGAACTGATGCTGAATATTCTGAAGTCGTTTTAATATTTATATTTTTATCAGATAAAGTTGCCTTAACATCATTTACGGATTTCCCAGAAAAATCTTCTACAGTGTAAATCTTTCCTTGCGATACGATAAGTTTAATTTGGTCTCCTTTAAGAACTCTCGTTCCCTTTTCGGGTTTTGTACCAATTAATTTGCCATCTTCATATTTATCGGAAATCTCGTATAAATATGACGGGGAATAATTAAGACCTAAACTTGCAAGATGTTCTTTCGCTTCTGATACACTTAGTCCTGCTAAGTCTGGAATTTCTACATCATTTGGTTTTTTCGGGGCGAAGATCATCCAAATACCAAAAATTACAATAATAATAGCCAGTAAACTTGCACCAATAATCATCGTTTTTTTCTTTTTAGGTTTGTCTTGATTGGGGACCGTTTCCGTTACCCCATTAAGTTTCTCAATTAATTTCGTTCCATCATCACTTTCCATCGTTGCTTCCCATAAAGGTTCATCCGCACGAGATTCAAGGAGACATGTGTCTAAATCCTCTACAAACTCTTTCATGTTTGCATAACGATGCGTACGGTTTTTATGCGTAGCACGTGCAATAATATTCGCAATTGAATTGGGCAGTGTAGGATTAAACTTCATTACAGAAGGAAATGGTTCCCTCATATGTTTCATAGCAATTTCAACCGGTGTCTCTCCCCGATAAGGAACATCCCCTGTGAGTAATTCATAAAAAACAACACCAAGAGAATACACATCCGATTGTTCTCCTGCACCTTCACCCCGAGAACACTCTGGAGCCATATAATGCACTGAACCTAATACGGAATCTGATTTGGTTAATTGGATTGCGTCACCGGCAAGTGCGATACCAAAATCCGTAATTTTTACCGTTCCATCATCCTTCACGAGAATATTTTGCGGTTTAATATCTCGGTGGATTACCTGTGCTGCATGAGCATGTTGTAATGCAGATGCGAGTTGTTGCATAATTGCTACCGATTCATATTTATCTAAAGCACCTCGGCGATGAACGAGTTGTTTAAGTGTAGTTCCTCGAATCATCTCCATGACGATGTAATGTTGACCTTCATCCTCACCGACATCATATACCTCAACAATACTTGGATGATTCAATCCAGAGGCTGCATTTGCCTCTCGTTGAAATCTCAAAAGCGCTACCGGGTCATGTGATAAATCACCTCTTAAAACTTTGAGTGCGACCTCACGATTTAAAACAGTATCGAGTGCTAAGTAGACATCCGCCATCCCTCCGGTACCAATCTTCTTAACAATACGATAACGTGATCCAATAATACTACTATTCATGACGATCTGCCTCGAGGAGAATAATTGAAATATTATCATATCCTCCCGCTTTATATGCCATTTCCATTAAATGATTCCGCTGAGCAAGAAGGCCATTAATTTTAAAGGTTGCTTCAATGTGTTCTTGCGGAACATAACCATGAAGTCCATCCGAACAAAGCAATAAATATTCCCATTGTGACGTTATGTCAATGACTTCAAAATCAACATTTTCATCAATTCCAACGGCATTCATTAAAATATTACGTTTAGGATGGTTATACATTTCTTCTTTCGAAATTTCATTACGTTTATACATTTCATATGCATACGTGTGATCATGACTCAAACATGTTAATTGATTTTGGTTCACACTATAAATTCTGCTATCACCAATATTGAAACCAATCACATCATCACCCAAGACAACAACTGCAACAAGTGTCGTTCCCATGCCCGAATACTCGCGCACGACTAAAGATTCATGGTAGGTCGCACGATTAATGGATGTAATTGATTTATCAAACCAAGCACGAATATCCTTTAGATTTGAAAATTCACGCTTATCAATAAAAGCTTCACGAAGTAGTTTTACAACCATTTGACTTGCAACAGATCCTGCATTCGCGCCCCCAATACCATCACATACAACAGCTAAAAGTGCATTGTCATTTTCAACTACAGCAACGTAGTCTTGATTTTCTTTGCGGATTAATCCGATTTCACTGATACTTGTATACTTCACGCGAAACCCTCACTTATTCTATTTATTTATATTAACATGTTCTCTTCAATTTGGCGATATAAAACCCATCACCCTTTGTCTCAACCGGGTTAAGGGTGACTTCTTGAACAAGTTCAAAATTTGAGTGATTTTCTAAGAATGTTTGGACTTGTTTCTCATTTTCTTTTCGATTCAGGGTGCACGTGGAATAGACAAGAAGTCCCTGTTTTTTTACGAATTGCGACGTATGAATTAACATTTTTTGTTGGATTTTAACCAATTCATCCAAGTCTTGTGGAAATATATGATAGCGCAAGTCATGCTTATGCGATAAAACACCTAAACCTGAGCAAGGTGCATCAACAAGAATGCGATCATATTCTTGATTTGTTTGAAATTCAAGTACATCACTTGTTACAACTTGTGTATTGATTACATTACAGCGTTCTAAAAGAGACTTTGTTGCTTGCGCACGTGATTCATGAAGCTCAACACCTGTAATTGACCCTGTATTTTCAAGATAATTAGCAATTTGAACGGTTTTCGTTCCAGGACCACAACAGCAATCAAGGACCGATAACGAAGGTTCTAAATCCATCCAACGCACCACTTCTTGACTGTTTCGATCTTGAACAAGAACATAACCTTCTTGTAAATATTCACTTTTAAACAGTGCTGGCTTTGCTTGTATGGTTTCATTATCCTTTAGGATATAATTTGATAAATCATCAGTTGTTGGTTTTAAAGTGTTAAAACGAACGTAGGTTGGCTTTATCGCCTGACAGTACTTCGCATAGTCTATTGAAAACGATTCACTGTATTGTTTTGAGAGAAGTTTCATGATCCAAAGTGGCATACTGTATTGAATCGATGCGACTTCAAGGTCATTGCCCAATAAAGGGCGTTCATTACGTGCAATCACTTTTTTCAAAACCGCATTAACAACACCAGCGTAACGGTGTTTCCCAATGGTTTTACAAAGATCAACCGTCTCGCTCACTAATGCGTAATCAGGGATTTTATCCATTTTGAAATATTGAGCACATCCCATTTTAATTACAAGGCGTACTTCTTTAGGCAACTTTGCATCCACCAAATCTTCGTATTGATAATCTAAAAATAAGCTATTCTGCAGCGTAGCGTAAACAAAAGCACTCACAAATGCTTGATCTTGCACTGGCAAATCCAGTTCTTTGAGCACAAGGTGTGCGTGTCTGCCTTTGAAATACACTTCACTTAGTACTTTATAAGTCTCTAATCTTCTCATACTTATTCTAACGTCATGGGATTAACGTCCACGACAACTCCTGTTCCATTAATTTTTCGGTATAACTGCAATGCTTGATTACAGATGTTAATCATTGAATCTAAATCTTTTCCTTTTAGGATCATGCGCGTTCGATATTTTCGTTGAAGCTTTCGAAGTTCAGTTGGACCTAATATTTGAAATTTTTGGTCACTTAATAATTTTTGGAAATCTTCGGCAGCTTGCCACGATTTCAAAGGATCCTCATCTAAAAAAACAAGTGAAATTAAGTAATTGTAAGGTGGGTAGCCCGCAATTTTTCGGTATTCCATTTCTTGTTTGAAAAAATGTTTATATTTTTGGGTTACTGCACACACAATTGCATAATGATCTGGATTACTTGTTTGAATTATGACTTCCCCTCGGTACTGACCCCTACCACTTCGGCCTGAAGCTTGTAACAACATATTGAAGGTCAACTCAACTGAGCGATAGTCAGCGTACGCAAGTGTTGCATCGGCATTAACGATTCCGACTAACGTTACATTTTCGACATCCAATCCCTTAGCAATCATCTGTGTTCCTACAAGAATATCCGATTGATGATCAATAAAATCATTGAGGATGCGTTGATGCGCATTTTTCTTTGAAGTCGTATCAGCATCCATCCGCGCAATGCGTGCTTGAGGAAAAATACTTTCCAACTCCTCAACCAAGCGTTGTGTTCCAACACCACTTCCGATTATTTTGGGTGGTCTTCCATCAACCAGTGGTAATTGGTGGTAGATTTCTCCGCACATATGACAGCGAATTGTTTGGTCATCTTTATGATAATTTAAAGCAACATCACAATGTTCGCAAAGCAATACCTCATCTGTATTAGCGTTTTTCAGAAGGGTATTATACCCTCTTCGATTAAGCAGCAAAATCACTTGCTCTCCCTGACTTAGCCGTTTATGAATGCCATTTATAAGTGTTTGAGTGAGATAAGGCGACTGTTTATCATAAAGCGCTGTTCGCGTATCAACAAGCGTAACACTGGGAAACATATGATTGATGCGATCATTGAGTTCTAACAGTTGATACTTTCCCCTAAGGGCGCGTGCATAACTTTCCAAAGCTGGGGATGCACTCCCTAAAACTAAGGGGCACTGATGATATTGACTGCGTTTGATGGCGATGTCTCGAGTATTATACATCGGGATTTGATCTTGTTTATAACTTGAATCATGTTCCTCATCCATGACAATTAACCCTAAATGATCAAAAGGCATAAAAATCGAAGAACGTGTCCCGACAACAATTTTAACTTCTTGTTTTTGCACCCTAACATATTGTTCATATTTTTCTTGATCGTTTAATGCAGAATGGTAAATCGCAACATCTTCACCAAATCGTTTCGAAACCCTTTCAATCATTTGAGGTGTGAGCGAAATTTCCGGCACCATAATTAATACTTGCTTATCATCTTTCAATACCTTTGCAGCAGCATTAAGGTATATTTCTGTTTTGCCACTTCCTGTTACACCGTGTAATAAGTAGGTATGGGACACACCAAATTCAATTTTTTGGAGTGCACTCCTTTGGTCTTGTGTCAGAATAGGTTTTGATAATTTGCATTCACAAATTGAGGCTGATAAGCTACTTCACGTTCAAATTCCTCCACAAAACCTCGATCAATGAGTTTTCGATAGTCGGAATAATATGCTCGCGCATCTTTTAATGTGAGCGTTGAATGTTCTTGCAGGTACTTTAGAAAAGCACGTTGTTTCGGTGTGAGTACTGACCAATCTTTTTGAGACTTAACGGTCAAAATACGTTCTGTTTTAATCGTACCTGCAGAACGCTTTGGTTTTAATTTATTTGGTAGTATCGTTTGTAAGCAGCGTATCATGGGTGTCATGTACTCATAACTCATCCATGATGCAAGATCGTAGAGCTCCTCACTTAAAATCGGAACATCATCCAAAACTGAATCAATGGGCGCGACTCTATATGTTGTTTCATACGGTTCTTTTACAGAGTGCACAAAGGCAACCATTAAGCGATTTCGAACGCGAACCATAACCCTAACACCGGGTGAGACATTAAAACCATTATTTGAGTATGTAAGTGTTTGATTATTTAAGAAACTCTCTTCAATATAAACCTCTAAGTATTTCAATGACTTCACCTCCTATAGACTGAAAACAACTCTTATAGAGTTGTTTCAATGTTTCGTTTAATAATTAAAGCAACAGAGTCTGCAGCTTTCTGTGGATCCTCATTACAAATTACATAGCGGTAATGATTCATTAATTCCATTTCCTTTGCTGCTTTTTCAAGTCGTTCATTAATGACATCTTGGGATTCCGTTTGTCTTCCCTCAATGCGACGTTTGAGTTCTTCCATACTTGGCGGAACTAAAAAAATACTGAGTGAATCTGGAACTCGATCAATCACTTGGAGTGCACCTTGAACTTCAATTTCAAGTAATACATTTTTACCTAAATCTCGTAATCGGTCCACTTCCGCTAACAACGTTCCATAATGATTCCCAACAAACTCAGCATGCTCAAGCAACTCATTATTTGCGAGTGCTTCATCAAAACGCTCCTGAGTAACAAAATAGTAGTCTTGTCCATCTACTTCACCATTTCGTGGTTTGCGTGTTGTCATTGAAATAGAAAACGCTAGGTTCAACTCTTCACGATCAAAAAACAATTTACGAACTGTTCCTTTTCCTACCCCACTAGGACCTGAAAAAATAATTAATAATCCTCGTCTCATAAACACCATCCCTTTTAATAATTTTACTTATTATACCATAACAAGTCAAACAATTTTATAAACCATGCATACTTAATGGTATAATATTAAATATTAGTATTGAGAGGTAGATTAAATGGCTATAGATGGCGTACTGTTAAATCGAATTGTGAGGATGATGAATGAAGATTGTCCTGTTAAAATTAATAAAATTACTCAACCTTCGAATCATGAATTTATGCTTCATTGTTTTGCAGGTAAAAAATTGAATATGTTTATCTCAACACACCCTGTGTTTAGTCGAGTTCAATGGACAAAAGAAAAACCGACTGCAAATCTCGATCAGACACATTTGTTAACCCTAATGCGAAAACATCTCGAAGGCGGTATTATTACACAAATTACCCAATATGGTTTTGATCGAGTTCTCGAGATCCATATTGAGCACCGTGACAACATGGGAGTGATAAGACCTTACCGTCTCGTAGTCGAACTTCTCGGGAAATATGCAAACATTATCATTGTCGATGAGGATGGTGTGATTATTGATGCACTCAAGCGCATCGCGCCTTTTGAAAATGCTTCGCGAGCAATCGTGAGCGGAGGTCTCTATGAATATCCCCCTCAATTTGATAAGAAATCATTTTTGGAACTTGCCTCTTATAATCCTGAAGACGCATTAAAAAATCAATTTAATGGGATTTCTCCCCTTTTAGAACGTGAAATTACATTCCGTTTAAAAACTCAAACTCCAGAAGCAATCATTCGATGCTTATCTGAGTCCCAAAACATCTATTTGTATGAACGTGGTTTTCATATTCTTGAGTTAACCCACCTAAAACAGGATTTTAAAAAAGAGCCAATCATGGAAGGTCTTGACTTATACTTTAAGGATTTACAGCAGAAAGATCGCATTAAAGCCCATACCGGAGATCTTTTAAAACTAATCAAACGCGAGTTAAAACGTAGTCGCATTAAACTTCCTAAATTGTATGATGATTATGATCAAGCACAAGACAGTGATTATTTGAGAGAAAAAGGTGACCTCCTCTTTGCTTTCGCAAGCACCTTACCTAGCGGGCACCGTGAGATTACCGTAAAAGATTTCGAAGGCAATGATGTGACCATTGAACTGGATCCACGATTTAATGGCAAAGACAATGCGAAGCGCTATTTTAAACGTTATCAAAAGGCAAAGACCAGTTTGTTCTATCTTGAGGATCAAATTCATAAAACAGAGGCACGAATCCATTATTTTGAACAACTTCAAACCCAAGCTGAGCAAGCCACTGTTGAGGATGCTCAAGAAATTAGTGACGAGCTAATTTCTCTTGGAATTATTAATCAAAAGCGAATCGGGAAACAAACCATAAAGAAAAAGAAAAAGCCGAACTATTCAACAATTGTTTATGATGATGAAACAACAATCTTCATTGGTAAAAACAATCTTCAAAACGACTATTTAACCTTTAAACTCGCACGAAAAGATGATATGTGGTTTCATGCTGCCAATACATTTGGCGCTCATGTCATCATTAAATCATCTGAATTGGATGAATCCAAGATTCGTCTCTGTGCACATCTTGCAGCATATTATTCCAAGGCCCGACATGGAAGCAGTGTTGAGGTATACTACACACAAGCAAAAAATATAAAAAAAATCCCGGGTGCAAACCCTGGATTGGTAAATATTTCGACACAAAAGAGCATCTTTATTGATCCAGATGAGACGTTGGTCTTATCTTATTTGAACGAATGACCGCCTTATAAGTTGGCATAATAGATGATATGACGTTATAAAATCGATCACTATGATTAAATTCAATAATGTGAGCACATTCATGAAGGACTACGTAATGAATAAATGGAAGGCTCTCATGATATAAATATGTATTAAACGCTAGTTCGTGATTTTGATTGCAGCGACCATATAAGCGTTTATAACGTCTCACCTTATAGGGAGGCGTTTTTAATTTCAATCGCCATGCATACAAACACACAAGTGCATCTAATCGTAATTCAAGTTGTTCTTTGAAATAATCATCCACCCTTTGATTGATACGGGATTCAGACAGCGAAGGCGGAATCGTAATTTCTATGCTATCTGCTGACTCCATAATCTTAAAGGGGCTTCCTTCAAGCGATATTATGTGTTTGTACACACCAAAAACACGAAGCCGATCGATGCTCTTATGATGGTATCCAAGGGGTGCATAGGCTTGTAAATGTTTTTCAATCCACGATGTCTTTTGCGCAACAAACGACTCGATTACGGTATCAGATGTCCCATAGGGAGCCTTCACGATAACGCGTCCATCTTGAACTAAAATTGCCATCGTCTTGCGTTTACTTCTACTGATTTCAATATTCATAAGGGTATCATAGCACATTCATGCTATACTATCTAAGGTGATAAAATGAAAAACAATGAAATATTCTATTTTGATGTTGATGGAACGTTATTGGATAATACCACTCATACAGTTCCACAAAGTACACTTGATGCATTGTACCTGTTAAAAGAAAAAGGATACTTAGTTGCTTTATGTACGGGTCGGAGTTTATTAGGTATTCATGAGGCTGGAGTCGATAATATCTTTCCATGGGATGGCTATGTTCTTTCAAATGGTTCGCTTATTTTAGATTCGGAGCAACGTGTTATTTCTGAAATATATTTTGAACCAGAATTTATACATGATCTTATTGCAGTTAATAAAGGACCCTTGCTTTTAGAAGGAGCGCGAAACACGCTTACAAGTGAGGCCAATAAACGTTTATTGGATTCTTTGAAGCATTTTGGAATCCCTGCTGCGTATCCTGTTGTGCCCTATCAAAATGAAAAAATCTATAATTTAATTAGTTATGATATCGACACACTCTCAAAAGATGATTATAATAGACTTATCGGTGATAAAAACACCGCTTTTGATCAACTTGGAAATCTCGAAGTAATCCCATCTCAGGGTGGGAAATACAACGGATTAAGAACCTTAAACCAACACCTCAATGTAACACGTTATGTAGGTTTTGGAGACGGTGACAATGATGTGGATTTCTTAAAAAATGCGAATTATTCAGTTGCACTGGGAAATGCGTGTGATACCGCAAAAGAAGTCGCTGATTTTATTACACATGACGTTGATCAAGACGGCATTATGTATGCTTTAAAATATCATGGTGTACTGTAGGTAGGAGCGAATTATGAATTTTACAGATGAAGAATTATTTAAGATGGACATGCTAAAAGATAAACGTCGTCGTTTACTTTATGTCATCAAGGGAAAACAAGAAGGTTACCATATCCTTGAACGTGAAATGAAGATTATGAATATTATTACAGGACGAAATCTTTGGGTTCTGCTTGGATTCGTATTGTCTTATGGATTATTAAGACAATCCCTTCTCGTTTCAGTTATCGTGTCAGTCGTAGTGTTTATCGGCTTTTATCTTTATGAAAAATACATCTTTTTAAAAGATCGCAACATAATTAAGATATCAGATGAAGACTATGCGAAACTCAATTCTCTCAGTGCTTTAAAATCCAAAAAAACCGATACTGGATCCTATGTAATCGTGCCTTTGCTTGTAATTATTATCCTTGTTACACGAAATGCAGACGGACGCTTTAATCCATCAGAGTTTGACTTATGGATTATGTATATTGGAATTGTATTATTAGTTCTTATGAGTGGATACTTTTCACTACAATATTTGAAGTTACGAAAAGATATTAAATCGCTTGAAGATAAATAAAAACAGTAGATTATCTACTGTTTTTATTTGAAAACACATTGGTTATTTACTTGCCTTCTGACAGAGGGATAGGTTACACTTAATGTAGTCGTAAAGAGAGGGTGTTTAGATGAAAAAACGAAATATATTACCAACATTATTAATTTTAATTGGACTCGGATGTCTTGGTGGTGCTTACATTCTGAATCAAGAAGGTTACCGTCTCTATGCAGCTTTAGCTTGTGGTACATCATTATTTTTCGTAATCATAAGTATTATTGTAATCTCCATTCATAAGGGACAGGATTATGAAGACTTAACCGATGATGAGGAAGAAGATGAGCCCTTAGAGCCCGTATTCGACAATCAAGATGAAGAAGATTTCGATATTGCTCTAACCAATCAAAAAAATAAATCAAGCGATTCTAATTCGCAAGCATTTGAAGAAACAAATTCAACACGTATCTTCAACCCTTCAAATTTTGATGATCCGCTGAAGAATGCTACGTCTTTCGTACCAAAAGAAGCGTCTAACCCAGCACTGGAAAGCACAAATCCAACGGACGAATCATCAAGAATTACCTTAACGCTTGTGCGAAGTGATGAAAACCAAGAGAATATCTATCAATTATTACACAAAATGAATGCACGAGGACTCCTCAAAGAATCCGTTGCATACAAAATGAACTATGATCAAATAAAAAATCATAAATTACTGGATAAGTATATCTTTGAAACCATCTTCAACGACATTCCTTCAATCAGTCTTGTTAAGGAGCGTAATCGTAAAGAAACACTTACTCATATTAAAGTTATGGCAGGTGTTTCTGATGATGATCTTGTTCTTATTGGTTACATCCCCACAAAACATCTCGTAGAAGTCCACAAATCTTTCAATTCAATCTATCATATCCGTGGAAAGATTACCGGTGGTCATTATCGAAATTGGAAAGCAGATGGCCAATGCAAACACGGTGAACTTCCTTTTATTGCTTCAATCACAATCTTTTCAAAATAAGAGCGTAAGCTCTTTTTTTATGGTTACCTTGATATGAAGATTATCTAATAAGGGGGGATTGTTATTGAAACCACGAACACATTATTAGTCGTCATCCTGGTGCTCTTATCTTATTTTGACTTTAAATTACTTAAAATACCAAAATGTTTTATTTACCTAATCTACATTTTACGAATCATCTGTCCAATACCCATCACAATCGATAACTTTATAAGTTCGATTGTTTTTGGACTCCCTTTTTATCTTTGCTATCGATTTAGAGCTAGTATAGGATACGGAGATGTCCTACTCATCGAGGCCCTTTGTTTCTACTCTGGAATGCAAAAAAGTATAATGGGCATCTATTATATGGGATTCGTTGCGTTTTTTTTCTTATGTTCATTGATACTGAGACGTCAATCCCTAGAAGAACATTACCCGTTTGTACCAATTATTAGTATTGGATTCTTTCTTGCACTCTAAAAAAAGACAGTTTCCTGTCTTTTTTACATTTCCGATTCGTTCATTTCATCGTAAAAATCTTGGTAAAAATCTAATAAACGCTGATGCCTTGCTTTACCTATACGTTTGGCTTTTTCTGTCTCGAGTAAATCATAGAGCTTGACTAATTTTTCATCGAGATGTTCAATCGCGTTTCGTTTTGATGTGCGATAAGCTGATAAGGAATCGATCTCAACACTTTTTAGTGTCGGATCATAGAGCGGTGTCCCCTTACTTCCAGCATAATAAAATGTTCGCGCGATCCCAATAGCACCCATTGCATCGAGATAATCCGCATCCGATACGATTTGTGCAGATCGAATTTTATTTTGAACTCCAAATCCACCTTTATATCCAATTTGAGATACACCGAGAATAATTTCATCCTCAAAGCCCTCAAAATCAAGATTCCATTTCTTAAAAAGATTTTGTAGTGATAACTCGAGATTGTCTGTTTTCAATGTTTTATCATCAAACACATCATGTAAATAAGCAATTGATTTTATTACGAACTCATTATCCGTTTCAGAAATTAAGCGTGAAGTGAGATTCACAACACGCTTAATATGATAATAATCATGACCTGATTTGTCCGCAGACATCATCTCAAAAATATTTTGATCAAGATTATTTAAAATAGAAATTTGATTATTGGATAGCATTATCCAAGAGTTCAAGCACTTCTTCTGTTGTTGCACAGTTTAGCGCTTTATCTGTTAATTCTTTCATATCTTCGTAACTTAAATCACGGATAATACGACGTGCTTCTAAAATTGATGAGGCTGACATCGAGAATTCATCAAGACCAAGTCCTAATAATAAAGGAATTGCCTTCTCATCCCCTGCCATTTCACCACACATTCCACACCATTTACCTTCTTTATGGGCACCATCAATCGTCATTTTTACAAGACGTAAAATGGAAGGATTATATGGTTGGTAGAGGTATGATACTTTTTCATTCATACGGTCAGCAGCCATTGAGTATTGGATTAAATCATTTGTTCCGATACTGAAGAAGTCTGCTTCTTTAGCAAATTGATCTGCAAGCATCGCTGCTGCAGGAATTTCTACCATCATTCCAAGTTCAATCTCATCACTATATGCAATACCTTCTTTTGATAGGTTTTTCTTTTCTTCTTCCACAATCGCTTTAGCATCACGGAATTCTTGAATTGTTGCAATCATTGGGAACATGATTGCTAATTTTCCATAAACACTTGCACGAAGAAGTGCACGAATTTGAACACGGAAAATATCTAATCGGTCAAGGCATAAACGAATTGCTCGATAACCTAAGAATGGATTCATCTCATGTGGAAATTTAAGGTATGATAATTCCTTATCTCCACCAATATCAAGCGTTCGAACGACTACACGACCAGGTGCCATGTTTTCAAGAACAGTCTTGTATGCTTCAAATTGTTCTTCTTCATTTGGTAATTCAGAAGCATCCATGTAAAGGAATTCTGTTCGATAAAGTCCAACAGCTTCTCCACCATTATTAACGACACCCTCTCCATCATTAGGTGTACCAATATTTCCGGCAAGTTCAACGTGACGTCCATCTTTTGATACAGATTCAGCATCTTTTAACGCTAGAAGACTCTTACGGTGTTCTGCATATTCTGCAGCTTTTTTAGAGTACGAAGCTTTTTCTTCTTCAGATGGTTTAAAAATGATAACCCCTTCTAAAGCATCAAGAATCACTTCATCACCATGTTCACATTGGTCTAAAAGACTTCCTGCACCCACAACTGCTGGAATCTCTAAACTACGAGCCATAATTGCTGAGTGAGATGTACGTCCACCGATTTCGGTAGCAAAACCTTTAACAAAATTACGGTCCAATTGTGCTGTATCGGATGGTGTTAAATCTTCTGCAACTATTACAACTTCTTCACTAATTGTTGTTAAATCAGGAATGTTTAAGCCACAAGCATGACACTTCATACGATACGTCACATCTTTAATATCTGCAGCACGTTCACGGAAGTAAGGATCATCCATACTTTCAAACATACCAATAAACATATTACCAATTTCGTTAATTGCAAATTCTGCATTAACAGCATCATTTTTGATCATCTCTTCAATCTGACCCACAAATTCTGGATCTTGAGTAACCATTAAGTGAGCATCGAAAATTGCGAGTTCTTCATCAGCAAGACGTCCAACTGCATTTTCTTTAATCGCTGTAATATCCTTTTGAGTAGCAAGAACAGCATCTTGTAATTTTTTGATTTCCTCTTCGGCGTTTGCATCACGTTTTTCAATTTCTAAAACTGGATGTTGAAGTTTAAAAACCTTTGATACTGAAACACCTGCTGAAGCAGCAATACCTTTAATCATAGAATAATCTCCTTTTTCCCTAATTCATCATTGTCATTTTAGCACTTTTTACTAGCGTAATCAAAGTTTTTAGTAAAAGTTAGTATGAAACTTTGATGCTCAATATTGGAATAATCACATTCCAAACATTCCATCTCTATTACAGAGTTGCTCTTATACGCAATTTCCAATTTTTATTATATCTTTTTCAGCCATCTGCTTTATCTTAGTTATAAAAAAAACAGACGATAACCGTCTGTCATTTCTCAATTACATTTTTTTTACTAATTTCATTCGAATAAATTCTTCACGCTCTTTTTCTTCGAGTGCATCTGAAATTGTTTTGATTTTAATCTCAAGATCTGGAATAACAATTTGTTCAAGTGCATTAGCTCGTTTTCGACTTTTCTCAATTGCTTTTGCAAGTCGGTACATACCGTTGTCCAGTTCAGCTAGTTTTGCGGTATAGAGCTTAACCTGACGCATTTGCAAAAAAACTTCATCAAGTCTCGAATTACTTACACTAAGCGCATATGGAATTTTAACTTCCTTTTCCTCGATGGTTACTTTAGGTATTTCAATCCCCATAACAGATCGATAGACTATTTTAATTTCTTCTTCAACAGGCATTAATTTTGCAATGCGATCAATTACACCTAATGAAACATTTGCACGTTGTAAAGAAAGATATGCTTTATCGTAAGTTTCGTCGATCACATCACGCAATTCTTTAACGTCATCCATCATTTTGGATAACTCTTGCATGAGAATAACTCGTTTTCGATCCATTAGCTCGTAGCCCAACTTTGCTAATCGTAACGACTCTTTACATGCAAGTAAATTTCCTTTAGTAATTAACACGTTAGTGCATTCCTTCTAACAAGACTGCATCAACAAGTTCGGGGCTATTTTCTTTAAAATATACCACTGCAGCAGCATGATCATAATGCGCTTCAAGTAATTTTGAATCAAGGCGGTCAAGATCATGAATTGGTAGCAATGATAACAAATGCCAACCAATATCTAAGGTTTCAGCGACACCGCGGTTTGTTCCATCGCCTTGACCAACAAAATAGTTTTCAAAAATCTTACCGAAAGATAGGTATTTTTGATCCGCTTTCGAAAGTTCATCCAACCCGATAACTGAGGCTAAATTTCGAACATCAATTACTTTTGCATAGGCAGCAAAGAGTTGTGACGAAACACTTGAATGATCGCCCCGAGTTAAACCCTCTCCAATCCCGTCTTTCATTAGACGTGAGAGGGACGGTAAAACGTTTATGGGTGGATAGATTCCTTTTTGCGTCATGCCTCGATCCAGTACAATTTGACCTTCTGTAATATAACCTGTACAGTCCGCAATCGGGTGTGATATATCATCATTAGGCATTGTTAAAATAGGAATTTGAGTTAATGATCCAGTACTTCCTTCAACACATCCTGCTCGCTCATACATGCTTGCAAGATCTGAATAGAGATACCCTGGATATCCCTTTCGACCTGGAACTTCTTCTTTGGAAGAACTATATTCACGCAATGCTTCGCAATATGATGTAATGTCTGTCATCACAACAAGAATATGCATATTTTTTTCAAACGCAAGATATTCAGCCGCAGTAAGTGCAAATCGTGGTGTTAAAATTCGCTCAATGATTGGATCATTGGCAAGGTTTAAGAACATGGTTACGTGATCCATTACACCGTGTTCCATAAATGTCTGTTTAAAGAATGCCGCAACATCATGTTTTACTCCCATCGCAGCAAAGACAATAGCAAAATCTTCATTACTATCTCCATGCAACTTCGCTTGACGAACAATCTGTGCAGCAAGCTCATTATGGGATAACCCACTCCCTGAGAAAATCGGTAATTTTTGTCCACGAATAAGTGTGTTTAACCCGTCCATAGCGGAAACGCCTGTATTAATATAATCTCGAGGATAAATTCTAGATACAGGATTAATAACTCGTCCATTAATATCCGAGAATTTCTCAGTAAACACGGGTCCTAATCCGTCGATTGGAACTCCAGAGCCACTAAAACTTCGACCTAATATTTCTTCAGAAAGACCAATCTCAATAGGCTTTCCAGTTAATCGTGTTAACATGTTTTTCTTCGACATGCCCTCAGTATTTTCAAAAACTTGAATTAATGCTCGCTCACCTTGCAATTCAATAATGCGTCCAAGACGTCTATGATTGTCATCATCTACAAGTTCCACGAGTTCATCAAAGGATGCGTTTTTAACACCTTCAATTGCTACTAGAGGACCATTAATACGCGATAATCCTTTAAATAATATACTCATATCGATCTCCTCCTATTGAATGGACGCAAGTGCGTCGTCTACTTTTTTATAGTATGCATCAAACTTTGATAAATCTTCATCAATGGCATATTTAATTCCCACAATTTCATCAAAAATATGGGTGTTTGTGATTGCGTTCATAGGTTTTTTATCATGTAGCACCAATTGGCATTGTTGATATGTATAGTTAATGAGCTTCAACATTTCAAATTGCTTTTGGAGCGAAACAGAACTGTCGTACTCGTGAAATGCATTTTGTTGTAGGTATCCGACACGAATCACACGTCCCATTTCAAGCGTTAATTTTTGTCTATCTGCCAAGACATCCTGACCAATTAATTTGACAATCTCCATCAGACTTGTTTCTTCATTAAGAATAGATAGAATCATTTGTCGATACTCCAAAAACTCAGGTGCAATATGTTGATCATACCATCCATCTAATTGAACAAGATACTCACTATAGGATAAATTATAGTTTATAGATGGGAAATGACGAATGTACGCTAAAGCTTTATCTAAAGCCCAGAAACAACCAATAAAACGTTGCGTATTTTGTGTTACAGGCTCCGAAAAATCAGCACCTTGAGGTGATATCGCACCAATAATACTAATTGAACCCACATCACCATTGAGCGTATCAACAAACGAACTTCTTTCATAAAAGGCCGCTAACCTTGATGCAAGATAAGCTGGAAATCCTTCTTCTGCTGGCATTTCTTCAAGGCGTCCTGATAACTCTCGCAATGCTTCTGCCCAGCGTGACGTCGAATCAGCCATAAGGGCTACATGATAGCCCATATCACGGTAATACTCTGCAAAGGTAATACCCGTATAGATAGAGGCCTCACGCGCTGCTACAGGCATGTTAGATGTATTTGCAATTAAAATGGTTCGTTCCATTAGCGTACGTCCCGTTTTTGGATCAATTAATTCTGAAAATTCTTCAAGAACCTGAGCCATTTCATTCCCACGTTCGCCACATCCAATATAGACAATAATATCGGCATCACACCATTTTGCAAGTTGATGTTGAAGCATTGTTTTACCTGCGCCAAAACCACCTGGAATTGCGGCACTACCGCCCTTTACAATTGGAAACAACGTGTCAATAACTCGTTGTCCCGTAATCAATGGTTGCTTCGCATCAATACGACGCGCGACAGGGCGTTCATGGCGAATTGGCCACATTACAGAAAGTGTAACCACGGTTCCATCTTCTAATGTTAACAGCGTATCATCAAGTTTATAAAGTCCATCTTGACACTCCGATACAATAATTCCAGCCGTCGTAGCCATCAAACGATGCTCGATTGAACCTGTTTCTTCAAATGTTGCGTAAATCTGACCTAACTCAACAAAATCACCTTTTGAAACGGAAAAATTCACGTGCCACTCACGATCTTCGGACAATGTACGCATACTTTGACCCACATCGAGATAGGAACCATATTTTTCAGACAATCCTTGGAGAGGACGCCCAATACCATCATAAATACTACCCAAAAGTCCAGGTCCTAACTCAATACTTAAGGATTGGCCCGTATGTTCAATGGGTTCTCCAACTTTCATAGAAGATGTTGATTCATAAACCTGAATGGTCACGAAATCATCATCGATTCCAATAACTTCTCCTAATAATTTTTGATGTCCAACATACACCATCTCAGACATTGTGAAGTTATCAACATCTTGACTCTTAATAATTGGACCATTAATCCAATAAATTGTACTCATATTGATCACCTCTATATCCATAATTGACTTTCCTGAACAAAATATTTCATTGCATCATTAAATCTAGAATCCAATGTGTAATCATAAACAACATTGCCAACTTCACATAAAAACCCGCCAAGTTCAAGTTCAATAAACTCGATTGTTGCATTTTTTACATCAAATAATAACTGATCTTCTCTGCAAATCGAAATCACTACCGGCAGTGTTGGATCAAGATTTAAACCATCAAGACATTGATCGAGATAATTTTTATAGTCCTCCGATTTTCGAAAATGAACTACTTTCTCCTTAATTTCATTTCCAAATGAATCAAGCAATTCTTGACGACGCATTCTAAGACGCTTTTGCACACTGAATCTTAATTCCGATTCGACGCGACTGCGTTTTTTTTCTTCGCGATCTTTAATACTTCGAATACGTGATTTAATTGAATATTCAACTTGAATTTTATATGCTGAAAGTTCTGAATCTACTTTTTCTTTTTGAGCACGTTGACTCATTTCTGTATAATTTCGTGCTTCTTCATCAATAATATTAACGATTTCTTTTGAAACCTTAGCTTTTTCTCCAGCCATTTATACCACCTCTCCGATAATTTTAGAAATTGTTTCATCAAGCATCGATTGAACTTCATGAGATTTATGTCGGTCTGATATTTCAACAATTAAAGGACTCGACAGATTTAATTTTAAATCTTGAATATACTCACGATCTAAATCGAAAATTTTAGTTGTAAGTAAAACAATTCCAATATCAGCACTGTGAATTGCAGTTTCAAGTTCTTTTTTAAGTTCCTCTTTTTCGTGAACAACCACACCCTCAATACCAGCTAAACGTAGTCCCATTTGGGTATCGATGTTGTCACTGATAAGATACATTTTCATAATTTATTAATAATAAGAATAGCGATTAAGAGCCCATAAATCGCAACCCCTTCAGCAAGTGCAACGAAAATCATTGCTTTACCAAAGTTTTCACCCTTCTCAGAAATAGCACCAATTGCAGCAGGTGCCGCTTGACCAACAGCATATCCAGCACCAAGTACAGAACAGCCTACAGCAATCGAAGCAGCTAAATAAGCCATTCCCTGTGCATTACTTCCTTGAAACGCATTTGAGACAGCTTCATCAGCATGTGTATAACCACTAATCAAAACAACACCAATTAATGCTGCAAAGAAACATGATACTTGGAACCAAACTCGGAACTTCGCATTTTGTGGATCCACTTTTTTCTTATATACCGGTATAAGTGGTAACGTGATAAGACCAATTAAAAGCATTGGTCCGAGAATTTCAAATAATGATAATGACATAAATATTTCCTCCTTAGTAAACTGATTTAAATGGCTTTCCACCACCGTCGTAATAACGACTAAACATTTCATAATATTCCAAACGTAATGTTTGAATACCCACAATAAGTCCTTCTAAACCGATAACGAAAATATTACCGAATATTAAGATTAAAATACCCGCATTTCCCGCCATCTCATTGAGAGTCATAACAACACTCATCATTCCAGCATGTGAAAGGACAAACCCTCCAACACGAAGAAATGACATCGTGTTGGCGATAAAACTTAATAAAACTTCAAATAATTCGAAGAAACTTTCGACTAAGTAACCACCCCAACCTTCATGGGGAGAAGCACTCATTTTATTCATAAGATTCGATAACGGTTCTTTAAATAAAATCATGACTAACGGTAAAACAATAAACAGGAAAATTGTTAGTGGATTGACAGCATTGATTCCTTGAGAATTTAATGCGACGGCCACCATAATAAACCCGTAAAACATCAAGCCCGCAATACCGTTTTGACTGTAAATTGCGTTCGTGAAATCTTTTTTCTTTAACGATAAAAAGATATTGAGCACTATTGACATTAAAATCAAGACAACTCCAAGTGTGACTGTTGTTAAGAGCAACGTCATCGTGAAATCAGGACTTGTAACATGAATCGGTAATCCAAATGGCGCTAGAATTGGTTTCAAAATTTCTTCGTTTCCAAAAAACGAACCATAAATTAATCCAAAGAACATGGAGAACATTCCAATTCGGACCGCAACATCTCCAAGCTTAATCCCTTTTTTCTTAGATAAATAATACCCGCCTAATGCGATTACAAACCCTTGACCTAAATCGCCAAACATAATCCCAAACAGCAAGCAATATGTTATTGCAAAAAATGTAGTTGGATCAAATTCGCCATATTTAGGCAAACTGTACATTTCAACAAAAGTCTCAAACGGTCGAGAGAACCAACCATTCTTCAATCGTGTTGGCGGTAATAAACCTTCTTGCGTTGATGCATCAAAGTTTAAAACCTTCATTTCTTTTGGAAATAACGACTCAAAAACCGAAAGTCTTGTTTCTGGAATAAATCCAACAATTACCGCTTCTTGATTGTAGATTGTTATATATTTATAGTATGCCTCTTTCATCGATTGTTCTTTAATATATCCATACATATTCTCTAACAAATCGGCACATTCTTTTCTTAAACTATCATCCGCACCAATCGGTATCGCGAGCGGTTCAAAAAATAAGGTCTCAAACATTGGGACAAGATGATTTTCATCTTCTTCCAAACAAATCCAAACAATCCAACCATACTGCTTCGTTCGATGCAATTCTGTGAATACAAATCGTTCATCATTATGCAGTGTAATTTTAGATAATGAATTAGTAGGAATTCTTCCGAAATGTACACGGATAAAGCCCTCCTCTACTTGATCTAAAGGATACTCTCGCAACTTACTTAATGCTATTTTGTCGTCATCATTTAAACTTGATAAAGACGATTCTTGTCGGTGAAGTGTATTATATCGTTGCTCAGCTTCTTGTAGAGCATTTTCAATTTGTTCCACTGAATAACTGCGATCATGGTTATCACTTAGCGTTAAATGTAAATCTGTAATAATACGCTCACATCGTGAAAGATAACTGTCATAAATTCGATCGTTGGGATATAACAACCCACCGTCTCCATCCTTTACAACTTCCGTCGCAAGTTCAGGATGAAAGTTTGGACAAGTCATAATATTGTCAATCATCGATAACACATTTTCAGGTTCCGTTGATACCATAACAAGTCTCATTTTTTCTATTGCCACTAAACCACCTCCTAAATAATCAGCAACTTAACAATTTCTTCGGGGCTCATCTGGTATCGAACTCCCTCAACAACATCAATAATATTCTCGATTTCTATTTTCACTAGAAACATATAAGAGAACAAAATCACATCTGAATTTGTTGAAAAACGAATTTTTCGTTTCATGATACTATAACGAATCATATCAAAGTAATATTCGATGTGACGGTCTCCTTCAAAATCCTCATACTTACCATAAGGTGTCTCTTTAAATGCTTCTAAAAAACTGTCTGCGTCGCAGTTAAAAATCCAATCTTGAAGTCTATTTTCTGAGATATAGTATGGTTCATAATGAACGCGTTTTAGAATCTCATTCGATGTCATATTAAAATACTTTTTCATTCGGTAAACGTTCGAAATATTTTCAAGTTCAATATTAATTCGAAAAACTTCGAGTAATTCTTTGTTGTTTGGTTCATGGCGAATTAGATCCAACATACGTTGGTTATAGAATATTTTTAAGCTATCTTCGCACTTTGAAATATCAACAACACTATCTGTAAGGAACGCGAGTGGTTTATTATAAGACGTATGTTCTAAATACTTATAAACCGCTTCAAATGTTGTGCATTGCGCTAAACCATATACATCAAATGACATAAGATGATTAAGATCTTCAACAAAGTCCTCTACAAAATGACTTGTTCCTGCATCAATCGCATGCAGAATAAATATTATTTGCGAGATTTCGACTTCGCGAACATAGAACTCATAAAAATGATGCTTACTAGTTTGAATAAACCGCATAAGACTTAAGAACTCTAAATGTGATTTTAAACGAATACGCTGTTCAAAAAAACCACGGTGAATCCCTTTTTCATTAATGCCTTCTAATACATCCTCGTATCGTGTTTCATTCTTCAAGAAACTTGCAATTCCCGGAATATCAGGCATTTCTAGCATCGATCGATAGTGTGCAGCCGTCAAATGTTGACTATAAAACGAACGTGCCTTTGTAGACATTGCATAATCACTTGCCATCTAATGTAGTAATTCTTTTAAAAAGAATTTGCTCCCATTCTTTTTTGGCTACATTAAACCGCTCGTCCAAGTCCTTGACACGTTCGTTATATTCATGATCTGACATAGGCTTAAGGCGTTCGTAGCGTGCATTAGACTCTTCTCGAATCTTTGCAGATTCGTGTTCAAATACTTCTGATAACGCATTATCTATCGATTTTTTTAATTCTTCAAAGTGTTCTTGATCAAATTCATTCGTCAACTCATGTTCATGAACCAACTGCTTTGCACTTTGATTTGCTTTCAATATTCGAAGAATATGTTCATCCATAATTTGCCCTCCTTAAAAAGACAAAACCTATAATACTCCTATCAAAAATAAATTTCAATAAAATATTCCTTTTTTTATTAAAACTTGGTATAATACACATTGTTGGAGAAATACCCAAGAGGCTGAAGGGGTCGGTCTCGAAAACCGATAGGAGTGAAAGCTCGCGAGGGTTCAAATCCCTCTTTCTCCGCCATAATAAAATTTCAACAATCACTTTGTAGTGATTGTTTTTTTATTAGCATGTATATCCACATTTAACCACTTTATTGATTTTAAATCAACAACTTACGCGATGTGTTCTTGATTATAAAGAAAAAAGACTCCGTTTGGAGTCTGGAACTGACCTAGTTCCTTGGGACTAAAGAAAAAACCAAGTTAGGATGAAGTTAACCGATAATTTACGGGAGATTGATATCCTAGCTTTTCTTGTATTCGATTTTCATTGTAATATTTTAAATAGTTTATCACAGTTTGTGATACAATTTCAGTAGAACCCTTTAGTTCTGGGTTTAATTCGAATGTTTCACACTTTAGCGAGGCATGAAACGATTCGATAGGAGCATTATCAGCGGGTGTACCCTTACGGGACATACTCATGGTAATGCTTTTATTTTTTACTTTGAGTTGATACTCTTTTGATGTATAGACACTCCCTTGATCAGAATGAAGAATACATGGCTGAACGATATCCGGAAGTTGATTTAATGTATCAACCACACATTCTAGGTTTTGTCTGTCACTCAATGTAGACGCAATAATCTCACCATTATATAAATCCATGATCGTAGATAAATAGAGCATCTTATGGCCATAAGGGATGTAAGTGATATCTGTCACCAATTTCTCTAGAGGACGTAGTGATTTAAAGTCGCGATTAATGATATTGGGCATAATGATCTTCGGATTTTTGTTTTTTCGATACCGTTTGACCTTAACACGGCATTGACATTGGTGTTTCTGCATTATCTTTTGAACAGTGTTCTTATTGATAATTCTTTCTTTCGAATTAATGCAGTTATTTTCGATATCCATAACGAAATTTATTTTCTTTACAAAGTTCAATTACTAATGCTTCATTGACAGAATAATTATTAGACTCTAGTTGCTCTTTTAGTCCAACGGTAATACGTTGACTTAGGTCCCCAAAAGATTCAAGATATCTTTAAGAGATACAGTGTTGCGATACTCTTCAACGAGCTTGATGATTATTTCAGGAACCACATCCTTTCTCTTTCAAATACTTTTAATAGTTCAATTTGTTGCTCCAAAGATTTAATTCTAAGTCTTTGTGTTTCTTCGACCGTGTCTCCTTCCGGCCCTTTTCAAAAGTATATTGCTTGCCTACAGGTTGAGAAAATCGATAGTGTTCACCATTTCGATACCATCTCCACCATGTTTTGACTTGTGTTACATTTTTTATTCCAAGTTCAGTCTGAATAAACCTGCTTGAGTAGCCTGCCAATTTCATTTCTATAACTTTCATCTTTGTCTCATAGCTATGCATAGTTCGTGTTCCCATATAAAAACCTCCTATATTAAACTATTTTACAATAATTCTCATACAAGAGGTTTTTTTTTAGTCCCACGGAACTAGGTCAGTTCCTCTTTTGAATTAACGCATGTAGAATGGTTTTACTTGACGAGGTAAACCTTTTTCGTCAAACATAACTACTGGACGTCCTACTAATAGAGGTGCGATGTAGTCATGTGCTTCTTGAGTGATACCTGCAAATTCTGGTAAGATCCACTCAACTGGGAAGTTCTTAACATGGTTTGCTACATTGCTTGCATCTGTTGCAAAGAATTCAACATCGTATTCTTCTACACCTTCAACACGTTTAAGAGCTACCATTTTACCTGTAAATGATGGTTCCATTGAACGCATGTGTGCTGACATACCAAGTTTGAATGACTCATCAACATCTACTTTTGATTGTTCTGTAGCGTGTGAACGTTGAGCGTTACTTAAATCTTGAACTTTAGCTCGTTCTGAAATACCTGCTTCAAGAATCATTTCACGTAAAGCATTTCCTGCTCCACCAAGAACTGCATGGCCAAATGTATCATTTTTTGATTCACCAGCAGCTAAGTAAGTTCCATCTTCATAACGAACACCTTCACTTACAACGATATAGCATTTATTTTTTTCATCAATGTGTTTTTGAACTGTTTTCAAGAATGCTTCTTTATCGAACGCTAGTTCAGGAAGAACTACCATATCAACAACACCTGAAACACATGCACTTGCTGCTAACCAACCAGCATCGCGTCCCATTGTTTCAAGAATGAATACATCTTGACGTGTATAAACTGTACTATCCAACCATGTTTGGTAAGCAGTTGTAGCAATAAATTTCGCTGCACTTGCAAATCCTGGACAGTGATCGATAACCATAAGGTCATTATCAACAGTTTTTGGACAACCAACAAACTGGAATTCTGTATGTCCATTTGCTTCTGCATATTGTGACAATGCATACACTGTATCCATTGAGTCGTTTCCACCAACGTAGAACATTGTACGGATATCATGTTTTTCTAAAATTGTAAACAATTTTTCGAAATCTGCAACGTTCTCGCGTTTTAACTTATAACGACATGAACCTAAAGCACTTGAAGGTGTTTGACGTAAAACATTGTTTTCGTCTTCACTCATGTGTGTTAAATCCACAAATTTTTCTTCAAGAATTCCCTCAATTCCGTGAAGACCACCTAAAACCACATCATAAATTGGGTTCAGTTGGTTTGCTTTAACGATACCTGCAACAGTAGCGTTAATTACTGATGTTGGCCCACCTGATTGAGCCACTAAACATTTAGCCATATAGTAATCTACTCCTTTATTTTTTACCAATTCCTATTATACACAATAATATCAAAATAGCCAAATAAGAAAGCAATTTCTAAGCGTTTTCTTCTAAGATTTCAGAAACCTCAGCCCATTCATTTTCTCGGTTCTTAATTTCATTATGAATTTCATCTATCGTTTGATTTAATTCATTCATTTTTTCATAATCATGATAATAATCGGGATTGAACCGAAGTTCACGATGGATTTCTAAATCTTCATAATACTCAATCAGTTCTTCTTCAAGTTTCTTTTGTCTATTTTTATATTTTTTTAGATTAACATATTCTTTTTTGTTCGATTCCTTTTGCTCCATGGACTTTTGTTTGTTTTCACTTACAATCTCATTCATACTCTTTTCTGTGTGTTCAAGAACACCATCTTTTAAGAGCAATATATCCGTCGCAAGTTTTTCAATAAAATACCGATCATGCGAAACAAAAATCATAGTACCATCATAATGACTTAATGATTTTTCCAGTGCTTCTTTACCTTGGATATCAAGATGATTGGTTGGTTCATCAAGAACTAGAAGATTATCGTGACTGAGCATTAATTTAATTAAAGACAAACGAACACGTTCACCCCCAGAAAGAACCGAAACAGATTTAAAAACCTCTTCACCCTTAAAAAGAAATTGGCCTAAAGCAGTCCGAATTTCTGTATGATCTAACTGAGGGAAGTCATCCCATACTTCTTCTAAAACAGTTTTTTCCATAGAAAAGTCTAGAAGATTTTGGTCAAAATATCCCATTTCAATTTGATGTCCGAGTAAAATGTCACCACTGAGCGGTTCTAAACGTCCCGCTAAAGATTTTAGAAGCGTTGATTTTCCCGTACCATTATCACCGACAATTGCATAACGACGCCCCCTCGTAAAGGTTTGTGTCACGGTTGTTAAAGGTTTATCATAACCAATAACAAAATCACTTAAGGTTAAAACATCCTTTCCACCTCTTACTTGGGATTTAAATTCTGCTTTAAACTCTTTTGTTTTCGAATCCTTTGTCTCAAGTCGATCAATACGCTCGAGATACTTAATCTTTGATTGAGCAAAAGCTGCTTTATTTTTTTTATATCTAAATTTTTCAATTAGACATTCAATACGTTCAATTTCTTTTTGTTGATTTCGAACTTTAATATTATGACGCTCAATATCTTTTTCTTTTAGAACTTGATATCCTGAGTAATTACTCGAATATCGTGTCGCAATGTAATCTTCAATCTCCACAACAACATTACATACACGATCTAAAAATAATCGGTCGTGCGATACCACAACGACAGAACCATCGTATGCATTAAGATACCCTTCAAGCCATTCAATCGTTGAAATATCGAGGTGGTTTGTCGGTTCATCAAGAAATAGAATATCTGGCTTGCTTAATAAGAGTCTTACGAACGCTAAACGTGTGATTTGACCTCCGGAAAATGTATTCAATGGTCGATTCAAATCTTCTACAGAAAAATTAAATTTTGTAAGAAGCGTATGAACTTCTGTCTCAATCGAGTATACACCACGTCTTAAAAATTCAGTTTGAATACGGTCATATGATTTTAGAACCTTTTCACTATGATCCGTCTTCATAATTTGCTCTAAATCATGAAGTTGAGCCTGAAGTTGAGTTATGTCACTGTATGCCTCTGCGAAAAAATCTTTGAGGATCACTTGATCTTGCGTTATATGGATTTGCTCTAGAAATCCAGTCCGGATACCTGACTTCCAAAACACACTCCCTTTATCTAAAATTTCATTACCTGAGAGAACATTGAATAATGTTGTTTTCCCAACACCGTTGGCTCCAATAAGCGCAACTTTTTCATTCTCTTGTATAATTAAATTTAAATCTCTAAAAAGCTCCTGACTTCCAAAAGATTTAAATGCACTTTTAACTTGAACTAACATATACTTTCACCTAATTATTTTGAGTACCCTAATTCTGCAAGAATTCCTGCTACCGTTGCATCAACAATTTTCGAATGTTCTTGTTTCCATGTCTTAAATGTTTCATCATCATTCATGAACCCATATTCAATTACAATCGATTGCATACCCTTGTTACTAGACGACGCAAATTGATTTAATTCGAGATATGTTTCATTCATACTTCCCGCCCCAGTAAAACGACCACCTGCTTCACGTATAGAATCAATGGAATCATACCCATCAACTTGTTCTGGATGATACACACCATCCATACTTCTCCCTGAAGACCAAATCGATGGTTTTAAGGACGTTGTATTCATAATGTTTTTCATAATATTTGTAGCGAGCTTATTAGAGGTAAAGTTAGAGTACATAATCGTTGCACCCTTATCACCTTCATATGGACTGTTCGGAAAACGCAATTGAATATAATACTTCGCACCAACATCGTAAGCAGTCTTTAGACGTCCATCCGGACCATTTAATGACTTCGGAAGCTTATCATCACGTGCAATCATTACCGTCAGTCCCTTAGCCTCTAACTGAGTTTTGATTCCTTCAGCGGTACGATACATTTCTTGACTTTCGATTAGATCCGAGCGTTGACCACCATAATCAATATTTCCATTCTCATCTTCAATAAATGCTGCTGGATCAATAACGATATCAATATTTTCTTTCGGTGTTTCTACTGATGAAACCTCTAAAAATACATAATTATCATTCATAACTTCTTGATCGTCATTAAACAAATCCTTATCCGCGATAATTCGAATTTTTTTAGAATAGCCATCCTTGGATACGGAATAAAAGACGTCATCAATTTTATTGTCTGATCGAAGTGACAACTGCTTGAGCCCTTCTAGTATTTTAATTTGATAAAAACCATCTTCAAGCATCTCCATTGGAATTTTATTGTCCAAATCAACGTTCATCATATAGACACTTTCTTCATTTTTACAAAGGTTATTCAAAAACACAGTTTTGCCATCAAAAGGATCTTGTTCATGAACTGTGTATGATTTATTATACAATCCTAACGTTTGTCCATAGATACCATAATCATTCAAATCAATGGGCGGTTGATGTTCTAAATGTGCAAGGATTTCTTGTGTTTGAACAAAATCCGTCTTACATATCGAAAAATGAGGATCCATTTCTTGATTTGCAGGCTTATAAAGGTCATAAACAGCATAAACTAGCAGCCCTACTAATAGAATAAAAGGAACTACAATTTTGTAGTTCGCTCTTTTTCTTTCTTTTGGAACATAATTTGATTTAAAATCCATGTCCTACTCCTAGTAATCTAAATGACGTGGTGTCCGTGCAAATGGAAGCACATCACGAATATTAGTCATTGAAGTAATATACATTAAGAAACGCTCGAATCCAATTCCAAATCCTGCATGCTTGACACCACCATAACGTCTTAAATCAAGATACCATTCAAGACTCTCTTTTGGTATATCAAGTTCTTCCATACGTTTTTCAAGGACATCAAGACGCTCTTCACGCTGTGATCCACCTACGAGTTCACCAACGTGCGGAACGAGTAAATCACAAGCTGCTACGGTTTTACAATCATCGTTGAGACGCATATAGAATGACTTAATTTCTTTAGGGTAGTCCGTAATGAATACAGGTCCTTTAACAACTTCTTCACTAATAAAACGTTCGTGTTCTGACTGCAAGTCCGTTCCCCATTCAACTTTATATTCAAAGCGGTCATTCTCTTTTTGAAGTAACTCGACTGCTTCAGTATAAGTCATTCGCTTGAATTCACTTGAGAGTAATTGATTGAGTCGCTCTAACAATGATGTATCAATACGTTCATTGAAGAATTTCATTTCCTCAGGTGCATTTTCAAGGACATATTCAATACAATATTTTACAAGGTCTTCGATTAAATTCATATTGTCTTCGAGATCTGCAAACGCAATCTCTGGCTCAACCATCCAAAATTCACTTGCATGGCGGGCTGTATTTGAGTTTTCTGCACGGAAAGTTGGACCAAATGTATACACATCCCTAAATGCAAGTGCGAAAGCTTCTGCATGCAATTGTCCAGATACCGTAAGGCTTGCCTTTTTTCCGAAGAAATCCTTTTCATATTTTGCATCATCACGTGTTGTAACAACAAACGCTTCTCCTGCGCCTTCAGCATCATTTCCAGTAATAACTGGGGTATGAACGTAAACAAATCCTTGGTTTTGGAAAAATTCATGAATTGCCATTGAAAGCACCGATCGAACACGGAAAACTGCCATGAATGAGTTGGTACGAACGCGTAAATGAGCAATCTCACGTAAATACTCGTAGCTATGGCGTTTTTTCTGTAACGGATAGTCTGAACTGCATTCACCTTCCAACTTGACTTCTTTAACTTCAATTTCAAAAGGTTGTTTACCATCAGGTGTTACTTTAAACAAACCTGTTACGGTAATGGCTGTTCCTGTATTATATTTACCAATTTCATCATAATTTTCAAGATTTGCTGCATATACACATTGAGCACTTCTAAAATAGGTTCCGTCGTTCAGTTCTATAAACCCAACATTTTTCCCTTTGCGGTTGGTTCGAACCCAACCTTGCAATTGAACAAACTCAATTGCATCTACTTCAATTTCCGATCCATATGCTAATAAGTCATAGCACTCTCGTATTGTTAAATATGAAATCATCTTTACACCTCAACTATTTTTAACGAATATTATTAGTTTGGAAAATTAATTCCTGAACCGTAGATACGACATCTACAGTTTTTACGATTACATGTTTTGGAACTTGAATATGTTCACTCGAAAAGTCAACAATTCCTACAATTCCTAAATCCACAAGTTTATCGATTGTTTCTTGCACATTTTTTGAAACCGTTACGATAGCAATGCGACATCCTTTAGGCATTCGCTCTTCCAACTCACTCATATGGTAAATCGGAATGTCCGATGCCTCCCCTAATTTATTAGGATCAATATCAAATGCACACGCAATTTCTCCAACTACGTGATTCCAACGATTATAATTTAGAATAGCACGCCCTAAATTACCGGCACCCACTAAAATCAACTCTTCTTCAAAACTCACACCTAAAAGATTATCAAACGTTTCAATTAACGTTTTCACATCATAACCATATCCTTGCTTACCGAGAGAACCAATAAACGAAAAATCACGCCGAATTGTAGTAGATTCAATATCTACAAATAAAGATAATTCTCGCGATAAAATACGTTCAACTCCCATATTATAGAGTTTTCTTAATGCCTTTAAATATATAGGGTACCTTTGCATAGTTGCCTTTGGTACATTAGATATATTACTCATGATATCACCACCGTGTAAATCATATCACAAAGTCTTCCTATATTAAATGTGAAAACTTTAATAAGAAATTAGTTGTTTGTTAGAAAGCGCTGATATTTCACAATCTCCGCGCACACCTTTATCATAAGCGATTTGACCTGCTAATCCGATCATGGCCGCTTGATCCATACATGCCCAAAGTGGCGGAACTAAAATATTTAAGTTTGGATATTTTATATTTAAATCTACAATTTGTTTACGTACCTCTGAGTTAGCAGCGACCCCGCCTGCCAACACAAGCGATTTATATTGAATTTTTGAGTTCTCAAGAGCGTATTCAACACGTGACATGAGCTCTCTAACCGCTGCATGCTGGAATGCATATGCAACATCTTCTACAATAACCTCACGACCATTGCGCTCCTCACGAAGCGTTAATTGTCTCACTGCTGATTTTAGTCCGCTAAAAGAGAAATCCAGTGGATTTTCTGTTTTTACTTTTGGTAATTGATAATTCGTTTTTCCTGTCTGTGCGAGTTTGTCAATTACCGGTCCGCCGGGATAGCCTAATCCAAGTAGACGTGAAACCTTATCAAATGCCTCTCCTACCGCATCATCCTGAGTCTTACCAATTACTTCAAATTGATATTCATCGATCATTGAGACGAGCTCAGTATGACCTCCCGAAATAACAAGAGCAAGCAATGGAAATTTCAAATCTCCAACCAATTTATTGGCATAAATATGACCCGCAATATGGTGTACTGGTACCAAAGGTTTTCCTAAACTCCAGGCAATTATTTTGGCTGCCATAACACCTACGTGTAAAGACCCAATTAAACCGGGTCCTTGTGTAACAGCAATCGCATCCACGTTTTCAATTTTTATATCTGCTTTGTTTAAAGCATCCTTAATTACGATGTTGATGTTTTCTACATGAAGTCTTGAAGCGACTTCTGGAAAAACACCACCATATTGTTTATGAATTTCAATTTGAGTTGATACCGAGTTACTTAAAACCTCAATACCGTCTTTAATTATTGCGCAAGATGTTTCATCACAACTTGACTCTATAGCTAATATTAACATTTATAACACCTTTCTCATCACAATTGCATTTCTGTTTGTACCATAATAATTTTGACGAATTGATATCATTTCAAAATTAAATTTTAGATAGAATTGGAGTGCATTTGTATTGTTTTCTTCAACTTCTAAGAAGATTTCTTTTACCTTGTAATTTGTGGAAACACTACATAGATGATTCATAAGTTTCTTTCCATAACCTTGGGATTGATAATCTGGATGAATTGCAATTTGGAGTATATCACATGTATCTCCAATCAACCTAAGACTATAAAAACCAATCACGCTATGATTCGTTTCAATGACATCCACCACGGAATTTGTGTTTGATAGTTCATCCAAATATTGTTTTTCAGTCCAATGCGAAGCAAGTGTAAGTTGATCAATTTGAATAATTGCTTGAACATCATCAATTGTTGCGTTACGAATCATTATTTGATGTAATTCGGAACAAGTAAATCAATATTTGTTTCTACTTCCCAAGAGTCCTTTACATCAAGAATATTCTGTATAATGCGTGGGTTTTCTGATTTTTGATCCAACAAATCCAGATCACCAAATAAATCAAGATCAATATCCTTTAATTCATCCATCATATATATACGCTCATCATTAACTATACCATTTGATACATAAGCACCGAATACACGACCTGATCGCGCATCAATGAATGAGAAACCATTATTATTTCCAGATAAAGAAAGCAATGTATTAACTTTATAAACCTTTAGTTTATGATTAGTCAGTGCAAATGTTTTAGCGAAAGTCATCCCAATTCTTAAACCAGTGTAACTTCCTGGTCCACTTGTAATTACGACTTGGTCGATATCCATAGGAACCAATTTAGCTTCTCGAATTGCTTCATCCACATAAGTTAATAAAAATTCAGATTGCTTTTTATCCATAAGAGATTGTTTATTTACTTTCAAGGTCCCATCAACCTCCAAGCCAACAGCAAGAAATTTATGCGATGTATCAATAATTAGTGTATTCATTAATTCAGCTCCTCAATTGTAATTGTTCTCTCATTTTCATCATCATAATCAAGAGTTATTAGATAGTCTATTTTGAAATCCAAGTCATCCAGATATTTTCCCCATTCGAGTACGACAACATTTTCATCGTCTAACAAATCAAATAAACCAATCGCATCCGAAGAAACACCTTCTAATCGATATGCATCAATATGTTTTAAATTCAGTCGACCGTCGTATTCCTTTAGAATCGTAAATGTCGGACTACTAATTGTCTCAGAAATATTTAAACCCTTCGCAAGGCCTTTTGTAAACGCAGTTTTTCCAACGCCTAGATCACCTGCTAAAGATATAAGGCAACCCTTTGACAGACTTTGTCCAAATTGCTCTCCTAATTGCATTGTCTCAGTTACTGAGTATGTTTTTATTTGTTTTTTCATTTTCATCACCATCCGAATAATTATATCACACTTCTTACACAAATATAAAAAAAGACACTCTAAATAGAGTGTCAAATTACCTGGCGATGAACTATCTTCACTAGCGCTTGGCTAGATATTGTCGCCGCTAAAGTGCTTAACTTCTGTGTTCGAGATGGGAACAGGTGTGACCACTTCGCTAAAACCACCAGATCTTAGTGCTTTAGAGAGATGAACTCTCAAAACTGAATAACAGAAATTTGATCTTTTTCGAATCGTTGTATCTTTTGTGATTAAAACCTCGACCTATTAGTATCAGTCAGCTCCACATATCACTATGCTTCCACCTCTGACCTATCAACCTGATCGTCTCTCAGGGGTCTTACTACTTACGTATGGGAAATCTCATCTTGGAGTTGGCTTCGTGCTTAGATGCTTTCAGCGCTTATCCAGTCCATACTTAGCTACCCAGCGATGCCCTTGGCAGAACAACTGGTACACCAGCGGTATGTCCATCCCGGTCCTCTCGTACTAGGGACAGCGCTCCTCAAATTTCCTACGCCCACAACAGATAGGGACCGAACTGTCTCACGACGTTCTGAACCCAGCTCGCGTACCGCTTTAATGGGCGGACAGCCCAACCCTTGGAACCTAATTCAGCTCCAGGATGCGATGAGCCGACATCGAGGTGCCAAACCTCGCCGTCGATGTGAACTCTTGGGCGAGATTAGCCTGTTATCCCCAGGGTAGCTTTTATCCGTTAAGCGACGGCCCTTCCACGCGGAACCGCCGGATCACTAAGCCCGACTTTCGTCCCTGCTCGACTTGTAGGTCTCGCAGTCAAGCACCCTTCTGCCTTTACGCTCGTCGATTGATTTCCAACCAATCTGAGGGTACCTTTGGGCGCCTCCGTTACTCTTTAGGAGGCGACCGCCCCAGTCAAACTGCCCACCTGACACTCTCGGTACCGGATCACGGTACGCGGTTAGAACTTCAAACATACAAGAGTGGTATCCCAATGGCGACTCCACATATACTAGCGTACATGCTTCATAGTCTCCCACCTATCCTGTACATGTAGGCTCAAAGTTCAATATCAAGCTACAGTAAAGCTCCATGGGGTCTTTCCGTCTAGTTGCGGGTAACCGGCATCTTTACCGGTACTAAGATTTCACCGAGTCTGCTGCCGAGACAGCGCCCAAATCGTTACACCTTTCGTGCGGGTCGGAACTTACCCGACAAGGAATTTCGCTACCTTAGGACCGTTATAGTTACGGCCGCCGTTCACTGGGGCTTCAGTTCAATGCTTCGAACGAATTCTAACATATTCCCTTAACCTTCCAGCACCGGGCAGGTGTCACCCCCTATACTTCGTCTTGCGACTTTGCAGAGAGCTGTGTTTTAGTTAAACAGTCGCTTGGGCCTCTTCACTGCGGCTCTTACGAGCACCCCTTCTCCCGAAGTTACGGGGTCATTTTGCCGAGTTCCTTGGCAACAGTTCTCTCGCTCACCTTAGGTTCTCTCCTTGCCTACCTGTGTCGGTTTTGGTACGGGCCAATACATAATTAACGCTAGAAACTTTTCTTGAGAGCTGGCATCAGTTACTTCGCTACTTCCTCACGGGGTCACTCCTCATAACGCCTTTGCTTTGCATGGCGGATTTGCCTACCATACAGCTCCTTCGCTTAAACCAGCACTTCCAGTCGCTGGCTTAACCTAGCCTTCTCTGTCATTCCTTCACTTATGTATCGGGTACAGGAATATCAACCTGTTGTCCATCGACTACGCTTTTCAGCCTCATCTTAGGTCCCGACTTACCCAGGGAGGACGAGCCTTCCCCTGGAAACCTTAGGCAATCGGTGTGTCAGATTCTCACTGACATCTCGCTACTCACACCGGCATTCTCACTTCTATACACTCCACTGCTCCTTACGGTACAGCTTCAACGCAGTATAGAACGCTCCCCTACCATTTATTGAAACAATAAATCCATAGTTTCGGTATCATACTTAGCCCCGGTACATTTTCGGCGCAGGGTCACTCGACTAGTGAGCTGTTACGCACTCTTTAAAGGATGGCTGCTTCTGAGCCAACCTCCTAGTTGTCTGTGCATCCCCACATCCTTTTCCACTTAGCATGAATTTTGGGACCTTAACTGATGGTCTGGGCTGTTTCCCTTTCGACTACGGACCTTATCACCCATAGTCTGACTGCCAACTACTATCCACTGGCATTCGGAGTTTGATTATATTCAGTACCCCGAGATGGGGCCATCATACATTCAGTGCTCTACCTCCAGTGGCCTTACATTGACGCTAGCCCTAAAGCTATTTCGGGGAGAACCAGCTATATCTGAGTTCGATTGGAATTTCTCCGCTAGCCACAACTCATCCGCCAGCTTTTCAACGATGGTCGGTTCGGTCCTCCATTTGGTTTCACCCAAACTTCAACCTGGTCATGGCTAGATCACTCAGTTTCGGGTCTACCACAATGTACTATATCGCCCTATTAAGACTCGCTTTCGCTTCGGCTCCGTCTCTTCAACTTAACCTCGCACATTATGAGTAACTCGCCGGTTCATTCTACAAAAGGCACGCCATCACCCATTAACGGGCTCTGACTTCTTGTAAGCATACGGTTTCAGGATCTATTTCACTCCGCTTCCGCGGTTCTTTTCACCTTTCCCTCACGGTACTGGTTCACTATCGGTCACTAAGGAGTATTTAGCCTTACCGGGTGGTCCCGGTTGATTCCGACAAGGTTTCACGTGCCTCGCCGTACTCAGGATACCACTAGAGTATCTTACGCTTTCGTCTACAGGGTTTGCACCTTCTTTGACTGGCCTTTCAATGCCATTCGACTAGCTTCGATATCCCACGTTGTGGTCCTACTACCCCATCACGAAGATGGTTTGGGCTTTTCCCGTTTCGCTCGCCACTACTCAGGGAATCACTTTTGTTTTCTTTTCCTCTTGCTACTAAGATGTTTCAGTTCGCAAGGTTGCCTCATCATAAACTATGTATTCATTTATGTGTAATACTGCATAACCAGTATTGGGTTTCCCCATTCGGATACCCCCGGATCGTTGTGTACGTACCACTCCCCGAGGCATTTCGCTGTTAGTCGCGTCCTTCATCAGCTCTTAGTGCCTAGGCATCCACCGTACGCCCTTACATATTTAATCACATGTAATTTCGCGCCCTAATTCTTAAAATCAGGTTTTTTTACGCTTATCGCTTGATAAGCTGTGTGTTTGCTTTGATTGCTTACTTAATTGCTTAAGTTACTGTTTTTGTTTAACTTGATGTAAATCTAGTTTTATACAACTATTCGAAAAGATCATGTTGATAACATTTATTTCTTTGTCTATCTCTTTTTCTTTTCTGTTATTCAGTTTTCAAAGATCATTTTTCTTGAGATTCCAACGGACTCTCAAAACTAAACAGGAAACTTTAGGTGTCAACTTCACGTCTTTCTAATTACTCCTTAGAAAGGAGGTGATCCATCCCCACCTTCCGGTAGGGATACCTTGTTACGACTTAACCCCAATCATCGATCCTACCTTCGACGGCTCCTCCTAGTAAACTAGGTTAGGCCACCGGCTTCGGGTATTACCAACTCATGGTTTGACGGGCGGTGTGTACAAGGCCCGAGAACGTATTCACCGCGGCATTCTGATCCGCGATTACTAGCGATTCCGACTTCATGGAGTCGAGTTGCAGACTCAATCCGAACTGAGACGTACTTTCTGAGATTCGCTCCGCATCGCTGCTTCGCTGCCCTCTGTATACGCCATTGTAGTACGTGTAGCCCAGATCATAAGGCATGATGATTTGACGTCATCCCCACCTTCCTCCGGTTTATCACCGGCAGTCTCTTTAGAGTCCCCAACTTAATGCTGGTAACTAAAGACAAGGGTTGCGCTCGTTGCGGACTTAACCCAACATCTCACGACACGAGCTGACGACAACCATGCACCACCTGTATCCGCCATAACTATTACACATCTCTGTGCTTTTGCGCGGTATGTCAAGACCTGGTAAGGTTCTTCGCGTTGCTTCGAATTAAACCACATACTCCACCGCTTGTGCGGGCCCCGTCAATTCCTTTGAGTTTACGCTTGCGCGCATACTCCCAGGCGGGATACTTATTGCGTTAACTACAGCACTGAATTTCTCCAACACTTAGTATCCATCGTTTACGGCGTGGACTACTAGGGTATCTAATCCTATTTGCTCCCACGCTTTCGAGCCTCAGCGTCAGTTACAGGCCAGTTAGCCGCCTTCGCCACTGGTGTTCCTCCATATATCTACGCATTTTACCGCTACACATGGAATTCACTAACCTCTCCTGCACTCTAGTCTACCAGTTTCTATGGCATCACGGGTTAAGCCCCGAACTTTAACCATAAACTTGATAAACCGCCTGCGCTCCTTTACGCCCAATTCCGGATAACGCTTGCCACCTACGTATTACCGCGGCTGCTGGCACGTAGTTAGCCGTGGCTTTCTGGTAAGGTACCGTCATATAAAAGCATTCCTCTTCCTATCGTTCTTCCTTACAACAGAGCTTTACAACCCGAAGGCCGTCTTCACTCACGCGGCGTTGCTCGGTCAGGTTTCCCCATTGCCGAAAATTCCTACTGCTGCCTCCGTAGGAGTCTGGGCCGTGTCTCAGTCCCAGTGTGGCCGGTCACCCTCTCAGGTCGGCTACGCATCATCGTCTTGGTAAGCCGTTACCTTACCAACTAACTAATGCGCCATAAGCCCATCTCGTTGTGATGTATCCCATCTTTAATTAATCTAAGATGTCTTAGATTAACGTATCCGGTATTAGCAGAAGTTTCCCTCTGTTATCCCAGGCATCGAGGCAGGTTGCTTATGTATTACTCACCCGTTCGCCACTAAGTTCCAAGGAGCAAGCTCCTCTTCACTTCGTTCGACTTGCATGTATTAGGCACGCCGCCAGCGTTCATCCTGAGCCAGGATCAAACTCTCCATTTGATTCTTTCTCTTTTTAACTCTGACGAGTTTTGTTTATTTATTTATCCGTATTTCTTTTTGAAATTGACGTTTCCTGTTTAGTTTTCAAAGACCATTTTCTGCACTCGGTTTCCCTTAGCGCTTCTATATAATATCCCACATCTATAGATTTGTCAAATGTTTTATGGATTTTCATTTAAATTCTTTTACCGTTAAATATTTATCGAAATATCTATAGATTTCTTCTTCGTTAAATGGATAACTTTTGCTCTTTACCTGTTCGACCAAACGGTCTTTCTCTTCGACTACAACATCAATAATTTCTTGCGAATAATTCATTAATACTTGATGCTCTTCAAACTCATCTTCATCTAGAACAATATATTTTCCATCTGGAAAAACCTTAACATCCAGATCGTAGTCTATATTCTTAAGACCCTCTTCATCGAACACACTTGGTGAAGCAAGATTACAATAATAATATACACCCTTATTACGAATCATCGACATAACATTATACCAACGATTTAAGTAATAGAAACAAATTGCTGGTTCACGGGTAAACCATCTTCTTCCATCAGACTCAACAACCCAGGTTTTGTATGTTATTAGCACAATTTTTTCTGAATCGACATCGAGCACCGTTCCACTTGACCATGTTCGATGGAGTGATCCATCGTGTTTATAACTTTGAATATAAATTACTTCTCCAATTTTTGGTAACATAACAACACTCCCCATCCTTTAACATTATACACAATATTATCCTAATTTCTATTCTTAATTGAAGTTCGTGGCGTTAACAAAGCATTCATTTTAGGTAGAATCGCTAAAATGAATGCGAATGATATGATTGTAGTTGGAACCATATAAGTTGCGTTATATGAAACAACACCGAGTAGGACATTCCCACGATAAAACTCAGCATAGAATAAAAGCCCTGAAATTGTATGGATTATGAATCTTAATATATTTGAAACGATGACACCAAACGGTAGGGATAGATCGTGGACTTTGAGATTCGGAATGAGACCGGCGATTGAGTAGGCAGAATACGCAAAAATGTAATCAAATAGAAATTGAATCCAGTGAACCACCATGGGCGTTTTGATCATAAATTTTACGACAAAAGATAAAATTGCTACACAGAGCGATTTTTTAAACCCTAATTGATAACTTGCGATTATTAAAACAATGATACTTAGAGAAATAGAGCCACCTTGTGGCAATTTCAAAACATCAAACGTAACCGTAATATACTCCAAAACTGAGAAAAGTGCTGCATACATTGATATTGTTACAAGATCTTTAGTTTTCATTTAAGTCACCTCAATACTTTAGAATCGTTGAATTAAAACATCCTTTCTTATTATATATTTTACAAGCAAAATAAAAAAGAGGTTAAAGTCCCTCTCTTAAATAATCAATAAAATCTCGGTATTTGACCCCGTAAAGTGTCTGCCCATCCAATTGCTCATAAAGAAGCAGTTTAGAATTAAATACCAAATCATAAATACGAGTATAATTGGGGACAATATCCAGATACGTCATCACCGACTTATCCTTTAGACAGGCAGTCTTTCGAATAACATGATGGTCAAGTGTAGCATACGCAAACTTGGCCTCAAATAATTCTAAGACATCGCCGACTAAAATTAAGGTAGCATTTAGATCATAAAAATCGGTGAATACAGAATGGGTTCCATAAGGAAAATCTAAATCCGTCGGTCTTCCGAAATAACGACTAAATTTACCGGCAGTCGCTATCATCAAACTCGGGTGTGTTGCATAAATGCATTCTTGTTGAAGTGTCATGAGTTGCATCATTTTCCCACTTGAGAGAACAAGTCGTTCTTGATTTGAGATGTAGGGAACCATATCCTTAACAAGTACATCCGAATTGAACTCGCAATCACCAAATACACAAACAGTTCCATCTTTCATATGACTTTGGATTCTATCCAGAATAATTTTTGAGTAAAACGGGTCAAATCCATCGCTTTCATGAACAAGAACCAGTCCATCTTTCTCTACTTCCAAGCGTTTTAAAAGTTTTTCTACAGTTAGAGCAACGTCATTTGAAGAATACACAGATAACACCACCTTTTCTTTTATGAGTTATTACGTTATTGCTTTGTATTACTTTCTTGATGTTGACTGTGAGCTAATTTGCTCGCAGCTGATGCAGCAATTGCTCCTACAATATCATCTAAACATGTATTACACTGCCCATTGTTGTGATCATTGAGTGCACCAATTATTCCAGGTTTTACTTTATCAATATAGCCATAATTCGTGAGTGCAATTGATCCATAAAGGTTACAAATTCCATAGGCGAGTACTTCATCGATGCCGTAGAGACCTTCATCACGATGTATGATGTCCTCAATCGTTTCACCACCGAAGTTTTTATTTTCGACGGAAATATCAATATTAATACCTGTTATTAACGCATGCTGAACTTCTCGCTTATTCAAAACACTGTTCACTATCGAGTGGATGTCAACCGAATCGATATCTTCGACATAGTCCTTTTGGAGAAAAACAACACATTCGATAATATCTGAAATTTCAACGCCACGACTGTTTAACATTTCAACGCATTTATCATACATAATGAACCCTCCCATATATAGATTTATTATACATGACTTTTGTCATAAAAAAACAGAAATGGATGCAAGCTTTGTTATTTATTTCATTTTATCACTGCTTGCGGTACAATATAAGGAATAATTAGGAGGTCACTATATGACATATGAAGTATTACTCGATAAATTGAATAGTTTAAACCTTGCAATAACAACAATGAGTTTTGACGCACTCACCATTGCTCCAAGAAATGGTGCAGCTTTTCGAAATAAGGCCCTATCGATTCTCTCGGGCGAATATTTTGAGCTACTTACCGATCCAACAACCTATCAGATTTTGAAGGAAAATGAAAATCATGATAACCCAATTATCGCTGAAAGTGCAAAAACACAATTACGATGTTGACCTCGATACATTTATAAAAAGGATTAATTATGTAGAAAAAGGCTTTATCCGAGTAGAAGCTGATGAACTCACTTACCCGCTTCACATCATGGTTCGCTATAATACCGAAAAAGAGATTTTCAATCATAATCACAGCGCTGAGGGACTTGATCAATATTTCGCAGATCAAATGACACAATTACTTGGAATTACCCCTGAAAATCCAAGCAATGGAATTCTTCAAGATGTACATTGGAGCGATGCCTCATTTGGGTATTTCCCAACCTACGCACTTGGTACAGCATACGCTGCTCAATTCATGAAGAAAATGCAAGAGGACGTAAATGTTGATGAGGCACTGTTAGACGGTAGAATGGACCTTATATTCCAATGGCTACGTGACCACATTCATCAATACGGCGGTATGTACGATACACAAACAATAATAAAGAACGTAACCAACGAACCCTTCAACCCTGATTACTACATTGATTATCTCATCGAAAAGTATTCTGCACTTCTAGGCATTTAGTTAGACCATCCCCTTCATCTTTGTTACAATTTACTTATAAATAGAGGAGGACTTACGATGACTTATAAATTACCCGAACTTTCATATGAATTTAATGCATTAGAACCACAAATCGATGCAAAAACAATGGAAATTCATTACACAAAGCATCATCAAACATATATTACAAACTTAAATACAGCACTTGAGAAGCACCCAGAATTGGAGCAAGAATCATTAACAAGCCTAATTGAGAACTTAAACAATGTCCCAGCAGACATTCGTACAGCGGTTCAAAACAATGGTGGTGGTCATTTAAACCATACAATGTTTTGGGAATTCTTATCCCCTCAAAAAGGTCAAGAACCTGGTGAAGCGCTCATGAATGCAATTAATAAAGATTTTGGTTCGTTTGAAGCATTTAAAGAATCATTTTCAAATGCGGCAAAAACACGCTTCGGTAGTGGATGGGCTTGGTTAGTGTTGGATGAAACCAAATCACTTAAAGTCGTTTCAACGGCAAATCAAGATAACCCTATTTCAGAAGGGTTAACACCTATTTTAGGTCTTGATGTTTGGGAACATGCATATTATCTTAATTATCAAAACCGTCGTCCTGATTATATCAATAGTTTCTTTGAAATTATTAATTGGGAAAAAGTAAATCAATTGTACACAGACAATAAATAAGCTTACTAAAAGCACCACACAAACGACTCAATGTGTGGTGCTTTTATAAAAAACTGCAGGAATTGAGAGAATCAATAAGATCTCCGTTCCTGCAGTTTTTTTTATCGGTCTAGAATCATTTGTTCGTATCCCAAAAACTCAAATCCTAAACGTTCATATAATTTTTTCGCGCCTTTATTGCTTGGCGTTACCTCAAGTCTAAAGCGAACTACATCGGGAAACGCATCCATCAAAATGGGTAACGCCTCAGTTCCAAGACCTTGACCCCGATATGCATCTTCAACAGACAACTCTTCCACCCACAACTGCAAGCCCCCAACTTCAGTTGAGAACATAATTGAGCTTAAGAGGTATCCCCAGACTTTACCATCTTCGACTAAAAACCAGCCAAAGCAGTCGTTTTCTTTAATGATGTGCTTAAAGTTTCGCGTAAACAATTCAAAATCTGGTTCTCCAAAACATGCGGGACTTGTAAGAAATTTGGTTGCAAGTTCTGCATATAATGGTAAATCAGAATCCGTAAACGATCTTAATTCCATGGTTCCTCCCTATTTTCGAAGCGTGTAACAGATTATTGCTGTTGCAATCGCAACGTTTAATGATTCAAACTGTGATGTTTCAATTTTAACCGTACCATCACACAAGTCCACGATTGAATCAGATACACCGCTTCCTTCGGAACCCATCACAACCGCAATTGGATGGGTTTGGATATCTTGTAAATTGTGCGTATTCTCGCCGAGATAACTTGCAAATACAGGTACCTCCCACGATTTTATTTGAGTGATTGCCATTGCCAAGGACATTCGAATGACTGGAATATGAAATATCGATCCTTGAGTTGAACGAATCACTTTATGATTAAATTCATCGACGCAGGTTTCAGACACAATAACTGCGTCGAACCCAAAACTGTGCGCTGTGCGAATAATCGTACCAAGATTTCCCGGATCTTGAATGCCATCACAAATTAAATAGCGTTCAGATTTTTTTAATTCATAATGAGGTTTCGAAATCACCGCAAATTGCGAAGATCCCGATACCGTATTGGAGAGCTTATGAGCGATGTGTTCCGTAATTTGAATATCATTATTTTCAGATAATCCTACTGTTTTCTTTACAATTCCAGCCGTTTCAGCCTCTTGTATAAGATGCTCTCCCTCGATCAATACTTCATTATATTCATCCCGATACTTCTTCTTATTCAATTTAGCACAGTGTTTGATGAAATCATTTTGAAGTGATGTAATGATCATATCTACACCTTGACAACATTATGACAACGAAGACAAAGTTCATCTTCACCCACAACATCAACAATATTCCAACAGCGTGGACATGTATGACCTTCCACTTTATCAACAGCGATTTCAAATCCCATAACGTCAGTTAATGCATCTTCTACAAGTTCTAGTTTTGACACGATAAACCATTGTGCATCATGTTTGCCGAGAATATCTCGCACACGACCTGCGTTTTCATCATCAAGATGAAGACGCACATGGGCTTCCAAGGATTTACCAATAATCTTCTCTGCCCGTTTTTCTTCAAGTGCTTTGAAAACAGCTTCACGTAATTTTAAGAGCGAATCCATTTCCACAACCTCTTCACTTGAAAGAACTGGATCAACCAATTGACTAAAAGCTTGAAGGTGAATACTCTCATCCTCAGGTCTAAAGACACGATTCAATTCTTCAGTTGTATGAACAAGAATCGGTGCCATAATGCGTGAATAAATCATCAATGCGTGGTAAATAACAGTTTGGATTTCACGGCGAGCACGGTCGTCTTCTTTTTCAATATAAAGAATATCTTTGGTATAGTCTAGATAATAGGATGACATCATATTTGTTAATGAACTAACAACTGCTGTTGTAACTTTTTGATAGTCAAAGGCTTTATATGCCTCTTGTGCTTCTTTATTAACACGAATTACTTCGTTTAGAACATAACGGTTTAACAGTGACAATTCTTCGATGGCAATACCATCTGTCTCAATATCAAAGTTCGCAAGGTTTCCGTGCATAAATCTAAATGTATTTCGAATCTTACGGTAAGATTCAGATACTTGTTTCAATAAGTCTTGGGACATTTTGATATCAGAATGGTAATCTACACTTGCAACCCAAAGGCGTAAAATATCTGCTCCTAAAGTCTCTGTAATTGCTTGAGGACTTAAAGCATTCCCTTTTGATTTACTCATTTTTTCACCGTCATCATGCATAATAAATCCATGACTTACAACTTGTTTGTATGGGGCAAAACCATAGAGGGCCACTGAAATAATAAGTGATGAATTAAACCAACCTCGGTATTGATCAGAACCTTCTGCATAAACATCAACAGGAAGTGGTGTTTTACAGTGATTTAGTGCTGCCGTATGTGAAGATCCAGAATCAAACCAAACATCCATGATATCCGTTTCTTTCTTAAATGTACCATTAGGTGAATTTGGATGAGTATAACCTTCTGGCAGTAAATCAATTGCTTCACGCTCAAACCATACATTGGTACCAAATTGTTCAACTAAGTCTGCTACATGATCAAAAACATCTTGTTCAATAATTGGTGTTCCATCTTCAGCGTAGAAAATTGGAATTGGAACGCCCCAAACACGTTGACGTGAAATACACCAGTCACCACGGTCTGCAATCATATTATGCATGCGTTTTTGACCCCATTTAGGTGTCCATTCCACCTTTTCAATTTCATCCAATACATTTTGACGTACGGAGTCAATGGATGCAAACCATTGTGTTGTTGCACGATAGATAATTGGTTTTTTTGTTCTCCAATCATGTGCATAACTATGTTTAATCCATCCCATTTTTAATAAAGCACCCAAGGATTCAAGTTTCATGGTTACGGCTTTATTTGCATCTTCAAAGAACAATTCCGCAAATTCACCAGTAACTTCAGTTAAAACACCTTGTTCGTTGACAGGACTGATTGGTTTAATACCGTAAAGTGCACAAACATTAAAGTCATCAACCCCATGGTCAGGCGCTGTATGAACACAACCGGTACCCGCTTCATCCGTTACATGATCACCATTTAATACAGGTGACAAACGGTCATAAAGCGGATGCTGTGTTGTTACACCTTCAATATCGCGTCCTTTAAAACGTTTTAAAATTTCGCCCTGTTCAAGTTCTAATTCTTTAAGTGCGGATTCCATAAGTGTTTCCATAAACACCATATTACCCTTCTCAGTTTTAACTAGAACATAATCCATGTTTGCATTAACAGAGATTGCAAGGTTTGCTGGAATGGTCCAAGGCGTCGTTGTCCAAATAACCATCTTATCGCCTGCATCCAATACGCCTTTGCCATCAACAACGTCAAATGCGACAAAAATTGCAGCGTCACGACGTTCACGGTATTCAATTTCCGCTTCAGCGAGTGCTGATTCACTGGATGGTGACCAATATACCGGTTTTAATCCTTTATAAATCATCCCTTTCATCGCCATTTCCGCAAATACACGAATTTGTGTTGCTTCGAAATCCTTATTAAGGGTCAAATAAGGGTTCTTATAATCACCAATTTTACCCAACGATTTAAAATCAGCCATTTGAATCGCCACTTGTTCATGAGCATACTTCTCACAAAGTGCTCTGAATTCATAAATCGGCATTTCTTTGCGATTGACACCTAATTTTTGAATTGCGTTTTCAATAGGCAACCCGTGTGTATCCCAACCTGGTCTAAATGGTGTTTGATAACCTGCCATAAATTTGGTACGAATAATTAAATCTTTTTGAATACCATTCAAAGCATGACCAATATGGATGTTTCCATTTGCATAAGGAGGACCATCATGCACGGTAAAAAGTGGTGCGCCCTCGCGCACTTCTTGCATTCGTTCATACAAGTTCATTTTATCCCAATCTGCTTGAATTCCAGGTTCTTTTTTATTAAGATTTCCTCTCATTTCAAAATCTGTTTTGGGTAATAACAGTGTGTCTTTGTAGTTCATATTTTTGCTCCTAACATATAAAAAAGACGCCCTCATAAGGGCGTCTTCAACGCGGTACCACCTTAATTTACAGAGTAATCTGTAATCTCAATACGTTAACGCCGTAGTACGTACTTCCTACTATAATTTCAAAAGTAAGGTTCACAAGTGATACTAAAACGGATTGTTACTTGTTTTCACCAGCCACAAGCTCTCTGAAACAATTTATCGTTTTAATGTGTCTTGATCTTCACCAATAAGTTTGGAATTGGGCGCATCTGGCAAGGTTAAATCGTCAATTGCCACCTCTAATTCCATTAATTTTTCTTTTAATTCGTCACGGAGTTCGTTTGATTCATTTGAAATACGAGCTATTTCAACGAGTACTTGACGCGATGTAGACATCGCCTCACGAACAATCATGTCCGCATTCATATAGGCTGTATCGATAATTGAATTTGCTTCCCGTAAGGCAAGCCGCGACATTTCTTCTGCAGCTTTCTCACGAACACCACTTTCGCTTACCAATTGTTGATATCGCTTTTTGATTATATCACGTTGTTCCTGTAATGACTCCACTTGTTTTTGATAAAGTTCAATTTGTTTTGTTAATATCGTTTTATCATGTTCCAAATTCGCAATCATTTGATCAACTTCAAAGCGATCATACCCTTGGCGCATCACTCTAAATTTGGGTTTATGAGACATACTCAATTACTATTGATCTAAATCTTCAAGGTTCATACTAATTTCCCCTTGAACTCCTATTGTACGTGGTGTACAAAGAATTACATTGTGGCCAATTTTTTGAATTGATCCATCAAGTGCAAACACAACTCCGGTTAAGAAATCAATCGTACGTTGTGCATAGTCACGTTGTAATCGATGTAAGTTTACAACTGCTGCACGTTTCTCTTTTAGATAACGCGCAACCTCCTCTGATTCTTCAAATGATCGCGGTTCAAATAAAACCATTTTTGTATCTGATGGTAGTTTAGGCGCTTCCGAAGATGCGCGTGGTGTTTCATATTCGCTCAAGCTCTCAGCCTCCTCGTCAGTTAGTTCAAGATATTCATCTTCAACCGGTGTAAGAATATTTTTAAGTTTATCTTTAAAGCTCATTGTTCAAACCTCCGTTTTGATAAGTATATCATATCATATTAATCGTTGAAAATTAATCGTTATCGCGATCGACTTCGAGTAAACCATAATCGCCATCAAGACGTTTATAGACAACTGCAACATCTGATGTTTCATCATCCGTATAAATAAAGAATGAGTGACCCAACATTTCCATATCTACAATCGCATCATTAAGATTCATTTTTTCAGCCACAATGGATTTTGTCTTAACAAGTTTAGATTCTTCTTTTGCCTCAGATTCCGCAATCATATTTAAGAATGCTTGTGATAAGCCCTCACGGTTTTTACGTGAAATTTTTGTTTTATGACGGCGAATTTGATCTTCTAATTTATCAACAACTCGATCGAGTGCTGCATAGAAATCTTCATGTAAAACTTCGGCACGTAGTGGTCCAATTTTTGATGTAATCGTCACTTCAACTTTTGAACCTTGAGGATAAACATTGACAACCACATTTGCACGCCATGAGTCATCTACCTCGAAATATTTGTGTAAGAATTCTAATTTTTCTTCCACCTTTTCTTGCATTGCATCTGTGATTTCCACATTTTTTCCATGAATATAAACTAACATATAAAACCCTCCCTATTATTGTTATTGTTTTTTACTTTTGATAAATACTATCATAGTATTTCATCTCACGTCCGGGTGGACGCCCTGTATCATAGCGACGATCTCCTAGAAGTGCGTCAAAATTTACAGGTTCATTGTGTTCTAATGCATCGTTTAAAGCCCCGATGCATTCATTCCCTAGCACAATGGATGACTCATAGAGTTCCATAAATGTCTCGTTCGATGTATCATCGATATTTGTTGGGTTTGACCATGTTTCACGCTTTAAGTTAAGAACGTCGTATCGCGCATCGATATTCGAATTTACGATATGACTTGAAAACGCCCACGGATAAGCCATTTTACGTTCCAGTTTTTGAATCACTGGAGTCATAATATTGTGCGGATCGTATAAATAATTCAAAATCTTTTTAAAGGAACTAATTGCTTCTTCAATTACTAAGGGTTCCAAATAGATTCCAAAAACTTGAACGAGCATTGTTTGATAAAACGAAGCAATAACACGTCGTTCTTCTTCATTGACATCGACAAATCGTTTTGGTTTTAACGATGCCATATCCCGTCGTTTTACATATGTAACCATGAGTGAGTCTAGCATTGACTCATATCGAAAATGCCAGTAACGTGTTGATCCAGCAATTTCGCCTCCGCGATAAAATACAAATGGATGCGCTAAGGTATCCAAAGACCAATGTTGAAAATGTCCGGCAATAAACGCAATTAGAATGGTTTTTCTTCGTTCATCTTTCATTTCCTTTATAAAACTCACCGCTTGATTATAAAAATCATTAACATGAGTTCGGTGCACAATCCCACCATAATCAGCGACAATTTTATTCAGTTCTTGATCTTGCCATGGAAATACTTTGTAATAAAACAAAATATCGGGTCCATTGCTCCCAAGCAAATATGCTCGCGGATGTTTTTTTATCGCTTTTTGGACTGTAGACACGTCAAGTTCATTATAAACATCGAGTGCCATCAGCCCATGTGTAATAACATTTGGTATGACGGCCACCTCCTTTACTACATTCTAACAAATAACCACTAAAGTTGCACCACTTTAACACAGTTTTCATATTCAATATATTCTAAATCAAGTGCAGCCGCAACCGCGTCATTCACAACCTGTCCGTGATAAATATTTAAACCATTTTTAATCCCTGGATCATTGGTTACCGCTTCATGAATACCACTGTTAGCAATTTTTAAACCATATGGTAAAGTCGCATTCCCCAACGCATAGGTTGAAGTCTTGGGAACCGCCCCAGGCATGTTGGTAACACAATAATGAACAATTCCCTGGTCAACAAATACCGGATTGCTGTGAGTTGTTGGGTGACTGGACTCAAAGCATCCCCCTTGATCAATCGCTACATCAACTAACACGGTTCCAGGTTCCATAATTTTTAAATGGTCACGCGTTACCAATTTTGGGGCACGAGCACCAGGAAGTAAGACACTTCCAATCACAACATCAGCACGGCGGAGCTCATCTTCAATATTTTTTAAGTCACTATATATTGTATTGACAGCAGTTCCGAAAACATCTTCAATATAAGCCAATCGATCTAAATTCCGATCCATTACACTCAAGGTTGCTCCCGTTCCTAACGCCGTTTTACATGCACTCATACCAACAACACCACCACCAATAATGACAACATGACCCCCACGGACACCAGGAACCCCAGATAATAAAATTCCCTTTCCACCATAGGTTTTTTCTAAATATTTCGCACCCTCTTGAATCGAGAGTCGCCCTGCTACTTCAGACATTGGTTTTAATAGCGGTAAGCGCCCTAATTCATCTGTCACAGTCTCATAGGCCACGGCAATTACATTCCGTTCCATTAATGCTTTAGCTAAGGGTAAATTATCGGCTAGATGCAAGTAAGTGAAAAGAATTTGATTGGGTTGCATTAAATCATATTCTTCTGCGATGGGTTATTTTACTTTAATGATCATTTCTGATTGTTTCCAAACAGAAGCAGCATCATCACAAAGAATGGCACCGTTATGTTGGTATTCTTCATCGGTAAAGCCACTCCCAAGGCCTAACCCAGACTCCACATAGACTTCATGACCGTTTTTAATATATTCAATAACATGAGAAGGCATAATCCCTACACGTTGTTCAAAATCTTTTCGTTCTTTTACTGATCCTATACGCATTAAAACAACTCCTTTATTTTCTTAATTAATTCCTCTCGTGAACCCATCCAGTCACAATGATAATCTGAGCCACGATGAATTAAATTATCCGTTAATAACCACGTCTTCATCCCAAATTGTGATGCCATCATGTCTTCTTCAACATCATTCCCAATCATTAGACACGCATTCGGATCCAACTTATTATCACTTATTATTTCTTCATAATACATTGGGTTGGGTTTACAATGATGATTTTTCTCAAATCGAGTAATATCATCAAAATCATCTAATTCGAGACCCGACCACCAAATTCGTTTATCCGTGGCAAGTTTTGGGAAAAGCGGATTGGTTGCTAGAATTACTTTGTATCCTTTTTCTCTTAAATAATAAACCGCATCAACCATCGGTTTTGAAATCGATGTAACCGTCTCCACGATGTCATATTCATGTTCGTAATAATCATCTAATATCGCATCAATTTGAGTTTTAATTTCTGTACCAACCAGTGTTTCAAAACAATCATAAAACACCTGTTCGTTCGTTTTAAAAATATCAGTATTTTGAATCATTGCCGCACTTGATTTCCACAACGCTTTTGCCATTGCTTCCGGTTCAATAATATGCGCGACTTTTTGTGTAATCGATGTTAAATATGTTCGTTCAAAGTCATCCCCATCAAGCGGTAGAATTGTACCGTCCAAATCAAAGAGTACTGTATCAATTCCGAGTTCATTGCTCAAGTTTACATTTTTCATATGTTACCTCCCACTTTTTTGAATTATATCATAACTGTTAAATATTCTTACCATTAAGTTTCAATGTCTCCTCGATTTTATTGCTTAATGAACCTCAATTTGTTATAGTTTTAAAGCGAGGAGGTGAAAACCAATGGAAGGTCAGAGTTGCATGAACGACAGTATTAGTGAACGATCTTTGGATGATGACCCCTTGGGTACACCTCAAGAAAGTCATCGATAAATTTTGTTCATACATGACAGTATGAAGGGAGTTTATAACTATGTCAGTAACAAACAAAGAGCTAATTCAAACACTCCAACTTAACCAAGAGGAATTGTTTGAACAATTGGATGCATCTCCAGAGGGTTATACATCCAATCGAGCAGAGGAAAAGCTCGAAGAATATGGTCCTAATGAGATCAAGCCTCAAAAAAAGAAAAACCCTCTTATTGGATTTGTTAACGTTTTAATTAATCCATTTAATTTAGTCTTAATGGTCGTTATCGTAATTACATTTATTACGGATATTTTATTAACACAGGAAAAAGATTATTTAACCATTTCAATTTTAGCAATTATTATTATTATTTCTACACTGATTTCATTTATTCAAGATGAGCGATCCAGTGCAGCCAGCGAGAAACTTTTAAATATGGTTTCTAATACAACGGCAGCGCTTCGCGATGGTCAATTTATAGAAATTCCAATTGATGATCTTGTCTTAGGGGATGTTGTCCGTCTATCTGCTGGAGATATTATTCCTGCAGATATGCGAGTAATTTCCGCAAAAGATTTATTTATTTCACAAGCCACACTAACCGGTGAATCTCAACCTATTGAGAAATTTGTTAAATTTGACGAATCCCAAATGGATGCAGACAGTGACTTTACGAATTTATGTTTAATGGGAACAAACGTTGTTTCCGGTTCCGCGCGTGCGGTTGTAATTCGAACAGGTAGCGATACTTATCTTGGACAAATGAACCGATCATTAAAAAATTCAAAACGTCCAAACAGTTTCGAAAGCAGTATTTCAACAGTAAGTCGCTTGCTTATGAAATTAATGCTCATTATGCTACCCGCAATTTTCATCCTAAATTGGATCTTTAAGGCAAATCCTATTGAATCATTTGTTTTTGCCCTCACCGTAGCAGTCGGATTAACACCTGAAATGCTCCCTGTAGTCCTTAGCAGTGGCTTGGCACGTGGTGCGATAAACATGTCTAAACATCAAACCATTGTGAAATCACAAAGTTCAATTTCATCATTTGGTGAAATGGATGTCTTGTGTACCGATAAAACCGGTACGATTACTCAGGAGGATATTATTTTAGAACGTTATATGGATACAACCGGTGAAGATGACATGCGTGTATTGCGACATGCTTATCTTAACTCGTATTTCCAAAGTGGACTAAAAAACTTAATTGACCTTGCAATTATTGAACGTGCAACAAGTTACAACATGGATGACTTAGTTAACTATTATACAATTGTTGATGAAATTCCATTTGATTTTGCACGTCGTCGAATGAGTGTTATTTTGGAAGACAGTAACGGTAAAAAACAACTTATTACAAAGGGTGCTGTTGAAGAAATCATGAAATTGTGTTCCTATATCGATCGTGATGGAAAAGTATACCCACTCGATGATGAAACACGTGAAGAAGCAATGGATGTCTATATGCAACATAATAATGATGGTTTGCGTATGATTGCCGTTGCACAAAAAAATGAACTACCAACAGATCATGAATTCAGTGTCGAAGATGAAAAAGATCTCGTACTCATTGGTTTTATTGGATTCCTTGATCCACCTAAAGAAAGCGCAAAACCAACGATCGAGAGTTTAAATCGTCATGGTGTCGATGTTGTTGTTATCACCGGAGATAGTTTAGGTGTAGCTAAGAAAGTATGTAGTAAAGTTGGGATTGATACAGAAGTAACATATATGGGTAAAGATATTGAAGAAATGAGTGATGAACAACTTCAAGCCGTTGTAGGTACATGTCATCTCTTCGCTAAAATATCCCCCGTTCAAAAACAACGTATTGTGGAAGCATTCCAGGCAAACAATCATACAGTTGGTTTCTTAGGCGACGGTATCAACGATGCCCTTGCATTAAAACAAGCTGATGTTGGAATCTCAGTTGATACTGCGGTTGACATTGCCAAAGAAAGTGCCGACATTATTCTTCTTAAAAAAGACCTAACGGTTTTAGAAAAGGAATCATGGAAGGCCGAAAGACAATTGTTAATATGATTAAGTACTTAGAAATGGCTGTTAGTGGTAATGTCGGAAATATGATTTCCGTAATCGTTGCAAGTATCTTCTTGCCTTTCTTACCGCTGTTACCCGTTCATATTCTTGTTCAAAACTTACTCAGTGATCTTGCTCAAACAGGGATTCCATTTGATAATTGCGACGAATCAGATCTCGATAAACCACGCAAACTTGAATCGGATCGATTGGTACACTTTATGTCCGTATTTGGACCTTTAAGTTCAGTATTTGATATCCTGTGCTTTATCACACTATGGTATGTGCTCGGCGTAAATACTGCCGAACAAGCGACCTTATTCCAAACATTCTGGTTTACATTTGGAATCTTATCGCAAGCACTCATTATCTTTGTAATTCGTGCTAAAAAACCGTTCTCATTCAAGAACAAACCTGCTTCGATCTTAGTAGGCGTCTCAGCACTTGCTGTACTTATTACATTAATCTTCGTTCTAACTCCGCTTGCTCAGTCAATTGAACTTCAAGTTTTAAGTTTAAATCATCTAGCATACGTTCTTGGAATCGTCGGTCTCTATCTTGTAACAACAGCAATTGTTAAGAAATTTGTTTGGACACCTTTAGATTAAACGAAAAGCCCTTTATCTAGATAAAGGGCTTTTTTTATTGTTGTGATTTAAACTTACGATTAAATTTCGCAATTTGACCTTCAACACGCGTTTCTCGTTGTTTTCCGGTATAAAATGGATGCGATGTTGACGATATATCAAGATTTACAAGTGGCATCACACGCCCATCTTCAAGTGTTATCGTTTTATCTGTTTGAATCGTAGAACCAATGATAAATTGAGCTTGTGTATTGATATCCATAAAGACAACTTTTCGATATTCTGGATGAATTTCTTTTTTCATGTTTATTTCCCCTTTTTACGTAATTGTTTGATTATTTTTAATGCGCGTTTTCGTGTTTTAATGTTGGGTGATTTTAAATTCCGATGCGCAGTTGACCGATCTTGTTTCATGGTTTACCTCCTGTTGTTGCAAATGTTTCGCATTTAGATATTATCCTAATCTCTAGAATTTGTCAATAAAAAAGACAGGTGGCTTAAAGCACACGTGTCTTAATTGTGCTGCCTTTTTCTGTCTTCGTGATCATAATTTGTTGTTCTATTAGTGTTTTCAGCTCCGGTACATGAGAAATGATACCGACATATTCCGCAGTGCCTGCAAGGTCCGTTAATGATTTCATGGCTTGTTGGAGTGAGGTATCATCCAATGTTCCAAACCCTTCATCAATAAAGAGAGCATCGACACGAACTGAACCTGAAAACCGTTGTACTACATCTGATAATCCTAAAGCAAGTGATAACGATGCTTTAAAGGACTCTCCTCCCGATAAAGACTTAACCGAGCGTATCTTACCCGTGTATTGATCATAAACATCCAAATCTAAGCCCGACTTTGTGTTAAGTCTTTCAGCTTTTTCTTGTCTTAAAAGAACATATCGATTTGAAGTCATTGGCGTAAACCGTTTGTTTGCTTCTTCCACAATGTAATCAAAATATGCTGATTGAACATAATGTTCAAGTGCGATTTTTTGTTTACCACTTAAATGACCGTTCGCAGTTTTCGAAAGGCCATCCAATAATGCACCTTGTCGTTCCAGCGTTGCACTGTTTTTTTGAATGACTTCCAATCGCTTCAATACCATTGCCAAGCTCGCAGTATGGGTTGAAACCTCTTGTATCGATGTATTAAGATTGGCTAATGTTTTCTCAACGTCATCCTTTTCTTCGCTTAAGTGTTCCAAGCTCTGTTTCGGTGTTTCTTTCGATTGAGCTTTTAACTGATTAATCTCAGAACTCAGTTGAATGATTCGATGGTCATAATCTTTCAGTTGTTGCGCCTGCTCATTAAGACGTGTTTCGTTGAGCGTACTCCAGTCAACCGCTTCAAGGTTAATGGCATATTTTTTACTGAGTTTTTCTAACTGATGTTGTTTTTCCGAACATTCAGCACGTTCTGTTTCAAGTTGTTTTGACGTCTCAATTCGTTGAATTCCGATCTGTTCAAGAAGACGAGCGGTCGCTTGATATCGTTCCAACTCGTGACGTTCCTTGGCTTCCGCGCTTATAATTTGCACATCTAAATGATCGATTTTCTCTGACAATATCGTGATACTTTCGAACTCTAATTCAGCTTGAATCATATTTATTTGTGCTTCAAGCGAAACTTTACGCATTTGAATTTGATGTTGGGTCTCTTTCAGTTTCTCTAAGTCATTGTTGAGACTATCTAAATTTTGATGCTGTTGTTGGAGTGCATTTAGTTGTGAAGTTTGGGTTTCAAGGTTACGTTTGTGTTCATCAATTAGGGCTCGCTTCGCATCAATCCGTTCTAGATGCAATTGATAATCCTCGCGTAGCGCTATCTCATCAATAGGTCCAATTTCTTTTGATATGTTTTCAATTTTTGATTTGAGATTATTACAAACCAACACCTGCTTTTGGCACCCTTCTTGCTTCTTTTGAACCTCGTTTTTTAATACTTGAAGTTCATCATAAGTTAGAACCGATTCCACAACCTGGGCTGGGTTTGGATGATCATAGGAACCACAGACCGGACAAGGGGATCCTTCTTCAAGATTTTGTGCTAGCATACCCGCTTGTTCCTGGTAATAGCGCAGTTCTTGTTTCACAAGTTGATCTCTGGCTTGCAAATAAACATGTTCTTTTTCACGGTATTCATCAGACGCCTTTTCCCATTGACTTGTAAGAATATTTTTTTGATCAAAGTCATGAATGTGTTTTTGTTTAAGTTCTAATTGCTGGCAATCTGTATCAAGTTCATGCAATCGGATTAAAATGAGTTTTTCAAGTTCATTTTTTTGTTCAATAAGCAATGAAATCGATGAGTTCAACGTTTCTTTATTTTCAATCTGTTTAAGCATCGTCTTTTCTTTTTGACTCAATGCATCAAGGTCACTTGTTACCTGTTTGTATGCATCGTTAGCTGTCTGCAAGGCCTTATATTGAGGTAGCATTTTCGTGTACATCGTTTTTTGTTGTTTTAAGAGTTCGAGCTGTTCCAAACGTATATTTCGTTGAAGATAACGTTCTTCAATTTCTTGGAACTCTTTTTGAACTGTATTTAGTTTGGCACAAATTTCTTGGTAACGAAGATTTAGCGCCGCTATTTTTGCCTCATTAGCTTTAAGCGCGTGATGTACCGGCATCAAGTGGTTCACAATGAGTGTTTCAGTTTCAAAATTTTTTCGTAAGACCTCAAAGTCCGATTTTTGCTTATACAACTGAGCTGCTTCGATTTCTTTATCTTTAATAGAATTCAAGATTTGCTGATGCGACTGCCACGATTTAATTGATTCCAGAAGGACATCCCGTTTAATCGAGAAATTTTGTTGTGTTTCAAGCTGTGATGCGCGTTGCTTTATCATTATCTCCTGTTTTTGTTCCAAATCATCCTTAACATCGTCAAGATTAAATCCGGTATATTCAATCGTTTCGATGGAATCTGGAAGTCCATCTAACACACTTTGCACTTCATGTTTTGTATGTTCCAATTCCCGTTTAAGATTGAGATTTTTCTGTTTTAATTTTTCTTGAAGTTTAAGATAGAATTCCGTATCAAAAAGTGTCCGAAAAATTTCGGAACGTTTCGTACTTGATGCATTTAGAAGTTCTAAAAACTCTCCTTGCGCAATCATGACTACTTGTTTGAATTGTTGTGCATCCAAACCAATAATTTCAATAAGCTTCGCATTCACCGCTTTCATGTCGTCCATTTCTTGACCATTTGGAAGATAAAGTTGTACCGTTGCATTCTGCACGGTTGTGCCTTCTCCACGCGCTTTTAAACGCTCATAGCGAGGTTTTCGAATAATGCGATAAGTCTCATTTCTATGACTAAAGGTTAACGAAACGTACGTTTCAACAGAGGGATCCGCGAAATCACTTCGAAGTGATTCTGATTGACGTTGGCTCCCACTGGCTACATCATAAAGCGCGAAAGATATGGCATCAAAAATAGTGGTTTTTCCTGCACCTGTATCGCCAGTCACTAAAAATAAACCTTCGTGAAACTGTGTAAAGTCTACGGTCGTTTCTTCAAAATACGGACCGAATGCTCGTATCGAAAGAAGTATCGGTTTCATAAGATTTCCTCCTGAATTTCATCGATAACTGCTTTCACAAGATCTGATTCTTCCTGATTAAAATCACGACCATTGAGTGCAGTGAAAAAGGTATTAAAAAGATCAAAAGGTTTTTGTTCTAAGATTGTTGTCGCACGTTCTAATGAAGTTTCCGTCGATGTACGTGTATTATCAAAATCCAAACTCACAAGGTTTGGATAAACACTTCTTAATTTATGAAGCGCATCACCTTGAATAATATCATCCGTCAACACCGCATGAATATAATCTTCACTTCCTTCAACCTTTCCGATTTCATAAAGATTTTCTAAAGGCCCCTTTATCAAGCGTACATCCCGAAGGGGTTTAATATCTATAAACGAAAGGGATACATCGTTATTAAGGTCGATGATGGGTAATTGTTTCGAATGCATGCATTCTGAGAATGAATACTTTAGCGGTGAGCCGGCGTATCGAATGGTTTCACGACCAATTGCCAGAGGTCGATGAATATGACCTAACGCTACATAATCAAATGCTTTAAATAAAGATGCATCTATTGCATCCAACCCGCCTACAGAGGGTCCGATTTCAGAGTCGGATAAGATTGGCGTCATACCATTTCCAATTACAAATTGATGCGCAATCGCGACGTTTCGCTCATCTTGATTTATCGTTAAATCTTGGAAAATAAATTCAAATGCCTCCTGGAATGTATTCCCCGTAAACTCCGGATGGTAATTGCGCACCATGGACGGTTTTATATAAGGAAACAGATAAAAATGAACGGGTCCGAAATCGTCGTGGAGTGTTACCGACGAAATCGCACCTGTATAATGAGACGCTAAATAAATATCGTGTTCTTCAAAAAGAGCACGCCCCACACCCAGCCGTTCTTGAGAATCATGATTCCCTGAAATAATTAAAACATGAATACTTTGTTGCGCTAACTGCGTCAAAAAATCATTCCAAACTTCAAATGCTTCTGAACTAGGATTTGCTTTATCGTAAACATCCCCCGCAATAATCAAAACATGCGGTTTGATGGTATCGAATGCCTCAATAATTTGATTTAAAACATACCGTTGATCATCAAGAAGACTCAAATCATTAAGCCTTCTTCCAATATGTAAATCTGCTAAATGAACTATTTTCACACTATCCCTCTTTTCTTCCTTTATCTTATCATATCTCGCTTAGAATCTAGTGTATGATTGTATCTCCATGATTAAAAATGGAACACCTTTTGATGACAATTTTTACATCTACAAATGTAAGGGTAATTCCTTTATGTAAATGTCACCCATCAATGAAAAGAGAAGACTTTCGTCTTTTCTTATTTCTTAAGGGTATACGTCGTGATTTCTTGATATGGATTTTCTTCTGAAAACCAAGGAACACAACTTCCTGGTAAATATTCCGGTTCAATGGCGATGGCTGAGTGATTCAAGGCAAATTGACCGTGACCGTTCTTAAAACTTTCATCGAAATAATTCGCAAAATAAATTTGAACCGCCGGGGACGATGTTTCAATAAGTAATGATTTGTTCATAGCGGACAATATAACGCGTTTATCACCGATTAATTGATAATTGTGGTCTAGATGTCGTGTATTTTGAAATTGTGGATGGTAGCCTTGTAAAACAGATTCAAGCGATGGGTTATCTCGTAAATCAAAGACTGTATCCGTTACATCAATCAATGTACCATCCGTACATAAATCCTCATCAAGATAAGCAACGCAATCCGCGTCAACAAGAAGATGATGCTGTGATAAATCACCATGGCCCAATAAATCAAAATACATATGATTCGTAAGATTTAAAGGCATTGAACATGAAGGCGTTACAGTATAGCTGACCGACAATGATGAACCATCTAAACGATAAATAATCTCATAACGTACATTACCTGGATAACCATCACGTTCATGATTAAAATCCCCTTCAAGTACTACAATCGGTTCGTCATCATCATAAAGACTTTTAATGGTTAAATTACGAGTAGATAAGCCTTCATAACCACCATGTAAATGCGCTTTACCATTATTTTGACTTAGATTCAAAGTGGTTTCATCTGAATGAATCACTCCATCACGTGTTCTTCCTGCTAAAGGACCAATACACGACCCTAAGTAAACAGAATTATTGAGATAATCTTCATAATTCATAAATGACGTTACCACATTAAGATCATCCGTCAATTTAAATGATGTAATGGTTCCACCCAAAGTTAAAATTTTTACCTCGGCTTCTTCAGTTTTTAATGTAATTTCTTTGACGTTTTCTTGGTGTGTCATCACCTGTTTCACATTTAACATACTGTTTCCCCTTTATGAATGTTGAAAAGGATGTGAGGCCACATCCTTTTCAATTATTTAATTTGATGTGTGCCTTCACCAACGGACGCAACGTAGAATGTTGCGTCATAACCAATTTTTTCAGCATATTCTGTGCCGACATTTTGAATGAATGCATCAACGTGTTGATTCTCAACAATCGCAATCGCACAGCCTCCAAAACCAGCTCCTGTGACGCGTGCACCAATGGTACCTGTTTGACCCCATGCACTTTCCACAAGGGTATCAAGTTCAATTCCAGTAACCTCATAATCATCACGAAGTGATTGATGACTTTCGTTCATGAGCATTCCGAAAGCATGAATATCCCCTGATTTAAGAACTTCTGAAGCACGCTGAGTTCGTTCATTTTCACTTACAGCATGATAAGCACGACGATATACAAGTTTGTCTTCAAATAGAGATTCTTTTGCTATCAATTGATCCAAGGAGAGATCACAGAGGTGTTCAATATTATATTCCTCTTTAAGAATAGCAAGCGCTTTTTCGCATTGAGCTCTGCGTTCATTATAAGCAGAATCCGCTAATCCACGACGTTTATTTGTATTCGCAATGACGATGGATGCATTCCCCAGTTCAACAGGAACATATTCATAAGCAAGCGTATTCGTATTTAATAAAATTGCATGATCTTTCTGGCCCATCCCCACAGCAAATTGATCCATAATACCGCAGTTTACACCAATAAATTGATTTTCTGCTTTCTGTGATAATTTAACACATGTAATCATATCTTCATTGAAATGAAACAGTTTATTGACAATCCAAGCTGTTAGAACTTCAATCGAAGCTGAGCTTGAAAGACCCGCTCCATTTGGAATATTTCCATAATAGAGAATATCGAGGCCAAAGTCACATACATGACCTTCCAACTCAAACATTTTGATCACACCTTTGGGATAGTTGGCCCAATCATCTTTTTCATCATAAACAAGTTGATCGACTTCCGAAGTGATAATGCCTAAATTCTCAAAATTGGCTGAATAAAGATTGAGTTGTTTATCGTTGCGCTTACGAACAAGCGCATAAGTACCGTATGTAATCGCGCAAGGAAATACTGAACCGCCGCTGTAGTCAATATGTTCCCCAATTAAATTAATACGACCTGGTGCAAAAAATTCAAATTCATGATTTACACCAAATACGGTCTCAAATTGTTGTGCAAGTTGTTTTTCCATAATTATTTTTTACGTGTCGTTTTACGGATATCAAGTGCAACGGCAATAATAATAACAATACCTTGAATTACGTTTGTCATATCAGGTGATACACCTAAGTATGAAAGACAAACTTTTAAGAGTTCAAATACAAATACCCCAAGTAAGATTCCCGGTACTGTACCTTGTCCTCCAGCTGTTGAAACACCCCCGATTGTTGCTGATGCAATCGCTTCAAGTTCATAACCTTGTCCTGCTGATGGTCCAACAGATCCAGTTTTAGCAGAGAGTAAGTAGCCAGCTAATCCATATAAGAACCCTGCGAGTGCAAAGATACGTACTTTAGAACGGCGAACGTTCACACCTGATACTTCAGCTGCATTTTCATTACCACCGATCGCATACATATATTTACCATGTTTTGTCTTATTAAATAAGATCCACATTAAGATCCCAACAAAAATTGCGATAATCGTTAAGTATGGAATGGCGCCAAAAATTTTACCTTGACCAATTTGGATAAACTCATCTTTAAACGTACCAATCGGTTTATTTTGACCGTAAAGCATATTGATCCCATAAATCATAATTTGTGTACCCAATGTTGCTAGGAACGGTGGAACATTAAGATAAGCAACAATGAGACCATTGATAATCCCAAATACCGTACATACAACCAATACAATCAGTAATGGTACAATTAAAGGCATATCTGGAACATTTGGAAAGAATTTACCAATAAAGTCCGGCTTTTGAACAAGTGTTCCGGTAATAAATGCGGATAATCCCACGATACGTCCTGCCGATAAATCAGTTCCTCGAATAATTAATGTACCTGAAACCCCTAAAGCGATAATAAAGCGTACTGATGTATTCGCAAGAATGTTGGAAACGTTTCCGACGGTAAAGAAGTTATCTTGTGTAATACCTGTAAACAGAATCATAACCGCAACCACGATATACATAGAGTAATTTGTTAAAAAATCTTTAAGATCGAATTTTTTATCTTTTTTTTCAAATAAATGCGTTGTCATAATTTTTCTCCCTTATTCCATAAACTTCGTTGCAAGCGTCATAACACTTTCTTGTGTTGCTTCTTCTTTATCTAAAAAGCCTGAAACACGACACTCACACATTACCATAATACGATCTGAGACCCCTAAAAGTTCCGCCATCTCTGAAGAAATCATGATGATGCTCTTACCTTCAGCAGCTAACTCATTAATGATTTGGTAAATCTCAAACTTCGCACCAACATCAATACCACGTGTTGGTTCATCTAAAATTAGAATGTCAGGATTATTGGCTAACCAACGCGATAGAATTACTTTTTGTTGGTTTCCTCCAGATAGATTTTCAATATGCGTTTTCTTGCTTGCAGTTTTAATGTTTAGGCGATCAATACTGCGATCAACAACTTCGCTTATTTTTTTATCATCCAAAAGACCTTTATGAATATACTGATCAATCGATGCGATGGCAACGTTATCCGATACGGATAAAACACCAAAGATACCATTCCCGCGTCGGTCTTCCGTAACCAGCGCGATTCCATTACGGATTGCATCTTGAGGACGATTCACAACAAGTTGTTTATCCCCTAATTTTACAATCCCATGATCAATTGCGCGCATACCATAGATCGCTTCCATAAGTTCGGTACGTTGAGCGCCTACAAGGCCCCTACCCCCAAGATTTCACCACGTTTTAATTCAAAATAACACTCTTTAAATGACAATGGATTTGGTGACGTTAAATTCTCAACACGTAAGACAACTTCATCAGTCGGTTTGTTTGTCTTTGGAGGGAATAAACTTTTCAACTCACGACCAACCATATTTTTAATAATTGAATCATTCGTCATTTCACTTGCTGGCCATGTGCCAACATAACAACCATCCCGCATGATTGTTATTTCATCCGAAATTCTTAATATTTCATCCATCTTGTGGGAAATATAAACAATTGCGATGCCTTTTTTGGTGAGTTTATCAATAATTGCAAACAGTTTCTCCACTTCTGTAGCAGTTAGTGATGATGTTGGTTCATCCATAATTACAACCTTAGCGTTATGCGAAATTGCCTTTGCAATTTCAATTGACTGCATTTGTGAAACGGTTAATTCATTAAGTAACGTTGTTGGCTCCACATCCAATCCAACTTCTTCTAATAAACGTTTCGTTTCATGATACATTTTCTTATGATCGACCGTATTAAATTTGGTCATTGGGTAATTTCCTAAGAAAATATTTTCCCCAACAGTCATCATACGAATTGGTTGTAATTCTTGATGAATCATTGAAATTCCTGAATCAATGGCTTCCTTTGCATCTTTAAATTCAACCTCATTACCATTAAAGATTACGGACCCTGAATCTCTATGATAGATTCCATATAAACATTTCATCAACGTTGATTTCCCAGCTCCATTTTCACCCATAAGTGCATGAACTGTACCCGGTTTTAATCGTAAATTGACATGGTCTAATGCTTTAACCCCAGGGAATGTTTTATTAATATCTTTCATTTCTAGGATGTATTCGCTCATGTCGGTCACCTTCCTATCCTTATAAATATTCAAGTGTGCCGTTAAGCACACTTGAGATTAAACATTAACGTATTTTTAAATTATTGAGCGTCACGTTCTGCGTAACGTTTTACTGCTTCTTCTACAGTTTCTTTACGAGCTTCTGCACGTTTAAGTTCTGCTTCTTCAGGGTTTGTTACTCCAACATAATCATGCCAGTAGTAAGCTGAAACATCTTTTCCTTGCAATAATTCAAGTGCTACATCAACTGCTGTGTGTGATTGGTTAAAGTGGTCATTAAGAACCGTACCTGTTAACTTACCAACTTTTAGAAGTTCGATCGCATCTGGAATTGCATCAACTCCAACTACGAAGATATCTTCACCAACTTTACGTCCAGCTGCTTCGATTGCTGTAACAGCACCAACTGCCATACCGTCATTATTTGCAAATACAACTTCTAATTTATTTCCAAATTGTTCTAATGCGTTTGCTGTAAATTCTTGACCTTTAGCTGTATCCCAGTTCGCTTGGTAAGGTTGAGCTAAAGCACTTGTTTTAACGCCTTTTTCTTCAAGACCTTTAACTGAGAACTCTGTACGTTGTTTTGCATCAACGTTTGCAGGGTCACCCATTAAAGTAATGTAACTTACAACGCCATCACCATCGATATCACCTTTATTTTCAAGGTTTGCGATCATATATCCTTGGATTGTTCCGGATTGTGTTGCATCAGCACCAACATATGTTGTTTTTCCTGGCCAGATTTCTAATTCTTGTGTTTCTGGTTCACGGTTAATGAATACAACTGGAATGTCTTTTGCTTTTGCTGAATTGATAATTGATCCTGCTGCTGTAGGGTCAACCATGTTTGCGATGATTAAATCTTTACCTTGAGCAATAAAGTTATTAATTTGCTCTGTTTGGTTTGCTTGGTCTTGCTTACCATCTTGAATGTCAAGTTTGTAAGTGTTTCCGTCTTTTTCCCCTACTTCTTTAAAGTATGATGCAAGTTCTTCACGATATAGTGTCATGAAGTTATCATCGAATTTATAGATTGCAACTCCGATGTTGTAAGTCTTTCCACCTTCATTAGCATTTCCTTCTGCTCCACCCTTGGATGAGCATCCGAATAAAGTAAGCGCTAACAATGATACTAAAATCAATTTACTCAATTTCTTCATCTGTACTTCCTCCTGTACTAAATTCTAGTAAATGTTTTACCACTAGCAAGGTCATAATAACCCATGTAAACGCTTACAGTAAAGTTTTTACTGAAAACACAGTTTCTCTAACCACCAGCTTCGTGGAACAGACAACCTTAACCGGGATAAAACTCTTAGAGCTAATCCTCAATGTCAACAATTGCGCTGCCAACTCACCCATGTATTTTGTATCCAACGCAACCGTTGTAAGGGGCGGATTAAAGAACTTAGCACTGGCAATATCGTTATACCCGACGATGGATATTTGGTGCGGGATTGATTCTTTCATTTCCCCTAAAGCTCGTAATGCACCCATTGCAATCGTGTCGCTTGCACAAACAAAAGCTGTAGGTACAACTTCATGCTTTAATGCTTCAATCACACTTGCATATCCCGTTTGAGCTGTATATTTCCCCAAGTAAACATTCGCTTTATTAAAATCCAATTCAGGATCCTTTTGCATCAACTCATTAAATGTACTTTCGCGTCGATCAACATATTCAATCTTCGTAGCCCCTAAATACTCACGACCTCCAATATAGCCAATACGTGTGTGTCCCATCGCTTTAAGATGGTTGATGGCAGCTGCAGTAGCCCCTTCAAGATCATGTACAACAGCAGAATATTTGTGCGAATCAGGATTTGAATCCACAAATACAATCGCAGGACAATGCCGCTCCAAATCATTTGCCTGTTGGTGTGAGAACTTACCAACACAGACTAATCCATCCAGATCATCTTCCAAAAACACATCAACCATATTCTCTTTATAATAACGCTTTATTTGAATTTTATGACTGATACAGAAATTCTCAACACTCATACGGAGTGAGTAGTAGTAGGGATCCTCTTCCTCTTCATTACTTGAAATCCATTGAACAATACCAACCATCAATACATCTGCTTTTTTATTCTTTTTCTTAATCCGGTAATTCAATTCTTTCGCAACACGAAACACTTCGTCACGGGTTTCATCTTTGACACTTAATGTTGGATCCTCATTTAAGATCCGAGAAACGGTTGCCTGACTGACGTGTGCCTTCAATGCGATATCTTTAATGGTAGCCATAATTTCCTCCTTTTTATTTAGTTTGTACCTCTATCTTGATTTTAGTAAATTTTGACTTGATTTACCAGTATTATTTACTAATTTCTTCAAGTACCGCTTTCGCTTTACGACGAAGTTGGTACGTATAGATACCCAAAACACCACCAGCACCAATAATAATGAAATAAAGATTATTGCGATAATTTAAATACAAATAGATGAAAAATACAAGCAACGCCCCAATTACAATCCCTGTAAACCTTTCAATGCGGTGGATCATCATTTGTATGACCTCAACGCGGTCCTCATTAAACGATTCTATGGGTTGGTTTGAACGTGGTCTTGCGAAATAATAATAAGTTCCTCCTTTTTCACTCCTGTAATCGCAAATTAAAATAAATCCTTGATTCAGATACAAGTCCATAAGGTTGTCGTGCATCGGTTCTATTGTATACGCCACTTCGAAGTTTAATTTGGCTGGCTCACTTGCCTTGAAATGGTAGCCAATTCCATCATAGCTTTCAAGCATCAATCCTTCTTCAGCTTTCGTTTCAAGGTAGCTCACCTCTTCGTTAAATTCAATAATCGAGAATGTTGTTTTATCTAATTTCATATTCATAACCTATCCTTCTAAGTTCGATTATACACGTACATTCGTAATTTAAGCAAATTAAAAGGACCTCGAGGGTCCTTTTAATTATTGTAATTGTTCTAAAACCAATGATAGTTGTCGACGATATTGATCAAGTTTAGCGCGTTCTTCTAATACTTTTGATTCTGGCGCTTTCGCAATAAATTTTTCATTTGAAAGCATTTTCTCTGCACGAGTAATTTCACTTTCAAGTTTTTGTTGCTCTTTTTGAAGTTTCGCAACCAACGCTTCACGATCAACAAGCTCTTCTTGTACGAAACAGATTGCACCACCATGAATTGGTTGGGTAATACTGCCTTCAGTTAATGAGGTTATAGTAACCTTAACCATCGATTCAAACATACGTGTAAGTACTGGATTAAAAGCGTACACGCCATTATTTGCATCGAGAACCGCAACGTTTAGTGGTTTCGAAGGTTTCACATCATAACTTACACGAACCTCACGAACTGCTTGAATTGCTTCAATCATAAAGTCAACTTCTTCAAGATCTGTTGATTCAATGTCCAGTGCAACTGGCCATGATTCCAAGTTAATCGAATCTAAATGATTCGGTAATGCACAATATATTTCTTCAGTAACAAATGGCATAAAAGGATGTAAGAGGATGACAATGTTTTTAAGCATATGTGAGAGCGTTGCCTTGGTTGCGTACACAACATCAGCCACATCACTTTGTAATCCGCTCTTACTCAATTCAATATACCAGCTGCAGAAATCATCCCAAACAAAACGTGTTAAGGTATTTCCTACGAGCGCAAATTCATATTTATCCATATTTCGTGATACTTCTTCAAGTGTTTGATTTAACTTATCGATAATATGACGATCAACTTGTGATAATGTAGCTTTCTCGAGTTCATAAACGCCGTCTTCTATATGCATTAATACAAAACGGGATGCATTCCAAATTTTATTAATAAAATTCCAAGAAGATTCTACTTTTTCTGGCATATAGCGCATATCTTGACCCGGTGTTGAATTTGTCGTGAGGAAATAACGCAAGGCATCAACACCATACGTTTCAATCACGTCCATTGGATCAACACCATTACCCAATGACTTACTCATCTTACGGCCATCTTGATCACGAATTAAACCATGAATTAAGACATCATCGAATGGTCTTGAATTCGTAAAATAACGGGCTTGGAAAGCCATACGTGCGACCCAGAAGAAGATAATATCATATCCGGTTACTAAGACATTCGTTGGATAATAACGTTCCAAATCTTCTGTGTTCTCTGGCCATCCAAGCGTTGAAAACGGCCATAATGCACTCGAGAACCATGTATCTAAAACATCTTCATCTTGATGCCAATTTTCAATATCTTCCGGTGCTTCAAGTCCTACATAAATCTCTTCAGTTTCATTGTGGAACCATGCGGGTATACGGTGACCCCACCATAATTGACGCGATATACACCAATCTTCAATATTATCCAACCAGCGTGTGAACGTATTTTCAAAGCGTTCCGGGTAAAAATTAATTTTATCATCACCTTGTTGGTGTGCAAGAACTTCATCCGCTAAGGGCTTCATCTTAACAAACCATTGTTTTGAAAGATATGGTTCCACAATAACATCCGTACGTTCTGAGTGCCCAACTTGGTGTACATGTTTCTCGATTGAAACAAGTTTACCAGCTGCTTCAATATCCGCCACTAAAGCCTTACGACATTCAAAACGTTCCATACCTTGGTATTTCCCTGCAAGATCATTCATCGTGCCATCAGGATTCATACAAATTGGCATTTCAAGACCATATTTTTCACCAATAACAAAGTCATTAGGATCATGAGCAGGTGTACATTTCATGACACCCGTACCAAATTCGATATCGATGTAATCATCGGTAATAATCGGTAAAGATCCCCCATTGGCAGGGTTAATCGCATGCATACCGACAACATGAGTGTAACGAGAATCATCCGGATGGACAACAATACAAACATCCCCAAACATCGTCTCAGGACGTGTTGTGGAAACTTTCAATTGTTCCCTGTTTCAACAACAGTATAGTCAAATGTGTAGCAATTCCTTCGACTTCTTTATGAATCACTTCAATATTTGAAAGCGCAGTTTGTGCTTCAACATCCCAGTTTATAATGCGATAACCTTGAAAAATTAGACCATCACGATATAAATCCACAAAAACTTTATTAACTGCTTGGTTTAAACCTTCATCAAGTGTAAATCGTTCACGCGAATAATCAACTGAAATCCCCAGTTTAGACCATTGTTCGCGAATATGACCCGCATATTCTTCTTTCCATTCCCACGATTTATCTAAAAAAGCCTCGCGCCCAAGATCATATCGTGAAATGCCTTGTTCACGCATTTTTTGCTCAACTTTAGCCTGAGTCGCAATCCCTGCATGATCCATACCAGGTAAATAAAGTGCGTCCTTACCCAGCAATCGCTGATAACGAATAATAATATCTTGTAATGTATTATCCCATGCGTGCCCTAAATGTAATTTACCTGTAACATTTGGGGGTGGAATTACCAATGAATAAGGCGTCTTTGAGGTATCTCCTGCGGTAAAATAACCCTTTTCAATCCATTCATTGTATTTATTTAATTCAACTTCGTTGTGAGCATACTTCTTCGCCAGTTTCTCGGTCATCATATTCCTCCTTGAGTAGTCCATAACATACAATATCATCATAGCCGTCTTCGAACTTCGCCGCTTGACGTTTGATTCCTTCTTCAATAAAACCTATTTTTCGTGCGACAGCACCCGACGCGGGGTTACACTTTAAATGTTTCAATTCCATACGACGTACATCATATGTGTTAAATGCGAAATCTAAAACCGCAGTTGCCGCTTCAGTCATCAGACCTAATCCCCAAAAACGCGGATTTAATGCATAACCCATCTCGTACACACCTTCCGATTCACTGATTGGCCAAAAATCACACGTACCAATCATTCGGCCATTATTTTTTAAAGTAATCGCAAACGCTTCCGGCCAACTTTTTTGAGGTCTGGATAAAAAGACATTCTTAATTGCCTGCTTCGTATCCTCGACATTTTGATGAGGCTTAAATCGTGTCATACGTGTTACTTGATACGTCCGTGCATAGAGATACATATCATCGGCATCTTCAAGAACGACCGGACGAAGAATTAACCGCTCCGTTTCAAGTACTAAATCTGTCTTAGCCTTCATAATTCCTCCTTAAAAAATAAAAAAAAACACCATCCAAAGGACGATGAATCGTGGTACCACCTTAATTTACATACATGCGTATGCCTTCTTGCCGTTAACGCGGGCTACGTAACATCTTACTTAACGTTCAGACATCAATCTCCCAAGCTACCTTCACTCATGCATCAGATTGTTTCGCACCAACCAACAACTCTCTTAGCTCAATCCATAAGTTACTCTTCTTGTTCAACGATTTATCTTATTTTATCACATAAAAACTTACCCGTCAATTAGACCTGAGCAGATAAAAAAAGAGCTTTCGCTCTTTAATACGTTTTAATGTATTGATCATAGATCGGCTTAACACCGACTTTTTCATCAGACATACTTGGAATCACTTGGAATGGACCAGTCGATGAATTGCCTTCAATAATTTCAGGACCATCAACACCAACCGCAACATCCCAACCCATATAGCGAACTTGTGGAATCACAAGACACGCTTCTTTAATGCTCGAAATCAGTTGTTCATAATGGGGCACTTGAAAACCAATCAAATCAGTTCCAGTAATTGGATGCTTTGTATGTTGATTACAGTTTTTGTCGATAAATGGGTAAACAACGGTTCCCGTATCATCAAGAATGGTATACATACCGCCCTGACCGATATTATCAACGTGGCTTCCTAATCCCGATTTTAATACCGATACTAAAATTCGAGGAACATTCTCATCATCTAAAAATGTAATGACGCGTAGCGTATTAACACTCGTAGGTGATAATTCATTCATTTTAGGATGTTGTTTAAAGAACTCTTCAATAAGATATTGACGGTTATCCATCAATGCTACATAAAGTTCTTCAAAATCAAGATCCGGATTTTCATTCACATCAACAACCTCAATACCACGACCAACGTAATCCGTTGTACGTTTTGCCATGACTTTTCCGTGTTTACGAACAAAGGCTTCAAGCCCTTTTGCGTCGCTTTCACGAATATCAAAGGTATCACGGTGAACAAAATCACTAAAACGCTTCACAAAAATTGATTTATCATCAAAAATATCGAGATATTCAGGATCATTATAGTACTTAGCAATCCTTGCAGAATGACCGAGTGTAATAAAGGTTTCCCGTTGCTTACTGTTCAAATCATAGAATTCAAACTCATTGTAATCAACATAGCCCGCAGTATATTTAAATGAACACCAAACCATATCAAAAAATAACACGATACGAGAACGCCCACTCTTTTCATGTGCATATTGGATAGCATTTTTAAATCCAGAAAAATCCATACTAAAAAGACGTTTAAAATAATACTTAATTTTCCAAAATAGTTTTTTCATTTTCGTCCCTCTCATGTGTTCCATCGCGATGTCATTGACATCGCATTGCAGTTAATATTGTTAAATATTTTGTTCAATAAATTTAATGATTGGTTCACGCGTTTCATTTTTTAATGATGAAAACTCAAGTACCGTAACATCCGGGAATTCCTTAAAGACATCACGCTTTATGTTATTGATCTTGTTCTTTGATAATTTATCGACTTTTGATAAAACAAGAGCATAACGAATTCCGTAATGAATCGCAAACTCAATCATCATTAGGTCATCTTGGCTTACACCACGACGAACATCCACAAGGACAAGCATGACGGATGGATGACGTAATTCAAAGTAACTATCCATCAACGTCCCATAATGGATTTGCTCTTGTTTGGAACGATTTGCGAAACCATAACCTGGTACGTCCGTTAAAATAACTTCATCGTTAATATGATAGAAGTTTATTAAACGGGTTTTCCCAGGTGTTTGTCCAACATAAGCTAACTTCTTACGGTTTGTTATCGCATTTATCAACGAAGATTTCCCTACATTTGATTTACCTACCATAACAATTTCTTTTTGTCCCGTCTCAGGAAATTGAGACGAATGCGCAGCTGAGATAATCAACTGCGCATCATTTGTCTTCCACGCCATTAAATAAGCGCTTCTTTCAACACTTCATCAATGGTTTCGCATGGAATAAATGTTACACTTTCCTTAACAACATCTGGAACTTCTGCTAAGTCTTTTTCATTGAGTTTTGGAATGACAATTCGGTTAATGCCTACACGATGTGCCGCTAGGGATTTCTCTTTTAAACCACCAATTGGCAAGACATTACCGCGCAATGTAATTTCACCAGTCATCGCAAGGTTTGCACGCACTTTGTTTTCAGTTAAAGCACTGATTAATGCCGTCGTAAAGGTTACACCTGCCGAAGGACCATCTTTTGGAACAGCACCTTCTGGTACGTGAACTTGGACATCATGTTTTTCAAAGAAATCCGGAGCAATATTCAAGCTGCGAGCATGACTCTTAACATATCCCATTGCAATTTCTGCCGACTCCTTCATTACATCACCCAATTGTCCCGTAACCACAAGTCGACCCTTACCTTCGTACGTTGTTACTTCAATTGAAAGTACATCACCACCAAATTGAGTATAAGCAAGACCTGTTACAACACCAACTTGATCTTTCTTCTCTTTTTGGCCATATTCGAAAATAATTTGTCCCAACCACTCTGTAATTAGGTCTTTATTGATTGTAATTGTTTTCTTACCATCTTTGAGGATTGCAAGAACCGTTTTTCGACATAACGACGCAATGACACGCTCTAATTGGCGAACCCCTGCTTCGCGTGTGTAGTGACGAATTACATATCGTAATTGTGCATCACTCATACGGAATTGAGATTTTTTAAGTCCGTTTGATTCCAATTGTTTTGGTATTAAATGTTCTTTCGCTATATTAAGTTTTTCTTCTTCAGTGTATGAACTAAGTTGAATAATTTCTAAACGATCGCGTAACGCTTCAGGAATATCCCCTAAGTAGTTTGCAGTCGCTACGAACATAACATTTGATAAATCATAAGGTTCTTCTAAGTAGTTATCGCTAAACATTTTGTTTTGTTCAGGATCCAACACTTCAAGCATCGCACTTGAAGGATCGCCCTTATAATCTGAAGCCATTTTATCAATCTCATCAATTAAGAACACTGGATTCACAACACCCGCTTTTTTCATTCCCTGAATAATACGTCCTGGTAATGATCCAAGATAAGTACGACGGTGACCACGAATTTCCGCTTCATCACGCACACCACCTACAGATGCTTTTACAAATTCACGACCAAGTGAATCCGCAATTGATTTCGCAAGTGACGTTTTACCAACCCCTGGAGGCCCCACTAGACAGATGATTGGAGCTTCTAAATTCCCGGTCATTTCTTTAACCGCAAGATACTCCATAATACGATCTTTAACTTTATCCAAACCGAAGTGGTCATCATCAAGTTGTTCACGCACAAGATTTAAATCTTTAATATCTTCCGTTTGTTGCCACCATGGTGTTTTTAATAGCCATTCTAGATATGAACGAATAACACCCGACTCACCTGAGGCTTGTGGTAACATTTCATAACGACGCAATTCCTCCATCGCTTTTTCTTTAACATATTCTGGATAAGGATTGTTCTCGATCATTTCACGGAATTCATCGCTATCCTCGCCAATATCACTGACATCACCCAACTCTTCACGAATTGCGCGCATTTTTTCACGTAAGTAATATTCACGTTGGTTTTCTTCAACACGATCTTTAACCTTTTCGTTAATCGTGTTTTCAATCTGAGCAAGCGTATGCTCGCGTTGAATCTCTTCGATAATCATTAGAAGACGTTCGTTTACACTTAATTCTTCCAGCAATTCCTGCTTGCGTTCAAGTTGAAGTGGGAAGTATTGAGAAAATTGATCACTCAATTGTGAGGCAGACACGCCCATCGTTAGTTGATTAACAATCTCAGTAGGGATTGTTATATTTTGAACAGAAACCTGTTCAATTTCATTCGTAATACGACGAACTAATGCCATTTCTTCGTTTTCTTCGCCAATAATATCATCTAAAGATGTTACTGCACCGAAAAGCATGCGTCCATCATCGTTTAATGTGTCGATTTTAACACGTTTTAATCCTGTAAATGTAACACGTAAAAATCCTTGTTTACGTTTTACGGCTTTAATATTAACAAGTGAACCATACTCAAAAAGTTCATCTTGACGCGGATCATCCACAAGAATGTCTTTTTGACTTACAAGCACGACTTGTCCATTAAAGAACTTTTCTGCTTCGTCAATAGCATTCATGCTCTTGTGACGGCCAACTTCAATCATAATTTCTTGTTCTGGAAACACAATAACACCGCGCGTTGCAACAACAGGAACGCTTATTGTTATATTTTTTTCGCTCATAGCAATCCCTCCTTTAAGGATAAAAAAGACGCTAAGCGTCTTTTAATTAAGCAAGAGTTTCTTGTACTAGCTCCATCGCTTTTCGTAATAAAATATCGTATCCGATAGCATCAGGTGAAACTAAGTTTTTAACTTGGTCAAGTTCCATACCGTATACTTCAGAAATTGTTGTAAATTCTTTTTCAATTTCTTCGTCTTCTACTTTTAATCCTTCAACTTCAGCAATTTTTTCAAGTGTTAAGCGAGTACGTACACGTTTTTCTGCATCTTCACGCATTTGTTCTTTAACATCTTCTTCTGATTGTCCTAGAATTTGTGAGTAAAGATCGAAGTTCATACCTTGTTGTGCAAGACGTTGGTTGAATTCATTAAACATTTGGTTTAACTCTTCTTCAATCATTGCTGCAGGAATATCAATTTTTGCATTATTTGAAATTGTTTCCACAAGTTCTTCATTTACGCGATCTTCTTCTGCTTGTTCACGTTGTGCTTTTAGATTTTTCTTAATTGAATCTTTAAGTGCATCTAAAGATGTAATTTCTTCATCATCTAACAATTCAACAAACTCATCGTTTAATTCTGGTAACACTTTAGTTTTTACTTCGTGTAATTTAACTTTGAAGACAACTGGTTGACCAGCAAGTTCTTCTACATGGTATTCTTCTGGGAAAGTGATATCTAAATCTTTTTCATCTTCTGAAACCATACCGATCATTGCTTCTTCGAAACCTGGAATAAATGAGTTTGAACCAATTTCTAATGTATAGTTCTCACCTTTTCCACCCTCAAATGCAACGCCGTCTTTAAATCCTTCAAAATCCATTACAACTGTATCGCCGTTTTCAACTGCACCGTCTTTAAGTTGTAATTCTGCTTGTTCTGCTTGTAATTTTTCAAGCTCAGCTTCGATATCTTTTGCAGAAACAGTAATTCGTTTACGTTTGATATCAAGACCTTTATATTCACCTAATTCAACTTCTGGTTTAACAGTAACGATAAATTTCAATGTTAATGCATCTTCAGTCATTGCTTCGATGTCTAATTCAGGTGTTGCAACAGGTTCAATTTTTTGTTCAACCATACCTGCAACAAATGCTTCATTAGCGATGGCATTAACTGCATCCATCATAATCATTTGTTCGTTTACTTGTTTACGAGCTAATTCTTTAGGTGCTTGTCCTTTTCGGAACCCTTGAATTTCAACGTTTTTAATTGCATTTTCTAAAGTTTTATCTTGTGCTTTTTTCCAAGCTTTTTCTTCAACTTCAACAGTTAATAATCCTGTTGAGTTTTCATTTAATGTCCATGTAGATTTCATTTTTGTCCTCCTAGTACTTCACTATTATAACATAACTTTTAGCACAGTCAACACACGAGTGCTAAAAACTTACGACCACTCTATTTTAACCGAAATGAGTGGGGATTGCATTCTTTATACTTTATACAAATAAGTGTTCACTGTATACAATATTTCCTCTGCTTTTAATTCATCAATTGACACTGGGAATGCATCGAGGACGCGTTGTTCCAAAGCACCAAGACAAAGAATTAATAAACTCGGGTTTTCAGACTCAAGCATATCACCCAACTGTAATACACATGCTTGATACGCTTCTGATTCAAATGGATTTTCCAATTGAGATGTATCAACCACCTGCTCCGTCATTTTTAACTTTAAATTCAATTTCAAATCAATCGACTGATCAATCAAGAAAAATAATATTTGTTTTTTGATCCAATCTTCGGTGTACTCATCTGCAAGCCATTTTTTTATATGAGGGAGTTCATTACGTAGGTTCATACGTTCCAAAGAAATAATGGCCTTTTGTTGTAAAAGTTCATTTCCACGTAATGCTTCCTCTAAGTCCTCAATATCTTCATAGTATTTACTTGATGGGCTTGTATCGATTCGTATCGAATCACGAATGGATTGAAACTGCGTAAAATATGGTTCGGGTACATAAGGCATTCTCAATTCTTCATCGATAAGCACAAGTGCTTCACGTGTTTTTCCTTCATCAAGAAGGCTTTGAATTGAGTTCATGCACGTTTCATAATAGTTGTTCATACTTTTCCTTTCATACTGTTTCATTTTAACACACTTTTGTTTGATAAAAAACAAAAGTAACGCATTTGTTTTCGTTATCTTTTAAAAGGGTACAAAATCAAAAAAAACCTCGACAATGTCGAGGTTTAAATATCGATTACTTTTCGGAACTTTTGCAACAGCCCTTCCTTTGAACCCGTTAAACTTGGTTTCATTTGGAATACACCGGTATTGTAATTTCCTTCAATGAGTGAAGGTCGTTTTTGACCCACAGCAACATCCCAGCCAACATATTGAATCTGAGGAACCTCACGCGCTGCGCGATCTAGCATCTCAACAATTTCGTCGTAAAGAGGCACTTGGAAACCAACAATATCAGTACCGGTAATTGGATGTTTATCAAAGGCAACGGCATCTTTATCAAATGCTGGATACAGCACCTTACCACCATCATCCAAAACGGTATACATACCACCCGCACCAAAATTGTCCAAATGTCCACCATTTCCAATTTTCAAGACCCCTTCCAACACATGAACATCTTTACCATCAAAGAACGTAATCATGCGAAGTGTATTAACACTTTCTGGATAAAGGGATGACATGGCTTCATGCTGAACAAAATACTCTTCAATTAAAAATTGACGGCGTTCCATACGTTCTTTTTTAAAGGAGTCAAAATCCTGAATTTCAGAAGTTACAAATCGTTCGACACCATATCCCATCAAACTATCAGTAACCTTAGCCATCACAACATCATGCCCCTCTAAAAAAGCCTTAATTAATTCATCAGATGATTCTCGTAAGTCCACAAAATCACGCCCGATATATTCTCGGAACACTTTATTAAATTCTGACTTATCCGCAAATTTATGTCTAAACTCTTTTTGATTATACTTTACTATAATTGAGTTTGCGATTCCCCCTGTGATAAACGTTTTTCGTTCAGCACGATTCAATAAATAAAACTCAAACTCAAAATAATCAAAATAACCCGATTGATAGATAAACGAACAACCAATCATATCAAGAAGAATCACAAGTCTAAATTTTCCTGTTTCCTGGTGAATTATACCTGCAATTCGCCACATGTTTTTATAATCCAATGCTTTTAACCTTCTAAAATAATATTTTATACGACCCATGCTTTACCTCCACATACCTCATCTATAATAACCTTTGTTTCCATTTCAAACAAGACCGTTTCAATATCCAAACAATTGCACCCAATACCAATTTCCATCAGATGCTTTATAAAGAGCACAAGCACCCGATTTAAAATCATCTAAAATGTTTGCACGATGACTTGGTGATTCCATAAATCCACTGATGGCACTATCAACTGAAAATGCCCGTTTTGCCAAGTTTTCAGCAAAAATCAACTGTGGATTTAAACTATCCCATGAGCTTCCATCGGGTCGTCGATGTTCAAAACTTTGTTCTAAATCCACTGCACGAATCCCAGCGTATTCAAATAAGGATTCCGACCACGTTAAAGGTTCTAACTGATGTTCACTTCGAATCTGATTCACACGTTGAAACATTAAGAGCGATTCCTCTTTATTAATGTACTCATGATTCACAACAACCTCTTTAATGCCAACCCGTGTAATTTCATCTACGGGTTGGTAAACCACTTCGGTATATTCCATTGTTGAGTCAATTAAATCATTATTTTTATAGAGTTCTTTGTAAACAGTACGCTTAAGACCCAGTTGTCCCTCTTGTTCAATTACCGTTTCGCCTTTATTAAGTCCATCATCATTTTTTTCTATCGTATCAAAGGGAATCGGTGTTTCTTCACTACGAACATTCTCCACAAAATGATCGCCTTCCTCAATCTCTACATCATCTTGTTTTTCACGCTTTACAAACTTTGAAACCTTAAATTGATCCGGCTTCTTTTTTATAATCTTTGGGGGCTCTTGTTCCACTGGTTTCTTGGATACACCTTGAAAATATTCAACACCACAACCTAAGCAAAAAACTAATAATCCAAAAAATCCAATAATGTGTTTCTTTTCTACTTTCATATGCCCCTCCATATAAAGTTCTTGTATAATTGTACTAAATTTTCACATAAAATCCTATTGTTAAACTCATTTTATCGTGTAGATTTTATTATATGTGAACTTTTTTGGAAAACATAAAAAAAAACACCCTAATTTAGGTGTTATCGTTTAAAATTGGCGTCCCCGGAGAGATTCGAACTCCCGACCACACGCTTAGAAGGCGCGTGCTCTATCCACTGAGCTACGGAGACAAATTGTGCTCTATGCGTCTACAATAATATCATTAAGACGCATAGAATACAATGCTTTTTATAAATCTCTTTCAAATAATTCTTCGACGGTCACTTTATCATCTGTAATCGTGATTTTTGCGAAACATGTCGGCGATCCGTCACGATTATAATAGAGTGAACCGGGATTGATGAGCAGTATCCCATCGACATCTTTCACAACCGGAACATGCGTATGACCGTAACACGCAATGGTACAACGGTGTTCCTTGGCCAAGGCAATAATATCCTCTTCGATATGACGGTAACGCATTAAATGACCGTGCGCTACAAAAATACGGGTTCCCTTAACCTCAATAACTAACGATTCAGGGTACTTATAGAATGTATCATTATTACCGGTCACTGCATGGAAGGGTTTCATGGATTCAAGATCAAGTTCATTATCGCCACAATGAATGTAGGCATCTGCATGAGGATAATTCTGTAAAATCGCATCGAGAACTTTTTTCTTACCATGGTTATCACTGCAAACGATAATTTCTGTCATATTGTTTCCACCTTTTCTATTGATTTAAAGAGACGTTCTATTTGACGTTCCATTTTATGGGCGTCACCCGTTGTATAGGTTTGACACACTGATGAGTTAAACGAATAATTCATTTCAATAAATTCACGAATCGGTCGTTTGGAATCATGAATATTTCCCTTATATATTTTTCTAAAGACATCTTCTACTAGTGGAAAATGCGTACATCCAAGAATCAAATCGGTTGCCTCAAGAATTGGCGTTAATTCATTCCGAAGGTATGTTTCTAAATCTAAATTTTGATTTAGACCTTCAATAATATTAACCAATTCAGGGAGCGCAAGTTCTTTAACCGATCCTGATCCTTTTTCATGAATCAAATTACGATATGCATGGGCATTAAATGTGGCAAGTGTCGATACAATTCCCACACAAACATCATCTGTCAAATCAATTTGACCAACGGTAAGTTCAATGATACCAATAAGATTCATATCGGGAAAATGTTTACGTACGGTTGTCAGAGCAACCGCCGAAACCGTATTGCATGCAATGACGACATCTAAGATCTCTCGATCATGGAACCATTGCATTGCATTGATGGTATACCCAATGATTGCATCATCCGATTGATTCCCATAAGGTGCATGCTTTTGATCTGCATAGAGCACCAAAGAGACTGGATCAAGATTTTGTTTTAAGTATTGATAGACACTGTAGCCACCCAGTCCCGAATCAAAAATTCCCAATGTACTAATTTTTTTCATGATAATCATTCCAATCTATATGTAGTATATCATACAAATCAATCGCAACATCCTCCGGTAAAACCGTCTTCAAAGTTTCTAAAGATGCTGCACGAATATTTTTAAGTGATCCAAATTTCTTATATAGTTCTTTTTGTCGAACCTTCCCTAATCCACTTACTTCATCAAGAATTGATCGAGTCATTGCTTTTTTCCTTAGGTTACGATGATATGTAATCACAAAGCGGTGCACCTCATCTTGCATTTGCATAAGGAAATTAAAAAGGGAGCTGGTTTTATTGATTGAAATCATGCTGCCATCTTCACGCATTAAAGCATGTGTACGGTGACGATCATCTTTAACAAGAGAACACACCCTTAAATTCAATTCGAGATCCCTTAAAACCTCCAAAGGCGCATTAAGTTGTGGTTTACCACCATCAACCAACACTAAATCTGGCATTGGCTTCTCTTCACGTAACAAACGGAAATAACGTCGATACAAAACTTCCTTCATGGATGCAACGTCATCATTACCTTGATGCAACTTATACCGTCGATATAAGTTTTTATTTGGCTCCCCATCATCATAAACAACACACGCTGATACTGCGAATGAACCCGAAATATGTGAGTTATCAAAAACTTCAATACGATGAATCAAAGTCTCCATACCTAAAGCATCACTTAAATCCTTCAACGCTTCATCTTTGAATTGTTGACGTTCACGAAGTAATGAGAATTGATCATCGAGCTGTTGTTGTGCATTTTTTTGGGTAATCTCCAACAAGGTTTTCTTCTTACCTCGAATCGGAATTTTGACTTCAGCCTCTAAAACATCCCCCAACTCTTCCGCATCGACAACGTTTGGAACATAAATTGTTTTCGGTAACGGTTGATTTTCATAGAATTGCGCAATAAAAGAGACAAACGCATCGAGGGGCTCCTCCATGCATGCTTCAACCGCCATACTGCGCTCTAATAAACGACCCCCACGAACAAACAATCCGACAATTGCAATGTAACCTTGATAGTAGGCGTAGTGGAACAAATCAAATCGTTCGTTTAAAGAAAACTGAACTTGTTGTTTATCACCAATATAATCTAGAGCGTGCAATTTTTCTTTATAGACTTGAGCCAACTCAAAATTTAAAGATTCACTCGCCTCTAGCATTTTTCGCTCTAATTCTTCTTTAAAGGTTTTTATATTGCCATTCAAAATACTCATAACATTTTGACGCCAAACATCTAATTCTTCTTTTGAATAACGTTTTCCCGTTCGATTAAATGCACTGTAAATGGCTAATGTGTTGGGTAATAAGGTATCTCCTGTAGGCACAGAATCGTTTAGAAGCCGCGCCATATCACGGGCTGCAGTAGCATCTGGATACGGTCCAAAGTAATGAAATTGCTTTGATTGCTTTCGATCGCGAGCGACCAAAACCTCGGGTTTCCCCTCACGTGGTACTTTAAGATATGGATATGATTTATCATCCATAAAGATAATATTGAATTGAGGACGGTGTTCTTTAATTAAATTAATCTCTAGAATTAAGGACTCTTTCTCCGTACTGGTTATGATAAATTCAAAATCAGCAATCTGACGTACCATGCGCGTTGTCTTATGATCATGGGCACCTGTAAAGTAGGAGCTTACGCGATTTTTTAATTTTTTCGCTTTTCCCACATAGATGATTTCCCCATTTTTATTTTTCATAAGATAACAACCCGGCTCCATCGGTAGTCGTTTCAGTTTTTCTTCAATTGTTGTATGGGTCATTGTTTTAATTTCACAATCGTCGCACCCATACCACCGTCACCAACACCACCTAATTCAAAGGAGCCTACATGTTTATTACGACGTAGTGTTTGATGAACTGCAGTACGAAGTTGTCCCGTCCCATGTCCATGAATAATTCTAAACGTTGGTACTTTATGAAGTACACACTCATCAATATATTTCTCAACTTGAGGTATAGCCTCCACAACACGAAGACCGATAATATTCAATTCTGTTTTAAATGAAGATCTCGCATTAACACTATGACTTCGTGTTGGTTTTGCTTTCACCTTTTTCGCAGGTCCAGCAATACGAGTGAGCTTGCTTAAATCAACATTTACTTTTAAACCACCAATCGAGACAAAGGCTGTGTTTTTTTCAATTGAATCTACAATACCAACTTGGTTGGTGGATTTTAACTGTACACGATCACCCTTACCAATGGTCTCATCAACAGCTGTTTCTGCTTGCAATGATTGAATTTGCTTAACTGCTTTTTTTCGAAGGTCAGGACGATTCGTTTTATTTAATACATCCAATTGGCGTTCCGCCTCTTCAACCATCTGTTCCAATAATGCTTCATTCTCTTCACGCAAGGCTTGTTCTTTACGAACAAACTCAGCTTCAAGTGCTTTTTGTTTCATCAATGCTTCGTGCTTAAGTGTTTCAATCGCTTCTTTTTCTTTTAGAAGCTCTTGTTCAAGCTTATCTTGTTCATTAATTTTCGCTTCAAGAATTTCTAATAAATGATCCGCTTCATATTGACCTTCTTGTTTGTATTTAAAAGCACGGTCAATAATGTCCGCTTGTAACCCTAGACGCTTCGCAATCGCAAAAGCATTGGATTCCCCCATTACATTTTCACGATAACGGTATGTTGGTTTAAGATTTTGCAAATCAAACTCAACACTTGCAATCAGAATATCGTCATATTGCGTTCCGTATTTTTTAAGTCTTGAAAAGTGTGTCGTCGCAATAACCCAACAACCAACCGATCTAAAGTGATCCAAAATAGCCATTGACAAACTTTCCCCTTCAAGAGGATCCGTTTGCGATCCCAATTCATCAAGCAATACAATGGATTTGGATGTTGTTTGAGCATTCACTTGCGTCATTGTTTCCATATGAGCAGAAAAAGAAGATAATGATTTTTCAATTGACTGTTGATCACCAATATCCACAAACACTTGGTCCACTAACATCACTTCTGCTGATTCCGCACAAATTGGACAACCCGCTAAAGTCATGAGAATCGATAACCCCATTGTTTTCAAACTCACACTTTTCCCCCCTGTATTGGGACCACTAATTAAGATCATTTTATGAGGTGGTGTTAAGGTATATGTATTCGCGACAACTTCTTTCGGATTAATAAGAGGATGACGTGCATTTTTTAAGTATAAACGATCTTGGGTCAAGGTCGCTACCACAGCATCATTGTGTGATCCCCATTCTGCTTTCGCAAAAAGACAATCGATGATTGCGACCGTATCAAGATCTGTGGTTAACTGTTGAGCATCTTCCGCAATTAAGTTTGATGTTTCACGACAAATACGTTCAATTTCATCATGTTCTTGATGGATGAGACTTTGATATTCATTTTGCATTCGCGCTAAAAAGGCAGGCTCAAAATAAACCGACTGCCCACTTGCGGATTCACCATAAATTGTTCCTTCAAGCTTATACTTATCTGAAGGTTTGACTAAAAATGTACGACGACCATGTTGGAGTGAAACGACGGCTTCGCTCAGCATTGCCCGATTTTTTGTTAAAAACTCTTGTGTTTTATTCTCAATATTTTGTTCCAGTGCTTTGCTTTGGCGTCTTAGTTCGCCCAAATGAGCACTTGCACGATCTAAAACTTCACCTTGTTCTCCAAAACAATGCTCAATATGTTTCAAAGTTGATGCTTTCACTTCAAGACTTTCAAATAAATCCTCAAGTGCAGGATAAGACCCTTCTAAATTTCTAAATTGTTTTTTTAGACGTTCAAGACCTTGCATAAAGCGTCCGACATCTACGATATCTTCTACGGATAAAGTCCCACCCTTTTCAGCAAGGGTTAAGGCATAGGACACATCGGTAATCCCTCCAAAGGACATTGAGCCATTCACAACCACTAATTGCAACGCATCTTTAGCACGAGCCAAATCACGTTTTACGATTAATGAAGAAAATGAAGGAACCGTATTCAAAACCGCTTCCTTTCCCAAGGAAAAAGATGCGAAATGAGCGATGCGCTCAAGCACTTTATCGAACTCTAATCGAGACGATGTATTATTCATATTTTTCTAGATACTCCCTAATCTGTATTTCATTAAAACCATGTTTTTCAAGCCACTTGACCATGGCTTCTTGTTGACTTGGCGATAATTGTTGATCTGTAATAATGCTTTGAATTGCAGTATTTTGATTCATGAAATCATCAAAAGCTCCTAAAACTGGTTTTGAAGCATTCTCAACATAAACGAGCCACGTGTTATCGATCACTTCCTGGCCATTTTTGATGATTGGTGTCGTCAATATAACGCAGATCAAAACAAGTTTAAGTGCAAAAAACACGACACTAAAGACCCCTCCAATTGCTGAGTTTACTTGCTTTACTAAAGGGACTTTTGAGATTACCGTTGCAAGTGGTGTTACAAGCATTAAAACGATACGAATCACAATGAATAGAATTACAAACCAAATCAACTGATTCATTTGATGTACAACGAGTTGATTAATGGTTAAAAACCCCGTTCCCGATGCTTTGAAGAATTGGAAAACTTGCACAAAAACCGGTGCAAAAATCCATGCTGCAAAAAGAGATACAAATGTTCCAACAACATCAACAAGTTGCAACAACAAACCTTTCTTGTATCCAATGTATAAGGTCACCGCAAACCATATTATAATAACCCCATTTAAGTAGCCCATCCAATCATTAGGAAACATCACCATAAAATCACTCCTTTTGTATTTTTATTTTAAGGGTTCAACTGTTCATTTCATAAAAAATAGTCTATATTATTAGTATGACAACTATTACATTAAAATTAACAGATAACCAAATTAACGAATTAAAATCACGATATTCAAAATATCCGATTCGTTACGATATTCAGTACACTCACTTCCAAATTAAGGGAAGTGATGTAACCATTACAGCCTATACCAGTGGTAAGGTTGTTTTCAGCGGGGAAGGCGCATCTTTTCACGCTTCATCCTATTCAGAACAGCCTGCAAAACCACAATCTAGTGTTGCTTCAACATCGAAGCTCAAAGGTTCTATGGCAGGAAGTGATGAAGTCGGTACCGGAGATTACTTCGGCCCCATCACGGTGTGTGCTTGTATTGTGAATGAATCCGACTTATCACGCATTCCCGTTTCGGAGATTGTGGATTCGAAGCAAATGACGGATGATAAAATTCGAAACATCGCACCGATTCTGAAACGTGAGCTTCAATACAGTCTTCTTATTCTCGATAATAAGAAATACAACCGTGTCCATCCAACTATGAACATGAATGTTATTAAGGCAAAGCTCCATAATCAAGCTTTTTTAAATTTAAAAAAACGCTATGTAATGCCTCCCTATGCAATCATTGATCAGTTCATGGCTGAAAAACCTTACTACAATGCCCTTAAAGGCGAACCGGAAATCTTCAGGGGATTAATCTGTGAAACTAAAGCCGAAAACAAATATATTGCCGTCGCATGCGGTGCAATCATTGCGCGATTTGGTTTTTTAGATTACCTTGATAAACTATCCAGCAAATACGACTGTACATTCCCCAAAGGCGCTGGTCCTCACGTTGATACATTTGGTAAAGAATTTGTAAAGCGTTATGGCAAAGAGGAACTCGAAAATGTTGCTAAGGTTCACTTCGCCAATACACAACGCATTCTTAACGATGTGTAAGCGAAACCGCGATGGGTTTATCAATCTTACGATAGGAAACCCCTGCTGCATCAAACATGCGTTTTGACACTAAAACAGCATCTGTTTCTGCATACTTATCATCTTCATAAACCATTTCTTTAATACCGCTTTGAATAATTGCTTTTGAACACTCATTACATGGGAATAAAGAAACGTAAATTGTACACCCCTGTAACGATTGGGTCGCATTGAGAATTGCATTCAACTCTGCATGAACGACATAAGCATATTTCGTTGTTTGAAAATCTCCCTCACGCTCCCAAGGAAACGCATCATCACTCAATCCCGTTGGAAGGCCATTATAGCCAATTCCAAAGATTTTTTTTTGCTGATCCACAATTGCGGCACCAACTTGAGTTGAAGGGTCTTTTGACCGTAACGCCGACAAATGAGCCAAGCCCATAAAATATTCATCCCAAGAAATGACATTATCTCGTTTACTCATACGATTCCCCTACTTCATAAAACCGCTTAAGCGGTTTGCATAATTTTAAAATCCAAGTTTATACCAACTATTAATCACAGACATATCCAATCTTGGACTGGATAAGGTTCCAGCATGCTGAGTCATTACGATTCCAATGCCAACGACAAATACTGACGATAATACCATGGTTCCTTTACGTAAATAGTCCCAATCTTTTCGTTTTGAAAAAATAAGTCCACACAACACTCCAGCAATTAAACCACCTAAGTGAGCCGTTGCACTCACACCAGGTAAAGTACTAATAATTAAGTTAATAAATAACACTTGGAAAACTTGAGACATAACCTTTGGATTACGCATTGCTTTTGTTTCAACCAAATAAACGCACATTGCACCCAGCAAGGCAAATAAACCACCACTGATACCAAGTCCAATAACACCCTCATCGAGAATAAAAACAAATGCATTCCCCATCAAAATTCCAGCAATCAAGGTAAATAAGTACTTTTTACCTTCCATCACCGTTTCCATCACCACACCTAAATTTCTGAGAGACATCAGATTCATAATCAGGTGAAGGAACGAAATATGAAGAAATCCTGCAGTTAAAAAACGGAACCACTCATGAGCATGAACAATAAATGGTTTATAAAATGCCCCCAACATAACCGCAACCGTATTGATGTTTAACCCAGGCACTAAGATTAAGTATTGTGCAATTAAGAACACCACAACACAAATAATTGAGATAACATTGGTTACAGGAAATGAGCGATGACGTGCTTGTTTTTGCATTTTTCCGATTGTTTTTTTCAGACTAAGAACCGCTTTTGACAAAGAACGATCCGGATTTTGGCTTACTTTTAGTAACCCCTTCAATTCACCATAAGAATCTAAGATTTGCGACGATGAAATATAATTCGGTCCAACAACCACATTCAAATCATCCCCAACTTTGTCTTCTTGATTCACACTGATATTAAGACCCTCTGCCTTCGTCTTAAACACGAGTGCAAGGCTTTCACGGTGTTTTGAAATCATTGCACGATCAATATTTGAAAGGGATGTCGAAGTAACCATGATTATCGAATTGTCCTCAACATTTTGATTCACAAGCCATACCTGTGAACTGTCTTGAGTCATTGAAACCATTTGATATTGAAAATGCTTCATAAAATAGTTTGCGACTTCAATTACCCATGCATCATATTGAGACTTTGTATACATTAATCTAACCTCCTGATGTCCTCGATTACATCTTTCATTGTTTGAGGTAATTCAGCTTCAAACGTCATAACCTCTTTTGTAATGGGATGCGTTAACGATAATTTTTGAGCGTGCAAACATTGACCGTTTGTATCCCATGTATTTTTATAACTATACGTTTGGTCACCTACAATTGGATGTTTAATATACTGAGCATGAACACGAATTTGATGCGTACGCCCTGTATCTAACTTACAACGCAAGACGCTATAATCGTTAAACCGTTCTGTCAAATAAAAATGCGTTACTGCATGCTTACTGTTTTGATCTGTGACAGCCATGCGTTGACGGTTTTTGGGGTCACGACCAATTGGCGCATCAACCGTTGCACTTTGATGTTTAAATTGATGATGAACAATTGCAACATATTCTCTTGAAATAAGTCGTTGTTTTAAGTCTTCAACTAAAATTTCATGCGCTTCATTTGTTTTTGCTACAACTAACAAACCCGTTGTATCTTTATCAATTCTGTGAACAATACCTGGGCGAAGTTCGCCATTAAGATTACTTAACTGCGTTGTGTGTGCTAACAAGCCATGAACCAACGTAGGTTGATTTAAGGTTGATGGTGATGGGTGCACAATTAACCCTTTTGGTTTATTCACAACAAGGATTGCGTCATCTTCATAGACGATATCCAAATCCATCGCGACGGGAACAATCGAAATTTGTTCTTCCGTAATTTCATACTCAACAATATCATCTTCTTTTAAGCGAAGGTTCGGTTTAACCGCATTCCCATTCACTGTTATTTTTCCATCTTTAATCCATGTTTGTAAAACACTGCGTGAATAATCTGTTACAGCAAGTGCCATATACTGATCAATACGCATTCCATCAAACATTTCTTCTACAATTAATTTATTCATATTTTTGACCTCTTTCATCGAGATAGAGTACGATTGCTAGAATGCAAACCCCTACAACCAAACTCATATCTGCTACGTTAAATACAGGAAACTGATATCCAAAGATATTGAACGCAAACATATCACGTACATAGCCATAAACTGCGCGGTCGAACAAATTCCCAAAAGTACCTGCAAATATTAAGGCAATCGCTGTCAAAATGACAGGTTTATCTTCTTTTACATAATAATAGGCGAGCACAATGCATACTGCTGATGCAAGAACGATAAACAGCCATTTTTGACCATCCAACAAGCTCCATGCTGCTCCTGTATTACGTACATACCGAAGTGAGAAAAATCCGGGTATAACGTGTAACGATTCCCATAATGGAATTGTTTTGTCGATCCATGTCTTAGATAGCAAATCGATCACGATAATTACGACACTTAATAATCCTAAACGTTTCTTCATAACTTTCTCATTTCATGTGTTTATTATAACATTATCGCATATTCATTGCATATATAAAACCCCATCAAAAAAGATGTAAGCCTTCACACCTTCTTTGTATAATTATTTAGAAATCCAACAAATTCTTCAAATGTATGAACCGAATACGGATTATCCATTTTAAATTGATACTCATGACCTAAAACATCTGCCACACCTTCATCAAAGACAGAAGTGACTGGAACATCGAGCGATTCCAATTTTGCCTGCATTTTTAAGCCATCTTCCATGAAACTCATTTGATTTCCGTCAGTAATAAATGTCGGTGGAAAATCGCTCGTTACATGATTAAGAATGGACAATGACTCAACATAATCGGTATCCATCCATGCCTTTTCACCCATATAAGCCCACGCTAAACGGCTCACAAAGAAATCTAAAATACCGGATGAAGACTGCATATTTAAAAGACCATTTAAATCATAGGGACCACAAAACAATGCCATCCCTTTGACAGAACTTGGATTTAAAGTTACATTTTGATTCAATTTTTGTTCATACGCCGGATCCACCTGAACCATCATGAATTGCGAGATAATGTGTGCCCCCGCAGAGTCGCCCGCGAGAATAATATTATTGATATCTAAACCAAAGAGATCCGCATGGGTTTGAAGATATGTTATGGCTTCACCAACTTGGTGAACTGGGGACGGATAAACCGCCTCTGGAGCGAGGTCATAATTAAGATTAATAACACGATAGCCTTGATGCGCTAATTGAACCGCATACTCATAATTATCGTGCTTATCACCACCCACAAATGCACCACCGTGAACCCAAATAATCGTCGGCAACTTCTGGGCATTTTTCGGTCCAAACAAATCAAAGGTATTTCTTCCAGCAGTGGATTAATACGTTAAATCGGTGTAAGCATCAACTTCAGATTCAATCAATTCATAACCATGTGGTTTTACCGCTAACCCGCCTTCAAACACTTTTCGAATAAGATATGCTGCAGGAGATGGATCCACAATAAAGTAAACAGCAACGCCACCTACAATTAAAAGAACCAAAGCTAATACAGCTAAAAGTCCGCGCTTAATACTCGCCCGACTCATCGAATCACATCCACATGTAAACCTTCAAGGACATCAAAGGTCTTTTGATTTAAAAGAGGATCGTAACTGTCTGTACATGATGCATCTACAAGAATGCGGGATTCGGGACACTCAGCCTTAACCATCACACACGTGCTAATAACACAGATATTTGAAACAAGACCCATCACTTCAATTTCATCATAATTTTTTTGATCTAAATAATTCCCCAACTCCAACGATGCAAACGTCGGTTTATTAAAAATAATTGAATCCGGCTTAATAAATGGCTCTAACCGCGCATCCAACGCCCATCCATGAGACCCCAAAATACAATGTTCAATTGGTAATCGACGTCCTTCTTGCGTCTCAAGATAGTTTGAACCATGCGTATCACGTGTGAACACAACATCACAATCTTGCTCATTTTCTAATTTTTGGATTATATTCATAACCACTTGGTTTGCACCTTCAAAACCAAGTGTCCCCGATACAAAGTCATTTTGAACATCAACGATAATGTTTAATTTTTTCATATTGTCCACCCTTTTTATTTTATTGTAACATAAAAAAGTCCTCGTTGGAGGACTATGCTTTTTCAAGCCATTTTGAAGCTTTTGAATAAAGAAGCGTAAGAATCATTGAACTGATCCAGGTAACAGAATAACTCCAATATACCCAATCAATGGAATGATTGATTCGCATCATGATAAATAAGAATATTTGTCTTAGGATGGTGAAACACGAAATCATGATAATCATCGGAACCATTGTGAGGCCTGCACCACGTAATGCACCACTCAAAATACTTGTTGTGCTGAGTGCAAAATAGAATGGCACCATAATCCGTAACATCCGTGCACCATATACAATAACCATCGGTTCAGGTGAAAAGAAACCAATGAGTTGATCTGCATAGATAAACGTTGGAATCCCGATAATAATAACGATCCCGACCGCTAAAACTAGAGCAGTACGAACCCCCTCCATAATACGTTCTTTACGTCCAGCTCCAAGGTTTTGACCGGTAAAAGTCGTTATTGTTAACGAAAAACTTTGAGTTGGCATGGATAAAAACGCATTAAATTTATCCGCCGCACTAAATCCGGCAACGGCTGCAGAACCAAAGGCATTGATATACGATTGTACCAAGACATTGGAAAATGAAACTACAGTCTGTTGAATTCCAGTAGGAATTCCCAATCGAATAATTTCATACAGTTTATCTCGATGAATACGAATATCTGTCATCTTGAGTTGATAAATATCATCAACGCGTAGTAAATGCATCCAGACTAAAATTGCAGATGTAAGCTGAGCAATCAGTGTTGCAACCGCAACACCTAAAATTCCCATATCAAAAACAATAACAAACAATAAGTCTAATGAAACATTTATAAGACTTGAGATGCATAGATAAATTAAGGGATTGCGTGAATCCCCGATTGCACGTAAAATAGCTGCTCCTGAGTTATAAATAACAAGACCGGTTACACCCCAAAAATAAACTCTTAAGTAAAGTGTTGCAGGTTCCATAATATTTGCGGGTGTCTTGAGCCACCCCAGAAATATTGGGGACATTACGTAACCGAAAAATGTAAGAAAAACACTTACAATCAACGAAAACGCCATAAAGGTATGAATCGAATCATGCAATTCTTCATCTTTCTTCGCCCCAAAATATCGAGAAATAAGAATACCCGCACCAGTCGAAATCCCCATAAACAAACCAATAATAACGTTACTTAGAGGCGTACTTGCACCAACTGCCGCAAGCGCTTCTTCACCCACATAGTTTCCAACCACAAAGGAGTCCACGGTATTATAAAGTTGTTGGAATAGATTCCCAATCAAAAGCGGAATTGAAAACAAGAGCATTTCTTTCCAAATGACGCCCTCTGTCATTGACGTCTTTTTATGAATTTTCATTATAACCTTCCTTCTTAACCATAAATATTATACACGATATTTTACGTAAATCATTAAATTAGCCACTTTTAATCTTGCACATTGTTTATTCCAATGCTATAATAAAAAAGCAATTAAGTGCAATGCACCAGTGGCGGAATCGGTAGACGCGCACGCTTGAGGGGCGTGTGACGCAAGTCGTGTAAGTTCAAATCTTATCTGGTGCACCAAATATATCTTCAAACCAACTTCGGTTGGTTTTTTTATGTTTTAGTCAAGAATTGACATAATAAAACGAGGACATCTAAGCCTCGTTTTATTGTCGTTTTATTGTCGTTTTATTGTCGTTTTATTGTCGTTTTATTGTCGTTGTTCCACTGCATTTGCCATAATTCGATAGCCTTGATAAACCCCAGCAAATCCACCAATTATTAAAAAATTAATCACACCTACGATATGAACAGAATTATGGTCTAAAGGCGATGAAAGCCATGCACCTAAATTATTAAACCCCACTCCAATACACATCGTCATCGCCAGCATGACCAAAATATGTTGTTGATCATCATTGTGTGTATAGAGTGCATAGCAGTTCACAAAGGTTATCGCGAGATACATTGCTCCCAATTCACGCTGCCATCCAAAATCAAAACCCCAAATTGAATTTTCAATCATATAACTTGGGAAAATCAAATGAGACACCGCGGCGATAAAAAACACACCGGTCATGACCATTAAATACCCTTTTCTTCTTTTCATCAATCCAGCTCCCCTGCATTTTCTTAATTATAGAGAAGATATCCTCGGGGTTCAAGTCTCTTACTCGTTTATCGAAATTTGTCCGAATAAAACTATTTCCTGATTTTGAAGGTTTTCCCTGAAAACATTCGTACACAAAACACACCCAATACAAAATAGACGGTTGTAATAATAGACAGCCATATATTTAGATTCGGTACTGAACTTAGACGATTACCATTATAAGCAACCATCACCACAAGAATCTTCATGAGGTTGTAGAGTATTCCCTTCTCTTGCATCGATTCATTGTAAGGTTGCAACGTATAATACATCAGTAGATTATGAACACTGAAGAAGATGCTTAAAAGTATTAGGGTAAGTATAAACATCATGACTTCACCACGTACTGGTACAATGAATTCAACTGAAACCATAAAAACCACACCCAAGATGATTGGTAAAAGTGGAATCAAATTCAATGTTACAAGCGTTCCAAGCCGCCCAAGAAATTGTTTCCAAATAATTTCAGGACGACGATAGAAAGCGTAATTCAATAATTTCGAATCACAGTTTAGATAATAAGCACGGGTCATCGATTCGCCAATATTCAGCAAATAGACGACAAAAATATAAGGTCCTATCGATTTAAAAATCTCCGTAGAAAGTGTTTTCGAGACATCAATAAATTCATTAGGGAAAAGAATTCGCATTCCCCATAACACCACGATACTTAGGAGCATTGCCACCAAAATAATTACAAATCGGAAACGCAAGGGTTTAAACCATAGGCGCCGGTGACGTTCAAGAAAAAGTCGATTCAAAAGACTGTATCCTTCTTGATGATTCAAAACACGATTCGATCGTTCAAGATTGTAATCATCATCAATGCGTAACGTTTCCTGTGTTGTTTTAAGATTTATCTCTGCAAGGCTTTCATCGGGACGTGTACGTTGAAGCATCGTGAGTCCATATGCTTCATGTATATCCGATGCATTAAATGGATTGCGAATTATAAATCCAATTGCACCGACGACAGTGATGCATGTCACAATCAAGAACAAATGATCCGATAAGAGGTTCAATAAATATAGACCACCTACACTCAAAGTAAGCACCAGCATAAATCCTATTTTATAACTTCCTTTAATCTTCTCGTGGTATCGATCGAAATAGGTTAAATCAATGCCTTCCGCGATAATTTTGGACGCCATCACAAACAGTCCCATCATCAATGCAATCCAAAAACTTTGGTTATACATTAAAACGGTAGACATCATCACGATTGCGTAAAGCATCCGTTCAATGAAGTCATTTCGCATACGAAACATGTAGTAAGATTGATAATCCACTTTGAAGGAACGTATTAAGGTCCACTTCTCTTTAGAGTCATCCGTCGATATGGTGTTGATACAGCACCCAAGCAACACCAAGAGCAACCAAATAAACGCAATCGGAACGGATGGAAATATTTTCGCAATCAGACCAAAAACAATAAATAGATAAACAAATTGATTCACGACGATTCGTATAAAATGAAAAACCGATACAACGCGCCCCAGTTTCTTTTTTTGATCCGTTTTTTCATAAATATTGGTATAGATGACTTTACGTAGTGGTTTTATCGAACGAAGGTAGTAAATAAATTGATTCGTTCGATTTACCCTTGTAATATCCTTTAAAACATTATGATTGATGATTATCACTTAAGATATGAATGATATCTTCCTCAAACGAAGGATCATGCAATCGCCCAAAATCTAAGATGGATGCTTCACCGTGATGTAAGATAATCACCTCATCACAAATATCCTCAGCGATCTGCATCATATGGGTTGATAAAACCATAATACAGTCTTCTTTAAACGCTACGAGTTGACGTTTCATTTCAATGGATGCAACCACATCAAATGAAGTTAATGGTTCATCAAGAAAGAGAACTTTTGGCTTCAACATCATAATGCAGAGCATCTGCAGCTTATTACGCATTCCATGTGAATAGTCTTTGATAAGTTTATAACGGTCATCTTGATTGAATTGTATTGTATCAAAATAAGAATGAACATCTTCACGTTTAAATCCTTGATCCTTATGAATATCAATAAAAAATGTCAGAAATTCAAGTCCTGTCAAAAACTCAGGCAACATCGGATTTGTATAAACAAACCCGACATCTTGTTGGGTTAAGGGTGATCCATCCTCAAAACAAACCGTCCCTTGGTCATAGGGAATTTCTTGACTAATACAGTTAAAAAATGTTGTTTTCCCTGCTCCATTGCGCCCCAATAACGCATAAATCTTTCCCTTTTCAAGCGTTAAATTAATGTCCTTCAAAACTACTTGTTGATCAAACGATTTTGAAAGATTATTAATCTCTAATTTCATAGTTCCACCTCTGTATCGTTATACCGATACAATACCACAACGCATTTATCGAAGCAATAAAAAATGCACGTTAATACGTGCATTTAAAATTTTGTTGTGTGCGATAAGTCTTTAACGCTTCAAAAGTTAGAACGGACTGATTAAATGTTGTGGAAACAAGATGCAATTCATCCGAACTCATCATATCAAAAACATAACGATGAGAAATTAAAAACGTTCCTTGATTAAAATCTTGGTCTGTACTTAACATGGTAAACCGCAACGATTCTTGATTCAAAATTTCCTTGAACATCACGATTTCCTTTTGGGGTAATTGCGTTAAAAACCAGTCATCGATATTTTCCTTTAAATCACTGATTTGAAAAGTATGGAGACGCTCAATTGTATAATTATCCGAGATTGTATCACGATACGTTTCATGGATTAGACTTCCATCGACAACATAGTCTTTTTCGCAGACGGAGTTTTGATGTGTTTGACAGCCTGTAAGTCCAAAAAGCATCACAATACACACATACGTTACGTTACGCCTCATTATTTTAAAACAGCATAAGCACGAACAGGACTTGCTTCTGATTCGATTTTGAGCGGCACTGCCGAAATAATAAAATCTTTATGATAGCGTAATGAATCTAAGTTGTTGAGATTTTCTAAGATCATAATATCCGCATCCATAAGAATATTATGGACATAATAAGGTTCCAAATCAGGTGATGGAATATCCATCCCTACCATCTTAATTTGTTTTTCCACAAGAAACATTGCAAGTTCCTCAGTAAAGACTGGATGATCTTCGAAATACGCTTTCTCACCACGGCGCTCATCAAATCCAGTATAAAACACGACGACATCCCCTTGATTCACCAAGAGCTCGTAATCCGGTTTATAACCAATTTCTTTTTGATTGCGAACATCAATCATAACGCCACGACCAATAAACCGGTCAATGGGGAAATTACTGATAAATCGCTCATCACTTGATAGGTGCATGGGAACTTCCACATTAGTTCCTGTGTGCAAGGATGCCGTCACCGAATAGTTTGTGTAGCCGTCATCTTCAAAACATGCATCCAAGTCAAATTTTGTTTTCGTATCGCCTGGGAAGACCCCAGTTGCTTCATTAAATGTTTGTGTTAAATCGATCAGTTTCATATATTTTATCCCTCGTTCCTATTATAACGAAAAACTATGGGAATGCTAGTGTGAAATTATCGGATTTATACAAATAATCAAAGCGCATTATCAACGTATAAGACTTTTTAATCTCAAAACACACACTGATACAATCGTGTTCCATGGACGTATACCCACTCTAGTCTTCTTAATCAAACTTATCTTTAAAAACACAGAAAATAATCTGATCCAAAACATTATTTTTTGATACGAAACCATCTCATATTTAATAATGAAGATTAGGCTCTTTTTTCGGTTGAATGCGTTCCATCACCTTTGAAATTAGCAAAACAAGGATGCTATTTACAACCATCGCCGGAAGAATGATACCCAATAGGAAAAATTGTAGCGGGAGGGAAATCCCACCCAGCACTTGAACGATGCTTAAAAAAATCAAGCCGGATATACAAGTTCCAAGACACGTAATCAAACACGACGAAACCTTTAAATCCAATTTTCTAACTAAGAATTGGTATCCATAGAAGACAAGTGGACCGGTAATGAGTTTATCGATGACATTAGCAACTTCCCCACCAGGCATTGCCGTTGTCATGGCAGTCAAAAAGCCACAAACTATGCTTACAACGATAACCTCTCGAAACGATTGCAGTCCAAAAAGCGCAAAGAAAAACATCGCAAGCATAAAATCGGGTTTCATAAAACCTACGGTACCCGGGACCGTGATATGTAATACAAGACCCAGTGTTAAAAACAAGGTCGAAAGGGTTAAATTTTTGATTTTCATATGTTTCGCTCCTTTATCAAAATGATTCAACAAACACCAATCACTTCATACCACGGTCATCACCTCCCTAAGAACAAAAAAAACTTCACCCATACAGGGCGAAGTCTTCGCGGTACCACCTGAAACTCTACGTAATCTACGTAGCTCAATAGGAATACTATCATATTCCTGCCCATTTAACGGGGGCAACCGTCGTAAACTACTTACCGAAGTGTTCATTCCGCCTTTCATGAGCCCATTCACCTTCGAGGTAAGATCTGTTCACACCAACCACAGACTCTCTGAACTTACTTCTTGAAAGCTACTCCTCTCAATCATAAAGTTTGTTATTAATGCAATAATAGCACGAATATCCTTGCTGTCAAGCATTTCTTAACGTTTCGTAAAACCATTGGGTGTCATTTCTAAAACATCTTTAAATACATGTTGGATAAGTTGGAGGTCATGCGTAATACACCAAATCGCACCGTGATAATCCGCTAACATCTCATAGATCACCTTTAATGAAAATGGACTTAAATTACGCGTCGGTTCATCCAATAACAACACATCCGGTTTTGTCCGTAATATCTTTAACAGCGATAATTTTGCCTTTTGTCCACCGGATAAATGGATAATCGGAAGTTCCATCTCATCAGAAGTAAAGTTAAGTCTGCCAAGTTCAATTCGAACTTCCATTTCCGCTTCCCCAAGCCGCATACAATTTTCAATTGCATTTTTTCTCACATCAAGATTTTGATGATGATCCTGATGCATCACACCTACATTCCCTTCAAGACCCTGAATCATACGATGAAAAAGAGTCGTTTTACCACTACCATTTAGACCTACAAGCGCAACTTTTTCACCTGCATGTAAACGGTAGTAATAGTTTCGGCCTCGGACACCCCAATCGGTCTCTAAAAATGGAATATCAATGGATAAAACAACATTCGAATAGACTGGTTTTTGTTTGCCGAATTCCATTCTAATTGCTTCTTCTTGATCTTGGTGTTCCAAGGTCACTTGTTTAGATCGTCGCTTCTTTTGTGCTTTTAAATTTTTCATTTTCTTTTGAAGACCAGGGTCTGCCCGGTTCACATTTCGAAGTTGATGACCCACTTTTTGATACTGCTTTTGCCATGTTGCCTCTTGTTTCGCTTCAAATCGTTTCTGAAAACGAACTTGTTGATTATGGTGCGCTCTGGCTCGTTCACGATTTTCAATATATGCATCATAGGATCCTTCAAACAGTGTTAATTTTGAAATTGATTTACGATGTAATTGTTCAAAGTGTAGAATGCGATTTGCACTGTGTTTTAACGTATTAAGATCGTGTGATACAAAGATAACGGGTTTGGTTTGCATTTCCATCCAGTGTTCAAACCAGATTAAGCCTTCTATATCTAAATTATTGGTGGGCTCATCCAAAACATAACAGTCAACATCTTGCATCTGAAGCTTTGGTAATTGAATACGAACACATTCACCACCACTTAATGAGTCCATGGTGCGATTATAGTCATTTTCATCCAATGTTGGTACCATCGTTAAAAACAAGGGGACAAACTCCCCAAAACGATCCCAAGCACTCCCTAACACAAATTCCAAGAGCGTTAGAGCACGCTCCTGCGGTTCCAACTCCTGACCTAGATATCCAAAAACGATGGATTCTGGATGCAAGGAACGGTGGATTCTGAGTTTTTGAATTTCGGGACGATTGACAAGTGATTTAAGAAATACACTTTTACCATTTCCCTCTTCTCCGATCACGCCCACACGATCCCCTTTATTTACGGACATAGAAAAAGACGTGATAAGATCACGTCCTTGATCTGTCTTAACATCAAGACTTATGTTAAACATTGAAAAAACGCCTCCTTTTTAGTTATTATGTTTTAAGTCGAGGCGCATTTCCCATAAGTCTCACCGGATAGCAATCTGCTACCTTTCTAGTTATTTATAATATAACATGGCTTTTTATCCCTTACAAGTAAAAAAGTTCTCAAATGAGAACTTTAATGTTTTAGTTTACTGATAAATTTTGCTTTCACACTATCGAGTGCTTGATCAAATTCTTCGATTCGCATTAATTTAACCGCAACAAAGTAGACAACGATTTTCAGTAAAACTACAAGAACAAGACCCGTTACCAAACTCAATTTCGCACTGATAAATGGATAGGCAAAGAAGACCGCAGCCGCCATGATTGATCCTGACACGATCAGTTTAAGAACGGTTTTAAAAATATATTGATTGTTGAAATCTCCGATCATTTTATACAAGAAATAATAGATTAGGATAAAATAAAACAGTTTTGAGATACTTGTACCAAGGGTCAGACCCGGTAATCCCATAAACTGAACAAAGAATAAGCTCGCGACGATGTTTGCGCCAACAGAAATTGCTCCGTATACCACCGGACGACGGGTATCCCCTAATGAGTAAAAGACACGGAGTAAAATCATTGCATTCGCATTAACAATAAGACCCAAACACGAGGCAATTAACACATTCGACGTTAAAACAACCGCTTCCGGTGTAAAAGCCCCACGACCAAAGAACAACTGAACCAGAGGTTGTGATAACACCATCATCCCCAATGTTGCTGGAACAACAATCATATTGACCGCTATCAGCGTATTGGAAATTGATTTTTTAAGTCCATCATGATCACCATTGGCAGCAAACTTCGCCATAGCCGGAAATAAAACTGTAATGATCGAACTCACAAAGAGACCGATAATTGAATCACTAATTTTATTTGAATAATTTACAATTGAAATCCCACCTTCAATAACCCCTGAAGCAATTGTCTTATCAAAACTAGCGTTAACTTGATCAATCGACGAACCAATAATTACAGGAACTGCCATAACAAGCATAATTTTAATGTGTTCATCGCGAACTTTTAATTTGAATTGATGTTTATAACCCGAGCGTTTCGCAATCAAATAGATAAAGAGTGATTGGCTGGCAATCGCAAAGGTTACCCCATAGGCTAGAAGGTATATAGAATTTCCTTTTGATAAAATAATACTTATAACAATTACGATATTCATAATTACATAGCTTATACCATGAGCTGCAAAGCGTTCCTTAATTTGTAAGTAGCCTTGTAATACAGCGAGAATGGTTTGGAAAAACACAGCAAGTAATGTAATTCTTGTAAAGGAAACTGCCAAAGCCATCGTTTCTGCGTTAAATCCAGAAGCAAATAGACGTACAAGCGGCTCAGTAAAGATTTCCGCTAAAAGAATAACACCCACGAAAACTACAAGTAAGATATTAATGATATTACTTGTAAATCCTTCAGCTTTGTCACTTCCCTCACGCTTATGAATCTTACTAAAAATCGGGATAAATGACGTCGTAATCCCTGTTGCAATAAAACTAAATAATGAATTAGGAATGGACGATGCGATGATGTATGCATCAGTAATCGCCGTCGCACCAAAATACTTGGCCAGTAACAATTCTCTAAAAATTCCAAAGAATTTATTAACTACCATCAGCAATATTAAAACTATTGCGTTCTTTTTCATAAAATGTATTCCTCTCTTATACTCATAGAATGAGACCTTTGACTTTTGTTTTTATTTTTTATATGTGCACTTGTTATTATATCATAGATTTCTATAAAACTAATGTGCTCACGAAACGAGCCAATATCAATAAAAAAAACTCTTGATACAACTTCAAGAGTAAAAATATTTGGTGCGACTTACAAGAATCGAACTTGTGACACAGCGCTTAGGAGGCACTTGCTCTATCCACTGAGCTAAAGCCGCGTTATAGACCTAAACCACAACATCATATTTTGATACAGTCGCACTGCAACACTTTGAGGAACAAATCCAGTAAGGTCACCTCCGTAACGAGCAATCTCACGCGCTACACTGGAAGAAATGTATGAATACTTGGGTGATGCGACCAAAAAAAGCGTCTCAATGGATTCATTTAGAACACGATTGGAAGTCGCTAACTGCAATTCATTTTCATAATCCATAACTGCGCGAATCCCTCTGACAAGAATTGGGCATGATTGCTTTTCCGCAAAATCAATGGTGAGACCTTCGCCAATAACAACCTCAACATTGGACAGATGAGATAAACAGTCACAAGCCATTTCTAAACGTTCTGACATTGTAAACGTTCCTGATTTCTTTTCATTAACCATAATTGCCACAACTACATGATCAAACATATTTGCACAACGTTCGATTAAATCAATGTGACCTGTTGTGATTGGATCAAAAGATCCTGGATACATTACTTTCATAGACTTACCTCACTTGAACTTATTATAACGTATTTGTGTTTTTTAAAAAAGTCATAATTTGATGTGCTTATGACTTTTATGATTTAAAAAGAATGGTTTAAGCGAATCGGTCGTTTTAATGTTAATAGTTGTGATGAATTACAAAAAAACACACATCTGGGAGGGAACTGACCTAGTTCCGTGGGACTAAAGAAAAAAACCTCTTGTATGAGAATTATTGTAAAATAGTTCAATATAGGAGGTTTTTATATGGGAACACGAACTATACATAGCTATGAGACAAAGATGAAAGTTATAGAAATGAAATTGGCAGGCTACTCAAGCAGGTTTATTCAGACTGAACTTGGAATAAAAAATGTAACACAAGTCAAAACATGGTGAAGATGGTATCGAAATGGTGAACACTATCGATTTTCTCAACCTGTAGGCAAGCAATATACTTTTGGAAAAGGGCCTGAAGGAGACACGGTCGAAGAAACACAAAGACTTAGAATTAAATCTTTGGAGCAACAAATTGAACTATTAAAAAAGTATTTGGAAAGAGAAAGGATGTGGTTCCTGAAATAATCATCAAGCTCGTTGAAGAGTATCGCAACACTGTATCTCTTAAAGATATCTTGAATCTTTTTGGGGTACCTAAGTCAACGTATTACCGTTGGACTAAAAAAGAGCAACTAGAGTCTAATAATTATTCTGTCAATGAAGGATTAGTAATTGAACTTTGTAAAGAAAATAAATTTCGTTATGGATATCGAAAAATAACTGCATTAATTCGAAAAGAAAGAATTATCAATAAGAACACTGTTCAAAAGATAATGCAGAAACACCAATGTCAATGCCGTGTTAAGGTCAAACGGTATCGAAAAAACAAAAATCCGAAGATCATTATGCCCAATATCATTAATCGCGACTTTAAATCACTACGTCCTCTAGAAATTGGTGACAGATATCACTTACATCCCTTATGGCCATAAGATGCTCTATTTATCTACGATCATGGATTTATATAATGGTGAGATTATTGCGTCTACATTGAGTGACAGACAAAACCTAGAATGTGTGGTTGATACATTAAATCAACTTCCGGATATCGTTCAGCCATGTATTCTTCATTCTGATCAAGGGAGTGTCTATACATCAAAAGAGTATCAACTCAAAGTAAAAAATAAAAGCATTACCATGAGTATGTCCCGTAAGGGTACCCGCTGATAATGCTCCTATCGAATCGTTTCATGCCTCGCTAAAGTGTGAAACATTCGAATTAAACCCAGAACTAAAGGGTTCTACTGAAATTGTATCACAAACTGTGATAAACTATTTAAAATATTACAATGAAAATAGAATACAAGAAAAGCTAGGATATCAATCTCCCGTAAATTATCGGTTAACTTCATCCTAACTTGGTTTTTTCTTTAGTCCCAAGGAACTAGGTCAGTTCCGAGTGATGTGTGTTTTTTAAGATCCATCGTCAGTATTATTGGAGGAATACTTAATTTATATAATTTTGAGGAAATAGATTATCTATGAGCGATGGTCTAAAGGACAAGTTTTTTTAGATAGATGAACTATCTATAAACTAATTATACCGACACAATGAAAAATGTCAACACTTTTGACAAAGAATATGTAAATTATACATTCATTGAAACAATTTACATTGTGAGAAGTGTTTTCGTTTCCTCATATGCTTCTTTTAATTGTGCTTCGGTCGGTTCCCATTGATATGCAAATTTTCGTTCCACAATTCCACCCGCATCAACAATCTCACGTTCCCAATTTTCGATCCAAACACCTTCGCCCCAATCATAAGAGCCAAACAACACCACACGTTTCCCTGACAGCATGGGAAGCAAATCATCAAAGAACGGTCTAAACTCATACTCCTCAACATTCTCATCATTCATTGCTGGGGATCCTAGAAATAGGATATCTGCATCAATAACAGCATCCGCTGTCACGTCTGTCACAAAATCATTACTCCCATCAATTCCCAAATCTTCAACCGCTTCATAAATTGAATCCGCAATCATTTGCGTATTTCCTGAAGCTGAATAATACACGATATTTATTTTCATAACAACCTCCATCGTAATTACTTTCTATTATAAAATAAAAAATGTTATTTTTCACTAACATTTTTTAGATTTAAGCATCACCAAGTACTTTTTTAACTTCCGCAATCACGGCTTCACCGTTCATCGTACCGTATGCACGCATATCGATAACTTCAATTGGTTTTTCTGGTAATTGTTTTTGAACTGTACTTAAATTGAATCGAACTTGGGGTCCTAATAGGATGATGTCTGCATCAGCACCAACGCGTGCGGCTTCACTTACAGCGTGAGCTGATATTTCTACATCATATCCTTGTGCAGCAGCGGCTTCTTGCATCTTTGTAACAAGGATACTTGTTGACATACCTGCTGAACATAATAAAATAATTTTTCTCATAATATCCTCCTCGATATGAAACTATTATAACAACAAAGGCAAATAGCGTCTATAAGAAAGCGTTAACATTTCCAATCATTTCTTTCCAGTAAGAATTCCCATAATATTTCTTGTAATCGCTTTACCGAGTTCATTCCCAATGGTACTCATCGTTCGGTTCATGCCTTTTTCAATCGGTGTTTGACGATGACGTGTTGTTGTCTTCTTACGATTTTGTAATTTTTCTTTTTCTTTTTCTAATTTTTGCTTTTCTTTTTCAAGAGCGAGACGTTCTTTTTCAAGTTCTAAATTCATTTTATCTTGTTCCTCTTCAATTCCTGCTTGTGTCATTTTTTCAGCTAACGATTCATAGGCCGAAAAGCGATCAATAGATTCTATATATTTTTGATAAAAACTACTGCTTTGAATCATCGATGTACGTAAGCTTGCATCAATTTCAGCCATAAGACTTTGTGGAGGCAAGACAAAAGCACGTTCCGCAATTTGTGGCGTCCCCTTCTCATCGAGTGTTGAGATAATAGCTTCACCTGTACCCAACTCCATTATTGCAGTTTCAGTATTAAAATTTGGATTCGCTCTAAAACTTTGAGCTGCTGCTCGTACTTGTTTTTGTTCGCCAGGGGTATAGGCACGAAGGGCATGTTGGATACGATTTCCCAATTGACTTAAAACACGGTCGGGGATATCCGATGGGCTTTGAGAAATAAAATAAACGCCCACACCTTTTGATCGAATCAACTTAACAACAAGTTCAATACGGTCCACCAATGCTTTAGGTACATCTTTGAAGAGTAGATGGGCTTCGTCAAAGAAGAAAACCATCTTCGGTTTTTCGACATCACCCACTTCAGGTAAGGTTTCAAAGAGTTCCGATAACATCCAAAGTAAAAACGTCGCATACAGTGTTGGGTGGCGGAACAATTCCACACTATGAAGAATATTAACCATACCTCGTCCATTCGAATCTGTACAAATCCAATCTTGAATATCTAAAGCTGGTTCACCAAAAAAGATGTCTGCACCTTGTTCCTCTAAAAACACAACCTTGCGAACAACCGCACCAATGGTTTGTGTAGACATCAATCCATATTCGGCAGTGAGCTCTTTATTGTTTTGATAAACATAATCTAACATGGATTTGAGATCTTTAATATCAAGCAGTAACAGTCCCTGAGCATCCGCAATTTTGAAAACTAACGAGAGTAAACTTGCCTGTGTTTCATTAAGATCCATAAGTTTTGAGAGCATAATGGGGCCCATTTCTGAAATAGTAGTACGAACTGGAATACCACCCTTACCGTAAATATCCCAAAACGTTACCGGGAACCCTTTGTACTCAAAACCGTCCACGCCAAATTTTTCAACACGGCTGGAAACATTTGGATTTTCAATCCCTGCGGAAGCAAGACCGGACACATGACCTTTAATATCCGCTAAAAACGTAGGAACACCTAAATCACTTAATGCTTCCGTTAAAACTTTCAATGTAACCGTCTTTCCGGTACCCGTAGCACCAGTAATAAGTCCATGACGATTTAACATCTGCGGTAAAATATACACTGGGGTTTCGCCCTGTGCAATCCATATTTTATTTTCTTTTAACATGATGATCTCCTCATTTTATGTTTCTATCTAACTAATTGCATTGTACCATGTGCTAAATAATAAAAAAAGAGCCACAGCTCTTATTGAATTTTCTTGTGAATGTCAATAAGCTCTGTAGCCATAATTTTTAATACTTCTGCGCTCATCATTTGGTCTTCTGCGTGAATCAACAATAAATTGACTTGAGTAGCACCATTTTGAGCTTCTTGTTGAATTAATTGTGCATGAACACGATGTCCCTCAACAAATTGTTCTTCACCTTCAGCCATAAGCTGTTCTGCACGTTCGAAGTCGCCCTCTTTCGCTGCCTGAATTGCTTCCACAAAACATGAACGAGCCGACCCGTTAAATGAAATCATTTGAAAACTAAGTAATTCTAAACCTTCCATGATATTCTCCTTTATGTACAGTGTCATTATATCAAATTCATTTTCAAAATGGTAGCCCAATGTATTGAAATAATATTTCATAGATTTCCTTTAAATAAAGGACATAAACCCCTTACACTCAAATACTTATATGAAATGTTTTTTCTATATATTTCAAAACACATCCATCGACGACATGAATTGATTGTGATAAACTGAGACTGTAAAAAAAACACCATCTGGTGTAAATGTTATGGTGCCGGCTAGAGGACTTGAACCCCCAACCTACTGATTACGATTCAGTTGCTCTACCTATTGAGCTAAGCCGGCGTGATTAAATTGTACATCTCATTGACTTTCAAATCAAGACCTAAGGAGAAAAAATATGAAATTATATATAAAACAACACGTCTTCTCAATTCGTGATCGCTTTGAGGTCAAGGACGAAAACGGAACTACCGTATACACAGTCAAAGGCCCAGCCTTAACCATCGGTCGAAAATTTACAATTCAAGATGCAACACAAAAATCAGTTGCAACCGTAAAACAAAGACCATTTCGATTTTTATCTGAATATACCCTGATCACCCCTGATCACAAGATCAACTTAAAAAAGAACTTCACATTTTTAAAAATGAAATTTTCACTTAAACACCTTGATTGGAAACTAAGTGGTGATTATCTTGATCACCATTATAAAGTTACGTCCCGCGATAATACCATCATGACGATTTCAAAAAAATGGCTGCGTTGGGGTGATAGTTATGAACTTGATATTAATGACGATCGCAATGCATTAATATGTCTTTGTATCGCCATTGCCATCGACGCAGAACTTGCGAAATCTAAACAAACTGTTAATAATTCAAATACATAAAAAGAACGGAGGCCTCCGTTCTTTTTTTAACGCTCTTTACATACACTACCGGTAACTTCGATTTCAAGCTCCTTAAATCCAGATAATTCACCTTTAGTTCGTGTTAATTGATGATGTTCCAGCTCAATAATAACAATCTCTGCCGTTGACTTTACCGTACATCCCAGCGCTACGTGACCACCCATTACTTTAAATTCCAAATCACTGATGGAAGCGTGAATATGGTGTCCTCCTTGAGAAACGGTTCCCACACACGAAACAATTTCATATGGCCCTTTGAGTTGTATCTCTTTTTTATTATGTCCTTTTCGAAACACTACACTGGATAAACTGCCAACACAGGTTCCAATATAGCCTGATGTAATTTGAAATTTCTTACAGTAAGCATCAATTCCTTGCAATAAATCATCACCCGGCATTAAACGAATTACGTGTTCTTTCATAGTTCCACCATCCTTATCTTTTATTCTACTCGTTTTCACGCAAAGTCTCAAATTGATTCGAAAACAATTTTCTTCACAAAAAATTCACCCGGGAAATATTAAGATATTTTCTTAAGTCCAGATGCATCAAATGAATAAACATCATCCATCACTTCTTGAATCAGTGCACGATCATGCGTTACAGAAATAATCCCCCCTTGATAGTTATTAAGTAAGTGATAGATCACACCAACACTGAGTGGACTCAAGTTTCGTGTTGGCTCATCGAGAATGATTATTTTCGGATTCTTAAGAACTAATTTCAGCAGTGATACCTTAGCTTTTTGACCACCCGATAGCCGTTCCATCGGCGTGTTCATCTCATCCTCTGTAAATTTCAAACTCCCTAGATGATTTGTGATCAGACCACGTTCATCGCGGGACCCTTCAAGAACACAGTTTTCAATCGGTGACAAATCATAATCCAAGTTAAGATCGTAGGACTGATGCATCACACCGACATCTTCAGCATCAATTTCTTTTATTATTTCATGCAGAAACGTTGTCTTCCCTACACCATTGGACCCAACAATGGCAATGCGATCACGGCTATACACCACAATATCGAGATCACAAGCCAGAATACGTCCTTCTCGCACCAATTCATCAAGATGAAAATCTAAGATCTTTTTTTGATGGATTCTCGCTTGTTCCTCAAACGATAGCTTGATCGCACCTTCAAAATCGCGTTTTTCCGGCACGACTTCCCGCTCAAAACGTCGCTCCATCGATTTTATCGTATGCATTTTTTTCTTCAAAAGACGTCCTTTTGCTGGATCTTGACGGGTTTGTGTCCGTTGACGATGCTCTACTTTTTGGTATAACTGATGCCATCGCGCTTCTTGTTTTTGTTTTTCTTTTTGACGCAACTTAACATCATGATTATGTTTTTGAATCTGACTGAGAAAGGCATCACAATATCCTTGATAATCACCTTCATAGACTGTAACATGTGAGCGTGTTTTACGATGTGTTTGTTCAAGATGAACAATACGATTCGCACACGTTTGCAAGAACATGACTTCATGCGATACAAAGATAATGGGTTTGGTTTGCGCAAGCATCCACCCTTCGAGCCACATTAACGTTTCTAAATCTAAGTCATTGCTGGGCTCATCCAGAAGATAACAGTCACATGGATGCACCATCAACTGTAATAACTGCAAGCGCACGCGCTCCCCACCACTATATGAGTGCATGGGACGATTTAAATCCTCCATTTCAAAATGAGGTAAGACTTCCTTCATTTTCCGAGACACATCACCATATCGATTCCATTGTTCTTTAATGATATACGAAAGCGCATCTTGTTCAAGCAACGTTCGAGGCATTTCTTGACTCAGATAGCCAAATACCACATGACGACTGTTTAGCGTCCTTGAAACATGAAGCTCATCTAAAGAATTATCTTGGACGAGTGCCTTAAGGGTTAGACTTTTTCCATTCCCTTCCTCACCAATTAATGCGACGCGATCATTTTGATTTAAAGACATAGAAAAAGGCGCGATAAGCTCGCGCCCTGCTTCCGTCTTAATATTAAGACTAAAATTAAACATGACAAAACTTCCTCCTATTTTATTATTAATGATTTAGAAAGAAATTCTGTCCATGTTCCCACCGCCTTGTTATTGATACTATACCCAAAAACAAAGGTGGTGTCAAACAGGTCAATTATTGACCTAATATTTCACCAATAAGTTCAATAAGTGTTTGTTCATCCGTTACGACTGTTCCCTTAAGTTTGATAAGACCCACAGTGTACAAATTCACATAAGAAAATTGTGATTCCGCAACTTCACGCAAAGCATTGATTTTTTCTGCGTTGTCAGCCCCTTGTTGACGACTATCCGTATAGAGTCCGATCATCGGAATATTTGCTTGATAGGCAACACCCACCTCTGATGCGACACCGGCATCAATGGTTTGCCCATCCAATACCGCAACAATAAGATCTGATTTCAAAAGCGCATCCGTGTCTGCCTGTGCAATCATCATGGAATTCGCATAACTATTCTTATCGTTAATTTCCATCTGTTCCTGAGGAAGATAGACCTCCACATTTGGGTAAACCGATCGAATTTGTGCAACAACTTCCGCATTATAACGAAACTCCATATGCGTAAACAATGGACTTGCAAAATAAATTTTCTTCATAATATCCCCCTTTTAGTGTTCGTCAGAAGTATGCAACTTCACAGCCGAGAACATATTCCGTGCAATATTAACGCCATGATCTCCAATACGTTCAAGAATACCTAAAATATCAATATAGATTGAGCTCGTAACCTTTGCATCGCAGATTCCTTCTGCCATGCGTTGAAAGTGCTTCTCGCGGTATTTCTCTTCAATAAGATCCATATACTCTTCATCACGACATAGAGATTCAAATCCTGATAAATCCTCACGTTCAAATATTTTCGTTGAACGCTTCAACATATCCATAAGCAGTTGGTACATAGTATCCAAATCACGAAGCGCGTCTTCTGAAAACGACTCACGATTCTCAAAACTCATTTTATAAAATTCCACTAGATTTGTCGAGAGGTCACTCATGCGTTCATAATTCTTTATTATTTCTAAGTTTTTGGTGTATTCTTCGGTAATATGTCCGGAAACATCCGTTTGCTTCGCAATTTCGAGTAAATATTTAGTAAGATCTGTATCTAAACCATTCACCATTTCCTCAAGTTGCATCACAACATCATAATCTTCCATATCTCGCGAATGCAAGAACTGATTCGACGTTTCGACTGATTCTAGAACTAAATCTGCCATTTTCACCGTCGTTTTACGTGCTAATTGAAGCGCCCCTTCTGGAAAGGTTCCAATCAAACCGTAATCAAGAGGTTTAATCTTTTCACGTTCTTTGATTTTATCTTCACCAGGAATTAAAAATTCCATCAAACGAATAAACGCTGGTACAAAAGGTATGATCACAATCGCGAAAATTAGATTAAAAAAGAAATGGTTCAGTCCCACCGCAAAAGCGAGTGAGCCACCAATTAATTCATTAACACTTACCATAAAGGCAGCGTAAAGCTCTATGAATATCATAACAATAATTGCCCCTGTAAAGTTAAAAATTACATGAAACCATCCGGCGCGTCGCGTTGACACGGACCCACCAATGGATGCAAGCACTGCCGTAAGTGTCGTTCCAATATTCGAACCAAATACAAAGGCAGAAGCCGCAACCATCGACATACCGCCGTTCGCATAAATCTTTTGAACAAGTGCGATGACTGCCATAGAAGAATTAATAATTGCCGTCGCTATGGTACCTGCAAAAAGAGCAAGCCAAGGACTTTGTGACATTTTAAGCATAAATGCTTCAAAGAATGGATACTATTGAATGAGGATTAACTTATCACTCATCAGTTTTAAACCAACAAAAGTAATTCCAAAGCCAAATAAAATCTGACCGATATTTTTATATTTTTTGCGTTTTGAAAATGCAATAATCATCGCACCTACAAATAAAAATAAAACCCAATTCATCAACATTTAAACCAATCATTAACGCGGTTACCGTTGTTTCTACGTTCGCTCCAATTGAAATACCAATCGCTTGATCCAAACGCATTAACCCTGCGCGTACTAAACTAATTGAGATAACCGTTGCGGCAGTACTTGATTGCATGATTGCAGTAATTGCAACACCAACTAAAATCGCCATCACGGTATTACTCGTGTATTTTTCAATATAATCTCGTATTTTAGGCCCTGCGGCTTCCTTTAATCCTTCTCCAAGAAATTTAATTCCAAGAATAAAAAGGCCGAATCCACCTAGAATGACATTAATACCCAAATCCGAAAACGATGGATTTTGAGTTGCCAAGAATAAACTATTCATTCTTTCCTCCATAAAAAAAATTTAGACCATCACCATAATATCACAATATCAATCAAGCATGGTATATATTTCTTTAAAAGAGTTAAAAGAAAAAAACTGAAACTTATGCGTTTCAGTTTTCGGTTTAATTATTTGATTTTAAAATAACATCTTCACGATTCGCATGCACACCAACTGCGGAATGCACATAACCTGAAACATTAACGCCATGATCGCCAATACGTTCTAAAATACCGAGAACGTCAATGAAGATAGAACTTGCAACCTTTTCATCACAAATCCCTTCCGCCATGCGTTGGAAATGTTTCTCACGATATTTATCTTCAATCAAGTCTAGATACTCCTCATCGCGGATTAAAGCATCAAAACGCGTTAAATCCTCAGTATCAAAGATTTTGAGTGAACGACGCATCATATCCATAAGAAGTTTATACATTGTATCTAAATCATGCAAAGCATCTTCAGAGAAATTCTCACGATTTTCAAAAACCATACGATAAAACTCAACGAGATTGGTTGATAAATCACTCATACGTTCATAATTTTTAATAACTTCTAAATACTTTGTATACGTATCCGCGATATGTGAATCAGAATTACTATGTTTCATAATTTCAAGGAGGTACTCCGTCAATTCCGTATCCAACTGGTTCACCATACCTTCAAGTTGCATGACAATCTCATAATCCTCGTCATCCTTAGAATGTAAGTAACCATGGGATGCATCCACGGCTTCCAGAACCAAGTCACCCATTTTGGTGGTGCGTGCTTTTGCCAGTTGAAGCGCGCCTTCTGGATAAGTATGAATAATATCACGATCAAGAGGTTTCAGTTTTTCACGACTTCTAATTTTATCTTCACCAGGAATTAAAATCTTAAGAAGACGTATAAAGGCTGGAACAAACGGAATTACCAGAATTGCAAAGAACAGGTTAAATACAAAATGCGCAATTCCCACGGCCATAGCATCCGTACCACCCATTAAGGCATTAATTTTTAAAATAAATTGTGAATAAGGTGTTACAAATAACATCATCAAGACTGCCCCAATAACGTTAAACATTGTATGGAACAAACCAGCACGACGTGTTGCAATGGAACCACCCATTGACGCAAACAATGCTGTCACCGTCGTACCAATATTTGAACCAAATACAAACGCCGTCGCAGCAACCATGGACATACCACCGTTACCATAAATCTTTTGAACAACCGCAATTGTTGCGGAAGATGAATTAATAATTCCAGTTAACACCGTACCACCTAACATCGCAAACCAAGGATGATCAGAGAGTTGCACCATTAACGCTTCAAAAAATGGCATTTGTTGTATAAGCATGAGCTTTTCACTCATAATTTGTAACCCAACGAATGTTAAACCAAATGCAAGAACAACTTGTCCATAGTTTTTAATATCACGACGTGACGCAAAGAGCACCATCATTGCCCCAATAAATAAGAAGAAATAACCCATTTCATCAATATTTAATCCAACGATAATCGCCGTTACAGTCGTACCAATATTTGCGCCTAAAGAAATTCCGATTGCTTGATCTAAGCGCATTAAGCCCGCGCGAACAAGCGAAATGGAAATAACCGTAGCCGCAGAACTCGATTGCATAATTCCTGTAATCAAAGCCCCCACTAAAATTGCAGAAAAAAGATTGCTCGTATATTTATCAATATAATCCCGCATGCGGTTTCCCGCTACTTTTTTAAAACCATCTCCCAATGAATTAATTCCCAACATGAATAAACCGAACCCACCTAAAATTACGTGAATTCCCAAATCCATAATAGACTGTGATTGTGCAGCCAATAATTGCATAGTATGCCTCCATTTATAAAATTCGACCATTCTCATGATACCACGTGAAAAAACGGTGAATATGAAATTAAATTAACATTTCTCAAATAAAGCATGTAAATCGAAAAAAAAACACACTCAAACCACCCTAGAACGCTTCATATGTAAGATTGGGAACGGACGACCTGCATCATCACACTCTGAACGGTCATACACCTCAAAACCCAAATGTTCATAAAATCCCCCGCGCTTGATAATTTTGTTCATTCACATCAACTCGATTTACAGAGAATTCTGAAATCGCATAGTGGATGAGACGCGAACCCACACCGTGCCCTCGAGCAGATGCATCAAGAAAGAGCATCTCGACCTTTTGATTTAATACGTCCATAAACCCTGAAATCATATGATGATCCTCATAGACAACGACTGCATCCATTGATGCAAATGCGGTATGAACTTCTGGACGCATCGCATCAATCATTGCTTCAGTAATAAAATCATGCGTATCACGCACAGACTGCTCCCATACATCCACAAGTCGCATCACGTCATCATGATGTAAATCAATTGTTTTAATCATCCTACCACCTCTTATCCTTATTATAACGGGAAATGAGTTCACAACAGGGACATTTTGTCGACAGTTCTATGTATTATTGTGATAAACATCCCCATACAAAAAAAGCATAACCGTAGTCATGCGTTAATTTATATATGGTGGAGCTTAACGGGATCGAACCGTTGACCTCCTGCGTGCAAGGCAGGCGCTCTCCCAGCTGAGCTAAAACCCCAAATCTTATTGTCAAGTAAAAATGGTGGGCCTGAATGGATTCGAACCAGCGACCTCACCCTTATCAGGGGTGCGCTCTAACCAACTGAGCTACAGGCCCATTTCCTTGACTGCCTTAATAATATACCACCCAAAACATAGTGTGTCAATAAGATTTTCAAACAATTATCACTTTTTACGCTATCGTGCTTTTACATCACCCTATATGCCGTAAATGTTCCAAATTCAGCAATCCGAACACACTCAAGACATCATCAAGGATGAGGACATCCAAAGACTCTAAAACGTATCGAATCGTCTCTAAATAAGAGAACACGGACTCTCTCATTCACTCATCAAATCTATAATAAAAAAACGTTCATACAAGGATCATCGATCTCAGTAGAACGTTTACAAATTGATAAATTGGTGGAGCTTAACGGGATCGAACCGTTGACCTCCTGCGTGCAAGGCAGGCGCTCTCCCAGCTGAGCTAAAACCCCAAAATTTAAACAAAAGAAATGGTGGGCCTGAATGGATTCGAACCAGCGACCTCACCCTTATCAGGGGTGCGCTCTAACCAACTGAGCTACAGGCCCATTTCTTAACTGCCTTAATAATATACCACTCTCAAACACCCATGTCAACACGAAATGAGTCAAATCAAACAAATAAAAAAATAAAACAAAAAACGTGATTAAACCGCGACAAAATAAGTTCAAATATAAAAAAAAGAGCATCAAAAGATGCTCTAAAATAACAACTTAGTCACGAATGTAAGTATTAAACATCCATAAGTTTTTGCCAAGATCTTGTGACACTGCCGTAAAGTAGTCCGCAGTTCCAGGGTCGTTTGCTGCTTCAGCAAGTTCAACCAATCGTAATGCAGAACGATTCATGTGTTCAAAATCAACAATAAGGTGCTCAAAACCTTCTTTTGCTGTTTTCCAAGATTGATCCAATTCTTTAATCGAAGTCATTTTTAGGACTTCTGCTAAGTTTCCTACAGGCTTTGATCCGATTGTTAGAAGGCGTTCAGCAACTTCATCAATACGTTCTTCTGCTTCTTCATAATAGGTGTCCATTTGTTCGTGAACAGGGAAGAAGCCTTCACCTTTTAAGAACCAGTGGATATTATGAATTTTCATACCCAAAACAATTTGATCAGCCAAAAATACATTCATTTCTTCATACAAGTTATTCATCTCAAAATCCTCCTATATGTATAGTATAACGCCGATACCTAAATATTTGCAATGAAATGACTGTGATAATCTTGTGCCCAATCATCACACAATTCAAGATTAAACTACGAATCGCAATAAAAAAACGACATCTGATGTCGTTTGTTATTTGAAATTTGGTGGAGCTTAACGGGATCGAACCGTTGACCTCCTGCGTGCAAGGCAGGCGCTCTCCCAGCTGAGCTAAAACCCCATGTATTTCGTGTATTTATAATATCACAGGTTCCTAAAAAAAACAATAGTAAATTCAGCAATATAGTATATATTTCCAATATATTTACACCTCTTTATTTGGGCGCTCCTAAGCGTTAAACGGTATGTATGCCAGTTATAGTTATAAATGCATCAAACAGGGCTTAGAATCGCTAAAACGCCTGGATAAGTGATAATTTCACCCTTCCAAATTTTGAAGTATCAATAAAAAAAGCCATTCATTGAATGGCTTTTAATTTAAAATTGGTGGAGCTTAACGGGATCGAACCGTTGACCTCCTGCGTGCAAGGCAGGCGCTCTCCCAGCTGAGCTAAAACCCCAAAAATTTATTAAAGAAATGGTGGGCCTGAATGGATTCGAACCAGCGACCTCACCCTTATCAGGGGTGCGCTCTAACCAACTGAGCTACAGGCCCATTTCTTAACTGCCTTAACAATATATCATCTATAAATAAGGGTGTCAATTGATATTTCTAAAATTGTGAAAATTCCTTTAGGAACAATCACAATCGTGATTTTAGTGCATCATTTTTAACACACCCATCCTGTGAATAAGATAAAAAAAACTCCCACCGAAGTGAGAGTTTCCAAAATTGAAAATCTTTGAGATTAACGTTTTGAGAATTGAGGTGCACGACGAGCGCCGCGTAGACCTGGTTTTTTACGTTCCTTAGCACGTGGATCACGTGTAACGAATCCAGCTGCTTTTAACAATGGACGGTAATCTGCTGATGCTTCCATTAAAGCACGAGTAATACCATGACGGATTGCTCCGGCTTGACCTGTTAAACCGCCACCTTTAACATTAACGTTTACGTCAAATGTATCTTGAGTTGAAGTAACTTCAAATGGTGAACGAACTGTCATACGTAATAGTTCTGAAGGCAAATGCTCTTCAATTGGTTTGTGATTAATTGTAATCACACCTGTTCCAGGAGTTAAATAAACACGAGCAACAGATGTCTTACGACGTCCTGTACCTAGGTATTGTACAGCGTTTTTATTTTTTGTTGTCATATATTCTCCTATCCCTTAATAACCATTTCCACAGGTTGTTGTGCTGCGTGAGGGTGGTTTTCGCCCTTGTATACAAATAAGTGTGTACGTTGTTTATCGCCTAAACGTGTATGTGGTAACATACCATGAATAGCTCTTTCAACCCATTCGATTGTGTATGTTTCGCGCATTGTACGTGTTGAACGCTCTCTCATACCACCTGGGTAGTGTGAGTGATTGTAGTACATTTTCTTATATTCTTGATCTCCACTGACTTTAATCTTGTCAGCGTTGATTACGATTACGTAATCTCCACCATCAACGTTAGGTGTGTATGAAGGTTTGTGTTTACCACGTAATACATGTGCAACTTCACTCGCAAGACGACCTAATGTCATGTTTGTTCCGTCGACGATGTACCATTGGCGTACAACCTCTGCTGGTTTCGTCATAGTTGTTTGACGCATAATAATTTCCTCCTAAACCAAAAGTAGTTTCCGGGGCTACTATTGGCATAAAGTGCCGATTACTATTGTATGCTTTTTAAAGGCTCATGTCAAGAAAACAAGCTTTATTTATAGTTAACTTCCTTCAAGTATAAACCACAAGCATCAATATTGTAGGAAACACTGTTTTTATCTGCTTCTTTGAGCATCAAATTGATATCGTGAGGTGTACATTTACCACTCCCACATGCAACACATGTCGCAACGATCATGCGAACCATATAACGCAAAAATCCATCTCCAGAAACTACAAAACTTAATTGATCACCCGCTACGATGAGATCAAAATCAGTAATGGTTCGAACCTGATTTTCAATTTCATCAAGACCGGTCGCATTGAATGAAGTAAAATCATGCGTTCCAATAAAAACTTGCATTGCTTCTCGAACAGCTTGAAGATCTAAAGACTTATTGTATTGATAAACATAGTTTCGTTCGAAAAGATTGTAAGACCCCATGTTTAACCGATATTCATACGTTTTCGACACAACATCAAAACGAGCATGAAAATCAGAATGAACTGGATGGATATCTGTTATTGAGATATCATCGGGTAAAAGTGTATTAAGTGCACGAAACAATTGTTTTTCGTCCATATTTACGATGTTATCAAAATGAAAGACTTGACCTAAGGCATGAACGCCTGCATCGGTGCGTCCTGATCCACTGATATGAATTGGAACTTTATTGATTCTTGTGAGGACTGATTCAATTTCAGTTTGAATACAACGACCTGACGGCTGTTTTTGCCAGCCTTTAAACATAGATCCATCGTATTGAACTGTCGCTTTAAATCGCATTAGAAGCGCCCCATTCCAATTACAGCAATGAGGATCATGATACAGAGAAACAGCATCATCCAATCCGAAGCAGTAATTTTAAGTTGCTTATAACGGGTTCGGGTTTTACCAGGATAATAACCACGTGCTTCCATTGCATCCGCTAGATCTTCCGCACGATGGTAAATTGAAACAAATAAAGGAATCAACATAGAAATTGCACCGTTTATTTTCTCTTTAAATGTGCCCTCTTTGAGATCAACCCCACGACTCGCTTGAGCATCCATTATTCGTTGCGTGTCTTCAATAAGCGTTGGGATAAAGCGAAGCGCAATCGAAATCATCATCGCGATTTCATGAGAAGGCACGCCAATTTTCTTCAAGGGATTCAACAAATCTTCAATACCAAGTGTTAGATCGAGGGGTGCCGTTGTTGCCGTCAGCAGTGTTGTGACCATAATCATCAAGACTAATCGCGTAACAATAAATGCCGTTTGATATAGTGCTCCGCTGTATATTTTAAAGAAACCAACATGTACCAACAATTCCCCATCTCGTATTAGAAACATATTCATCACAAATAAGAAGATAAGCATAAACATCATCGGTTTAATTGATTTCAGAATAAATTTAAATGTTAATTTGGAGGCAAGGATTGCACATACAAAAAAGAGGAAGAGCAACCCATTCGCCCAAACATTTTTAACCATAAAAATCGATACCATTAAGACAAGCATTGCAATAATTTTAATTCGCGGATCCATTTTATGAATTTTAGAATCGAGTGGGACATAACGACCGAGTGCAATATCGTTCATTTTAATTCCCCCTTGATCATTCCAGCAATCTCATCAAGTTCTAAAGACGAGTCTGTATCAAAACCACGCTTTTTGAGTAGTTGCTTCAACTGCAATATTTTCGGCGCTACAAAGCCCAAGGTCTCAAGCTTGTTTGGATCGTCAAAGAATTCCTTAACAGGTCCATCGTAATAGACGCGGCCTTGATTTAGCACTAAAACATTATCTGCATATCTTAGGACATGATCCATATCATGGGTAACCATAATCACTGTTTTGTTCATCTCTTGATTCAATCGAACAAATAAATCCATCATGTCCTTGCTTCCTTGTGGATCCAAGCCTGCAGTCGGTTCATCAAGAACGATTACATCTGGATTGGTTGCAAGAACCCCTGCAATTGCAACGCGACGTTTTTGGCCTCCTGAAAGATCTAAAGGCGATCGCTCCCATATTTCCGGTTGAATTCCAACAAGATTTAATGATCGGGCAACGTTCTCTTGAATTTGTTTCTCATCAAAACCAAAATTCTTCGGTCCAAAAGCAACATCTTTGTAAATCGTTTCTTCAAAGAGTTGCATCTCTGGAAATTGAAATACCAAGCCAACCTTTGAACGTAATTGCTTCAAATTACGTGTTTTATCATTTGCTTGTATTTTATGGTCTAAGATTGTTACCCTGCCATGACTGGGCTGGATAAGTCCATTCAAATGTTGGACCAAAGTTGATTTACCACTTCCTGTTGCTCCAATAATGGCCGTAATCTTACCTGTTTGGATGGATGTATTAATATCCGTCAACGCATGATGGGAAAATGGCGAATTGGGTGCATAAACATAACTTACATTTTCGAATGTAATTGACATAATTCTTCCACCATCCCTTCTAAATCATATGGCGTTGATAATGTAATTCCATAAGCCTTCATTGCTTGGTAAAATTTAAGACTAAAAGGAATATCCAATGAGAGTTTAACCAAACGTTCCGCGTGAACTAAAATTTCTTCTGGAGTTCCTTGCATTGCAATTTTTCCGTCATTCATAACGATGACATAATCACTCATTGTCACTTCTTCGATATCATGGGTAATGGATAAAATGCTCATTTTATTTTCTGTATGCAATTCATGAACGAGATCATTCACTTCTTTTCGACCCTTGGGATCAAGCATGCTTGTTGCCTCATCTAAAACTAACAACTCCGGTTGCATGGCTAAAACACCTGCAATTGCAACACGTTGTTTTTGTCCTCCACTTAATTTAGTAGGTTCATGACTCAGAAAATCTTCCATCCCAACACGTTTTGAATACGCGTGGATCAAAGCATCCATCTCACTTGGATCAATCATTCGATTTTCCAATCCAAATGCGATGTCATCGCGAACAGTGGAACCAATAAACTGGTTGTCCGGATTTTGAAATACGATTGCAATTTTCTCGCGTATATCATATACATTGTCAGGATTTAAACGTAAATTATCAATTTCAATGGTTCCTTCTTTACAATCAAGTAATCCGATTATTAGTTTTGCAAGGGTAGATTTACCACTTCCATTATGACCAATTACGGTTACATAATCCCCTTTTTTAACATCAAATGATACGTTATCAATAGCATTTCTTGAACCATCATATGAAAACGTTAATCCATTAACTGCTAATTGTTTCAACTCTAATCACTCCAAACTAGCGCTCTGTATTTAATTCTGAAATCGCAATAATTAATTCTGTAGCTTTTGCCATTGTTTCCACGACCGCAAACTCATGTTTACCGTGGAAGTTTTCACCACCTGTAAAGAGGTTGGGAGTTGGTAATCCCATGTAAGAAAGACGTGATCCATCGGTACCACCACGTACTGGCGCAATAATAGGTTCAACACCAATGGAAACCATTGCCTTCTTTGCAAGTTCAACAATACTCATATCTTTTTCAATAATGTTTTTCATATTGTAGTATGTATCCGTTGTTTTTACAGAAACACAGTCATAACCATATTTTTCATTAAGTTTTGATGCAATGGTGTCCAACATTGCTTTACGACTTATCAATCGATCCATATCATGATCACGAATGATAAATGACATCGTTGCATCTTCAATAGTTGAACTCATTTCGGTTAATAAGTAAAATCCTTAATAACCCTCAGTGTGTTCAGGTCGCTCGTGAACTGGTAACATCACAAAGAATTCATGCGCTACCACAGAAGCATTTACCATTGTATCTTTTGCAGAACCGGGATGTACCGAAACACACTTCACCGTAACAACGGATTCCGCCGCATTAAATGTTTCCTATTCCATTTCGCCTAAAGCACCACCATCAACAGTATAGGCAAAATCAGCCCCAAATGCTTCAACATCAAAACTTTCAGCCCCTGTACCGATCTCTTCATCAATGGTAAACGCAATTCGAATAGCTCCATGTTTTACCTCTGGATGCTCAATAAGATATTCCATGGCAGTCATAATTTCCGTAACTCCAGCTTTATTATCGGCGCCAAGTAACGTTGTACCATCTGTCACAATTAATGTTTTCCCTACGTAATTTTTAAGGGATGGAAACATCGATACTTTAGAAACTATATTAAGTTCTTCATTTAAAACGATATCAGATCCGTCGTAGTTTTCAATAACACGAGGATTTACATTCTCTGAATTAAAATCAGCTGTATCCATGTGCGCAATAAATCCAATGGTCGGTACCTCCTCATCAACATTTGATGGGCAAAGCGCCGTCACAATTCCAAATTCATCCATATGAACTTTTTCAAGACCGATTTGAATACACTCATTATAGAGAACCTCAGCTAAATCAAATTGGTTTTTCGATGATGGAAGCGTTTGGGACGCCGCATCGGAACGGGTATTAATTTTTGTATAACGAACAAGTCGTTCTATTAGTGTCTTTTTCATTATTTACCTCACCTTTTTATGTGTTTACTTATGATATTTTATCATATTTGAGACCGTAAAACTAAAAAAAGCTTAGTTTTACTAAGCTTCTTCCGATTCATCAATTTCTTGTGCAAGTTCTGAGACCGTATCTTCAGCTGATCGGCTAATTTCATCGAGAGTTTCAATCGTTTTCTCAACATGCTTTTTGTTATTTTGATTCATATAATAACCTGCAGCTCCAATTGCGGCGCCAAGAATTGCGAGTGGAAATACTTTTTTCATACATGATCCTCCCTTTCTTATCTATTACTATTCTACCACAGATTCAAGTGGAAATTAAAGTTATAAGACGCGGAAGATTGTGTAAACTTCGTGTTAATTCTAATATTCATTCTTGATATTTATTTAGCCTCTTATTTCTTATTAGTTATTGATTTCTTTTTGTGAATTCCTCTCACAAAAATCCAGCCAAGAACTGTTAAACCGCTCCCTAGACCGTAAGTAAAACGATTGTTGATTCCTGTTTTGGGTAAGGTCGAAATATTTAAACTTTCTTGTTCACTTGATAGAATTGGATCTTTTGTACCGATTCCAGGTGTTTCCGGTTTTTCAGGAACCACGATTGGCTTCTTCATGTCTTTAAGTTTGAGATTCGCAATCGCCGCTTCAATCTGCTCAATCGCTTTATTAATATCGGCTTGTGAAACAGGCGAAGCGGTTCTCTTGCTTAGCGTCTGAAGGTAAGATTCTCCGATAGCAATCGCATCTTGAAGGTTTTGAAAACTATCTTCTGGATAATCCTTCGCCTTAATTGCCTTTGCTTTATCAAGATTTGCTCAAGCGCTCCAAATTCTAAGGAGATACACCTGGGCTGGCATAATCTTTTTCAAGAATCGAAATAATTCGTTGCGGAATTTGGGTTTCATCATAGCGTCCCCAATCGATAAATGCGTTATGTTCTATAAAATCTGCGAAGACTGCATCAAGGGATGGTCCTTCTTCACGCGCACCACCCAACATCGAGTATCCATCGCCACCAGCAGCAAGAAAATCATTGGTCGCCATGTAATAAGTTTTTTCGAAATCAATTGGAACGAATTGATCCTGATTAGCATCATAAATTTCAATTCTTAGGACGCGACTGGATGCATCTTTTGTGGGATCATAATGGATGCGGATCGTATCCGATACATGTAAGAAACCTCCATTTGAACCTAATTTTGGAAGTCCATGATTATCAAGAGCATCTTGCACATCAGTACGCAGCGAGAACTCGAACATATCCCAAACTTGTTGGCCGTTTACCGAAATTTGAGCCATTACATTCCCAAAGGGCAATACACTGATGACATCACCTAATGTTATCGGTCCTTTCGAAAGATTTGCCCGAATACCACCACCATTAATGACCGCGAAATCTGTAGGATTTTTAAATCCTTCTTTTCCATAAGCTACCATCGAGTCGGTAATGATATTACCCAAGTTTGTTTCTTGAACACGTACCCAATCCCGTTGACCTTGGAATTCAATCATATTGTTTTCTTTAATGACTTTCGCGACGAGATCTGAATATGCCGCATCTGAAGTTTGAATAATATTCATTATTTCTGGATCTGGTTGATTTGCAATGTCCTTTAAGGGAATTAATTTCGCAACACTTGAACCGAAATCATCTAGATTAAGCGTTACAAGTCCTACGTTGTTTAAATGCTCTCCGGTTTGAACTAAGATTACATTATCCCCGACATGAATTCCATTTTCAATAGGCGTATGAGAATGACCATCTACAATGAGAATCTTCTTATCTTTCATACTACTGTTTTCAGATAAAGATTGTGCTAGCGTATCTGAGCGCCATGCATTTTTAGTTTCATTATCAATACCGAGATGTGTTAAGACAACATAAAAATCAACATCCTGATAGTCTTCTTTTAGAATTTCATGTGTAACGGTTGGAATTGGGTCCAACCATGATATGCCTTCAATATTTTTAGGATGCGTTTTAGTCTGAGTTTCAGGAGTTGTTGCCCCAATCACCGCAATTTTATAACCATCCTTTTCAATAAGGGCAGCGTTTGAATTTGGTTTTGAAATAAGCGTCGACTCTTTAAAGACTTTTTGATTTGACTCAGTATAGACCGTATTTGATGAAAGGACTGGAAACTTTACGTTTGAACCAAAACCTTCCGCTTCACCTAATGCAACCGCCGTACCAAAATCAAACTCGTGGTTTCCAACGACCATTGCATCATAGCCAACGGCATTCATGATTTTTGCCATACTTGCACCCTTATCTACATTTGAAATCGGTAGACCTTGAAAGGCATCGCCACCATCGACTAATAGTAGTGGATTTATCTCATCTTTTAGTGTCTTAATGTGTGCAAGCCCAAGCGATTTCGTACCAAAACGACCGTGCATATCATTGGTGTGCATAATCGTAACAGTATTTTGCGCTTGTATCGAAGTATCTGCAGCCACAGAGAGGACTGTAGATCCAGGAGTAATAAGTGTCAAAAGCGATAAAACAAGAAGTACTATTTTCGGTTTTCATCATAACTTCCTCCTACCATATCAATCGTAAGAAATTAAAGATGTAAGTTCAAGCATGAACTGATGAATTCGATGCAGTTGGTGCATTTCCGCAACTTAAAGCCATTTATCAAAACGAAATAAATAAAGTGCTTATTGCTTTCATGTAAACCAAACTTGACATAGTGGTTTCTTTGATGTGAAGTTAACTTAACAGGAGGAATACTATGAAACAAACACGTAATCGAATTATTTATGTCATCATTCTAATTTGGGGATTTCTTGGAACCATGATCCAATTTGATAAGATAAAACAACTCATTATAACTGATGCGGGTGTGGAACCCGTCACAATTCAGGCTAAAATTTCTATTATATGGGTCTTCCTTTTCATTACATTTGCCCTAACGATTCTATTTATCTACAAGAAAAAAAGTGGAGATTCTTGGAAAACATTTCTGTTTGAAGAGATTGATCAATTGAATGAAGATGAACGAAGTATTTTAATTGATGCGCCTGCACGTCGCTTTGCAGGCAATATTCTTGTAATGACAATGCTCATTTATCTTTTTGCACTCATGATGGGGCCACTCTCTGTGCAAAGTAGCACGATTCTTTATGCCATCGCAATCCTTTTTACAGTCTACGAGTTAAGCTATTACTTTAAATTAAAACAACTCTATTACCGATAGGAGGCTTATTTTTGATACTCAATCATATTCGTGAAAAACGAGCAGCTTGTGGCTATACCCAACAGATTTTCGCCGATCAAGTCGGGGTGTCACGGCAGACCATTATTGCTCTTGAGAAAGGGTCTTATAATCCGTCTTTAGAACTCGCATTTAAATGTGCAATCATTTTGAATTGTACTCTTGATGAACTCTTTCAATACGAAGAAAAAACCTTATGAAATTTCATAAGGTTTTTTTTGATTTAAAAGTAGATAGGCGGCATATTCTACAGCTTGATGGTTCCCCACGACATCATAACCTTCCTGAATGTGCTCGATAACTGAATCTCGAACACATTCATTATTTAATAGGACACCGCCACCAAAGGCAATTTTCGTTTTTCCATTAAGCTCAAAACTGTTTGCCAGTTTCGCAAGTTCGATCCCCGCATTTCGATAGATTGTGGCAACATGGTCAACATGCAAACATTTTGAACCCACAAGACTAACCTCTGCCGCAAAGCCTCGATAACGGTCTTGGGATTCATTCACAACACCCACAAGATCATAAGGCTGGTTTAATTTGAAATGCTCCATCATCGCATGATAAAAATCAGATTTCGGTAAGCGCCCATCCGATTCTTGGGTAAAACACTTAATAAATTGCGTCCAATCCAAAAAGCACTTCCTTCATCACCCAGCAAATACCCATAACCACCTCTCCGGTCCGTAGAACATCCTATTTTACGCATAGCAATGCACCCTGTTCCCGAAATAAGATAAACACCGTCATAATTATCCAATGCTGAAACCATCGCGAATTGCGCATCATTCATAATAAGTGCCTGGGGAAATACAGACCAAATTGCATGTTCAATTTTTCTCTAATTTTAGGATCATTGCCATAACCTGCTGTTCCAATTGCAACATCTACCGATTTAAAACAATAACCATGTTGTTCCAACTCAGTCTTACCGTGTTGAAGAATTTTTGTAATCCCATCAAAACTAACCTGCATATAATGGATGCTTTCCAGACGTACGAAGTCTACTTCTATACCAGCCTGATTAAACATCACCATGCGCGTATAAGTTCCTCCTGCATCAATGCCTAAGTAATACTTCATAGCGTAAAACTAAATTTTTGCCATGGCTTAATACGATCCAACAGGCAAAGTTCTTCCTCAACGACATGACCCACAACATTCGATTTCCCTGTGTTTTTCATGTCTTGAGTTGCAATTTGAAGTTCCCCAGCATAATGACCAAATAAACTACTTTCAATAATTATATCGCCACGCTTAATCATATCTGGAGTGTTAAAACTTTGAAATCATGACCTTTATATTTCACGCGTGACATGGTTGAACGGATAATATAATCATTTCGATCACCTCGATTAAAATGAGGCTCCTCTAAGACAATTTTACGCTCAATTTCTGGTATTTCTTTAACCAATTCAACCTTTAAATTAAGCTTATATAAATCGATTTTTTTTATTGCATCCATTTCTGCTTGAGTAGGATAACAGTTAGAAATAATAATATCATCGACAATGTTCATCGCGATATAATCTTTAATTTGAACATCAAGTGGTAAGTATCGATGTTTTTCAAGTGTTACAAGTCCGTCTGAAACGGGCCATGGGCCATACGATCCTTCCGCTTGACTGGTTACAAATGCAGCAGAGCGCAAACCGTATTTGGTAAAGTTTTGAGTACACTTCATAAAATAATCTTCATTAAGTCCCGAATATGGATGCGGATAAAAATTATGACATGCAATCAAATTATAATGGTTGGGCTGATAGTCCATAATTGTATCAATATAGTGTGTATCGTTACTCATATTAATCTCAATTTTTAAGTCATAAGGATTGAAGGTCATCATTGCTTCTTCACTCCCCCCAAATCCAGCATCAAGTCGAAGACCATCCGCCTCTATTTCTGAGAAAAATGATAAATCTGCGTAGCTAATGTCAAGATCTTTAAAGACTCTAGAGCTAACATCAACAATAATCTCAAAACCTTTTGATCGTGCGTAACGATTTATTTCTAAAAATTCATCTTTAATAACTGTTTTAGGTTTCTCAACCGATAACAAACACGAAAAGATTCGTGAGAAGCCCGCATCTGCTGCGTCATCGATATAGTGCTTCATTGATTCTACTGACGATTTGTCAGGATAGATTGAAATTCCAAGTTTTCTCATAATTGCTCCTATATATATAATATTTCATAAATCCAAAATGTCGAGATAAGCCCTATGACAAGAAATAAAATCAAAAATACCAACCAAAATGAACGTGATAATCGTTTATTTGTTTCAATAAAAAAGAAACAAAAACTGGTAGATAATGCTGTAATACTTGATACTACGATTACTTGTATCCATTTTTGGTTTAAACCAACTTGATTTAACATTGCCGGTACTATGATTGTGCCAAGAAGAATACTCCCAACAATAATAAATGCACTTTTAAAACTGATTAGGGGTGCTGAATTACTTTTTTCGTATTTATACATAGTATACCTCATTTTAACGAAAGAGGTCTTGCAGTTGCAAGACCCCCGTCTAGATCACAATTTTTTAACTTCCTACGCGTTCTTCTTCTAATAGTTTATTATCATAGATTTTAAAGAATGGATAGTAAATCACAACTGAAATTACGATGAGTAGAATATTTAAAATCGCTGCTCGATAATCGCCACCTGTTGCGATATAGGCCCCAATAGGTCCAGGCAACGTCCACGGAGCTGTAACAATAACACGATTAACCAAGCCGGCTGAAGTTGCCAACCACGCGATAACCGTACCTACAAGTGGTGTAATGATAAATGGAATGATTAATATTGGGTTCATCACAATGGGTGCACCAAATATAATCGGTTCATTGATATTAAAACATGCAGGAATAAATGCGGTTTTACCTAATGATTTAGCATATGCGGATTTTGAAAAGAAGGCCATGGCAATTGCAAGACCAATCGTTGCCCCTGAACCACCAATCCAAATAAACCATTGATAGAAGGGCTCTGCACTGATTGCTGGAAGTGCCTGTCCCGCTACGGATGCAGCGGTATTATTATCCAATAGTTGTAGCCAAATCGGACGTGCTAATGTCCCAATAATGGAGACACCATGAATCCCAAATGACCAGAAGAATGTAACAAGGAAAACAATGATAAGAACACTTGGTAGTGTATCGGCAGCATGGACAATTGGTTTTACAAGTCCAGCGATAAATGTATGCCAGTTAAAGCCAATCCAATACGTAATGGTTGCCATAAGTACAAGTATGATTGCGGTTGGAACAAGTGCTTCAAACGAGCGCGCAACAGATGTTGGAACTTGAGGCGGCATTGAAATCTTGAAGTTTGATTTATCAGTCCAACGGAATATTTCGACTGCAAGGATTGATGTGATAATTCCAACAAACATCCCTGCTCCACCAAGGTTTGCCATTGGTAATACCCATCCCGATACTTCCAACCCTGCATCTGCAGGAATGTTTATCGGTATAAAAGTCAATAGGAAGGCTGCAGTCGCTAAAATTCCTCCCGAAAGTTCATCCAAATCATAAGACTTAGCCAAGCTTGATCCAATTCCAAATGTAGCATAAAGCGTCATGATTGCCATCGATAATCTAAATGGCAGTAGAATTTTAGCGGCATGGCCTGTTAGAAATTGATAGAGCTTCCAACTCTGTGGTAATGGCGGTGCTGCAAGAATCAAAAAGAAAGATCCCACAACGATTAACGGCAATGTAGCGATGATCCCGTCACGAATTGCTCTCAGATGTCGTTGGTTCGCAAGTTTAGCCATTGGCGCGGACAATTTTTCATCCAAAAACTTTACAAATGCGTCCATATTTCTCCTCCTCGGTACTGATGTACCTCTATCAATAAATTACCTTATTTATATGAATATGTCAAATAATATTTTCGCCGATATTGGACACAGTTTGAAATAATATTTCGTTATGGAAGCGTGATGGATTATTTTTATGCTTCTCCCAAATCCTCTCCTAGGATCAATATCATCTTTATGTGTATTTTTACCTTAAAAACGATTTTGTACTGTTAAGGGGACCTACACGGGCTCTAGAGCACAAAAACCGCCTTAAATGATTAAAGCGGTTTAAAAGATTATATTTTGAGTACAATACCTCGAGACGAGAGTGGATACTCCCGTGCATACTGTATCGATTATCTTTTTTTAACTAATATTAAACGAATTCAATAATAGCCATTGGAGCTGCATCACCACGACGCATTTCAGTTTTGATTACACGTGTGTAACCACCATTGCGGTCTGCATATTTAGGTCCAATTTCATCAAAAAGTTTTTGAAGAGCTGTTTGACCAGTTTTTTCATCAGCAACAACGTTAAAAACGATTTTTGCTGCTTCACGACGAGCATGTAAATCCCCGCGTTTTGCAAGAGTTACAAGTTTATCTGCAACTGAACGAAGTTCCATTGCTTTCTTTTCTGTTGTTTCGATTCGACCATGAACAATTAAGCTAGTTGAAAGATTGCGTAGCAATGCTTTACGGTGAGCTGAATCACGACCTAATTTACGGTTTTTCATTCTATTTCCTCCTATTCAAATGATTTAAAGCCTAATCCAAGATCATGGAGTTTGTCTTTAACTTCTTTAAGTGACTTCTTACCTAGATTACGAATGCGCATCATTTCATCTTCAGTTTTAAGTGTTAACTCTTCAACTGTTTGAATACCTGCGCGCTTTAAGCAGTTATATGAACGAACTGACAAGTCTAAATCTTCGATCATCATTGTTGCCATTGGATTTTCAACGCCTGAAACATCAGGTTTAATTACAGATTCTGTTTCATAAACTGAATCTTTAATTGCAACAATTTGCTCTAAATGGTCCATTAAAATTTTTGAACCTAATGATAACGCTACTTGAGGTTGTATTGAACCATTTGTCCAAACTTCCATAATTAAACGATCATATTTAGAGTCTTGACCGACACGTGTCGGTTCGATATGATACTTAACTCTTTCAATTGGAGTATAAATAGAATCTGTAAAAATCGTGCCAATTCCTTGTGATGCATTTTGATAGATTAATTTGTTTTCATCAGAACTTACATAGCCACGACCATTACGAGCTTTAAGCTCCATCTCTAACACTGCACCTTCTGCAAGTGTTGCAATAATGTGATCTTTATTTAAGATCTCCACATTTGCTGGGCATTCGATGTCAGCTGCTGTAACAACTTTAGGACCTTTTTGTGAGATGCGAAGTGTATAAACTTCTTCATCTTGAACATTTAAAACAAGATCCTTAACGTTGAGAACTATACCTGTAACATCTTCTCCTACGCCTGCAATTGATGTGAATTCATGATACACACCCTCAATTTTAATTGAGTAAACTGCTGCTCCTGGTAAAGATGAAAGGAGTACACGTCTTAGCGCATTCCCGATAGTATTACCAAAACCACGTTCAAGTGGTTCGATAACGAACTTACCATAATGTGCTGTTTCATCAAATTCTTTTACTTCAAATTTCGCACGTTCAAACTTGTTCATCTATGAATACCTCCTTGTTATAGTTTATATTATTATCCACGTGGACGTTTTGGTGGACGGCATCCATTGTGCGGAACTGGTGTAACATCATTGATTACACTAATTTCTAGTCCTGCTACTTGAAGTGCACGAACTGCCGATTCACGACCTGGTCCAGGTCCTTTAACACTAACTTCAACTGTTTTCATACCATGATCAACTGCCGCTTTAGCTGCTGCTTCTGATGCCATTTGAGCTGCATAAGGTGTTGACTTACGTGAACCCTTGAAGCCTAAAGCACCAGCACTTGACCAAGCGATAACATTTCCTTGTTCATCTGAAATTGTAACAATAGTATTGTTAAATGTCGAATGAATGTGTGCAACTCCGCGTGCTATATTCTTACGGACACGACGTTTACGAGCTACTTTTGCTTTTGCCATTACGTTTTCCTCCTAATTAATTAACCTTATTATTTCTTTTTATTTGCTACTGTACGACGAGGTCCTTTACGTGTACGTGCATTTGTTTTTGTACGTTGTCCACGAACTGGTAAGCCACGACGATGACGGATTCCTCGGTTTGAACCGATTTCCATTAAGCGTTTGATGTTAAGGTTAACTTCACGACGAAGATCCCCTTCAACTTTGATTGATTCTACTTCACGACGGATTGCATTAACTTGTTCTTCAGTTAAATCTTTAACGCGGATATCTTGGCTGATTTCGCATTTTTCTAAGATTTCTTTTGATGTTGTTAAGCCAATACCGTAGATATATGTTAATGAGACTACTACACGTTTATTACGTGGAATGTCAATTCCTGCTATACGAGCCATTAATATGACGTCCTCCTATCCTTGTCTTTGTTTGTGTTTTGGATTTTCACAAATAATCATTACTCTACCATTGCGTCGAATAACTCTACATTTTTCACACATTGGTTTTACAGATGGTCTTACTTTCATAGTATTCTCCTCCTAAAACTATCTTATTTATGTCTAAATGTAATGCGCCCACGTGATAAATCGTAAGGCGAAATCTCAACAGTCACGCGATCTCCCGGTAAAATGCGAATGTAGTGCATACGGATTTTACCAGATACGTGAGCTAAAATTTCATGACCATTACTGAGTTCCACCTTAAACATTGCTCCAGGCAATGTATCAAGAACTACTCCATCTACTTCGATAACATTTTCTTTGCTCATGAGTGTTTAAAAGCCTCCTTTGTTCGAGTTAAAATTTCATAACTATCTTCAAGAATTACCACTGTATGTTCAAAATGAGCTGTTAAGGATCTGTCTTCTGATACAACAGTCCACTCATCATCTAATACAGATGTTTTATTGGTTCCAATTTGAACCATAGGTTCAATCGCAATAACCATATTTTTGCGAAGAAGCGCTCCCTTATTAGGAACACCAACATTGGGTACGTATGGAGCTTCGTGCATCGAAGTTCCGACACCATGTCCTGAGTATTCAACAGGAAGTCCATAACCAAATGGTTGAACTACTGTCATTACCGCATGACCAATATCTCCAATACGATTTCCCGCTACAGCAGCTTCAATTCCTGCAAATAACGACTCTTCAGTTACTTTTAATAAGTTTTTTGCTTCATCACTTATTTCCCCAACAGGATATGTCCAAGCATGATCGCTGTAATAACCTTTATAAATAGCGCCTACATCAATCGTGATAATATCGCCATTCTTGAGGATTACCTCTGAACTAGGAATACCATGAACTAAAACTTCATTTACCGAAGCACAAATTGAACCCGGAAATCCATCATAACCAAGAAACGCTGGTGTTGCACCTTGACTTAGAATATAATTACGAGCAATATCATCCAAATGTTTGGTTGATACACCAGGTTGGATTGCATCCTTGACTGCCTCTTGGCACTCAAAAGCAATTCTTCCTGCTTCGCGCATTAATTCTAATTCACGTTCAGACTTGGTTGATATCATTTAACCGCCTCCAAGATGTTTTTTATCTCATTCATAACGGTTTCTGCAGGTTGAGATGCATTAACGTCACGAACTAAACCTTTTTCACGATAATAATCGATAACTGGTTTTGTTTGGTTAATATACTCTTCAAAACGAACTTGAAGTTTTTCTTCGTTGTCATCGCTTCGTTGGTATAGTTCTCCACCGCAAATATCACATTTAGATTCTACTTTAGGTGGATTGTTGTCAATATGATAGATCGCACCACAATCTTTACATAGACGACGGCCCGTAATTCGTTTTACAAGCTCCTCATATTCTACCTCAAGATTGATTACTAAATCAATAGGGCGGTTAATATCATTTGACATTACCTCAAGTGCTTCTGCTTGATGTAAGTTACGTGGATAGCCATCCAATAAGTAACCATTCAAGCAATCATCTTTTGAGATACGCTCTTTTACCATGCGGTCGGTTACTTCGTCAGGCACAAGTTTTCCTTGATCAATATATGATTTTGCTTCAATTCCAACTGGAGTAGCATTTGAGATAGCTTCTCTAAACATATCTCCAGTTGAAATGTGAGCAACATTGAACAATTCAACAATATGCGCTGACATTGTACCTTTACCACTACCAGCAGGACCCATGATTAATAAATTCATAAACTGTCCTCCTAATTGTTATTTGTTAAATAAACCTTTGTATGAACGTTGTGTCATACGACCCTCAAGTTCCTTAACTGTTTCAAGTGCAACACCGACAACGATGATGATACCTGTACCACCAATTGCTGTACTTGCTGGAATTGCTCCCTGTGTAATCATCGGTAGCACATGAGGGAGTAATGCTACAAATGTTAGGAATAAGGCTCCTAATACCGTAATTCTATTTAGAATTGTACTGATGTAATTCTTTGTATCTTTACCCGGGCGTACACCTGGGATATATGATCCATTCTTACCGAAATCCTCTGAAATCTTTTCAGGGTCAACTTGTAAGTGTGTGTAGAAGAATGTGAATGCAATTATTAATAATGCATAGACAATTAATCCTACCGGTTGTTGTAAGCTCATTGTTGTTGTCATAAACTTGTAGAAACCACTATTTTGGTTAATCCAACTCATAACAATAACAGGTGCTTGCATAATTGCTCCAGCAAAAATTACTGGAATAACTGATGCAGAGTTAATCATTAATGGCAAATGGTTCATATTCTTACCACGAGTGGTTCCACCTACGTTTGATGTATATTGAATTGAAATCTTACGAACGGCGCCGTTCATGTAGATAACAAGAATAATAATCGCTAAGTATAAGAGCACATAGACTGCACACCATACAAAGCCCATAGTTGTACCAGCTTTAGTCATTTCAGCAAAAGCGCCTTTAAACTGACTTGGTAGATTTGATACGATACCTGCGAAAATAATCATTGATAATCCATTACCTACACCCTTTTGAGTGATTTGATCACCAAGCCATAGAAGGAACATTGTTCCCGCAGCCATTACAGTTCCCATAAAGAAGTAGTCCGCTACAGTACTACTCAACAGAATTTTATGTTGATTGTTGAGTAAGCTAATAATTCCAATCGCTTGAATGTATGCTAATACCACGCCAAGGTAACGTGTAATTCGGTCAAGTTGTAATTTACCCTTTTGACCAGACTTCGTTAACTCAGTTAAATATGGTATAACATCCATTGATAACAATTGGATAATAATTGATGCGGTAATGTAAGGTCCTACACCTAGAGCGAAAATTGAAAATGATTGGATAAACCCTCCACCAAGAATATTCATCATTCCAACTAATGTATTTGAATTTAGTTCGCTAGCCATTGATCCTGCGACTTTAACGCTATCGACGTTAGGAACAGGAATAACTGTCCCTAGTCGATAAATCAATAACATTGCAAGTGTGAAAATGACTCTTATTCTGATTTCTTTATTTTTGAATAAATCAGTAAAAAATCTCATTAGATTACCTCTACTTTTCCACCTAATTTTTCAATACTTTCAACTGCTGATTTTGAGAATGCGTTAGCTTTAACAACTAATTTTTTCTCTAATTCACCTTGACCTAAGATTTTAACTCCGTCAAGTGTTTTTTTGATAATTCCTTTTTCTAAAAGTGCTTCAATTGTAACTTCAGTTCCGTCTTCAAATACGTTTAATGAACTTAAGTTTACAACTGCGTAGTCCACACGGTTAACATTTTTAAAACCGCGTTTTGGAATACGTTTGAACAATGGTGTTTGACCACCTTCAAATCCTAGTGAAACACCACCGCCACTACGAGCATTTTGACCCTTGTGACCTTTGCCTGATGTCTTACCAGTTCCTGAACCTTGTCCACGACCAAGACGTTTACGATCTTGGCGTGCACCTTCATTATATTTTAATTCATGTAATTTCATAAAGGCCTCCTACTATCGTACGTCTTCGACTTTGATTTCTCTTAAATTCGCAACTTCATCAACTGTTTTCATTGATTCTAGTGCTTCAAATGTAGCACGAACCATGTTGATTGGTGTACGTGAACCAATACATTTTGTTAGCACGTCAGTAACACCTGCTAACTCCATAACGTCACGAATTGCTCCACCAGCAATAACTCCAGTCCCTTCTGCTGCAGGACGTACAAATACTTCTCCGGCACCAAATTTACCTGTGTTTGCATGTGGCAATGTTCCGTTAATCATCTTAACGTTAATTAAGTTTTTCTTTGCGGCTTCTACACCCTTGCGGATTGCATCTGGAACTTCGTTGGCTTTACCTGTTCCGAAACCGACACGACCTTTTTTGTCACCAACTACAACTAGAGCAGCGAAGCGGAAACGACGACCACCCTTAACAACTTTAGTTACACGATTGATGACAACAACGCGTTCTTCGAATTCTTGTTCGCGTTGTTCTCTTCTAGGTTTACGATTCATCATGTTCCTCCTTATTAAAACTCTAGTCCAGCTTCACGAGCTGCCTCTGCTAATGCTTTAACACGTCCATGATAAATATAACCACCACGGTCAAACACTACAGATTTAATTCCTTGTTCTAATGCTAATTTAGCTACAGCGTTACCAACTTGCGCTGCTGCCTCAATATTACCGCCATTTGCGAGTTTCATTTGTACCGATCCTGCTGATACTAATGTGTTACCTGTAACATCATCAATAACTTGTGCAGAAATGTTTCCATTTGATCGATACACGCTAAGACGTGGGCGTTCTTGCGTTCCACTGACTTTACGACGAACTCGAGCATGACGACGAACTCGTTCTTGATTTCTTGATAATTTTTTTGCCATCGTTCAAATTCTCCTTTCCCACTATTTCTTAGCTGCTGTTTTACCCTCTTTGCGACGGATAACTTCATTTTTGTATTTAACACCTTTACCGAGATATGGTTCAGGTTTACGAGTAGCACGAATATTTGCTGCCCATTCTCCAACGCGTTGCTTATCAACACCACTGACGTTGATAGCTGTTGAGCTAGGTACTTCGATATCTACACCATCTTCTAGTTCAAACTCGATTGGATGTGAGTATCCAACATTCAAGACTAACTTGTTATCTGACTTAGATGCACGATACCCGATACCAACTAATTCTAGAGATTTAGTGAATCCTTCACTTACTCCAGTAATCATGTTAGCGATTAGTGATCGTGTAGTACCATGTAATTGTTTAACTTTTTTTGAATCATTCGGGCGTTTAACGTTGATTTCGCCTTCGTTAATTTCGATTTCGTAAAGCTCACTGAACTGACGTGTTAAAGTTCCCTTAGGACCTTTTACTGTCACCTCATTGCCAGCTTTTACTTCGACTTCAACGCCTGCCGGAATGGTAATCGTTTTATTTCCGATACGTGACATTTAGTGTCTCCTCTCTTACCAAACGTAAGCTAAGACTTCGCCACCAACATGTTTAGCGCGAGCTTGCTTGTCTGTTAGCATACCTTCTGAAGTTGAAATGATTGCAATTCCAAGTCCGTTAAGAACACGTGGAACTTCATTTGTCTTCGCGTATACGCGTTTACCAGGTTTTGAAATTCGTTTTAACCCGCTAATTACTCGTTCGTTGTTAGGACCATATTTAAGAACAATTGTAATTGTCTTTTGGATTCCTTCACCACTAACTAGGTAGTCGCGGATAAAACCTTCTTCTTTCAAAATTCTAGCGATTTCTGTTTTTTCTTTACTTGCTGGAATTTCAACTACATCGTGTTTTGCTTGAATAGCATTACGAACACGTGTAAGTAAATCAGCGATTGGATCTGTTACATACATCTGAAAAGCTCCTCCTTTATACTACCAGCTTGCCTTTTTAACGCCTGGAATTTGCCCTTTATGAGCAGCTTCGCGGAAGCGAATACGAGACATACCGTATTTACGTAAGTATCCGTGAGGGCGTCCGTCAACCATGTCGCGGTTGTGAAGACGTACAGGTGATGCATTACGTGGAAGTTTTTGAAGTCCTTCGTAATCACCTTTGGCTTTTAACTCAGCACGTTTTTCTGCGTAGCGATCTACGATCTCTTGACGTTGTTTTTCACGAGCGATTTTTGATTTCTTAGCCATTAGTTACCCTCCTTTTTAAATGGCATGCCTAACATTGAAAGTAAAGCATAACCTTCTTTATCTGTTTTAGCTGTAGTAACGATAGTAATATCCATACCACGAACTTTATTTACTTTATCAAAATCAATTTCTGGGAAGATTAATTGTTCTTTAACACCCATAGTATAGTTACCACGTCCGTCAAATGATCCACCGTTAATACCACGGAAGTCACGTACACGAGGAAGAGCAACTTTGATAAGTTTTTCTAAGAAGTCATACATTTTTTGACCACGTAGTGTTACTCTACATCCAATAGGCATATCTTCACGTAATTTGAAGTTAGCAATTGATTTTTTAGCTCTTGTGATAACTGGTTTTTGACCAGTAATAATTTCTAAATCAGCAACAGCATCATCTAAGAATTTAGCGTTGTTGATTGCTTCACCAACACCCATGTTAACAACGATTTTTTCGAGTTTAGGTGTTTGCATTACTGAAGTATAGTTAAATTCTTCAACTAATTTAGCAACTACTTCATTTTTGTATTGTTCTTTTAAGTTCATTTAGCTATACCTCCTTATTTTACTGCTGCGCCTGATTTTTTATAGACGCGAACTTTTTTACCTTTTTCTTCTTTGTAAGCTACACGGCTTGGAGCTTTTGCTTTAGCATCGTATAACATTACGTTTGAAACATGAATCCATGCTTCTTGTTCAATAATACCACCCTCTGGGTTCATTTGGCTTGGTTTCATGTGTTTTTTAATTAAATTAACACCTTCAACCTTTACTTTGTCATGTTTAGGTGAAACTTCAATGACATCACCAATGGTCCCCTTGTATGAGCCTGTAATTACTTGAACATTATCTCCACGTTTGATTCTCATAAAAGCCTCCTATAACACTTCCGGTGCTAATGATACGATTTTCATGAAATTATATTCACGAAGCTCGCGAGCTACCGGTCCAAAAATACGAGTTCCGCGAGGAGTCATATCATCTTTTAAGATAACAACTGCGTTATCATCGAAATTAATGTATGATCCATTTTCACGACGTACACCGTATTTAGTACGAACTACTACCGCTTTAACGACATCACCTTTTTTAACTGTTCCACCAGGAATAGCTTGTTTAACCGTACCAACAACAATGTCTCCAATGCTTGCTGAACGACGACGGCTACCACCTAGGCAACGAATTACTAAGATTTCCTTAGCACCAGTGTTGTCAGCGACTTTACATCTTGATTCATTTTGTATCATCTTGACAACCTCCTACAATACTTCGGCTTTTTCAACTAATTTTGTTACGCGGCAGAATTTTGTTGCTGATAATGGACGAGTTTCCATAATTTCAACAATATCTCCAACTTTGATTTCATTAGTTTCATCATGAGCCTTGAATTTTTTTGAATAGTTTACACGTTTTCCATACAATGGATGACGTTTTGACGTTTTTACTTCTACTACTACCGTTTTATCCATTGCATCAGATACAACAGTACCACGGTAAACTTTGCGCTTGTTTCTTTCCATCGCGTTGTGACCTCCTACTTATTGTCACTAAGCTCGCGCTCAGTGATCACTGTCTTAATCCGAGCAATCGTTTTACGGATTTCTCTTAATCGAGCAGGATTTTCAAGTTGACCAATTGCTTGTTGGAAACGTAAATCAAATAACTCTTCCTTTAAAGCATCAATTTCAACTAATAAATCAGCGTCATTTTTTTCACGGATTTCTTTTACTGTTGTCATACTTGTTCCTCCTCTCCCTTTTTAACAAATCGAGTTTTAACTGCTAGTTTGTGTGAAGCTAAGCGGAACGCTTCGCGTGCTACTTCTTCAGATACTCCAGCGATTTCAAACATTACTCGACCTGGTTTAACAACGGCTACCCAACCTTCAGGTGCACCTTTACCAGAACCCATTCGAACTTCTAATGGTTTTTTAGTGATTGCTAAGTGAGGGAAGATTTTAATCCAAACTTTCCCACCACGTTTCATATAACGAGTCATTGCAATACGAGCAGATTCGATTTGACGGTTACTTACATAGTTTCCTGATTCAGCAACCAAACCGTATTCTCCAAAAGCAACTGTACGTCCAGCTTTTGAACGTCCCTCGTATGAAAGACGATGTGGTTTTCTATATTTTGTACGTTTTGGCATTAACATAACTAGTTACCTCCTTGCTCGTCTTTTGATGCAGCTGAAGCTACTGGTTTAGCATTACGTGGGTTGTTGTTTGGACGACGGTCGTTACGACGACGTGGACGATCAAACTTACCACCCTTAGGTGCTTCAGGTTCTTGAACCTTTTGACCTGGTAATACTTCTCCGCGGCAGATCCATACTTTAACACCTAAGATACCAAATTGAGTATTAGCTTCATAGTGTGCGTAGTCAATGTCTGAACGAAGTGTATGTAGAGGAACGATTCCCTCTGAATATCCTTCTGTACGAGCCATATCTGCTCCACCTAAACGGCCTGAAACGGCTGTTTTGATTCCTTTAGCACCTGCACGCATTGTACGTTGAATTGTACGTTTTTGAGCAGTTCTAAATGATGCACGTTGTTCTAATTGCTCAGCAATATTACGAGCAACTAAATGAGCATCTAAATCTGGGTTAGCAACTTCTAACACTTTAATGTTAACTGTGTTGCCTTCTGAGATTTTTGCAATATCTTTTTTAACTTTTTCAATATTTGCACCATTAACTCCAATAACAACTCCTGGGCGAGCTGTACGGATAATGATGTCAACACGATTCTTTGATCGTTCGATTTCTACGCGTGATACATATGCATCTTTAAGATTTTTGAAAATATAGTCACGAATTAATTTATCTTCGTGTAATAAATTTGCGAAATCTTTTTCAGCATACCAACGTGATTCCCAATCACGAATGACACCAACGCGCATACCGATCGGATGTACTTTTTGTCCCATTGTCTGTCCTCCCTTTAGGCGCGTTCCGAAACCACAACAGTAATGTGGCTTGTACGCTTCATGATTGGCGCTGCAGAACCTTTAGCACGAGGTCTGAAACGCTTCATTGTTACACCTTCGTCAGCATAGCATGCTGAGATGTAAAGTTTTTCTTCATCTAATTGATGATTGTTTGTTGCATTTGCAATTGCTGAATCTAAAACTTTAGCAATTACTTTTGAAGCAGAATTAGGTGTATATCTTAAGATAGCTGCTGCATGATCAACATCAAGTCCACGAATTTCATCTAGAACAAGACGTGCTTTACGTGGAGTAACACGAACTGTTTTAACTATTGCTTTTACTTCCATATTAACGACCCGCCTTCTTGTCAGCTGCGTGACCTGTATAACGACGTGTTGGTACGAACTCACCTAATTTATGTCCTACCATGTCTTCAGTAACAAACACAGGAACGTGTTCCTTACCATTATGCACCGCAAACGTATGCTCAACGAATTGAGGGAAAATAGTTGAACGGCGTGACCAAGTCTTGATAACTTCTTTTTTGCTTTCAGCATTTAGTTTTTCAACTTTATTCATTAAATGAAGATCACAAAATGGTCCTTTTTTTAAACTACGACTCATATCTTTCTTCCTTCCTTTCGTCTACTTATCATTGCGTCGACGTACAATTAACTTAGTCGATGCTTTCTTATCTCTACGAGTTTTAACACCCATAGCTTTTTTACCCCAAGGTGTCATAGGTGACTTACGTCCGATTGGAGTACGTCCTTCCCCACCACCATGAGGGTGATCAACAGGGTTCATAGCGGAACCACGTACAGTTGGGCGAACACCCATATGACGTTTACGTCCAGCTTTACCAATGTTTACTAATGAATGTTCTGAGTTTCCAACTTCACCGATTGTTGCACGGCATGTTGATAAAATCTTACGAACTTCCCCAGATGCTAATTGAACAGTAACATGTTTTTCTTCAATACCAAGAACTTGAGCTGATGTTCCAGCTGAACGCACTAATTGTGCTCCACGTCCTGGTTTTAATTCGATATTGTGTACTAATGTACCTTCAGGCATTTGGCCTAATTCTTTAGCGTTACCAACTTTAATATCAGCAGATGCGCCACTAAAGATTACATCTCCAACTTTTAACCCTTTTGGAGCTAAAATGTATCGTTTTTCACCATCAGCATAGTTTAATAAAGCAATATTTGCTGAACGGTTTGGATCATATTCGATTGTAGCAACTTTTGCTGGAATATCATCTTTGTTACGTTTAAAGTCAATAATACGGTATTGACGTTTGTGTCCACCACCGATGTGACGAGTTGTAATACGACCTGTATTACCACGTCCACCAGTTTTACTTAGTGGAGCTACTAATGAACGTTCTGGTTTAACATTTTTAGATAACTGTTCGTTAGCTAAAGTTGTCATTCCGCGACGTCCAGGAGTAGTTGGCTTATAATGTTTAATTGCCATGTAATAATTCCTCCCTACGCAAGTTATCCGGAAATAGCGTAATTCTTCCGATAAGTTTTATTGATTAAAGAACTTCGATTTTTGAACCTTCAGCAAGTTTCACGATTGCTTTGCGAACTGCCTTAGTTTGTCCTTCGTAACGTCCTACACGTTTTTTACGTGGTAAAACATTGATAACGTTGATTTTTTCAACTTTAACATTGAAAATTTCTTCGATAGCTTGACGAATTTCGATTTTGTTTGATCCCTTAGCTACTTCAAAAGTAACTTTGTTATCATTTTGTTGCATCGCTACTGTTTTCTCAGTAACAATTGGACGAACAATAATATCTCTAGGGTTACGTTTCATTATGCAAGCACCTCCCCAGCTTCAATAGCTGCTTTTTCAGTGAATACAATTTGATCGCAATTTACGATATCATAAACGTTTAAACCTTGAACATCTAACATCATTGTGTTTGATAGGTTACGCATTGATAAGTAAGCATTGTCAACATTTTCTTCAGCTGAAACAACAAATAGAGTTTTCTTGTTTAATTTAAGTGCATCCATCACTGTAATGAATTCTTTAGTCTTAACGTTTGCAACTGTTAAGTTTTCAACAACTGACATTTCTGAATCCATAACTTTTTGTGATAATGCTGAACGTAGAGCTAAACGACGAACCTTACGGTTAAGGCTGTATTTGTAGCTTCTTGGAGTAGGTCCGAAAACAACTCCACCACCACGCCATTGAGGAGAACGGATTGACCCTTGACGAGCACGCCCTGTTCCTTTTTGACGCCATGGTTTACGTCCACCACCGCGAACCTCTGTACGGTTCTTAGTTTTGTGTGTACCTTGACGAAGTGAAGCTTGTTGCATAACAACGGCTTCAAAGATTGTTTGATTATTTGGTTCAATTCCAAATACTGCTTCGTTTAACTCAAGTTCACGAAGACTCTTGCCTTCAAGGTTTAAAATATCTAACTTAGGCATTTTCGGAATCCTCCTTAACTGCAAAGTCAACTAATTCAACTGGATCTTTAGATTTAACGCGTTTAACTGTTGATTTAACAATTACGAAACCTTTCTTAGGTCCAGGAATGTTTCCTTTAATTAATAGATAGTTACTTTCTGTATCAACTTTGATAACTTCTAATTTTTGGTTTGTTGTAGTGTATCCACCATGTTGTCCTGGTAAAATACGACCTTTTTTAATTACAGCAGGGTTTAATCCACCTGTTGCAAGTGAACCAACTCCACGGTGGTATCCTGAACCGTGAGCTTTAGGTCCTGTTTTTTGGTTCGCACGAACGATTGAACCTTGGAAACCATGTCCACGTGATGTTCCAGTTACGTCAACATATTCCCCTTCGCTGAATAAATCAGCTTTAATTTCTGCGCCAACCTCAAAATTCATCATTTCTGAGCCAGCAATTTCACGAACAAATTTCTTTGGAGCAGTGCTTGCTTTAGCAGCGTGAGCAATCTCAGATTTATTTGCACGTTGTTCCTTCACGTCGAAGGCACCTAATTGAACTGCTTCATAATTGTCTGATTCCATTGTTTTCTTTTGAAGAACAACGTTTGGTAATACTTCGACAACACTAACTGGAATTAATTTACCGTCAGTTGTGAAGACTTGTGTCATTCCTAATTTACGTCCTAGTAATCCTTTCATGATAACTCCTCTCTACTAAAGTTTGATCTCGATATCAACACCGCTTGGTAGATCTAAACGACTTAATGCGTCGATAGTTTCTGCCGTTGGGCCAACAATTTCAATCAATCTCTTGTGAGTTCTTGATTCAAATTGTTCACGAGAATCCTTATTAACGTGTACTGATCGTAAGATTGTTACGATTTGTTTTTCTGTTGGTAATGGAACTGGTCCTACTACCTTTTGTGCGCCGTGATCGTTAGCAGCTTGAACAATTTTTTGTGCTGCACTATCAATAGTACGGTGTTCATGAGCTTTTAGACGAATACGAATAAAATTCTTTGCCATGGAAATTCCTCCTTCTACTGTCTATTTCCAATAGACCTGCTCTGTACAAATTCCCCGGCTTCTCACTGACCATGACAACGCTATTCAGTGTGCCGGCAACCTTGCACTTCTATGCAGTCGCTTTAGTATTATACACTATCTATCTATAAATTCAAGGACTTTTAGACTATTATTTCAAAAAAAATAAATTGGTATAAAAATCCTCCTTTTAAGCGGTTCTATTGATTGTAATTACATTCTGTTTGATCTCGAAAAATCCATTTTTTTCTTATATAAATAGCGACAATAGGTACGAGTCCACAATTTGACTTGTTTGCATAAAAAAACCTCTACTTAGTAGAGGTTCATTTATTAAAAAGTAATTATTTAACGATTTCTGTAACGTTACCAGCACCAACTGTACGTCCACCCTCACGAATTGAGAATGTTGTACCTTGCTCTACAGCGATTGGAGCGATAAGTTCTACAGTCATTTCTACGTTATCACCAGGCATGACCATGTCAACACCTTCAGGTAATTGAATTGTTCCGGTTACGTCTGTTGTACGGAAGTAGAATTGAGGACGGTAGTTGTTAACAAATGGAGTATGACGTCCACCTTCTTCTTTGCTTAAGATATAAACTTGAGCTTTAAAGATTTTGTGAGGTGTAACTGAACCTGGTTTAGCAAGAACTTGTCCACGTTCGATTTCTTCACGGTTAACACCACGTAGAAGTGCCCCAACGTTATCACCAGCCATAGCTGAATCTAACATTTTGTGGAACATTTCGATACCTGTAACAACAGTTTTTGATGTAGGGTGAATACCAACGATTTCAACTTCTTCGTTAAGTTTTAATTCTCCACGTTCAACACGTCCTGTAGCAACTGTACCACGACCTGATATTGTGAATACGTCTTCTACTGACATTAAGAATGGTTTGTCTGTATCACGAACTGGTTCTGGAACATTAGCGTCGATAGCATCCATGAGTTCGATAATTTTTTCTTCCCATTGTGCTTCGCCTTCTAATGCTTTAAGAGCTGATCCGCGGATAACTGGACAGTTATCTCCATCGTAATCGTTTTCTGATAGTAATTCACGAACTTCCATTTCAACTAAGTCGATTAACTCTTCGTCATCAACCATGTCGCATTTGTTCAAGAATACTACGAAGTAAGGAACACCTAATTGTTTTGCAAGTAGGATGTGCTCACGAGTTTGAGGCATTGGACCATCTGTAGCTGAAACAACTAAGATAGCACCGTCCATTTGTGCAGCACCTGTGATCATGTTTTTAACGTAGTCAGCGTGACCTGGACAGTCAACGTGTGCGTAGTGACGAGCTTCTGTTTCGTATTCAACGTGTGAAGTTGAGATTGTGATTCCACGTTCTCTTTCTTCAGGCGCCTTATCGATTTGGTCGTAAGCTTGAGCAGCCCCGCCACCTTTTTTAGCTAATACGTTTGTAATAGCAGCTGTTAATGTAGTTTTACCATGGTCAACGTGTCCTAATGTACCAACGTTAACATGGGGTTTGGAACGATCAAATTTTTCTTTTGACATGTGCAATTTTCCTCCTATGTATAAAATATTGCCTATCAACTATATATTAAGATAATCTTCATATAAAATCAATACGTAAATATCAACTGGTTATTTTTTCTTTTTAGCAACTGTTTCTGCAATGCTCTTAGGCACTTCTTCGTAGTGATCGAATTGCATTGATGAGTTACCGCGACCTTGTGTAAATGAACGAAGGTCAGTTGTATATCCAGACATATTTGATAGTGGAACCCAAGCTTTAACGATAACTGCGTTACCGCGTTCTTCTTGATCACGAATTTGTCCACGACGTCCTGAGATATCTCCCATAACTGCTCCTAAGTATTCACTTGGTGCTGTGATTTCAACATTCATGATTGGTTCTAATAGTACTGGATTACATTTTTTAGCAGCTTCCTTGAAAGCCATGCTAGCAGCGATTTTATAAGCCATTTCTGAGGAGTCAACATCATGTGATGATCCGTCGAATAAAGTAGCTTTGATATCAATTGCAGGATATCCAGCAATTAAACCATTTTGAAGTGCAGCTGTAAGCCCTTCTTGTGCTGATTTGATAAATTCACGAGGAACTGTACCACCAACAACTTTATCAACCCATTCAAAACCTTTACCTGGGTTTGGTTCGAATTTGATCCAAACGTGTCCGTATTGTCCACGACCACCAGATTGGCGAACGAATTTACCTTCACAGTCTGCTGCACTACGAATTGTTTCTCGGTAAGCAACTTGTGGAGCACCTACGTTAGCTTCAACCTTAAATTCACGTTTCATACGATCTACAAGAATGTCTAAGTGTAACTCACCCATCCCCGCAATGATTGTTTGTCCTGTTTCATCATCGGTATATATTTTAAATGTTGGATCTTCTTCAGCTAATTTAGCTAAAGCAAGCCCCATCTTATCTTGGTCACCTTTTGATTTTGGTTCAACGGCAACGTTAATAACTGGTTCTGGGAAGACCATTGATTCAAGAATGATTTCATTCTTTTCATCACAAAGTGTATCCCCTGTTCCTGTAACTTTAAGACCAACAGCAGCAGCGATTTCACCAGCATAAACGTTATCGATTTCTTCACGGTGGTTAGCATGCATTTGCATGATACGACCGAAGCGTTCGCGTTTGCGTTTTACTGAGTTATATACTGGTCCACCTGATGTTGCAACACCTGAGTACACACGGAAGTATGTAAGACGTCCAACAAATGGGTCAGTCATAACTTTGAAAGCTAGAGCTGAGAATGGTGCTTCATCACTTGCTTCACGAACAGCTTCTTCACCACTTGGTAAAGTACCATTCACAGCTGGAATATCAACTGGTGAAGGTAAGTAATCGATAACTGCATCAAGCATCGCGATAACACCTTTATTCTTATAAGCAGCACCACAAAGTACTGGGAAGAATTCACCACTGATTACAGCTTTACGGATAGCAGTCTTGATTTGTTCAACTGTTGGTTCAACACCTTCAAGAATAAGCATCATAAAGTCTTCATCGAAATCAGAGATTTGTTCAAATAATACTTCACGAGCTTCAGCTACTTGAGCTTTAAACTCTTCAGGAATTTCAACAATATCATCTGTTTTTTGTGATACGTCAGCAAACATATGTGCTTCTTGCTCAACGATATCAATGAGACCATCGAAATAGTCTTCAACCCCAATAGGGATTTGGATTGGTGCTGATTTAGCTCCTAAACGATCAACAATAGTTTTTGCTGACATATAGAAATCTGCACCGGTTGCGTCCATCTTATTAATGAACACGATACGAGGTACGTTATATTTTGTTGCTTGACGCCAAACAGTTTCTGTTTGAGGTTCAACACCTGATTTAGCATCAAGTACTGTAACCGCACCATCAAGAACACGTAATGAACGTTCAACCTCAACAGTAAAGTCAACGTGACCAGGAGTATCAATAATGTTTACGCGGTGGCCCTTCCAAGCAGCAGTTGTAGCAGCTGAAGTGATTGTAATACCACGTTCTTGCTCCTGCGCCATCCAGTCCATCGTTGCAGCACCATCATGAGTTTCCCCGATCTTATGTGTACGACCTGTATAATAGAGAATACGTTCTGTTGTAGTTGTTTTACCAGCATCGATGTGAGCCATGATACCGATATTACGCATTTTATCTAATGAAAATTCTCTTGCCATAAGATGTAAGTCTCCTTTTCTACGTTAATCTTACCAACGGTAGTGTGCGAATGCTTTATTGGCTTCAGCCATTTTATGCACATCGTCACGTTTCTTAACTGAAGCACCTACACCATTTGATGCATCGATGATTTCAGCAGCTAAGCGTTCTTCCATTGTTTTTTCTCCACGTGAACGTGAATATTGAACAATCCAACGAAGTCCAAGTGTCAAACGACGTTCTTGAGTTACTTCAATAGGGATTTGGATGTTTGATCCACCAACTCGGCGAGCTTTAAGTTCTAAGACTGGTAATACGTTGTCTAAAGCTTCCTCAAATACTTCCATTGGTTGGCGACCTGTTTTTTCTTCAATAATTGCAAAAGCGTTATAAAGAATTGATTGTGCTAAACCTTTTTTACCATCAATCATGATTCTGTTGATTAAACGTGTTACTAATTTTGAATTGTAAATTGGGTCAGCAACTACGTCGCGCTTTGGAACATGTCCTTTTCTAGGCATTTAATTCACTCCTCTCATTTTTGATGTTAATTAATCTTCTTGTCTTGGTTTTTTAGTACCGTATAGTGAACGGCTTTGACGACGGTCAGTTACACCAGCACAGTCCATTGTTCCACGAACGATGTGGTAACGAACCCCAGGTAAGTCTTTAACACGACCACCACGAATAAGAACAACACTATGTTCTTGTAAGTTGTGACCGATTCCTGGAATATAAGCCGTAACTTCCATACCATTACTCAAACGAACACGTGCATATTTACGTAATGCTGAGTTAGGTTTCTTAGGTGTCATTGTACCAACACGTGTACATACTCCACGTTTTTGTGGACTATTTACTTTAGTTGTTTGACGTTTAATCGTATTTAAACTACGACCTAATGCCGGTGATTTCGATTTGTAAACGCGTTTTGTACGACCTTTTTGAATCAATTGGTTAATTGTAGGCATTAATTTTCTCCCTTCTTAGTTTTTTTGTGCACACAGTACCATGTGTGCCGCGACTCACATATTAATTAGGTTTCCACGAAAGAAACCCAGTATTAATTCATAAGCATTTACATTTTATCACACTAATCGTTGTTGTCAACATATTAAACAAAAAAAATATAATAATCAGAGTGCAGTCAATGTGACTGCATCCGATTATTAATTTCTTCTAGTCCTCTATGGCCGTTTGATTCAAATCTTCATCTCTGCGAAAGATGGTTATTTTACCTTCGTCATGAAGCGTTTTAAGAATTGTTGCCGAGATTGGAAGTGCGAATAAACCTACGAAACCAAACATCTTCAACCCTACATATATAAGGATAAGGGTTGCAAGGGGATGCAATCCAATTTGATCTCCAACAATCTTTGGTTCCAAGATATTTCGAATGACGGTAATAATGATGTAAGTAATCATTAAACCAACACCGAGTGGTGTGTTTCCCATAATGAGTTCAATAATGAACCAAGGAATCATAACTGTCCCAGTACCAAGAACTGGAAGAATATCAATGATTGCTACCATAAAGGCTAATCCTATTGGGTTATGAATTCCAAGAACAAAGAATGCGATTGATAATTCAACAAACGTTAATGACATCAACTTGGCATATGCTCTTAAATATTTTCCTAGAACTGAAATGAGTCCATCTTTAATATCTAAGATTAACGTTCTTTGTTTAAGTGGAATCATTCCCATCACACTATTTACAATCCCTTGATAGTCAAGTGTAAAGAAGAACGATGAAATAATCGCGATAAGGATTGAAATTAATACACTTGGAATCGAGGAAATTAATCGTGTTATAAAGTTTATTGTACCACCCGAAATCCCTTTGAAAATCCCATCGATGCTTTGCACCACAGAGCGACCGATTGATTCAATAATATCAATTACATCAGGGTCGAGATTTACGACCGCACCTTCAACCCAAACAATAATTGATTCGATTGCTGGAGAGAGTGTCGTTTGATAAAAACTTGGAACAGCCTTAGCAAAATTTTGGATGCCTGCAATAACCGCTACCAAGATCCAAAAAATAGCCGCAGCTAATAATATATAGAAAAGAATAACAACTAAAAGTGAAGACCCTTTTTGATTTCCAATTTTTTTCGTTAATTTAGATATTACCGGCTTCAACAAGAATGCAATCACAAAACCAATAATAAAGGGCATCAAGTATTTTGTTGAAAACTTAAGTACTAAAGCAGCAAGACTAAAACTTATTGCAAAATATAAAATATTAATTATAAAATTTTTACGTTTTTCGATCATAATTTCCTCCATCTATAATTTATTTTAAAGATATAGCGATTTAATGTCTACCTTTATCACGCCACAGGCCAATATTTTGCTTTTTCGCTTGATTTTGCAAACGATTCAGTTGATCTACATAAAGATAGTCTCCGTAAATGTATTTCACTTTAGCGTAGCCGCCCGAAACCAGGAGTTCTTGCAAAAGTACATCATCAACACGCACCCACGCTATCACACATCCATACTTGTCGTATTTATCTGCGTTGGGATCATATTCAAGTTCAATCGTTTTTGCACTTTTTAAATGATTGCATGTGAACGAACTTGCCTCTTCAGCATAAAACTGAGGATTGTACTCATCATTTTGACGTAATTCAGGTGTATCAACAGCAATAAAACGAACTTTCTCTTTTTTCCCACCAATGTTTAGCTGTGCTGTATCCCCGTCAATACACTTACTTAGTGTAGCCTGTTCCTTGTTTGAATTTATATTTGGTTTCATAAATTCTGTTAGAATAAATACGATTACTAAAACGGCGAATAGCGTGATTTTAAGTAACATATTTGCAGTCTTTTGTTTATTTTTATTGTTCATAGACTGATTATACCCCAAACAACGGTAAATATTAAAAAAAAACAATAAAAGGCTATTGCCTAAGACCTATTGTTGTGATAATATGAATGAGCACTCAAAGAAGAGCGCAAGAAACAAACTTGGAGATGTACTCAAGTGGCTGAAGAGGTGCCCCTGCTAAGGGTATAGGTCGGGTAACTGGCGCGGGAGTTCAAATCTCCCCATCTCCGCCATTATTTGTTTCTTAAATAAAAAAATGGTCCAGTGGTGTAGCGGTTAACATGCCTGCCTGTCACGCAGGAGATCGCGGGTTCGATTCCCGTCTGGACCGCCATTTTTTTGCAGGTGTAGTTCAATGGTAGAACACGACCTTGCCAAGGTTGAGGCGGGGGTTCAATTCCCCTCACCTGCTCCAAAAATATTAAAATAATATAGAACGTAACGTTCTTTTTTTTTCGTATAATAACTTCATGGTACTTTTTAGAAGTGAATTTTCGTATTTTTCCGTCGTGTTGTTGACTGTAAGGTTGCATTCCAGTGTTGTTTTGAAATCAGACAAAAAAAAACTAGTTTATGTTGTAAAAAAGGCTTGGAATAAGAATATATCTATGGTAATATATATGAGCGTTAAAGGTTTAACGTTTTGCAAATGGTCCAGTGGTGTAGCGGTTAACATGCCTGCCTGTCACGCAGGAGATCGCGGGTTCGATTCCCGTCTGGACCGCCATTTGCAGGTGTAGTTCAATGGTAGAACACGACCTTGCCAAGGTTGAGGCGGGGGTTCAATTCCCTCACCTGCTCCAAACAGTTAATCCAACTCTATAAGTTTACTTATAGAGTTTTTTTTATGATTTTAAATTCTATGATTGGTTTTCGTTCATTATACGTTATAATGCTTTTAAAGGAGGTTTGTGTATGCCTACATCAATCTATTTTATGAATATCATGGACAGCTATCAAATCGTTGTCGCTATAATCAGTCTGTCTGGTGTTTTACTGAGTTCTCTTTTTGGATACATTAGTTCATATCTCGGTAGAAAACAATCTGCAGATACCGAACTCAAAAAAATCAAAGAGAACCATCAGAAGCAAATTGATCAAGAGAAAAAACTTGAGAAGGACACAAAACTTCGTATTGTCTTACAAGAACTCACCGAGGGTTACTATGCGCTAAACTATGACCAATCAATTCCTGGCACTTACTTTAATACAAACGAAGGCCAAGAAGTATTTAATCGTGTTATGTCATTTATCACCGCCTATGGAAATGAACAATCTGTACACACAACCATTTACCTTCAAAAAGCGATTTTTGGGAGTAACTTATTAAGTAACTACTATCAAAGATTGTCCGAATATGTTGAAAACGACCTAACCTATACCATTGATTGGATTCGTTATGAAACGAATGCACTCACATCAATCTTAATTGCTCAGCTACGATATGACATCAGTCATGAATTATTGAATCCAAAAGATCTCATGATGGTGAAGTATAATAACGACAATCCAGTTCTTAGAGATTTTTTTGAATCAGGCGTTGACCTCTTTATCGAAATGCTTGAACTGAAACACTTTGATGCCTACACCGAAAATCATCAAGCATTGAAATAGAAATAAAAAACATACTCCACCATGGATGTAAATCTCTTTTCCGTACTAGTAATTAGGGATTCACTTCAAATGAGTATGTTTTTTATTTGTTTTTTATTTGTTTTTTATTTGTTTTTTATTTGCGTTTTACTTTAATAATACGTTTGCTGTTGAAATAAGTGATCACAAAATAGATCAAGTAGAACATAAAGACAATAACCACTGTTGACACACTGAGTACATTTGATGTGTACCCTAAATTTATAAGGTTTAAATTTCGCTCAACTGCAATCAAACCGACTACCGTATGAATCAATGCAACCCCTAGTGGGATGAAAAAGTATAAGGCCGTCTGTTTCAACAATGCTCGATTAATCATGGCATGTGATGCCCCGATCTTACGCAGGGTTTCATACCGCCCTTGATTATCGCTAGCCTCCGATAACTGTTGTAACGCCAAAATAACGAGACTAACAATAAGAAGCACCATCCCCACATACAGGCCAATTGCAGCAATAATAATTTCAGTTCCCATACCTGTAAGCCCCGAGTTATATCTTGTAAGTACATCGGTATCATAATAATTTGTGAGATCTTGGGTTTGTCTTTCTTGAACATGTTCTAGAATACGTTCAATATCTCCTTCAGTTGAATGTAGTGCATTGCCACTTACTACAGTTTTTATAAAAACATCGGGCCAGGTGGCCTTTATCGAATTGACATCATCTTCATGAGCTACAAGGATTGGATAGCCATTTGACTGATTCGAAAAAATCACAAAATTTGCCTCATCATAAGGTTGTAGGAAATAGTCAACAGAACCTAAGGTTAAGGGTTTTCGATAATCAAGGACATCAACCAAACGCGCACGCATTGTAATGAGATTGTTGTAATCCGGTTGAAAATAGATTTGATTCTTCGAAAGCGTCAACAACGGTTTATTTTGGATGGTTCGAACTTTATTGTAATCACTTAGCGTCATGAGAGCCAAAGGTTCATTAACGGGTTTTTCTTCACCAATATCATCATAAATATTGAATACCTCCGTATCAAAAGATTCCGATCGATAGAGGTTGATTTGAAAACCCGAACTAAAATATTCATTAAGATTTAAATCGTTATAGTAATTTTTCACAGTTCCCACGTCATCATACATAAACGTAAATGAGGCATCATAAGGAATGGTTTCAACCGCAAAATTAGAAATGCGTTTATTAAGGTTTAGCCCCGTCGCTAAAATAGTAATACCAAACAATAAGGTAATGGATACCACGGCCATGACACGATATGTCGAACGAATTTTATTTGAAACTTGTCGAACGACAAATAAATTAAGGTTGCGATAGTATCGTGAGCGGTTTATATGTACAAAATATTCCACAAATTCTGCCATAGATTTAAATAAAAGGATTGTCGCAAAGATTCCAATCCCAACAATAATCGGCATAAAGAAGATAAGTTGCCCTGCTTTAAGAACCCATAAGTAATCAAAAATCAAAATCGCAATCGCCCCAATAAGTTGAAATACCGTCCACCAAACCGAAACATTTCGCAACATCTCTTGTGTTCTATGAGCATTAAACAATTCATTTAACGTAATCTTCCGCAGTTTCCGTTGATTAAGAAACATAATCAATACAAAGATTCCACTAAAACAATAAATCGTTCGCCGCGCCCCCTGTGTTGAAAAGATAAATTGATAGTGAATCGGAACCGCTAGGATTGTCCCCATCAACACACTCGTAATTTGCGTTAAGATATAGCCTGAGAACAGGCCTACTGCAAGTGCAGCCAATCCAATTAAAAATGTTTCTGCCATCAAAATCAATGACATTTTAAAACGTGACATCCCCAAAAGCATGTACAATCCAAACTCTTGTTTTCGTCTGCCAATGATGAAATTATTTGCATAGACGATAAGGAAAGCAAAGATTACGACGACTATAAAAGGTATCACATTGAGGGCTTCTGATACCAGTTCAAACGTTCGTCCCATTTGATTTGTAAGTTCCAAGATTCCCGCTTGATCTTGAAAGGATCCAAAAATATAGAAAAGTGCTACAGAAAAAGCCAGTGTCACAAAATACACGGTATAGTCTTTATAGCTTTTTCGAACGTTTTTAAATGCCATTTTTATGACCATAGTTAGAACTCCTTAGTTGTATTTTATCATATTTCAATAAACGACCACCTTACATTCTCGTAATAAAAAAGAATAACATAAATGTTATTCTACTGCGATAAAGATATCGATACGTCCATCTTCATAGTATTTTTCAAAATCAATGGTATACGCACGTTTTAACTTATCCGATGCCTCCAACGACCAGATCAATTTCCATGTATTTAAAACACCAAATTCATCGGTTACATCAACAGGAAACACTTGATAATCATTGCGTTCGTCCACGACCAACAATTCGCTTGTTTGTTCAAACTCAGTTGCAAGGCCCAGAGAATACAATCCCTTATAGTCTGTCTTGTAGTCCGTATAGACTGCATATTTCGCCGCATCATAATGTGGTAATGATGTATTGAATCGCTCCCACATTGAAGCAAGCTTTTGTTCAAACTCCGGGTCATCAAAACTATTCGTCCGAATATCTTCTCTTATAAATAAATTCATGGAACGCTCCTTTTACACTACAACTATAATACAACATTCTATAAAAAAAACTAGATGAAATCTCTAGTTTCCTTTAATTATTGACTTACTGCCTAAATAGGTTGCAATAAAGTATACAAAATAAATACCGATAACCCCAACACACGTTAAAAGGGTTGGCATAAAACTGGTTGCCTTAAGGCCTGCAAGATCTAAGTTTATATTAACCGCAGATATCCCAACCCATGCATGAACACCAGCCAGCAAGAGTGGTATGAAGAAATACAAGGCAACTTGCTTGAAAATGGCGTGATGCATCATGCCTTCATCCGTTCCCAATTTCTCAAGTACACGATAGCGTACCTGATTATCACTTGCTTCAGAAAGTTGCTGTAGGGCAAGAATGACACCACTACTGATTAAGAAAACAACGCCCAAATAAAGTCCCATAAAAGTAAAAATCAGCTCAATTCCCAATAGCATTTCAAACAGTTGTTCTGAACTAACACTTATAATATCATTGTGATCATATCCCAATTCGTCAAGTTTGTGTTCAATAGATGTTTGGAGTAAACTGCTTTTGTCTGTATTCACATTGTAGATTGTTGTCATCGTTACGGGTTTCGTTTGAGATGCAAGTGTATCATGAAGTGTTTCCGTATTCATGAGTAAGACGACATCATTAAAATCACCATTTCTAATGCTTATCGACTCATCATCACGATCATCAACAACATTATAATCTCCCTTACCCAAGATAACTTTAGCATCCGCTTTTAAGGTTTGATTGTGATGTTTAAGACCATAAGGGTATACACTGTTCGGACTTAAATCAATGGTTGGCTGATTGTGTATGACGCGGATCATATTATAATCCTCAATATCCGCAAGATAGATTCGTGGTTGTTGTTGGCTTTTGGCGTGCATCACAACACTATCGAGTACATCCGCATCATAATCAGTGTTGTAGAGATTCATTGATGCAAAGCCTTCGATGTTCTGGTCCGCAATAAAGGTTTCAATTTCAAGATCACGTTCGATCGATAAGTACGGCACCATTAAGGTGTAATCAAAAGGTGTATTGCGTTTAATTTGTTCATCCATAACTGAATTTAGGTTAAACCCCGTTGATAATGTTGCGATACCAAATAAGAGTAGAAGACTTACAACCGCCATCATCTTGTAAGTAGTATTGACCTTTGAGGCAACTTGGCGAAATACAAAGACATTGAGATTTTTATAATAGAGGCGTTGATTGATCTTCATAAACTTAAGCATAAAGCCGGAAAGTGCTTTAAAAATAACAAACGTAGCAAATGATCCCAAGGCAATAATCAAAGGCATAAAGACCACAAGATGTAAGGGTACAAGTGCCCATTTATAAGCAAGAATCAGTAAAATGACACCTACCATAAATTGTAAAACAGCACGTTTGTTTTCAGCAGTTTCATTGACGCGATGTGCATGAAAGAGTTCAATAAGCTTATGTTTCCGAATGACATTACCGTTGAAGATAAGGACAATGATAAAAATAACGGAAAAGCTTAGGATTGTTTTAAGTGTTGCTTTGATTGAGAAAATAAAATGGTATGTGATGTTCGCTTTAAGGAGTTGAGCACTTAAAATTGCGGTTGCCTGAGATCCGAGATAGCCAAGAACTAACCCGGTCCCTAAGGACATCACACCAATATAGAGGGTTTCATATGTTAGGATTCGCGCAATGTTTCGTTTTGGCATCCCCAGTAATGTGTAAAGGCCCAACTCTTTTTGACGACGTCGAATTAAGAATTGATTCGCATAGAGAATTAAAAATGCGAACACAACAGAAATAATGGCTGACATAACATTCATGGTTGTTACAAGGGCTTGCACAGCTTGACCTTGCCCTGCCGTCATTTTTAAAATGGCTGACTGCTGTTCAAAGGATCCGAAGATATAGAAAAGGGCTACCGAAAAGGTCAATGTGATAAAATATACAGAATAATCTTTATAGCTTTTCTTAACATTTCTATAGGCTATTTTAAAATACATAATTGCCTCCCTTATAATGTAATGATCGTCGTGATCACAAAACTGGATAGCGCTTGCCCGATTGCTTGTTCTTCAGCACTCATTTCCGCAAGGCAAGGTTTGGGTTTTGTTAGTTCTGAGTTACGTCCTTGTAGATTTTTGCGTGTTTAATCATTTCTAAATAGTTTTTTAATTTGTATTTTAATAATGTTTCTCCTTGTTATCTATAGTATAGATTTTATGCAAGAAGCAAACCATCGAATCTCCTTACACTTAACTTACAACAATGTCATATTAAAAAACACACCCTTAGGTGTGTTTAAGCTTCCAGTGTAATGGCCTTACTTGAGAAATACGTAATGATGAAATAGATCAAATACATACTGATTGCACTGGTTGTAAGAATTGCAGGCACCATGGTGTCCGGTGCAAGACCCGCTAAATTTAAGTTCACATTCATTGCTTTGATACCAACATAAGCATGGATTAACGCAATGAGAAGTGGTAAAAAGAAATAAATCGTTATCTGTTTTAGAATTGAACGTTTAAGCATATGCTCATCGGCACCCAATTTTGTGAGAACACGGTAACGTGATTGATTATCACTGGCTTCCGAAAGCTGTTGAAGCGCCAATACAACCACGCTGCTTAACAAGAACACCAATCCAAGATAAATACCCACATAGGTAAATAAGAGTTCGGTTCCACTCATTGACGCTTTCACATCTTCGGAACTAAGAATATTATGATACAAGCCAAGAGACTGTCCCTCAAAATTGTTTTCAAGTTTTTCTACGACTTCTTTTTGTGAGCCATGAACATCAAGATTGGATATGAATGTATTTTGATTCCATGCGTCATTTGAAATCATTTCTGCTTTTAATGTTGATAGATGAACATCATTAACCACAAAGAGTGATCCGTGAATCATGGATCCATTCGCAATCCTTACCGGTTTCACATCATGATTTGCTTGAAGCACAAACGCTTGTCCTAAAATTGGAATCGCATCCAGTTTCTCCAAATCACTGCCCTGTAACCCTGCGGTTGGTGCTTTTTGGAAGTAAACTTCATCTTCATCAAGGTGAATGGGTTCATACCCTTCATGCGTTCGTAAACCATTGAAATCAGTCTCTGTCATAAATAAAATGCGTTGACCTTGATAAAGTTCCTGTTCCATCCCCATATCCTTCGCTTCAATGCCCAGATCATAAAGGGATGCGGTTGTTTGATGTTCAAAGCCTTTGACTTCATCAATAAGACGCGCGTAATCCTTCCCTTCTGAACCGGAAACGACAACACTAACATCGTAACCGGTTGCTTTTTCCAGTTCATTGCCAAGTACATAATTTAAATTAAATGCAGTAGCAAGGGCTCCTATCGCAATCAACAACATCAAGGTAATCACAGACATCATTTTATACGTTGTACTGATTTTTGCGCTCACTTGACGAAAGACAAAACTATTTAAACCCTTGTAATAACGTTTTTGGTTTAATTGCATAAATTTAAGCATAAATCCAGAAAACGATAGGAAGAGCATAAAAGTTCCCAATGCCCCTGCAACCAACACAAGGGGAAGCAAACGAATCAGTTCCATTGGTTTCAATGCCAGTTTATAGGCATACCCAATAAGGACACATGCAAGAATAAAAATGACAACACTCATCCATGTCTTACGTACTTTAAGTGTTTCATTTTGACGTTTTGAACGCAATAAATCAATTAATTTATATTTATTAAGAATCACACCATTAAAAATCATGACTACTGTAAAAATAATCATAAAGCACACAATTGTTTTCACAGTCGCAACCATTGAAAATACAAAATGATAATGTGTTGCTACACTTAGAACCTTTGCACTCAATAGTGTCATAACTTGAGATAAAGCAAGACCTAAAAGCAATCCAGAGCCTAATGAAAAGACCCCAATATAGAGTGTTTCGTAAATTAAAATTCGAGATATGTAGCGTTTCGGCATCCCCAATAACGTATAAACGCCCAGTTCTTTATGGCGACGCTTAATTAAAAAATGATTTGCATAGAGAATTAAAAATGCAAAGACAACGGCGACAATATAGGACATCGCATTCATAATACGTGTCAACGCCTCAACCATTGAACCTTGTGATGAACTTAAATCCATAATTGATGCTTGTGCACCAAATGAAGAAAAAACATAAAATAGAGAGACCGAGAACGTCAAGGTGATAAAGTAGATAAAGAAATCTCGATAGCTCTTCTTAACATTACGAAGTGCGAGTTTAGAGTACATTTGCGGAATCGCCTCCAAGTAACGTTACAACATCAATAATTTTATCAAAGAATTCTTTGCGACTATCATTACCACGTACCAACTCATTAAAGATTTTCCCATCTTTTATGAAGAGGATGCGTTGCGCATAACTTGCACTGAATGCATCATGGGTTACCATCATAATAGTCGCTTGTTCTTGTTCATTCAGTTCTTGAAGTTTCTCTAGCAACATACGGCTTGATTTTGAATCTAAAGCACCCGTAGGCTCATCCGCTAAAATAAGACTTGGATTTGTAATTAATGCACGCGCTGAGGCGACACGTTGTTGCTGCCCCCCTGACATTTGATACGGAAATTTTTGAAGTACTTCTTCAATATCTAAAAGACGCGCCACGCTTTGAATGCGTTGATCAATTTCTTTATGATTAATGTTTTGAATGGTGAGCGCTAAAGCAATGTTTTCATAAGCAGTGAGGGTATCCAGTAAGTTAAAATCTTGGAAAATAAATCCAAGTTGCTCTCGACGAAAACGTTGTAAATGCTCTTTCTTAAGTTTTGTAGTATTTTGACCGTTCACCCCAATGGTTCCACTGGTTACCGAGTCAATGGTTGAAATGCAGTTAAGAAGGGTTGTTTTCCCAGAACCCGATGGTCCCATAATTCCTACAAATTCCCCTTTTTCAATTGTGAATGAGACACCATCAAGTGCCTTGGTAATATTTCCTTTTTTACCATAGTATTTTTCAATATTGTTTACATCTAGTATTGTTGTCATAACCAACCTCCTACATTGAGTTTAAAGAATTCTTGATGATTCTACAATTCATTATCATTACAGTTATATGACATTATTGTCACTTACTTTTATTATAGTGTATTTGAAATAAAAAAACCTCGTTCACGAGGTTACTTAAACATCATTTTTGATTTTGGAAAGACGAAATTAACACAGGTTCCTTCGTGACTCTCAATAGTTACATCTAAGTTCAACTTATTACTTAGCATTTTCACAAGATACAATCCCATTCCTGTCGCTTGTTTGTTTTGGCGTCCGCGCGCTCCGGTAAACCCACGTTCAAACACCCGTTCTAAGTCTTGCGTTGGGATTCCCGGTCCATTATCACAGATTTGAAGGGTAATGGCATGTTCTTGAATGGTCGTCGATACGAAAATATGACCGCACCCTTCATCCACATACTTTAACGCATTGGATAGGACTTGTTTAATCATAAATTCAACCCATTTCGAATCGCTGTATACATGTTCTTCTGTCACCTGGATCTCGATTTGAATTTTACGCTGAATAAAGATGGGTGCAAGTTCTTTAACGACATTACGGATGTGTGTATTGAGATTAAGGGGCTGAATCATATAATCTTTTTCAAGTGAGCTTGACCGTGCATAAAAAAGAACTTGTTCCAGGTAATCTTCAACATGGTTCATTTCACGGATTATGAGATCCATTTCTGAATTGGAATTATTTGAAGCAATCAGCTTTGCCCCTGCTAAAGGTGTTTTCACTTCGTGAATCCATAACTCAATGTATTCTTTGTAATCTTCTTGACGCCGTTTATACTCATTCACTCGGTCTGCCATGGATTTGCTTAGATCTTCTACAACCTCAACCCAAAGCCTTGCATCCAAAAACTCCCCATCAGGGATCATTTCCGTAATCAAGTACTTTTGATCCAACCCTTCTAAATTCATCAGCAGTTCATCATAAAATCGCTTTCTACGGGAAAATTCAACCCCTAAAACCACAAGCAACACCAGTGCGAAGAGAAACATGATAATCCACACAATTTCATGCTGAATCCCCACAGCCAAAAGGAAGAATGAAACAACACCTTCTAAAATTCCAACGAGGATTATAAGATACGCTTTATCCATCAAAAAATCTCTAGTTTTCATGAATTGTATATCCCATACCACGTTTTGTCTCTATAAAATCCACAATTCCAATTTCTTCAAGTTTCTTACGCAAACGATTAATATTTACAGTCAATGTATTATCATCCACAAACCAATCCGTATTCCACAAGTATTGCATCAAATCTTGTCGTGAAACAATACTGCCTTTATTTGCAATAAGGAATGATAGAATGCGTAATTCATTTTTGGTAAGTTCTTGCTCTTGATTTTGATAACGCACCATTCCGCGCGGTATGTCTAACTCAACCCCTCTTAAAACAGTTACTGGGGTATCATTTTTTTCATAAGCACGTCGTAAAACGGATTGCAATCGCGCTAACAAAATTTGTAAATTATACGGTTTGGTAATAAAATCATCAGCCCCTAAATTCATGGACATCAGTTCATCCATGGTGCTGTTTCGACTGGTAACAACAATAAGCGGAACCTCACTTATTTTGCGAATTTCTTTCGCAAGATAATGTCCCTCAACTTCAGGAAGAGATAAATCCAGAAGTACACAATCCACATCTTCCTGCTTAAACGTATCCAAAACATTCGTAAAATCAGTAATGAGTGTGGTCTCATAGCCGTTCTTTTTTAAGAAACTACTGAGTTCATTACGAATTGTATCGTTATCTTCAATAATCATGATTTTATACATATGCGTCCTCCAATTAAATCTATTATACACTAAAGCAGTTTAAGGTTTTCTTAATTTCGTATTCTTCTCACGTGTTATAATACCTATACAAGGAGGATTCACGATGAATCTTATAATCTATCAAGATGCTCACATGCTTCAATTACCCGAATATATCCGTCAATCGTTATCCGATAAAGCGGAACTGGCTCATATCCGTCTTCTAAGTGGCAATTTCTATATCATTCTTAATTATCCAAGCTCACCAGAAAACATTCAACCCATTTGTATCGAACAAATGGGTACCGTTTATAATCTTTATTGTCATGAATCGATTTCTTTAACCGAAGACATTCAGCACGCTACCCTCACTGACCTTCTTTTACATACGCTTAAAAACTATGAAATGATGGTTCAAATCATCAACGCACAGCTCTCGGAGTATGAAGAAACCATGGAAAATTTGGTTACAAAAGCAAACATTAAAGCCCTCTTTAGTTTAAGTCGAAAGTTAATTCGTTATCAAACAGCTATTAATGCCATTGGTGATGTCGCGAATTATATTATGAAAGAAAAACCACATCCCCTCTGGCAATCTGAACGATCTTCGGAATATACAAACATTCGTATCGAGGTGAATCAATTAGTTCAAAATATCGAAATGTATCAACAAATCATCAATTCGATTGTTGATGTGTCCGAATCGCTTTTTTCAAATCGATTGAATAAAATAATGCAGACCCTCACATCGATTACACTCGTATTGTCAGTCCCAACTTTTATTACCAGTTTTTACGGCATGAACATCGATCTCCCCTTCCAAGACCACCCTCATGCGCTCTAATTGTATTTATGATTAGTTTTTTCTTAACCCTTGGGGTTGTCGTTTATTTACATAAGAAGGATTACTTCTAGAAATCAACACGCACATTTAGGACTTTCCCAATTACTTCAACCGGCAACATCATGACTTCTTCTGGGTTATAATAACGCGTTGGATAGTCCGGGTTTGTAGCCTCTAATATCATCAAATTATCTTTTAAAATAACACGTTTAACGGTCGCTTCATCCCCCTGTATTAACACAACGGCGATATCCCCCGATACAATTTCTCGTGTTTTTTTAACGTAAATAAGATCCCCGTCATAAATGCGTGATCCCGTCATGGAATCACCCACAACTTTCAAAAAATAATCGCCTTGATCATATTCACGTTTTGAAACTTCCTCATACCCGATTATATCTTGGTGCGCTAACAAATCGTACCCTGCCCTAACTACACCTAAAACCGGCTTAAAAAAATGATAATCTAAATAATCTGGGAACGTTTATTTTAAATAAATGCGACAACCGTTCCTGCTTTTCTAATGAAATCTTTTTAATAACTCCCGTTTCCCAGCGTGAAACCGTCGACCGGCTCACACCCACCGCATCACCAACTTCTTCTAATGAGAGATTGTGGCGCGCTCTAAATATCGTAATCAGTTCTTGTAATGTCATGCAATCACCTCTTTTTTCTATTATACCCATTATGCAACCCCCATACAACAAAACTCCCAATGTTGCGTATTTCTATTGAATTACGCAACACAATAACCTATACTGAGATTATTGAGGTGACTTTATGAAGCAACGTTACATTCTTCATTGCGATATTGACTATTGCTTTGCGCAAATTGAAATACTAAAAAATCCATCCTTGGCGAATGTCCCCATGTGTGTTGGTGGCGATGAGTCCAAACGACATGGCATCGTCTTAACACGTAATCCGTTGGCGAAAGCTAAGGCCGTTAAAACGGCAGAGACACTTAAAGATGCGCGACGCAAATGTCCAGGTCTCGTGATTGTTCCACCTTCCTATGAAGATTATCTTATGATAAGCAATCAGGTCAAAGACATCTATCGAACCTATACCGATAAAGTGGAATCTTTTGGGATTGATGAGGCATGGGTCGATATCTCCGATTCTATTCTATTATTTGGAAAGCCGGGAGATATCGCAACGGAAATCCAAAAGCGCATCAAAGCAGAAGTCGGCTTGACGGTGTCAATTGGAATGAGTTTTAATAAAATCTTTGCAAAGCTTGGTTCAGATTTCCAAAAACCCAATGGGCTAACCATCCTCATGGAGTCCCATATGAAGCAAATGATTTGGCCACTCCCTGTTCAAGAACTTCTATATGTTGGTCCCAGCACTCAAAAAAGTCTTAATCAGATTGGCATTCGAACCATTGGTGATCTGGCTTGTGCAAATGAGAACACTTTGCATACGCATCTTGGGAAGATGGGAAGCTTACTCAAAGCCTTTGCGAATGGTGAGGATTCATCAGAAGTTAACCCCTACAGTGATCCCGCCAAATCAATCGGTAATGGCATGACCACACCTCAAGATCTTGTGACCATTGACGAGGTCAAACGGGTATTGTTGGTCTTGGCTGAATCGGTTTCAAGTCGGTGTCGTAAAATTGAAAAGAAAGGCAGTGTCCTTCGCATCAGTATTCGTGATCACAAACTTGAAACCCTATCCAGACAAAAAAAGCTGAATCAACCCATCAATACGGTACAACAAATTGTTAATGAATCCCTCTTTTTAGTTGAGAAATATTGGGACCAAAACAAACCACTTCGCAGCATCACCATCACATTAAGTGACCTCGTCTCTACCTGCCAACCCATTCAGCTTTCACTTTTTGATGAACCCATAACCGAGCTTGATGAAACCCTCGACACGATACGAGAACGATTTGGCCACCATTCCATCAAACGTGCAAGCGTCCTTCTCCAAAAAGATCTTGACCAACGTAATCCCCAAAATAATGCATCCAGCTTTGGCCGTATCCAATAAAAAAAAACACTTCCTTCGAAGTGGAGTAGTAAACTAAAAGTAGACAAGTAAAAAAGACTTGTCTACTTTTTTTGTGTAATAATAAAATCAAAGATAAAACGGAGGTATTAATGATGGGAAGACCCAAAGGTGGATTAAATAATAAATGGACTTATGAGGATCGTATTAAAGTCGTTACACGTCATATTGATGAACATATAAGTGCTGCGAAACTATCACAAGTCCTAAAGGAACGATTAATGGGTGGATTGATCGATTAATGCGTGATGGTAAAGAGGGTTTAAAAAACAAGAAAAAGACAGGAAATCATTTTTCTGCGCTTCATACGAGTAAATCATTAACTGAGATCGAACGACTTCAACTCGAAATTCTAAAACGAGATATTGAGATTGCACGATTAAAAAAAGGGTACCAGGTGAAAGGAGTTGGTGTAAACAAGGAGTTCGTTACTTTAAAAGACAAGAATTCTAAATAGCACATGACTTATCTTTTAAACATCCGATTACGTTCATTCTTAGATTTATGAATTTGAACCGATCTGGTTATTACAAGTGGTTAAAGCATAAGAATGATCTCAATATTTATGAACAAAAAAGAGCGATTCTTAGCTTTGTGATTAAAGCCTGGCATCGCCGTTTTCCAAGTTATGGTTATCATGATATCGCTGCAGTCATGAGAAAGCAAAGTGATTTAGGGATTGAATTTTCCGATAATTTAATCCACAAGTGTTGCAAGTTTTAAATATTAAATCAAAAGTTAAACACTATTCCCATAAAACCTGGAACACAAAGTCGAATTTATCCTAATATTATAAAGAATCAATGGAAGGCAACCAAACCTTTAGAAATTATTGTTTCAGATATGACACATATTCGAAACAAAGGATTAATTATGAATGGACTTTAATGGTTGATACCTTTAACAATGAAATTATCAGTTCTGCATTATCGCGTACAACTGGTGATCCTAAGCCTTACTACAAGTGTCTCGAGGATCTCCTTGCGCTACTTAAGGATAATAAAAAAACAGCTCCACGATTCTTCACACAGATCAAGGAGCTGTCTACCACTCTAAAGCTTTCGCTAAAGCGCATGAAAATTATAACATAATTAGATCTATGTCGCGAGCTGGAACACCTACAGATAATCCAATTATCGAATCATTAAATGGATGGATTAAAGCAGAAATGGCGTGTGATTATCAATACTGGTCCGTAGATAACTTTGAAAATTTTATCGAAGAATATGTACATTATTTCAATTTTGAAAGACCTGCTTACTGTTTAAATTACAAAACCCCTATCCAATATAAAATGGATAAGGGTTTCTAGTCTTTTATTAATGTCTACTTTTGTTTGACAACTCCAGAAGGATACGTTTTTTTTGTTATTCTACGGTAACTGATTTTGCCAGGTTTCGTGGACAATCGATGTCGCAGTCTCTGATTTTTGCACTGTAATAGGCAAACAATTGATGTGCAATAATGCTGATAAACGGCATGGTTTTATCATCAACCTTTGGCACGACGAACACATCATCACAAAAACTCGAAAGCATCGGGTCGCTGGTCATCAACAGAAGTTGACCTGATCGTGCTTGCACCTCCTGTAAATTGCTCAGGGTTTTTTCTTTAGTATCCATTTGTGTTAAGGTCACAATTGAAAGTACTTTTGGATCAATAAGAGCAAGGGTTCCATGTTTTAATTCCCCTGCCGGATAAGCATCACTCATAACATAAGAAACTTCTTTGAGTTTCAGCGATGCTTCAACCGAGGTTGCGAAGTCCAGTCCACGACCTAAGAAAAACACTGAAGAAATCCCCAAGTATTTTCGTGCGAGCGCTTGAATGTCATCTTTTTGTTCAAGCAGGTCTTGTTGTGCACGAATACATTGTTGAAGCATCACAAGGGCTTGATGTGGATGTTTCGATTCTTGAAGTAATAATGTAATAAGATACAACAATGCGATCTGTGCCGTGTAGGCTTTTGTACTCGCCACAGATTTTTCAAACCCCGCACATGTATAAATACACACATCGACCTCGCGTGCGATTGAAGACCCTTGAGTATTCACAATTCCAAGCGTCTTAATTCCTTGCTCAGAAACCATGCGTAAACAGGCAAGACTATCTGCCGTTTCACCACTTTGCGAAATAAACCATGCACAATCTGCTTCACCGAGCTTTAAAGGATAATAACGGAACTCACTTGCTGTATGAATCATGACTCGATAATCTGTTTCAGCTTCAATCCAATACTTTGCGCATAACCCTGCATAAAGGGCCGTTCCACATGCAATAATGTGGATGGTTTTAATGTTTGTAAAGAAATCACACGGGATGGGAAAGGAAACATTTAACGAACCCTCATCATCAGCTTGTGTATAAGTTTTTAAAGTTCGGTCAAGTACATCGGGTTGTTCATGTATTTCCTTAAGCATAAAATGCTCAAACAATTGTCGATCGGATGATTCTTGATTCCAATTCGCAAAATGAATTACTTTATCTTTAACTTCGATACCATCGGATCGGTACACCACAAACGAATCCGACTCAACACGGACAATTTCACGATCATCAAGAAGTATATACTCATTGGTATAACTCAAAATGGGTGACATATCCGACCCAAGAAACATTTCATCTTTTCCAATAGCTAAACACAATGGACTGCCGTGCCGAACACCATAAAGAACATCCTGTTCGTTTAAAAACATGATCGCAAAAGCATAACTACCACGAATCCGGTCACACAGTAATTCAATGGCTTTTTGATTTGAGATTGATTGCTTTATTAGATAATCCAAATACTTGGCCGCAACCTCAGAATCTGTCTCTGATACAAAACTGTAACCAAGTGCTAATAATTCTTCTTTCAACTCTAAATAATTTTCAATAATGCCATTATGTACCAACACTACATTTTCTGTGCCATGTGGGTGCGCGTTATTTTTAGATGCACGACCATGCGTTGCCCAACGCGTATGACCAATACCACAGGAAGGTTCACCTTTACGAGCTGCTTCAAGTTGCATTTCTAAATTCTTAATTTTTCCTTTTTCTTTATACGTTTTTATTTTTTTTCTTTCTTGAATCGCTAAACCAACTGAGTCATACCCTCGGTACTCTAAGTGGGATAATCCCACGCTTAAAACGTCGACAGCATTACGCGTGCCAACATATCCTACAATTCCACACATATTATATATCTCCTATTATTTTAAGATTATGGTTGATAAGGGATTTGTTCTATTTGTCCTTATCTTACGATTCCATATAACCGAAGAGGCATCCGCCGAAGTCTCGATTCTCCTCTTTCCTCGTCGCTCAATATGAGCCAGGCGCTTGTATTCCTAAAAAACCTCCTTTCGATTTTTATTTTACCATACTCTTTTTTATCCTAATAATTTTTTTTCTTAAACAACTACATCGTGTAATTTAGAGAACTTAATCATTCTTTGTGTTTTATTACAAAGAGTTTGCTATAATGTGGATATTGTAATTTTGGAGGTTACACAATGTCTTATTTCAATTTTATGGGGCATGAGATCTTTTATGAAGAATTCGGTATGGGAGACCCCTTGATTTTCCTACATGGTAATGCATCATCATCTGATGTATTTAAACCGATTATTGATTTATATAAAGATGACTTTAAAGTCGTTCTCATTGATTTTTTAGGTTATGGAAAATCTGAGCAGATTGATACATTCCCACTTGATATTTGGGCTTATGAGGCTGCTCAAGTTTTAGAATTGATTCATATTAAAGATTATCGAGATGTAAAATTAGTTGGAATGAGCGGTGGTGCAATTGTTGCAGTGAATATTGCACTCAAAGAACCCGGACGGATTCATAAAATCATTGCCGATAACTTTCAGGGTGAATCATCAAGCCCGCAATTTCTTGAATCGCTTGCACGTGAGCGTCGCAAGTTACTTTCCAGTATACCCGGAAAGTTTAACCTCCGAAGAATTCATGGAAAAAATGGCATACAACAGTGGTTAATGAAACCAATGCAATCTTAGAATTTGGGAATACACCCTACTTCGATGATTTGAGTAACCTACGTGCTCCCCTTCTTTTAACGGGATGTCGTGATGATCAGCGCATTCGTAAATGTCATTACATCCAAATCTATAATTGTTTACTCAAAAAAGTGCGTCACACATCGATCTATTTATTTAAAAAGAGTAAACATCCCGCAATTTTGGCTCATCCCGAATCGTTTTCCGATTTGGCATACCATTTCTTCGATGACGATGACACCATTCAAATATATAAAGTAGAATAAAAAAACAATCAGTTTGGAACTGACCTAGTTCCTTGGGACTAAAGAAAAAACCAAGTTAGGATGAAGTTAACCGATAATTTACGGGAGATTGATATCCTAGCTTTTCTTGTATTCGATTTTCATTGTAATATTTTAAATAGTTTATCACAGTTTGTGATACAATTTCAGTAGAACCCTTTAGTTCTGGGTTTAATTCGAATGTTTCACACTTTAGCGAGGCATGAAACGATTCGATAGGAGCATTATCAGCGGGTGTACCCTTACGGGACATACTCATGGTAATGCTTTTATTTTTTACTTTGAGTTGATACTCTTTTGATGTATAGACACTCCCTTGATCAGAATGAAGAATACATGGCTGAACGATATCCGGAAGTTGATTTAATGTATCAACCACACATTCTAGGTTTTGTCTGTCACTCAATGTAGACGCAATAATCTCACCATTATATAAATCCATGATCGTAGATAAATAGAGCATCTTATGGCCATAAGGGATGTAAGTGATATCTGTCACCAATTTCTCTAGAGGACGTAGTGATTTAAAGTCGCGATTAATGATATTGGGCATAATGATCTTCGGATTTTGTTTTTCGATACCGTTTGACCTAACACGGCATTGACATTGGTGTTTCTGCATTATCTTTTGAACAGTGTTCTTATTGATAATTCTTTCTTTCGAATTAATGCAGTTATTTTTCGATATCCATAACGAAATTTATTTTCTTTACAAAGTTCAATTACTAATCCTTCATTGACAGAATAATTATTAGACTCTAGTTGCTCTTTTTTAGTCCAACGGTAATACATTGACTTAGGTACCCCAAAAAGATTCAAGATATCTTTAAGAGATACAGTGTTGCGATACTCTTCAACGAGCTTGATGATTATTTCAGGAACCACATCCTTTCTCTTTCCAAATACTTTTTTAATAGTTCAATTTGTTGCTCCAAAGATTTAATTCTAAGTCTTTGTGTTTCTTCGACCGTGTCTCCTTCAGGCCCTTTTCCAAAAGTATATTGCTTGCCTACAGGTTGAGAAAATCGATAGTGTTCACCATTTCGATACCATCTCCACCATGTTTTGACTTGTGTTACATTTTTTATTCCAAGTTCAGTCTGAATAAACCTGCTTGAGTAGCCTGCCAATTTCATTTCTATAACTTTCATCTTTGTCTCATAGCTATGCATAGTTCGGTTCCCATATAAAAACCTCCTATATTGAACTATTTTACAATAATTCTCATACAAGAGGTTTTTTTCTTTAGTCCCACGGAACTAGGTCAGTTCCGATCAAGGTGTTTTTTTTAGGATTTAAGGTTGAAACAAGCTTAACCATTCTTGGATAGTAAAGGGTCGCTAAGACCGCCGCAAGAAGTCCTTGGAACACATCACCTTTGAAGGCAATAAGCATCGCACCCCAACTTTGCGCAATCCATACAGCCACAAAGCCATACATCACCATCATCCATAGCCCTGCCAAACAGAAGGGAATCCAACGTCTTGAGGATTCTAGGTGATGTCTCAAGCCATACAAAATCACAACTTCACCTGCTTTAATGACCAAGGTAAAAGGCGCATAAAGGGCATAACCTGCGAAAATATCTGCAAAAGCACTTCCAACTCCCGCAGCAAAGAGCGCATAGGGAAACGGCACTACAGCCATTGAAATCATAATTCCAAAATCACCGAGATTGAGATAACCTCCGGTTGCGGAAGGGATTTTTATCATCATCGTGACCACAGTAATCAGTGCAGTCATCATTGCGGTAAGCACCATCCATTTTAAAGTGTTTGATTTTTCCATAACATCCTCCTCTTTATTTCCTATTATAGCATTCTCACGCTTTTCAATCTTAGCTATTAAACTCATTTAATATAAATTAAGGTAAAAAAAAGAGACCTCTAAAGAAGATCTCCTTGGCATGTTGATTCTTGCCAGTTAATATTACATTTAAGAATTTGATTTGGTGCTTCCATATAGTCGCCTTCGATCCGATCAATCAAAATCCGTGCTGCTTGATAGCCCTCATCGTATGCAGGTTGGACAATGGTCGTGACAGATGGTGATGCAACATTGGTCCACTCTGTATTATCAAATCCAAGTAAACCGATTGTGGTAGGAATCAAATTCCGTAATTCTTTCAATCCCATATAAACAATGGGTAACAGCCAACAGTTGGCTGCAAAGATCAATGTTTTACGGTTTAACATAATATTATTGCTGATAATTTCTGTAATTTCTGCGGGTGTGACATTGTCTGACACAATTTGCATATTACATTGTTTGCCATTTAATGCAAGTGCATCAATAAAGCCTTGTGAACGTTCTTGACGGGTTGAGAGAATACTTGGATCTGCGGTTAGAAGAATAAACTCTTCATACCCAAGTTTCATCATTTCCTCGGTCGTTTCTAAAACAGCTTCATAATTATTCGTTTTTACCCAAGGGTTGTTTTGAACATTCGTCTGTGAATCAATAAAAACAATCTCCTTATTTTGAGAACGAATTTTCTTAATCAATTTATGAAAACTTGTTGTTGGTTGAACAATAAACCCATCAACACCCATCGCAAGCATTCGATTGACATAATTCTCTTCGTTTTCGATATCGTAGTTCGTATTCCCTACGATAAGTTGATATTTCCCCTCTTTTGCTGCTTCATCAATTCCTTTAACAATTTGATTTGCAAATGCATTGGTGATATCACCGATAATTACACCGATGAGTTTCATGCTTTTTGCATTTAATGAGCGCGCGACCACACTGGGACTGTAATTTGTTTCCTCAATGACTTTCTCAATGCGTTCGCGTGTTTCCGCACTCATTTTATCAAATTTTCCGTTCAAGAAAAATGAGATGGTGGTTTTCGATGTACCCGCCAACGAAGCGATTTCTTTAATCGTTAACTTCTTTTCCTGAGTCATGTTTAATTCCTTTCATCAACTTATTCTTTTTTTACATCATAACGTACTTATTATATTACTAAGTAAACCGATTAACAAGTTGTTAGCGCTTTGATTTAAGCGCGCATTACCTTTTGTCCGAAGCGATTTGAGCGTACAACACATTTCGCGTGGAATGGTTTTCCATTACAGTACATAATTTTTTTCCCTTGCCAAATCTCTTCGTGAAGCACACAAACCTCAATCACTTCATCATCATTTTCAAAAGCATACGCGCAACCTCGTTCATCAGCGATGGGCGTCTCGCCATTTTGAAGAATGGGTAGACGTGTTACCGTCCACTTTGGATCTACAAAGAGTGTCACGTTTACACATGCATCCACAAAATCCTGTTCTTGGACTAAAACAGAATGTGTTGATTCCTTATTGTATGTATATGAAATTACATCTGAAGCCACGGTGATCGGACTTGTACTCAATACATTTAATTTCGATTCATCTTCAAACTTTATTATACCATTTTGATACAGTAATGATTCATCTAAGTGATACTTCGTTGTAGCAACATGATTTCCTTCAGCTTTAACTTCATCGACAATCATCCAAATACCATCATCAATAACAATCAATTTGCGTTGGTGCACGGAAGTATCCGAAACCACAACGCCTTCATAGTAATGGAAATTTCCCTCATGACGCACATAATTTTTAAGTGGTTTATAAAAAGAAGCATACGTCCATTAGGTATCAGGAATTGCGGAAGGCTTTCCATCGAGAATAACGGTATTATGACTTTCCATGCCTTTAAGGTGCATGCGACGTGGGTCATATTCACGATAAGTTAAACGCCCTGGATCAAACAATACAGGTTTTCCTTGGAAATATGTTGAAACATGGAGATTATCTGCATGCCCGTGTCCACTTCCTAAAGACCCATTCGTAAACCTAGTGAAATGGGCATCCGAACCCCAATCACTTCGCGTGGTAAAGATACCACTATCCACGCCATCGTAGTTTAAGGAAACTGGAACTTCCGTTTCAATGCCTCAAAAGCATCCTGCATCATTACGCCGTACGCATAACAAACCTCAAAATCAAGCACATCATGAGCTTTTGATTTATACATTGGATTTTGTAACGCTACAGCGCAATACCCCAAAATGCCACCTAAAACCGTTCGATCACTATCCCCAAATGCCACAATATCACCCTGTGGGGTTGCTTGATAATAAAGCGCGTATGCCATTTGATCAAGTGTTTGCTTTAATCCTTCTTGGTCTTTCACATACGGTAACGCCTTGAGTCCATAATTTAGAACTTCGACGTGATACATCGTTGACTGTTCCCAATGCATACCATCTGGATATACTTGAATCTCAAATTGGGTCTGTATTTCTTCATGAACCCATGTTTTAAAGTCTGTATCGGCATCGTGTTTAAGCCACCCCAAATACTTGGCCAAAACACAGGTTTGAATACTACCCCAATTACTCAAGGTGTACTTGGTTAAATAGTGTTCTTTAAGATAGTTTGCTTGCGTTTCAAGACTGGTTTGAATGCGTGCAAAGACATCCTCATCTAAAAGATGATACGCCTTTAAATAAGGGCATAAATCCAACCAATTATTCATCCGCATCGCAGTATCCAGAGTACGTGTAGAGGGTCCTGAAGTGAGTGGTGTATGTGCATCAATCCAATGCAACACTCGATCTTTGGCATGGTTTATATACTTTAAATCGTCCGTTAAAACGGTCGCCATTACTAATGACGGAAGATAATCCATTCGATTCAACATAAATATCCACTCATCATCGCCATTTGGTGTGGTTGTCCATCCAAATGGATTTAAGGTGTAAGGTGTATCACATGGTTCCATATCCCAATCACGAGTGAATGTAAAGATATTCATCATCAGTTGATCTGCATAAGCGACCACTTCTTTTTCCTTAAAATTATACATTGATTTTAAGCGTTTGAGATCAAGGACGTTCGATTTGTGTTCAATTGTTTGATATAAAGAATTCTTTACCATCTTATGTTCTCCTTATGAATAAAAAAGAGAACTACTTATCGAAGTAGCTCTCTAAAGTTAAATACTAAGCTAAGATTCCGAAGAAGCTTAAGGCAACACCAAGTATTACTGTAAGAATAACAAGTTTGTATGTATTCCAACCTTTTTTCTTAATTAGGTAGTACATTAAACCTGTATAAAGCATTGGTAACAATGCAGGAGCAACTTTGTCTAAAAGACCTTGGATGTTAACGGTTGATTGTTTAACACCTTCTTGGATTTCTCCAGCTGCGAATGAAATATCAACTTTCATCTTAACAAATGTAGCTGCAAGACCTGAAATAACTGTAACACCAACAATGTTTGCTGCTGTTGAGATTTGTTCCATCTTTTCACTTAATTTATCAATAATGCTTGTACCAACTTTATAACCATAAACACCCAGTCCGTAACGAATACCGAATAATACAGCGTTAATAGTGATTAAGAATAGAAGCGGAGCAATTGAAACACCATCCATTGCAAGTGATGCAAAGATTGTTGAGAAAAGTGGTGCAATCGCAAATTGTGATAAGGAATCACCGATACCAGCAAGAGGACCCATTAAAGCCATCTTGATTGGACGTCCTGAGTCAGCCATTACTAAGTGTAATGAAGTAATGAAAGGAAGTAATTGAGGGTTTGTGTTATAGAATTCACAGTTTGCACCAAGTGCTGCTGCGAAATCATCATCGTTTCTATGTACTTTTCTTAATGCTGGATAAAGAACTAAAGCATAACCAAGACCTTGGTAGTTACTGTAGTTAAATCCGTTTTGTAAAAAGTATGAACGTGCTGTTGTTTTAAAATAATCTTTTTTTGTTAATTTATTAGATCCAGTCATCGTTACCTGCCTCCACTTCTGTTCCTGATACATTTACTGTGTTTTGTGAATCATTGTATTGTTTTACTGCAAAGATAGCACCTACTAGAGCACTACCGATAACTGGTAATTGGAAGTAAGCTGCACATACGTAACCTAAGATTACGAAAGGAATTAATTCTTTCTTAACCATTACAGATAAGATCATTGCGAATCCAATTGCAGGTAACATACCACCAGCAACGTTTAAGCCTTTTAATAACCATTCTGGAATTAATCCAACAAGTTGTGTTAGAAGTTCCATACTGTAAGCACCTAAGAATCCTAATAGGAAACCTACGATAGCAAATAGTAATACTGTAAAGTTTGTAGTCATACGGAATTTCTTGAAATCTTTGTTTTCTAATGCTTTTGCAGCACTCTCAGGAGCACCAGCACGGATTGTGTAAACAAATGTTTGTAAGAATTGAATTGCAACAGCAAATGGAATTGACAATGCTAATGCACTTTCAGGTGTAATTGAAGGGTTTGTAATCGCCATCAATGTACCGATGATACCAGGACCGATTGGGTTAGGTGGAACAGTTCCTCCGGCTCCAACACCGAATCCCATAAATGCTAATTCAGAAATAGCACCAACTTGTAAAGCTGTTTGAAGTGCACCTGGGTGACTTCCGTTTAAGATTAACCCAACACCAAATGCTAAGAATAAAGCACGGTTTGAGTAGATACCCCATAACATACCTGCGTAACAGAATGCAGTCCATAGACCGATTAGTATCGCTTGAAATAATGTAATATTCATTATTAAATTCCTCTCTTTTCCTTTTAGAAATAAATAGTTATTGCCTTAATGCTTAAATATATTTACGGATGTCAACTGGTGCTGCACCGTCTCCACCATTAGGTGTTGTTTGAGTGTTGAAAGCAATATCTTTTGCTACCATTTTTCTTAGGCAGTCTTTATCATCTTCACCTAAGAAGATTGAACGTGTAACTTTTTCTTTGCCTTCACAATTGTGAATGTTTCCAATATTGATCTCTGAAATTGGAACACCACCTTCAACTAAACGTAAAGCATCTTTTGTATCTTTCACAATCAAGAAAATGGATTGTTGTGGAGACGCTTTATGAATAACTTCGATAACTTTGTCAACGGGGAAGAAACGCATTGCAACTGATTTTGGAATTACAGTTTTCATGAGTGTCTGAGCCATGACATCTTGTGCAGCTTCATCATTTGCCACGATAACGGTGTTAACGCCAAGTGATTTAATCCAAAGCTGACCTTGACCGTGAACGAGACGTTCATCGATACGTGTCATTACAATATTTGGAGTACTCATAATTTTACCTCTTTCTTCCCAATACAATTCCCAGTCTTTATAAAGACGCATTAGAGCTTCTAGATAATAGTAGTCGCCCCAGATGTTTCCTTCATCCACACCTTTTCCACTGTGCCATGAATAGACACCGTGATAAAGCACTGGATTTCCTGGTTCATGTGTTGTTTTTGTATAGTTGTCGATCAACGATCTTAAGATTGTGTGTGATGCTCCCTCATACACAGTTTTAAGTTCATCATTTTTCATATATTTGATCATTTCTAGCATACCACATACTGCAATCGCTGCAGCACTTGAATCGCGTGATTGGTTATCATCATCTGTAAAGATGAGATCCCAATAACATACGAAATCTTTTGGTAAACGGTTTAAGCAATAATTTGTCATTCCTTCATGCAGTGGGAACACTTCGTCTTCATGTGTATAACGATAGTTTAATGGAATACCATATACACCCCAAGCTTGGCCTCGTGCCCAGGATGATTCATCATTATAACCTTGACGTGTTGCTCGACGTACTGGACCACCTGTTTCAGGATCCATGTAGAATGTGTGGAATGCACTTGCATCATCACGAATTACGTATTGACAGCTTGTGTAGAAATGACGCTCTGCAATATCCGCATATTTGTCATCACCCGTAACTTCTGTTGCCCAATATAATAGTGGGATGTTCAATAAGCAATCAATAATGAAACGGTAATGCTCAGGATTGTTATACTCGCCCCAGGCTTGTATAAATTCTCCCTTTTCTTGCCAACGGGTAAGGAGCTTATCAGCCGCTAAAACAGCAGCTTCTTTCGCTTTTTCAGAACCTGTTAGTTTGTAACTTGCCACACATGATAATGAATATAGGAATCCAAGATCATGGTGATCAATTTCAATATCATTTACAACACGATGGTGGAAAGAATCAACATTTTTATCTGCGAGCTCACGATACTTCTCATCACCTGTGTATTCATACGCCAACCACAATAGACCGGTCCAAAATCCGTCTGTCCATTCGATATTATCGATGATCGGATATTTCAGATCTTTTGTTGCTGACCATGGGAAGCGCTCACCAATGTGCTCCATATTGAGATCAATCTTTTTAATGGTATCTTCAATTGCTTGCTTCACTTCTTCTTTTGTAAGCAGTGTTGCATTCTTGAAAATATCAATATCGCGGATTGGCTCAATGGTCACTTGCTTAATATGCTTTTCCATGTAAGTACCTCCTTGAAAAACGTTTATAAACTGGTTTACTGGACATACGCATTATAGCCCTTGAATTTTGTCATGTCAACGGTTTTTTTTAATAAATCTAACCGCTTTCATGTGAAATTATCATTTTTTTCACAATTTAGTCCTTAATATATAGGCGAAACATTATTTTTTTGGTAAACCAGTTGACAAAACCGGTTTACTCACCTATTATTGTCTTAGCTGGTTTGCTAGAGACCGACTGGACATTGGTCAAAATAAAAGGGAGACTACTATATGAGTGAAGTTTTAAATAGAGTTGAAAAAATCGGTATCGTTCCCGTAGTTAAAATAACTGAAATCGAAGATGCGTTGCCAATGGCACAAGCACTTTATAACGGTGGCATCGATTGTATGGAAATCACATTCCGAAGTGAATTTGCGTTCCCCGGAATCGAAATCATCGCTAAAGAATTACCAGATATGTTAATTGGAGCGGGTACCGTCTCATCAGTTTCCCAAGCCGAAACTGCAATCAAGGCTGGGGCACAGTTCATTGTAACACCTGGATTTAATCATGACGTTGTGAAATGGTGTGTTGAAAATGATGTTCTTGTATTACCTGGAATTTCTACAGCATCAGAACTTGAAACAGCAATCTCTTATGGATTGACAAACGTTAAGTTCTTCCCTGCAGAATCAAGTGGTGGTGCTAAGAAGATCAAAGACCTCAGTGCACCGTATGCTGACATTACATTTATGCCAACAGGCGGAATTAATGCTAAGAACATGCATGATTACTTAGCTTTACCTTGCATTAATGCTATTGGTGGTAGCTTCATGTTGCCTGCTGATGCGATTGCAGCTAAAGATTGGGATACTGTTGAACGCCTAAGCCGTGAGGCAGTGGATGCATTGTTATCATATGAATTAATTCATATTGGTTTCAATAACAACACTAGTGAAGAAGCCAAAGAAAATGCTGAAGTATTATGTAATTTGTTTGGATTTAAGTATTATGGAAAACCTAAGAGTCATTTCGCAGGTCGCGGTTTTGAATTCCTAAACTCAGTTGGACGTGGTGAACACGGACACTTTGGAATTTACACACCTTCCCCAGAACGTGCTCTTTATCAATTAGAGAAAAAAGGCATCCATGTTGTAGAAGATACAATTACTCGCAATAAGAAAACAAACAAAATCAACTTTGCATACTTAGATAAAGAAATCGCAGGATTTGCCATTCATTTGATTAATCCTGACGTAAAGATGTAGAGAGGGTATTTAAATGAAAAAAGTAATTACATTTGGAGAAATTATGCTTCGTCTTGCTCCAGAAGGTTACCTCCGTTTCTCGCAAGCTGATCGATATCAAGCGACTTACGGTGGTGGCGAAGCAAACGTTGCCGTTTCACTTTCAAACTTTGGAGTGGACGCAGCATTTGTAACAAAATTACCAACACATGCAATTGGACAAAACGCTGTTAACGATTTACGTCGTTACGGTGTCGATACAAGCAAGATTACACGCGGTGGCGATCGTGTTGGTATCTACTTCTTGGAAAAAGGTGCTTCACAACGTGCAAGTCAAGTTGTTTATGACCGTGCACATTCCGCAATCGCTGAAGCAACACCAGAAGATTTTGATTGGGATGCAATTTTTGAAGGATACGACTGGTTCCATACAACAGGAATCACACCTGCTTTAGGTGAAAACGTAGCCGAGATTACACTACAAGCTGCAAAAGCAGCTAAAAAACACGGTTTAACTGTAAGTTGGGATCTTAACTTCCGTAAGAAGTTATGGAGTAATGAACAAGCAAATAAAACAATGGGTGAATTAATGGAGTATGTTGATGTTGTCATCGCTAACGAAGAAGATTCACACGATGTATTTGGAATTTCAGCTTCAAACACAGATATCACAACAGGTGAAATCAACCATGATGGTTATATTGATGTTGCAAAACAACTTCACGAGCGCTTTAACTTTAAAGCAGTTGCAATCACATTACGTAAAAGCATCTCAGCAAGTGATAACAATTGGTCAACAATGCTTTATACAGGCGATCAAGCTTATTTCTCAAAGAAATATAACGTTCGTATTGTAGACCGCGTTGGTGGTGGCGATTCATTGGGTGCTGGATTAATTTACTCCATGCTCAATGATTATGCACCTCAAGATGCAATTGAGTTTGCTACAGCAGCGAGCTGTCTAAAACACTCTGTAGAGGGTGATTACAACCGTGTTACTGTTCAGGAAGTGGAAACACTTGCTAAAGGTGACGGTTCAGGCCGTGTACAACGATAGGAAAGGAATTAAATATGAGTAACTTTAAAATGGAAAACTTCCGTTTAGACGGAAAAATCGCTCTTGTAACAGGAGCATCATACGGAATTGGTTTTGCTTTAGCTCAAGGATATGCTGAAGCAGGCGCAACAATCGTATTTAACGATATTAATCAAGACCTTGTAAACAAAGGACTTGCAGCATACGAAGCAGAAGGCATTAAAGCTCATGGTTATGTATGTGACGTAACAAATGAAGAACAAGTTACAGCAATGATCAAACAAATTGAAACAGAAGTTGGAACAATCGATATTCTTGTAAATAACGCTGGAATCATCAAACGTGTACCAATGATCGAAATGTCTGTAGAAGATTGGCGTCAAGTTATTGACATCGACCTTAATGGACCATTCATCATGTCAAAAGCTGTTCTTCCTTCAATGATCGAAAAAGGACACGGTAAAATCATTAACATCTGTTCAATGATGAGTGAACTTGGACGTGAAACAGTAAGTGCTTATGCTGCTGCTAAGGGTCGTTTAAAAATGCTTACTAAGAATATTGCATCAGAATACGGTGAACACAATATTCAATGTAATGGAATTGGACCTGGTTATATTGAGACACCTCAAACAGCTCCATGACGCGTTGATGGACATCCATTCAACAGCTTCATTATTTCAAAAACACCAGCTGCACGTTGGGGTAAACCAGAAGATTTAATGGGACCTGCTGTATTCTTAGCTTCAGAAGCATCAGACTTCGTAAACGGACACATCCTTTATGTTGATGGTGGTATCTTAGCTTACATTGGTAAACAACCAGCATAGTTTAAAACCAAAACGATGTATCGAACGCCACGTGGTGGACACATCACGTGGATTATTAGAAAGAGGATTAAATATGAAAATCGCATTAATTAACGAAAACTCACAAGCTGCTAAAAACGGAATTATCTTAGCATCACTAACACAAGAGGCTGAAAAAGCTGGACACACAGTTGTAAACTACGGTATGTACAACGGTGAACAAGAACACCAATTAACATATGTTAAAAACGGTCTTCTTGCTTCAATCTTATTAACAACAAAAGCAGTTGACTTTGTTGTTACAGGATGTGGAACAGGTCAAGGCGCTATGTTAGCATGTAACTCATTCCCAAATGTACTTTGTGGACACGTTACAAACCCATTAGACGCTTACCTATTCGGTCAAGTAAACGATGGTAACTGTATTGCAATGCCATTTGCACAAGGATTCGGTTGGGGTGGAGAATTAAACCTTAACTACACATTCGAAAAATTATTCTCAGAATCATTTGGTGGTGGATATCCTAAAGATCGCGTTATCCCTGAACAACGCAACAAAAAAATCTTAGATGGTGTTAAAGAAGTTACACACCAACCATTAATTAAAATCCTTAAAGAAATCGATCAAGACTTCTTAAAAGAAACAATTGACTATCCTGAATTCAAAGAATTATTCTTTGAAAGCTGTCAAGATGCAGAAATTGCTGAATACCTTAAATCAGTATTAGCTGCTTAGTAAAATAATTATTTATACGAAGGCTCCACAAATCATTCGTATAAACATTTCTCCAAATATTACACTGAATCTGTGTCTTACAACTTGTAATTTCTCCTTTATCACAATTCAGTGCCCTTCTACCGGCTTCCAATCGTAAGGGTCAACTCAATCTTAATTCTCCGATATAGTTAAGGTTAAGTTATGATAGCAGATAGACGTTTACGTCGCTCTTCCTTAATTACACTGCTATCAGTAAGCGCAATGCTATAGCCTATATCCCGTCTTAGTCGATAGCACAAATAATATAATAATATGAAAAAGACCCTGCTTCCTGGGTCTTTTTTTTATCGTTTTGATCGTAACAAGATACCTAGGACGCACAGTAAGGAGCCTAGAAACCAAGAAGATTGCTCTGCCACACCCGTAGCGGGTAAGTGCTTCGGTTTACTGTAAAGGGGATCTTGTTGTTTTGAAGCGTTAGATTGCGATGGTAACATCTGTTGTGGATTCGCATGAGTTTCCGATTTAACGGTTTCCATTGGATTTTGAACACCCATCTTGTCTCCCGAAATGTTGAATGTGGCTGTTGGTATGCTTTGATGCGGTTGAGATGCAATGGATTGATTCGCATTCGCATTTCGAACAAGTAGACGCTTAAGTTCCAATGACACCAATTGATTTTGAGTTTGTGTATCAACGTTACCGCCTTGTTGTGCCAATGGCAATTGAGTCGTTTCGAAATTTTGTTCTTGCTTTAACATCTCAGTTACCAAGTGATGCATATCCGAATGCGATGAAGGCTCAATCTTCCCTGCTTTCCCATCTTTCAATACAACCATTGCAGATGCGATGGTTGCTTTAAGATTACTTGACTGTCCTTTTTCTGGCTCTAATAAACTAAGGGCTGAACGTGTCGTTTTCACCGTATCTGTTACAGAATGTCTTGGCCTTACTCGATGACGTAATCTTTCATGTTGAAGTTCTGTGGACAATTCAACAGGTTTTATTTCAAGGTGATCCTGATGTTCAATGATCGAATTGACTGGTGGTAGTGACTCCGTTAACTTAATGGGATAACGTGGCGCTTGAATCGTATGCTTAGCCACTGCACTTGCGCCCGCTTGAGGAGCAGGCGCTACATTTTGAAGTCTTGTAGATGATTCAACATGTAATGTTTTCGATTGATCTGGTTCCCCGATGGCTTGACCCACAGGATCGTTTAAATCCGTTGGTTGAGTCAAAACATCCTCAGTTGTTTTTGGAGTCATTGATATAAGGGCTTTAGGCTTTGGATTAAATGGATAGATATTCAGATCATAGTGCTCCATTAAATCAGCTAACGCTTGACTCGTCCTGACCGAATATTTTTCACTCAAACTTTGCTTGGTACTTTCATCAAGTTGATTGAATCGACTTACCATTCGGTTTACAAGAGCATCCACACGTTTATCATGTTTTTCCTTTAAGTCTGATAAACTGCATCCCGGTTTGCGATCATTGCTATACACATGATGAACCATTTGACCAATCGGTGTTTGATGTTCTTCCAATATTCGAACTTCATCCAGCTTATCAAATTCTTTCCCTTTACGTTTTTGATCAAAAAAATCAAAACGTGCTCGAATTCCCATGGGTAAATCGTTCAAAGGTTTGCTTGGATCTTTGGTAACGGATGCGCTGCTTCCTTCCACCTCAAACTTTAATTGACCGTATCCATAGGTGCCATCATCCACAAGGCGAATGTGTTTCATTCCTTGCTCGAGAGTCACTTCAATGCGACCTCCTTCAAAGCTCATCGATGGTCTTGACTTAGAGAGTGTATACCGTTTTACATCCGGTTCCTGCCCTGCTCTTGGACGAATAACCACCACCGCGATATCCACAAGTTCCTTAAACAGCAAATTATTATGATCATCATTTTCAATATGGAATGGACTGAGGAACAAATCATATCCCACCATCCCTTTACCATCTTTTTGAACACCTCGATAATCATCATTAACATCCACATACCATTGTGTCGTTCCCTCATCTTTTTTAAGACTTCGAATTTTAAACGGGAGTCGATTCGGTAACGACGCATCATATTGAGGCATAGAAATTGCTTGTTTTCGGACTAAACCTCTCATATCATAACGATTTGTACGAATTACAGGATCCTCCCGTCCTGTATCAATGAGATAGGCATAATTCTGATAATTATCAATCCCTTCATCCAAATCATCTTGTAAGAGTGTGAAATAGTAGTCCAATTCTACCTTGTCACAGACAAACGCTTGCGAACCATCTTCAAACAGTTGGATAACAGGTCTAAAACTATCTTCATGAATCGTATATTTGTCACGTAAGTGCTGACGTGCGGCTGCATCCATTGCATCATCCGCTGCCACAGGCATGATTAAAAACGAACCAATTATTGTAAGTAATATTGCTTTAAATTTCATTGCTAACTCCTTTCGACGCAAGTATAGCATTGAAATATATTAATCAATCTTAAATCGAAACCGTTTGCGTATAAAAAAATGCCCGAAGGCATTAAGACGTTGGAGAACAGGTAAGGTTGTTATCTTGAAGCTCAAGCAAAACATTTTCCAAGGATTGTTGATTTGAGACAGGTTGCATCGGCATCAGCATCGACTCATCAATTTGGTCCCCTTCCAGCATCAAGTTTGTATAACCTGAAGCAATCGCATATGCTTTATGTTTATGTTCATACTGATACACAAACATCAATGTCCCATTTACATAGGATTGTTGCGAGTCACGATCACGTGCATTTGTGATGTTCTTAGGGAGAATTCCATAACAAACATATACTTCTTGCGCGTCCGCATTAACCGTTTCCTCGACACGTTTTTTCGCATCACTTCGAAGCACATCCAGATTATTAATGTGCTCAATGTTTTTAGGTACGACCGCTAACGCATCTACATCAAAAGCCATACTTGTTTGTGCCAACATAATTTGATGTTCTAACATAAACGTTTTCCCTGCTGTAGAAGGTTTTACCGTAACAGTTACAGAATCTCCAATTGATAATTCAGATGGATTGACAATGGCATACTCTAACATCGAAAACAATTCCTTCATCGTATCATCAGCCAGCGTAACCCCTGATGTATCCAATTCCGCAATGCCTTCACCATTGGTTCCACTAAATCGCAATTTAAAACCATCAAAAGGATCAAACACTACCTCATTGTGAATTTCTTGAACGGTAAATACTTTTTCAGTAGCCGTAAATACAAGTTTATTGGAGTCCATAAAACGTTGCGTAGACTCGGGAACACGCGCTTTTAAAACAACACGATCGCCAATTTTTAAATTTTCATTTGGTTCTAGCGAATACTTAATCGCTTTGTGAACGCGATTGAGCTGTGGATCGGACTCAATTAATTTTTTATTGATATCAATGTAGCCGCTTGCCCCTTCTTCATCCCCTTGAAATCGAACACTTACATTGGCAAATGGATCAATTTTCGTAATGCGATAGATATGATCCCAAAGAAAATAACCGCCAACAGAAATAAAACCGAGAATCAACAAGATAATCACACAACGCGTCCGATTCTTATTAGATTCGCTGGGCAAAAAGGTTTGTGTCTTTACATGTGCGCTCAGAGTTTCAGAATGATCATTTTGATTTTGCTGATGATGTGACATAGGACCTCCTTTTCTATAATAATAACATGGAATGAATTGTTATTGTACCTATATACTGTCCTTTACGATACTTTTATTGAACAAAGAAAAAGCACACCGTAGTGTACTAATCTTCGAGCGCAAAAAGCCCTGCTGTATAGCCTGTTGAAAAAGCGGATGTAATATTAAATCCTCCAGTATATGCATTATAATCCATCAACTCCCCACAAAATGAAATGGTTGGATTAATTTTTGATCGCATTGTCTTTGGATCAATTTCTTTAAGATTGACGCCACCATTCGTAACAAATGCATGTGCGAACCCACGTGTAGCATAAACGGTCATTGGAAATTTCTTAAGTGTTTGAATTATCTCATGATCATTCTTACAGAATGTTTTGAAGTACGCGATTAAGCGCTTTGGAATGCCTTTTTCTTGTACAAATGCTTCCCAATCCTCATGAAGCTGTAGTTGTTCAAGTGAACCATTGGGCAAGAAAGCGATACTTAAATTGACAGGACTCTCCTTATCGAGAATGCGCATGACATAAAAACTTGCCCGTAATGCCGCAGGTCCTGATATTCCAAAATGCGTAAACAGAAGATCATGCGTAATACTGTGCTTAATTTTTTGACCCTTATAAACATGAATGGTTACATCATGGAAGGACAGCCCTTGTAAGGTCTTCTCTTGAACAAATAGATCATTGGAAACTAAAGGAACCTCAGCAGGCACTAAGTCCGTAATTGAGTGCCCAATCGATTCTGATAAGGCATAGCCGTTACCATCTGAACCCGTTCCGGGTAAAGTACGGCTTCCCGTCGCAAGAATCAGATGATCATAAGGGAATTTTTTTGCTTCTGTATAAACAACATTCCGATCCGTATCAATTCCGGTTACAAATGCATGAAGATGTACTTCCACATCTGAATTTTGAAGTTTTCGATTTAAGGCGTCCACAATATCTTGAGATTTGTTACTTTCTGGAAAAACACGGTGATGATCTTCAATCTTTAAAGGACAGCCATTTTCAGGAAAAAAAGACTGAATATCTTGCGGATTAAAATTCGTCAAACTTGAAAAGAGAAATTTACCATTTTTAGGAACATGTTTGATTACTTCTTAATTACTCACATTCGCCGTAACATTACAGCGGCCGCCACCGGTCATACGTAATTTTTTACCCAAACGTTCATTACGCTCCAATAAAATAACATGGGCGTGAGGATGATTTTTCTTCGCCGAAATTGCAGCCATCATCCCCGATGGGCCGCCTCCAACAACAACAATATTTTTCATATAAAACTCCAATCTTTATCTTATTATACATAAAAAGAGTGATGAATTCATCACTCTTGAATTGCAGATTGGATTCGCTTAAGACCTGCCTTTAAAATTGATTGGGGACAGGCTAGATTCATACGTATAAACCCTTGGCCCGATTCACCAAATTTTGAGCCCGGGCTCAAAAACACATCGTGTTCCTGAAGCTTTTCGATAAGCTCCGCTTCCGTCAATCCTGAATCACGGAAATCGAGCCATTGAAGATAAGTTCCTTCAAGTGGACCTACACGAATTGGTATGTTTTCACGCGCGATAAATGACTTAACCAGTTGATGATTTGCTGCAATCAAACAAACAAATTCATCAAACCATGATTCGCATTGTGTATAGGCAATTTGAGTTGCAGCAAGCCCGAGGACATTTGTATTCAAAGATCCTCCATCTTGCGTTACTGAATCCCGATATTGATTTCGCAGTGATTGTGACGGAATGATCACATGTGCATTGTGGAGCCCTGCAAAATTAAACGATTTGCTTGCGGATACAAAGGTGATGCTGTGTTGACGTGCTGTTTTGCTGAAGGTTGCATAAGGTATAAATCTGTACCCGGGCATGATTAAATCACCATGAATTTCATCTGAGAAAACGAGTACATCGTATTTATCACAGATTGCTTCAATTTGTTTGAGTTCATGTTCACTCCATACGCGACCAACTGGATTATGGGGGCTACACAGTAACAATACTTTTGTGTTTGCATCTGCTGCTTTCGCTTCAAAATCTTGAAAGTCAATGACGATTACATCATCCACTTCGACAAGCGTGGTTTCAACCACCTTACGTTTTAAATTCTCAATGCTCCGTTTAAAAGGATAATAAACAGGTGACATAATCATCACCCCATCCCCTTCCTTAGTAAACGCTTTGAGGGCATGATTAATCGCCACGACAACTCCGGGTGCTTGAAGGATCCAATCTTGTTTGAGTTCCCATTGATGGCGTCTTTGATACCAACTGATGACGGCCTCATAATACAAAATGCTTGGTGCCGTGTATCCAAAGACCATATCATCCAGATAAGCCTTTAACCCTTCGGTGAGGGCTTTGGGATGATACATATCAACATCCGCGACTGTAAAAGGAAATGCATCAACACCATGGTTGGGCGCATTCTGTTCCATCTCCATCCACTTATATGAGCGGTCATTGCGACGATTACGTATTGTTTTAAAATTTTCCATACAATCCTCCTAATTTCTACTTTAACAATATCTTCACAATCTTGTGTGAATAACAGCAAAAATCTTATGGTATAATACAGATACAAGGGGTGATTTTCATGCAACAACGTCATTGTGATGAATTAATGCGTGTGGGTAATGAATTAAAACGGGCACTTGAAAATGCACTGGCAACGATGGATGGTGCATCAAATTGGGGTCTTCTTGATCTTTTGAGCGGGAATTATTATATGACATTTACCAAATATCATATAATCGAATCTGCAGAAGCAAATCTTGCGCATGTAAAAGATTTAGCTCGCCAATTTGAATGTGAACTGGAAGCGTTTGATCAAAGCAACCCCCGTACCCTTGATACCACGCCATTTCATACCATTTCTCATTATTTCTTTGATCATCTTTACGTTGATTTTTTAATTCAAGGCAACATCACGGAAGCAAAAGAAGCGCTGAAAGAGATGATTCGTTGTACAGAAAATATTTTAAGAACTGTGAATGCTCAATCTTAAGGAGGCTTTATGATTAAGACGAAAGTTTTTCATGACCATAGTCATCAAAACGAAGCACCGCTCGATGCTTTAGAACAAATGGAACGATTTATTAATCAAGAGGATGTTGAGTATCTCGGTCACTCCCATGCCAACCGTACATCCCGTCAACACTTAATCGGTTGGACGGAAAGTCATTATGACCGTGAAATTATTCTCGTATATAATCAGAAATAAGTCATAACATAAAGCCCTTATTCAGTTGAATTTGAATAAGGGCTTTATTTATCGATTTCGATTCGCGCGGTGAATAAGTTTAGATGTGGGTATCGCGGAATACTTGTAAAATACCAAAGGCATCGCGGTGACGCATTAATCTATGATACTGTTTCTTATTGCGAGCATCATCAAGGCGCCGCATTTGATAAGCATGAACATCCATCTGGGATCGGTCAAGTATTATTATTTGATTAAACGCATAAGCAAAGACAACGATGCGATAAAGCGGTGAGATTCCTGTAACTTCAAACGTTCCATCTTCTAAAACATCTTTTAACGTACGCTGAATCTCAGCTTGTATCCCTTCAAAGTGATTCTCTAACACATGATGGTTTAAAAGCTGTTCGATGTGATTAGGCGCAACATTTTGAATCATAAAATGTTCTAATTTTGGGGATGGGATTTCAAAATCAAGATGATCATATTTTAAGGAATCCGCATAGATTGTTAAGATGAGGTTGTCAATGGGAAACGTGGAATCCGTCAAAACCATGGCCTGATAAAGCGTATGCATGCATTGGAGTCCAAATTCTGACATGTGAAGCATCTGCTCCACAAATTGATTTAAAACCCGTGTGCGGGGATCAATGGCAGCATGACGCAATAAATACAACGCACTGAATAAAAGCAACCCCAGCCAAAGACTTGAGAAGATTAAGAGGTGTAAACGGGATAATCCCATCAAATCCCCTCCCGTAATACCCACTAAGATTAAAATTGACGAAAGTCCAATAATCATGCGTTCATTAAACTTAAATGTTAATCTACGTTTTTGATATAAAAAATCAAAATAGCATTCCAAAAAAAACCAAGAAAGTAAGATTGTAAATACCGCAATGGGAATCCCTAAAGTAGGTGACTTATAGAAAAATGAATAATACGCATACGCCATTGCACTTGCAAACAACAGCCATTTAATTTTAAATCTTTGCATATAAGCCCTCCTTAATCGTTCTCATTATATCAAGTTTTATTTCCCCCGTCTTTGATAATCATCTCATATTTTATGGATTGCGTCGGTTTTGATCCCAAGTGGTCGCATACATAATTTCAAACGCTGTACGTGTCGTAGAAAACCGTAATAAGTCTCGAAGCGAAACAGAAGACAGTTTGGATGAATGTTTGATCATCATTGCCCATTCCAAAGCGATGGTGGACACTTGGTAAACATTCGCAAACGCCTTTTCATAAACTTGGTTTTTCATATTCGCAAATAAATCTAAAACTGCACTCATTTGATAATCCCATCGCAAGACTTCTTGTTTTCCATCAAAAGCGTTAACAACGACGATTGTACAATAAAGCCCACGAACACTTCCTTACGGTATTGTAATCCACGTAATAATAGCGGAAAGCACTGCAAGAAAAAACCAAACATTTGTTATTATCTTCATAAATATCCCCTCAAATATTAGCTTTATGATAACAACTTTTTGTTTAACATTCGGATTGTAAACAAAGGGTGGGTAATAATTTCATGATTTTTCAAGCGTTTCACTCATTGTTCATGTTTTTATCCGTTATAATAGATAAAACAAGGAGAAAAATATGGCAAATTTAAAAGATTTGGTAAAGCAATTTTTACCACAAGATGAAACAACCGATGCACTCATGGATAACTTCGATGTGAAATCATTGATGGGTCTTGCAAGCAATCCTTCCGCAATGGTTACTGAAATGTTGAAGAAAACAGGTCAAGAAGATTTAGTCCAAAATCTTATGAACCAAGCCCTTTCCCATTTCACAAAAACAGAAAGCAACAAAGGGAATCAATTCTTTGATGTAATCATCCAGGCCATTACATCACAATTAAGTATGGATACCGGTGTTAAGGTTGTAAAATCATTAATGGAAACCATGATTGGTAATAAATCATTTGATGTTGTTAACGATTTAAATCACGCTTTAACGTCACAAGACGTCAAAGAAGAAACACGTGGATCGATCGTTGATACCATTACACAAAAAGCATTTGATTTAGTTAAAGGGGCTTAAAAGCACTAAAGTACAACACTTTAGTGTTTTTTTTGCACCTAAATATCACACATCCAACCTATAATTATCATGCATAGGGGGGATTCTTATGAAAACTGTTTTATGGGTATTTGGCTTTCTTCTTGTTGATCAAGGAAGCAAGTATTATGTTGCTTCGACTTTGAATCAATCAACGCTTTATCTCTGGGGCGATTCGCTGCAAATCCATCCACAAATAAACACCGATTTAAGCTGGATAAACCACTTCTTAAAAGATACATTTAACCTTAGTATTTCAGCTCATTTTATGCTGATGATGCGCGGTTCATATTGCTCATGATTGTAATGTATTTAATTTACCATGTTGGTATCGATAACCGCCGACTTGATGGTCATTACCGCATCAGCATTGCCCTTATTTTAAGCGCAACCCTTGCATCCATTCTCGATCAAACCTTATGGGGTGGTTCTTTTGATTGGATTCAATATACCACGCAATCATTAACACAATTCTCTTTTGATTTAAAAGACTTATTTCTCGATTTAGGGCTGCTTTCACTCGTTGGTGCCATGCTTATAAACCACGAAGGACGCTTATCAGAAATCATTTTTTTACGTAAATGGGTCAATTAGTACGTAAATACGACTGTTAAGCACCTTTTACGTTATTCCGGCTTCCCTTACGATATACTCAATCTATAAATGATGGAGGTCGCGTTATGACAGAACAATATGTTGAAATTCAAGAAGCAATTCAAGCTGGAGAACAACTCTTGTATCAATTGGAACAATCACGTGCTCAATTAAAGAAAGCATCGGATTGGGGCCTGTTTGATATGTTTGGGGGAGGAATGTTTGTGACAATGATCAAACATAACCGTATTAATGAAGCAAAACAACATATGAATGATGCGCAGTTTCTCCTACAACGATTCAGTAAAGAATTACGGGATGTGCACGGTACCTTTGATGACCTTGGTGATTTGAATGGTTTTTGGACCTTTGCAGATTATTTTATGGATGGTTTTTTTGCGGATTATATGGTGCAAACAAAAATAAACAATGCTCTTTCGAAACTTGATGGTTGAATTCATAGTGTTCGCGGTATTGTTAATGACCTCCATCACATGCAATAAAAAAGACGCAAAGCGTCTAAATATTATGAGATCTTCGTGCGGGTATTAGGGCGAAGATTTTTTCAATTGCAGGAGCGCATAGAGTGTACAAGGCCCAGCCAATCATGCCACCAAAGGTATTGGATAAGAGATCGTTAATATCCGCGACACGACGTGTATACAGCGTTAACTGCATCATAAGTTGGGTCATCTCAATACACAGTGAGAAGGTCATACTTAATAGCACAATTTTAATAAAACTTGGTTTTTTAAGTTTATAATTCATTAAAAAACCAAACGGCACCAACATCACAATATTTGGAATTAAATAATCCATATCACTGGAATACTGACTAACAAAAAGATCCACGAAAAATGGCTGGGTATTGTAATTCAGTCCAAACTTGAGTGCTTGATTCGCAATAATCTGTTTATCATTCATCGAAATTGGTAGCAGTGCGACTTCAAAAACACCACAAAAATAGATAAAAAACAGACTGTTTATAATACAGTCACTACGTTCTTGTTTTCGAAAGTACATAAAATAACACATGATAAACAATGCAATGTATAAGTAAATGCCGGTATTCAGTTGGACGGGTCCATTGCGAAAAGCATCCAACCATGCACTGATTAATATGATCACCAAAAACTCCTTTACGGGTTACGCTAACTGTCATTGTATCACATCTATTCCAAGAGACCAATGCGTCTAAGATTAAAGCATTTTCACAAATTTATAATGGGTTGATTCAAAGCCATGCGCTGTATAAAATGCATGCGCTCGTTTTCGTTTTTTATTTGTCGTAAGCTCTAATTGAAGTGCTCCCATTTTAATCGCAAATAATTCAGCATGATTCAGTAAAGCCGCGCCATAACCTTGACCGCGACAGGATGGATTCATCACAAAATCATTAATTTCCGCAATCAAACCACTGTGATGAAGTTGTACATCCACTCGCATATTCAAACACCCCACAACCTCCTGTTTATCTTCATACACAAACATGTGCATGGAGGGATTGGAATAGACCGCATCAAAAGCAGTACAAAATGCTTCATAGGGAAACTCTGTATCCTCTAAATCATTCATTAAATGCCAAATCGCAGGTAAATCATCCATTTGTGTTTTTCGTATCATCACATTTCTCCTTTTAAAAAACAGGCCTTGGCCTGTTAGACATTTATAAGATTCAAAGAACCTTTATTTAATTTAACTAAAATTTGGATGGGTCTTGTCAACACAAGTATTGCAAGAACAACACTTAAACATACTGTTGCATTCATTCCAAAGACCGTATGAATTTGCGTAATCTCTGTAAAGAATTGGTGTCTAAAGAAATATTCCGAAAATGCATAAAGAATTCCAAAATGAATCAATTGACTGATACCTTCCACAAAACTAGTACGACCCCATACCCCTTTCAATTCACATTGAACAAGTATTGCTTTCATTCACTCTAAAATAAAGTGAATAAAAACCATTGCCATAATATACATTAAGGCTTCGCCATCAAACATAAACGCAAACACGCCAAATACAACTGCATGCACCCCAATATGTGCAATCAACCAAGAAAATGATGAGCTCTTGTTCTCAAACATTTTATTGGATTGTAGATGGAAATCTGCAAGAATATGTAGAATGGCAACATATAAAAACAAATTAATCATAACCTTCTCCATTCGTTCCCACTTCATTAGAGTATACATGAAATGTTTTTATAATATCAAGTATTTTTTACAAAAATAAAAAGGCAAGTGGTGACTTTGCCTTTTTAGGAGAATTATTTCATAAAAATACGAATGCGATCCATTGCGACAAGGGATCCATTATACAAGACACTTGCGGCAACAACGGGCATATAAATAAAATAAAGTGCATAAGCTTGTTGGTTCGATGGTACAAGACCTTTCGCTGCAAGACCTAAAAGCAAGAGAATCGAAACCGCATTAATAATGAGAGGTGGTAACCATCGTTTGGAGGTCACTTTATTCAACAGGAATGTCGCTAATATCGATAAACCCATAAACACGATTCCATAATAGAACCATCCGATAATTAATTGACTTAAAGTCATCAAACCAACTCCTTCTAGTTTTCGTTCATCGCTTTCACAAAGCGATTTGTGATTTTTTGAGGTCGTGTAATCGCACCCCCTACAGTAACACAGTGAACCCCACATTCAATCGCTTTTCGCGCTGCTTCAGGAGCATGAATTCGTCCTTCCGCAATCACGGGTATGGATACGTTTTGAACTAAGTCTACCATCAGTTGATAGTCTGGTCCTTCCAGTTGGGGTGAGTAATCGGTATAGCCACTGAGTGTTGTGCCCACACAGTCCATACCGATCGCTTCACAATGCATCCCTTCTTCTAACGTTGAAATATCACCCATTAAAATACAGTCTGGATATTTCGTCTTAATTTCATGAATAAATGTTTCGATGGTTTTACCATCGCCACGCGGTCTTAAGGTTGCATCCAAGGCAATAATATCACACCCGGATGCTACGAGCGCATCAATTTCAGTCATGGTTACTGTGATATATTGTTGGTAGTTTGGATAAGGTTTTTTAATAAGCCCGATCACTGGAAGATCCACTGCAGCTTTTATTTGCTTGATATCCGTAACCCCTTGTGCTCGTATTCCTACAGCACCTGCTCGTGCTGCTGCTTGAGCCATTAACACCATGATCCCACCCTCTTGACGATAAAGAGGCTCATCGGGAAGGGCTTGACATGAAACGACAAGACCCTTCTCGAGTTGTTTAAAAATACTATGCTTTTTCATATGCTTATCCTTTCACAGCACCTACTGTAACACCTTGTGTAAAGAAGCTTTGGAAACAGAGGAACACAACAATCATCGGTAAGGATGCAAGTAATGCCCCTGCCATTAGAAGTCCGTAGTTTAATGAGAACTCTGCAGACTGTGCCATGGAAGCAAGGCCTAATGGAAGTGTCTTCATAACTTCCGAGTTTGTAAAGACAAGTTGTGAGAAGTAATCATTCCAACTTGAGATAAAGGTAAAGATTGCAAGCGCTCCAATCCCTGGTTTTACAATTGGAAGTACAATGTGCCAGAATTTCTTAATTTCACCACAGCCATCGATGTCCGCAGATTCTAACAAAGAATCTGGAACAGCATGCGAGAATTGTTTCATTAAGAAGACGCCAAAGGGCCATCCAACTGCTGGAAGAATGAGCGCTGCATACGTATCCATTAACCCAAGTTCGGTAATAAAACGTAGAAGCGGTATTAAGATTACCTGTTTTGGTAAAGTCATCGCAGCAATAAAGATTGCGAAGATCAGCTTAACCCCAGGGAATTTTTTCTTCGCTAAGGCATATCCAGCAAGCGAAGCAGTTGTACACACTAACAATGTCGTTGTTAAGGACACAAACACTGAGTTAAAGAACCAGCGAGCGGTTAGTGGTTGTAGTAATAATTTATAGTTATCAAATGTTGGATTTAAAGGAAACCACTCGGGTGGCAAGGCAATCGCAACATCTTGTAATTTAAATGAACCGGATGCAATCCAATAGAATGGAAAGATAAAGAATATGGTGAGTGCGACTCTTTAATATCATTGAAATGATATTAAAGAGTCCAAATTTTTTAAACTTCATATATGTGCCCCCCTAATAATTAACGTCATCGGACAAGAATTTAAATTGTAAGGTCGAGATAATTGCGATAATTACCGCAAGAATAACCCCCATCGCTGACGCCTTTCCATATTCTTGTAGAATAATCGCCGTTTCATAAACCAGATACATTACGGTTGAGGTAGAGTAGTTTGGTCCTCCGGCTGTCATTAATTGAATCAGAGAGAAGATTTGGAAACTGTTGATGGTTGTTGTTACCACAATATAGAGTGTGGTTGGTTTGATCAGTGGCCAGATTATTTTTCTAAAAATAACCCAGTTTCCAGCACCATCAATGCGTGCAGATTCCAATAACTCTTCTGGAACGTTTCCCAAAGCTGCAACATACAGAATAATGGGTTGTCCAAGACTTGTGGTAATAAGGACTGCAATAATTGCATAGATTGCGGTCTTAGAATTTCCAATCCATTGTACATTTTCACTAATAAGTCCTACATTTTTTAGGATATAGTTCAAGATTCCAAAATCCGGGTTATAAATCCATAGCCATACGACTGTAATGGAAACAACCGAAGAGATTGCAGGAATATAGAATACACCCCTAAAGAATGATCGAACTGCAGCGTGTTTATTATAGATATGGATTGCGATAAAGAGTGCCAACATTACCACAATTGGTACCGCCACTAAGGTGATAACCGCTGTATTTCGCATTGATTTTAAGAATATATCATCATGCATTAAGTTTGCGTAATGATTGAGTCCATAGAAGACCTGGTTACGTCCTCTAAATCTGAAAAATGATAAGTAGATCCCTTTGACCATGGGATATAAAACGAATGTCACGAAGAATAACATTGCAGGGAGTAAGAATAAATACCCACTGGTATCAATATGCTTCTTTTTAATTTTCTGTTTTAATGCCTTCATACATATCCCCTTCTAATAAAAATGGGAGATGAAACAAACATCCATATCCCATACTATGATTGATAACCTATTATGCTTCTTTAATTGTATTATTTGCTTTTTCTACAAATGCATCCGCTGCGGCTTTTGGTTCTGCTTCACCACTCATTACAGATTGTAACATTGGGAACCAGTAAGGACACATTTTTGCATAACCTTCAATGGTATTGTAGTAAGGACCAAATTGAGGTGTGAGTGATTCTGCGAATTTAAGTTCTGCATCATCGTATAATCCTGTTTGACCTTGTTGTGCTGAGAAGTTTCCTGTTGCAAGAAGTGTACGTTTACCCCATACTTCATCATTAATCATGAAGTCTGCGAATTTTTGAGCTGCTGCTGCTTTTGCATCGTCACCGTTGTCAAATACAGCAGGACCCGCAACTAAGAATTCATATTTAGGTGCTTTCGCATCATTTGGATAAGGTAAGAAACGTGCATTCATGTCGGAACCTTGCATGTGTTGTGTACGAAGTCCTGGAGATGAAAGAATTGAAATTGCGGTTTTATTGGATTTGAAGTATTCTTGACCATCTTTTGATTCAAGACCTTGTCCACTTCCAAGTAATCCCTCTTTTGAAGCTTTAGCTACCCATTCAAGACCCTTAACACCTTGTTCGTTATTAATGGTATATTCTGAGATTGCTTCATCTGTAATCCATGATCCGTATAAGTTTGAAACAAAGGCACGAGGACCTTGATCCCCTGCTGCTGATTTTGCATAAAGCAATGTCGGAATCATTTCTGGATCTTTTTCTTTAACTGCTTTTAGGAATGTCTCAAATTCATCAACAGTCCAATTACGTCCTGGATTGTCTTCTTTATCTAATGGAAGAAGATCTGTAATCCCTAACTTATCTGTTACATTGGTATTTACAGCCATTAAGAATGGTGCAATCCCTTGTGGGTAAAGATAGAGTTTATTATCAAGACTACTTGCTTTTACTGCAGATGCATCGAGTTGTTTTGTATCCACATCTGCAAATTCTTTGAGGTAACCCTTTGAAGCCCAGTCAATGACACGTCCTGGAGCATCATAGATTACATCAGGATTTGTTTTGGATTGAATTGCGGTTTCAACTTTAGCTGGACCATCTGTAAAGTCAATTTTTTGGTACTCAACTTTAATTGTTGGGTTCTTTTCCTCAAATGCTTTAATAAGTGCTGCATCGTAATCTGCTGCATCTGGAAATTCTTGATCATTGGTAAAGTTTGGGAAGTTCCAATATTTAATGGTTACTTCTTCAGAATCATTCTTTTTCCCACATCCTGTTAACAATAACGCTAACGCTGCTGTTGTAATAACACCTTTCGTAAATCGTTTCATGCTTTTCCTCCTCTAACATGCATGTCAAGCATTTGGATATGCTGTGCGTAATTTCATAATAGCATCTATTTATATCTTTGCAAGCGTTTTCATAAAATTATTTACAATTTCATAATTTATGAAATTCATTTTCGTATTCACGCTTTGGATTTTACTTTTATTAAAAAAATTTTCGTAAAATACGGCTTTAAATAAACCTATTCTTCCGTTTTCTCATTGACTTTCTTAATAATCGCATCAACCGTCTGGCTCATTACATAACTGTATTGATCATCTTCCAATAATTTCATGGAGATAATATCAACAAGATACATAATCGCAAACTGTGAATTCACAAAACGTTTGTTGTCGATAAATAAACTGTTGTATACAAACATTTGATAGTCACTAATATGGGCCAATTCACTTTCTGAGAAACTGGTCATGGACAGTATTTTAGATCCATTATTCTTCGCTGTTTTCACAGCATTAAGGACTTCAATGGTTTTCCCCGATGTGGAGATACCAATCACAAGATCTTTTTCTTTGGTAATGGTTGAATTAATCAACATCATATGGGAATCGGTAATACCGGAGACATTGAACCCCATACGTAATAATCGTTGCGTCATTTCCATCGCTGTGAGCCCTGAACTCCCAACGCCATAGATAAAGATTCTCTGAGCATCTTTTAAAGCTGTAATCACACGTTCCAACTCTTCTTTGTTGATGTTTTTCTTGGTACGATCAATCACGCGATTGTAGTAGGAATAAACACTATCAAAGATATCCGAAGACTCAAGCGGTATCCCATCTTGTTCTGCAGCAGAAATTTGAATTTTCATATCAACAAAACTCTCACACCCAATCTTGCGACAAAAGCGTGTAATCGTTGCACTGGAAGTTCCCGTTTGTTCCGCCAATTTGCCAATATTAATATTTCTTATTTCATTATTTTTTTGCAGAATGTACATGGCAATTTGTTTCTCTTTCTGAGAGAAATTGACATATTGTTTTTGTATTTCATCGAGGATATCCATGTTATCCTTCCTTTCTTCTTAAAAAATGATAGAGTGCACCAACCATTCCGGCATCATTTTTAAGTTTCGCAAATTGGATGTTTGCGGTATTAAAGGATGGGATCATGGCGTTTTAAAGTGCAGCTTGAATCATTGGTTCAAGATAATCCTGCTGCGCCATAATTCCCCCACCAAGGACGATCACCTCAGGGTTGATTAAGTATTGAATCGTAGCAAGACCTTGAACTAAATGATCTACAAATCGTGTAAGTGCTTGTTGACAAATAAGATCCCCTCTTTTTGCATTGGCAATTACCAATCGTCCATCAAAAACTTGATCACTGGGATGATGTCTCATCACATCTTCAACCAATGCAGTTGTGGACGCTAAATCTTGAAAATATGCGTTCTTTATTGGAATGTAACCAACTTCCCCAGCCGTACCGCTTGCACCATGCCAAAGATTTCCTTCAAACATTAAAGCACCACCAACCCCTGTACCGATAGTGAGGCATACCACAGATGATGCACCGCGTGCAGCACCCTTCCAATATTCACCCATACAGGCACAATTCACATCATTCTCTACAAAACATGGAATGTGATAAGTTGATTCGATTATTTCTTTAAGCGGGGTTCCCGTGTAATCGGGAATCGTATACCCCGCATATTGAATCGATCCGGTTTCTAAATCCACAACACCGGCCGTAGAAATCGCAACACCATCGACATCTAAATCCTGTTTTAAAATTTGGTGCAAGGTATCAACAATTTCATGATTACCAGGTGTTTGCTTTACAGAAAGGGTTTCTGTTTCAGTTAATGCATCACCCAACTCGTTATAACATGCATGTTTTATCGAAGTGCCTCCGATATCAATGCAACGGTAACGCTTCATGACAAACCTCCTTTATGCTTTTACATACATTTGGTGAATCTCAATAGCACGTTCACGTTGTGCATCTTGAGGTGCTTTCATGGGTTCGCGACAAATACCTGCATGAACCCCTTCCTCCGCTAAGATTAATTTTAATGTGTTGTAGAGGCCATTATCTAAGACCGCACTGATTAAGTCATTGGTCTCTTTTTGAAGTTGTAATGCAGTTTTTAAATCCCCTGCGTCCACAGCATCCATCGTTTGACGTGCTTTTAATGCATTCACATTAAAGGTTGAACCAATCGCACCATCAACACCCAATGCACACGCTGGCAACAGCATCTCATCAAAGCCTGCATAAATTAATTTCTCAGGGAATGTTGATCGCATACGCTCAAGAAGATAGAAATCCGCAGCCGTAAACTTAACGCCCTTAATTTTCTCGTTTTCAAAGAGCTCTGCAAATTGATCCAATGAAAGGGATACACCGGTTAGATAAGGAATTGAATAAATAATCATCTCTGTATCAATATCTTCTAAGATGCGGTTGTAGTAATTTTTAACTTCCTCAAAATCAAATTTGTAATAGAAAGGCGTAACCGCTGAAATTGTTTTATATCCGAGATCCGTTACAAAACGTGCAAGTTCTTTGGCTTCTTTAAGGTTTGTGGAACCTACTTGCGCAATCAAATCACATGCCCCTTGTGTTTCATCAAAAGCAATCTCAAAGATACGTTTTTTCTCTTCAGTAGAGATTAAGAAGTTTTCCACCGTACTTCCTCCGACATAAAGACCATCGACGTTATTATGATCAATATTGTATCGGACAATTTCACGTAATCCTTGTTCGGAAAGATTTCCGTTTTCATCAAAGGCAACCAGTAATGCTGAATATAGTTTTTTCATTTTCCACCTCTGCGACTTTATTGGTATCGCTTACATTTGGAGTATAGCATCGAAAATTGTTTTAATCAAGATGATTTATTGAAAACAAATACCAATGGAGTAAGCACTTTCATACTTGTGTATACTATCTTTAACTTTGTAAATGATTACAATATACAAAAAAAACCACTATAAAGTGGTTCTTCGGTTTATTTTTCTAATTTTAAATCCTATCGAAAACAGTTTTCATTAAAATTATTTTCGTAAATATATTTTTTATCGGTTACCGCTTATTTAATAATATCGAGGAAATCAAGCAGGTTCTTAATTTCAAAATCCGGTTTAATATCCGTGGGGTTTGCTTTCCCTTCAGGATTATACCAACATCCTGTAAGTCCGGCATTCATGGCACCATAAACATCTGCTTTAATATTATCACCCAATACAATTGTTTCGGCAGGATTAAACGGTTGCATTTCTTTGGCGACGATTTCAAAAAACTCAATCATCGGTTTCGCATACCCAAGTTCTTGAGAAATAAAGATATGACCAAACCAATCACGAATGTTTGCGTGATCCAATCGTTTATATTGTGTATCGGTAATCCCATTGGTCACAATGCCTAAACGATAGTCATCCTTCACTGCCGCAAGCAATTCCATTGCACCCGGCATAAAGATATTATTTTCTTCAATCAGTGTTCGAAACATTTGATCCATCTCACGACCTGTATACGGTAAATCAAGGATGCAAGGGATACATCAAAGCGCTTGTCAAGAATGGTTTGTTGATCAATCTCGCCACGTTCATGGGCTTCCCATAACTGATGGTTTACATCGTAGTAGTAATCCAAGACTTCTTTGGTATACGGCACCTTTAACGCTTCAAAGAGTTGTTTAAGTGCAATCGTTTCGGATTCCTTAAAATTTAACAGGGTATTATCAATATCAAATAGTAATGTAGTATATGTCATAATGTCCTCCAAATCCTATTTATTCTACCATACATTGAGGTTAAACATGGTATGATGACCTTCAATTGAGCCATTCTTGGTACATTTTCTTTTTTGGAGGTCTTTTATGAATACAATACCCACACGGAAACAATTACGTCAGAATCTATCCCGTTACATCCTTCCTTCAATTGGAGCGATGATCTTTTTTTCTTTATATACCATGGTTGATGGAATGTTTGTCGGTAAAGGGGGCGGTCCTCAAGCTTTAGCTTCCGTAAACCTCTCAATGCCCTACATTAATATGATCTTTGCGTTTGCATTAATGATTGCGGTTGGGGCATCAACCCGCATCACCTACTACTTCGGTCAAAAAAACTTTCATGAAAGTAATGTCATCTTTTCCCTTGGTTTTTGGTTTTTAGGGATTTTCGCACTGATCTTAGCCCTATTCATGGGGTTTATGCACAATCCATTCATTCGTGTGCTAGGGGCCACACCCGATACCCTGAACTATGTTTCTCAATATCTTAGGATCATGATTTTCTTTAGTCCATTCTTTATGTTGACCTATTATCTTGAAGTATTGGTTAAAGCCGATGGTGCTCCCGGTTTATCGTTACTGGGTATCATCTTAAGTGCCTTTGTGAACATTATCTTTGATTATCTTTTCGTAATTCAATTTCAATGGGGCATTCAAGGTGCAGCGATTGCGACCGGTATTGCGCAAGTCTTTGGCTTTATCTTCTTCTTATCGTATTTCCAATCTTCGAAGTCCACACTCAAATTCATCAAGCCTACATGGAATATTAAGACGATCAAAACCATGATTCAAATCGGCATTCCAGATGCCTTAACAGAGCTTTCTTCTGGATTTATTACCTTTGTCTTTAACCTCGCAATTGCCTTCTATTTTGGTTCCAATGGCCTTGCAGCCTTTGGTGTTTTGATGTATCTAACCAATCTTGTTACGGTTACCATGATTGGAATCAACCAAGGCATTCAACCGCTTGTTAGTTTCTATCACGGTCAAGAAGAAACAAAACTGATTGATTGGATTTTAAGCGATGCGCTCTTTGTCAGTGTTGTCTGTGGATTTGCTTTCTTTCTCCTTTGTCAGATTTTTCCAGAGGTTCTGGTTCGTGGGTTTATTAATGCGGAAAACATCGAACCGTTTACCCTTGCAGTCAAAGCCTTACCAATTTTTAGCTATGGTTTTCTAATTTCTGGAATTAATATTGTCTTTGCGGGTTATTTCACAGCCTTGGAACGCATTCGTCCAGCCATGATCATTTCCATGTCACGAGGCTACGTTCTAGTGGCACTGTGTGTTCTAGGTCTTCCCTACGTATTGGGTGCGAATTCAATTTGGTTTGCTCCCCTAGCGTACGAATTGCTTACCCTAGTCGTTTCATCAATCCTTTTTAAACACACTAAAAAAACAGCCTAAGCTGTTTTAGAAAAAATGTTTAAACGCATAATAAGTGCCATACTCCCAAAAAGGCCATGAGTGGTCTCCATCATCAAGATAATGAACATCGACCTCTGTATAGGCTTCTAAATCGGCGACAAACTGCTTTACATCCGCAATCGGTACCGCCTCATCCCTACCTCCCGTCATAACGAGAAAAGACACAGGGAGGTTTTTGGTTTGATATGACGGAAGCATTGCGCTTGGATGTTGACGATTCCAAAGGTCATGATCAAATACATCATTTTGATTTCGGAATACATGCCACTCATAAGTTACGGTCGTGGGTGTCATGGTATACCAAACTGCCGGCGATAAAGCCATTACCTTTGAAAAATACTCAGGATAGCGTAAAGCTAAATTACTTGCCCCATAACCTCCCATAGATAAACCACCAATAAAGCGTTTTTCTCGGGTAGGATGAAGTCCTAAACGCGCTTCAAGTGTTGGAATAAGATCTTCGATCACGGCCGTCTCCATTTGTAAACAACGACTGTTTAGATAAAACGAGTTAAAGCCATCTACAAAAATCACAACACATTTACGACATTCACCCAGTTCCATACACTCATCCAGAAACTCCGGCAATAAAAACCGCTCCGTCATATTACGATGGTTTCCGGTTGCCCCATGTAAGAGATAAACAACAGGGAGTGAACCAAACGATTCATTACTGTCTAAATATGGACAGTAAACACTGTAATTCCAATCAAATCCTAATGATGGTGAATAGATTGTGCCATCGACCATCACACCGTTTTTTTTCATAGAACCCCTCTTTTCTATTTTACATACTAGTCGATACTTTTTACGTCAAAGCCGCCTAAAAATTCTTTCCACGCTTCAGCAGTCTTACCATTATCCGCTACGAAATAACGACGGATACCATTTGAGTTTGTTTCACTTTGATTCGAACTTGTGAACACATCACGGCTTGCTTTAATATTTTTGTTTAAAACATCCCAAAATGGATTGTTCTCATCTTAAAGAAGTTCTTTCAGAGCATCACGATCTAAATATCGAATGATACCCCCTCGTGTTTTTGATAAATCAATAATGTCTTCAAAATCATGCTTTGACAGTGAAATGCTTAATAAGTGGTCCATCAATTCGTCAAACATATAGATTGAGTCAACATAATTCGTATCTTCATCGTACTCAAGTAAGACACGCTTACCATTCTTTAACTCAAGAAACTCATAACCTGTCGAAAATGGTGGTAGCTCTGTCAATTTCTTCAAGGCAATGTCATTAGACTTTTTGATATTTTCAGTAACAAAAAGCCCCCCTGTATTGTTGCGATGATTCAACATATGAACCTTCTCCGTTCTAAGATTTTGACCGTTTAAAATGGTCACGGTACCAACGACCAAATCACCCTTTGTATTTTCTTTATAGTAAACACGACCATTAAGATCATCCATATTCGCATAGGAATAATCCAAGGGATTTAGATAAGAATCCAATTCACTCGATGACTCCATGTTCGAGATATAGGCTGTATAAGTTTTTCCCGCAAAAAAAGCGTCAATTGCTTTTTGTTCCGATCCTTGCGGATTCGAGCCACACCCCACCAGCACAAAACTTAACATCACCAAGATGATTCCATATACTTTTTTCATAACGCTCCTCCAATATGTATGAAAATAATAGCTTAGACACTTATGAAAAGCAATGAGTTCACGCATATCTCATACTTCTCAAGGTAATCCTTGAAACCTCTTTCAAAATGACTTATGATGATTGTAAAGAAACAGGAGGGTTTTCTATGAATCCACAACCATATCAAGAAGAAATCTATCATTTACTCCATGAACTTGACATTACCTATCGCGAAGATCATCATAAACCAATTTTTTCCGTTGAATCCGATGATCTCGATATTCCAGGTCCACAAGTTAAATATTTATTGTTACAACCTAAGAAGACGGATGAATATTACTTAGTCGTCGCACACGATGAAACACATCCTGATTTAAAACAACTTGCTCAGGACTTGGGAACCAAACGGCTCTCATTTCCATCGAATGAAGCGATGAAAGATTTATTAGGGATTGAATTCGGTTCACTTACATTGCTTTCACTTATTGCAGACACCGATCATAAAGTCACCCCAATCTTTGATACCGCTATTGACCGCGATGATACCATTGGTCTTCTCGCCAACAACAACACCATCACCTTAACCTTACAGGTTCGTGATGTGGAAAAATACCTCAATCATCTTGGGTATACACCCCGATATCTTGAATTGAAACAAAAATAAAGACCTCCTAGGAGTGGAGTTGTCAAACAAAAGTAGACATTAATAAAAGACTAGAAACCCTTATCCATTTTATATTGGATAGGGGTTTTGTAATTTAAACAGTAAGCAGGTCTTTCAAAATTGAAATAATGTACATATTCTTCGATAAAATTTTCAAAGTTATCTACGGACCAGTATTGATAATCACACGCCATTTCTGCTTTAATCCATCCATTTAATGATTCGATAATTGGATTATCTGTAGGTGTTCCAGCTCGCGACATAGATCTAATTATGTTATAATTTTCATGCGCTTTAGCGAAAGCTTTAGAGTGGTAGACAGCTCCTTGATCTGTGTGAAGAATCGTGGGAGCTGTTTTTTTATTATCCTTAAGTAGCGCAAGGAGATCCTCGAGACACTTGTAGTAAGGCTTAGGATCACCAGTTGTACGCGATAATGCAGAACTGATAATTTCATTGTTAAAGGTATCAACCATTAAAGTCCATTCATAATTAATCCCTTTGTTTCGAATATGTGTCATATCTGAAACAATAATTTCTAAAGGTTTGGTTGCCCTCCATTGATTCTTTATAATATTAGGATAAATTCGACTTTGTGTTCCAGGTTTTTTATAGGAATAGTGTTTAACTTTTGATTTAATATTTAAAAACTTGCAACACTTGTGGATTAAATTATCGGAAAATTCAATCCCTAAATCACTTTGCTTTCTCATGACTGCAGCGATATCATGATAACCATAACTTGGAAAACGGCGATGCCAGTCTTTAATCACAAAGCTAAGAATCGCTCTTTTTTGTTCATAAATATTGAGATCATTCTTATGCTTTAACCACTTGTAATAACCAGATCGGTTCAAATTCATAAATCTAAGAATGAACGTAATCGGATGTTTAAAAGATAAGTCATGTGCTATTTGGAATTCTTGTCTTTTAAAGTAACGAACTCCTTGTTTACACCAACTCCTTTCACCTGGTACCCTTTTTTTAATCGTGCAATCTCAATATCTCGTTTTAGAATTTCGAGTTGAAGTCGTTCGATCTCAGTTAATGATTTACTCGTATGAAGCGCAGAAAAATGATTTCCTGTCTTTTTCTTGTTTTTAAACCCTCTTTACCATCACGCATGAATCGATCAATCCAACCATTAATCGTTCCTTTAGGACTTGTGATAGTTTCGCAGCACTTATATGTTCATCAATATGACGTGTAACGACTTTAATACGATCCTCATAAGTCCATTTATTATTTAATCCACCTTTGGGTCTTCCCATCATTAATACCTCCGTTTTATCTTTGATTTTATTATTACACAAAAAAGTAGACAAGTCTTTTTTACTTGTCTACTTTTAGTTTACTACTCCACACTATGCATGTCTTTTCTATTTTCATCGCTTCAACATTACCTTAAGTATCTTTGGATAACGTCCCCGCGAAATAACAATCGCCTCAGGATCGTTCTTTAGAAATAATGATTTTGGATTCAGTTGAGAAATATAATTTACATTTACAATCGTCCCGTGATTTGCTCGTACAAAACGTGCGGCATCTAACACTTCTTCTATTGATTTTAAAGATTGGTTCATGACCGTATATGTTCCTGTATCGGTATAAATAACGGGATGACGCTTCTCATAGATGATTGCTTTAATTTGATTTTGTACCAATCTTACCATACCCTCTCGTGTTTTAAAGATGATGCTTTGATCACAGTTCTCAATTTTTAGAATCGCAGCCCGTAATGTTTCCTCTAAAGTTGATTCTATATTTTCTTGAAACATTAATCCATAAATATTAGTTCCATAGACCGTATGCATTACATCATCAAGTGACGATATAAAAATTACGATAAGATTTGGATTCAAACGTTCAAGCGTATGGATACATTCGATTCCTAATTGATCGGGTATGGCTACACTGATGATTAGAATATCAATCTTTAAACATAATGGATCTGTTTGAAGATCTACAAATTTTTTATATAAGAAACACTCGTTAATGCTATGGCGTTTTTTTATCCGTAAAAGACTTTGGAAAAGCTGGTGCCTAACATCTTCGCACTCATGAACAACTGCAATATGATACATCTGTTTCCCCCCTTAGAATATTACTTAATACGCTATAAACAAGTAAAACCCTTAAAAATTTTATACACTACTTTTTAAATAATACGGAGAAACAAATCAATTGAGTAGTTCATTTGTACGAGTGGTAAAAAAAAGATCTCATGAAACTGAGATCTTCGCTTTAATAACATCAAGTGCATAATCAAAAAGTTGCACAGATAACGCAAACGCCTCCGGTAATGTATAACTCACGCCACCATTACATGGAACCTCATCTTTAGCAATGAATTTGATTGAACTGCACGATTTAGAGGCAACACAACAACCTGATTTCGCATTGGGAACCCATACCTTCAGTGGGATGTCTTGGAGGTTATCACGTGTGATTCTAGTGCCATCAAGGCAAATTATTTCCGAATTGTTCAGTGATAAGAAGCACATGGCATCAAATGCACACATTGCGTAGACTTTCTCAACACCGGGGATTGAAACTTCAAAAGCGGTTTTCTGCCCTGATATTGGGTAACATGCCTTACAAGATGCATTAATTAGGTCACAATCGTAAAGTGCTGGTGAACATGATAACCATGCTTCGTCATCAAGTTCCCCTTCTAACAGTCGCGACACAAATGCTTGATATTCTTTCTGCAGTTCAAATGAAAGAGCTTGATACCGGTCATTAAAATCTGGATTTAAATCTAGCTGTTTTTTTAAGATTTCGTATTGATTCATAGCACACTCCCTTCGCACTTATTTTATTCTAATTGCTAACGATTTGCAACAACTTTCTAATCCTTCAGTTTTTGAGAGAGTTCTAAAAGCTTGTGAACGGTATTGGCGGTTCGGAGTGTTACACAATTATTGATTGATGTATTCGCAGTTTTGGACCAACGGGATTTCGAAATGAAAAAAATCTTTGAGGGTTCCTTCTAATGCTTCTTGCATTGATCTTAATGCTTCGTTTTCACTCTTAAAAATAACATTTCCACTGTTTATGTACGTTTTAACGGTAGTATAACCCAGTGATTCAAAAATCTGTTTTAAGTCAGCCATTGGAACTTTATGCTTCCCGCCAACATTAATACCTCGTAATAATGCAATGTATGTTTTCATAAGCATCCTCGTTTCATCTTTGATTATACGCGTAAACATTTGACCCTACAATCCAAGACGATTTCAATAAAATTTTATTTGTCTTGTTTAACGATATGGTATGCTTAAGAAAAGCGACTAAGGGGGATGTTATGAATATCCGTACATTTCAAAAGAATTTTAAGATTAAACACGAAGAAACCATTCTGGCTTGGATTCACGATGGTCTTATTCCAGGTGCCTATTTTGATAAGCCGAAACAAACATGGGTACTTCCGGATGAAGCTCGACCACCCTATACAAAAGCACGTGCTAAAAACGCTTCTGCCATTTACGTAAGTATTGTAAGAGGTTGTATTGATCGATATCATGTCCTACCTCAGCTTTATCATCTTAGTCAACAAGAGTTTAATGTTTACATCCAACAACTTCTTAAAGCCAATTTAATTTCGGTTGTCTATCATGATCAGATTGCTTACTATTACGCGACACCCGAGAGCGAATCTTTTATTGCATCCAAGAATCCGTTGCGTTACCTTGAAACACTCTTAGGTGTCGCAGTGAAAGCGGCAACCGAAGGAACCATTAAAAGTATGTTTTAAATGAAAAAAGCCAAGGAAACTTGGCTTTTTACGTTTTAAGGACTTCTTTGAGATAACCATCTTGAAATATCAGTTGGGTTGGACATGTAACTGCAAGTGATTGTGCATGGGTAACAAGAATGATGGTGACACCTTGTTCATGAATCGCTTTAAGAATACGCATAACCATCTGCGCATTCTCAACATCCAATGCACCTGTAGGTTCATCTGCAAGGATAACCTTAGGACTTTGAATCAGTGCTCTTGCGATAGCGACGCGTTGTTTTTGCCCCCCTGATAGTTGATGTGGATATGCATTCCTTTTATCTTTGATATTTAACATTTCAAGTAATTGTCGTGCTTTTTCTTGATGTTCTTTTCGAATTCGTTTTACGGGCAGTAATACATTTTGCATCACCGTCATCGTTGGAATTAAACCAAAGTTTTGCATAATGTATCCAATGGATTGATTGCGATAGTTAGCACGTAAAGCATCATTCCAATCAAGGATGTTTTTCCCTTCAAACAAGACACTTCCCTGTGCATCTTCAATTAAACCAGCAAGGGTATTGAGAAATGTCGTTTTTCCAGAACCAGATAATCCCGTTACGGCAACAAAATCACCGCGTTTAATCTCAATATTTACATTATTTAGAGCATGTACCTTCGCGTCATGATCGCCATACGTTTTTGAAAGTGATTTAATGGTATAAATTGTATCAGACATTTTCTCCTCCAATAATATTTAAAATTTGAATTGCGGTAATGCGTTTTGTGATAAATTGACTTAATAGCGTAACGAGTACGATTAAGATTGAAATACCAATGCCAAGCACAGTCCACGTTAAATCGAGGGTAATGTGCATCGTAGCAATTCCAATCAACGTCGATATAAAGATAAGCCAAAATATCGATTTGAGATATGAACGGATAAGATATTGTTTCGAGTATCCCACAACTTGATATAAAGCAAAATCTAGAGAGCGATAATGAATATCTACAAACACCGCGCAAATCAAGCCAAATAAGCTAAAAATCATATTAATCATTCCCACACCGAAATAACTCGCCAACATCAATATTTTCTGATGATAGAATCCTTCTTGAGTGCTCTTAATCGATGATACTTGGTACTTAAATGTCGGTTCATTTAAATCATTCCTGATGCGTTCCACCTCATCTTCTGAAAGATTCATAAAAAAGAGTTCATCTATAAAATTACTGTTGGTTAATTGGAGATGTTGATTAATATTTGTGATATCAAAATAGGCAATTTGGTAGTCCTTAGACGAGAGTTCAGTATAGTCGCTGGGACCAAGGAATGTAAATGGCTTTTCAACAACTTCCGCAATGACATAGTTTAACCCTTCTGATTGAATTTGATCCCCTACAGTGTATCGGGAGTTACTTGTAATGATTGGGATCGTATCGGTATTCTGATACCGTTTCACGGATTCTGTATTTATGTTATTAAGTTTTAAGGCCGTTTCGTTTAGGAATATAAGATTTCCAAGTGTATTTGATGAGTGGGAATCAAGATAGAACACAATCAGATGATCGTGGTATTTTTCGTAGGTGGTAGCGAGTTTATTGAGGATATCACCACGATAGAGCTCAGGATTTTCTTCAATTTTCATGGTTTCTTGAAGCGATTCCGGATACTTAGCAGACACGGACCAAGCTGAATCTAATTGAGCATAGTTTTTATAAGGTGATACTTTCCGGTTTAAATCCTCAAAAAGAATGAGCGATACAAACAACAACATCAAAGAGGTCGAGAATTGAAATACTAAACCCACTTTCTTGGTGATATTAAGACCAACACTTTTATTTTTCCTATATGCCCTTAAACATCGCCAAAATCAAATATTGATGATCAACCCCATCACAAGAATCATGATCGTTCCCGCTATGATAATCGGCATTCCAATCGGCAATTTAAAATAGTTCAAAAAAGGGACTGACAGAAGTGATGAGAAGATAAACGTTGCGACGAGTTGCACCATATAATCTAAGGTGAAAGAGCGTAGTATTTCTGAATAAGTAAAACCTACAATACGCTTAATTTTAAGTATTTCTCTAGATACAAAAATCCAATATTCTGAAACATAAAAGAGATTCAAAACAATTGAAATGAGTACAATCGAAAATAAAACCAATAAGAACAAATTGTCTTTGATGAAATAAATGAGATTCGATAAGTTGGAAACATTATTTTTCGCTATATCACCATATTGATTGAAAAAGAACGAAGTACATACAATCATATACAGTGATAAAAGCACATGATAAATTGTCAATAATTTTTTTTATTCATATTTAACACCCCTTATAATAACTCCCTAGTGTATTAGGGAGTTCCATCGATTAGTATGCGTTACCCCAGGTATAGCACGTTTCGTTATATCCTGAAAAAGCAACTGCATGAACCGATGTATATGGACTTGGACTGTAAGCATGTTTTTTAGTTTGCTTTGATCCTATTTTTGCTGTCGCCGACATATATGAATATTTGGGTTCATCAAAAACGGTAGTTTTTGAGTTACATGCCTTCGACAAAAAATTTGCGCCTGACCAACCGACATTTTCCCAACCTACTTTGGCGAGTGCGGTTGCCTGTGCGCAGAGAATCATCAGTCCAAATAACAGCATTGTCGATACTGTGTTCTTAACACTTCGTCGCAAAATATCCCCCCTTTCACTTTGATTTTATTCTTTGTTTAATAATTTTCAAGTCAATATGATTACATTGCAATCTTTCACGATTACTTTGTAAAGAGACCTGATAATTTAACAAATGGGGATTGACAAAATTTGAAGTCAATCCTAGAATATAGGTGTTGGCACTCGTAACAATAGAGGGCCAGAGGTCGAAATAAAGGAGGAAACGCATCATGATTAAACCATTGTATGACCGCATTTTGTTAGAAGAGATTCTTGCAGAGTCCGCTACTGCAAGCGGAATCTTATTGCCGGAATCCAAAGAGAAACCTTCTATGGCACGCGTTGTTGCTGTAGGAAATGGAACGAAAGATAAAGAAGGTAATACACTTCCCATGGATGTAAAGGTTGGGGATTGTGTCATCTATAAAAAATATGCAACAACAGATGTAACTTATCAAAACAAAGATTATTTAATTATCGACATGAAAGATGTACTTGCAATTGTGGAGGATGATAAATAATGGCTAAAGATGTACGTTATGGACAAAACTCAAGAGATTTACTCTTAAAAGGAATGGACACACTTGCTAATGCGGTAAGTGTAACGCTCGGTCCTAAGGGACGTAATGTTGTCTTAGAGCGTAGTTTTGGTTCACCGCTTATCACAAATGACGGTGTAACCATCGCTAAAGAAATTGAACTTAAAAACCCTTTTGAAAACATGGGGGCAAAGTTGCTTTATGAAGTGTCCAATAAGACTAATGATGTGTCTGGAGATGGAACAACAACCGCTACATTACTTGCACAGGAAATGATTCATAAAGGATTAGTGCATGTTGATCGTGGCGCAAATCCCGTATTAATGCGTCTTGGTATTGAAAAAGCATCGCGGGCAATTGCTGACTACCTGCTTGAAAACAGCAGTAAAATTGAGACAAGCAGCGATATCGCAAACGTTGCCTCAATCAGTGCTGGTAGCGAAGAAATCGGAGCAATCATTGCGGAAGCAATGAAGAAAGTTGGAAATGATGGTGTCATTACAGTAGATGAATCCAATACATTTGAGACTGAATTAGAAGTTGTGGAAGGACTTCAATATGACAAAGGTTATATTTCACCTTATATGGTTTCAGATCGTGAGACCATGGAAATTGAGATGGAAAACCCTTATATCTTGGTTACAGATCATAAAATCTCAACAATCCAAGAAATCCTTCCCCTCTTAGAACAAATTGTTCAACAAAATAAACCATTCTTTATTATTGCTGAGGATATTGACAATGATGTTGTCTCAACACTTGTAGTCAATAAACTCCGTGGAACCTTCAATGTAGCTGCAACAAAAGCACCAGGATTTGGAGACAATCAAAAAATGATGCTTGAAGACATTGCGATTGCGACAGGCGCTACATTCATCAGTAAAGAACTTGGAATGAACATCAAAGAAACTGAAATCGAACAACTTGGAACGGCTTCAAAAGTAGTCATCCGCAAGGACGAAACAACCTTAATTGGTGGAGCAGGAACCAAAGAGGCCATTGAAGAACGTGCAAGCGAAATTCGTTCTCAAATAAACAATGTAAGCAGCGACTTTGATAAGAAAAAACTTGAGGAACGTCTTGCGAAACTTACAAATGGTGTTGCTGTGATTAAAGTTGGAGCAGCAACTGAATCCGAAATGAAAGAGAAAAAGCTACGCATTGAAGATGCACTCAACGCAACCAAAGCTGCGGTTGCAGAAGGTGTCGTGCTTGGTGGTGGATATGCCCTTACTCGCGCCTACATGGATTTAAAAGATAACCTTAGTTCAGAAAATCAAGATGAAAATAGAGGTATTAAGACCGTCTTTGAATCAATCCTAAAACCATTATGGCAAATAGCTGAAAATGCTGGATTTGATGGAGATGAAATCGTTACAAAACAACTTGAATCAGAGTTGAATATTGGATTTAACGCAAAATCAGGACAATGGGAAAACCTTCAAGAATCAGGAATCCTTGATCCTACACGCGTAACACGCAATGCATTACTTAACGCTGCATCGATTGCATCCCTATTCCTAACAACAGAAGCTGCAGTTGCATCGTCAGTTGAAGAGAAACAAATCACTCCTGAAATGCCGCCAATGTATTAACAAATCAAAAGGAAGCCCATAACAGGCTTCCTTTCTCTATTTTCAAATTTCAACAGCACCACTTTCTCAAGTTCGTACTATACATGTGTTAATCAAACTAACTTAGATTATCATTTATTCTTGTTTAATTTTCTAAATAAAACAGCACCAATTCCAGAAATAAAGAAGCCAACCACTATCAAAGTGATTCGTACAACTAAATCCAATGTCCCCAAATTACCTTGTACATTTAACATTTTATGAATGATTATATCTGTAATTATAAAACTGCCTAAGGTACTGCCTCCAAAAATAGCGATAGCTAACCCTAAAAAAATAAGAACAAATGAAAGTGTATACTTTGTACTGTTATTCACTAATTTACCTCCTCTAAAATCACCTCTAATATAAGCAATGATACTCTAATAATTGATAATTACTCTGTAAATAGAGTATCTTATTAAGTTATCTTTAATCAATAATCTTAACGAAATACTATTTTTTAAGTATTATGATTGATTTCGATTCATTGAAGTGTCATTAGAATTGTTAGGCCCATTGTTCGTACTCAACGGTGCATCTGTAAGTCCAAAGAGCAACTTTACCTGCGGATAACGACCATCCAGCAGGAGTGGCAAACTTTACGAGTTTTAACGCCGCTTTTTTTCCCAATTTATTTACAGCTATTTGCGCCATTTTTTGAACAGCTCGATAATATGATTTTTTCCAACTAGATTGATAAGCTCACCTTTACCTACAAAAATAGCGGATGAGACGCCAAAACTTCGAGCTATTTGTTTTATAAAACAACTTGCAAATCTACCAGAGTGGTATCCTAAACCTAGACTCATAACGTCAGATCGTAAAGTTGTATTTCTTTGGTTTAAAATTCTCTTAAGTTCTATTGATTCTGCTGATACACCATATTTCAATTCTAACTCATCTACATCAACTGATATTAGATTTCCGTCCATATCAGTTACAAAAACTGATGACATTAAATTATCAACTGCTTGAGCAGTCTGGTGAATTAATCGATCAATATCTAGATTATCTAATAATTTAGACTCGACAAATGTTGAGCCTTCATTGTTTGCAATATCATCACCTACCGCAAGACACTCGGTTTCTGAATTAATTTTCTCCTCTGCAGATACACCAATTGAAGTACCATAATTTAGAATACCTAAAGTCATTGTAAACGCAAGAAATCCAAGTAATAATTTTTTCATTTTTCTCTCTTTTTCTTTTTACGTATTAAAATAAATTTCATAAGACCATAAATTTTTGTTGCGCTCAATTAATTTTTTGCGTATAAAAAACTATCTTTATTTCTTCTTAAATCCGAAACCGCTTAACAATAGTTGACTTAAGCTATATCTGGTTTACTTTATGTTTCCTAAATCAAAAGAAGATTATAGGAATGTTTTTTGCAATTTTAAACTTCATGTTATTAAGAGCGGTGTCCTCCTATTTTCAAACTATATTCCAATCAAGTTCTAATTAAGAAATATATTCACGCGTTCTACCCTAACAGCCGTGTTAACTATATATCAATCTTTTTAGGTTTAATTGGACTACTCTATAATATTATATTTGACAATAGCATCGATAATTTCTCATTTATGTTCGGACTCTATAGGAAACACGCTTTAAATTTATGTTCAATTCTAATTTTATTCTTCAATAATTCATTCTTTACCACCTCCTTCTTATATGAATTTGACTACAAGTTACTGATTTAGTATATCCAATATTTTCTTGTCAATATTATTCGAAAATCTATAATAATTTGAACGATTTCATGACACATTTTCCTTAGAACAAAATAATACTCTAATCTTTTAAAACATTGTTCACTTTATTAAAAGAACATTTTTTTCAAATTCAGTAACCTATGAACAAATTATTCATTATGTCCAATAAAAAAGAAAGAAACACCTGTGCCTGAATAGCAACAATGTGTTTCTTTCCTAATTTTCTAGTTGAGTTATTTAAAAAAAATTATATAAATAATTAACAATAACATAACAATTATGACACTAATAGAAATTCTAATTATTATTATTTTCTTTATTTTATCACTAACCTGAATCTCAACATCTATCAAGAAATAGATTAAATAGATTATTCCTATGATAGGAACCCATGTAATAAATTTATTGAAAACATCTGTTGTTCCTGATATTCTTTCTATAAAATTTTCTGTATCATCTTTCACTAACTCATCGATAGAACAATTATATATCTCTGATAATTTGGCTAGAGATTGTATATCTGGTTGTGTTTTTTCATTTTTCCACCTAGATATTGCTTGCCTTGTAACACAAAGTTTTCTCGCAATGTGATCTTGAGTGAATCCTCTTGACTCACGAATTTTTTTTAGCCTCATAGCAGCCCCCTATTTAATATTATCATATCAATATATATAATAAATAATTTATATGTTGGTATCGTAACACTTTTTTAGACAAAATCACTAGTTAGTCTTTGTTGGTATTCGACTGGGCTCAAATAACCCAGAGTCGAGTGAATGCGTTTGTGATTGAACCAATAAATGTATGTTGATAATTCTTCCTTTAACTCCTCGAGACTCTCAAATGATCGCTTCCTTACAAACTCGGTTTTAATAATCTTGAATGTGGCTTCCGCTACTGTACTGTCATAAGGTGTACTCCTCGCACTAAGTGATCGTGTAATCTCAAATGCTCCAAGCATTTCATCAATGCTGTAATTCTTGGACTCTGAACCTCTATCGGTATGAAAATATTTTATATTAGATAGATTTCCGTCTACTTTCGTAAAGGCATCCAAGACAAGAGATGGCGTTTTCCTTTCACCACAAATTGATCCAATTATTTCTCTCGCATGAAGGTCTTAAAGTATGTAAATATAATTCCAGTTATTCCCAACTCTTACATAAGTCAAATCACTGACAACAACAACCTGCAACTTACTTCTATCATTGAAATCTCGGTTTACTAAATTTTCAGTTTTTGATTCGTTGACATCAGATGAATGATTTTTATACTTCTTTTTAGTATAAACTGACACCAGTTCATGTTTTCTAATAATTCTTGATATCCTGCGTCGTGATGTATTCATTCCTTTTCTTCGAAGGTCAGCTCTAATTTTACGACTGCCATATACCGAATGACTCTTATAAAATACATCAATAACTTCATCTTCAAATTGATCGATTTCTTTTGTCTTTGGCCTGTATGAATAGATCGCTCTTCTTGCTACATTTAGATATTTACACATTGAAGAAATTGAATATTTATCCGAATTCTTACGTATAATCTCTATTTTCGTCCCATAATCAGCGCTGATTGCTTTAAAATGTCATTTCCCATTTTTAACTATTGGTTTTCTTTTCGAAGCTTTATAAGTTAATTTTCTTCGTCAGTTCTATTAACAGCAGCTTTGAAAGATCCTGATGTAGTCTGTTGTTTTCCCCATCGGTACACCAGCTGTTCATTCAAATCGTAATCGCGCGCAAGGTCACCTGCAGATCTTCCACCTTGATACAATTTCACAATTTGTGTTTTAAATTCATCAGTAAATTTTCTTCTTGTTCTTTTTTCCATGATAATATCCTCTTTCTGTTATTTTATACTAACTAACAGATTTGTCTATTACATTGTAGCCGGTTCAGGTTGCAGATACTCTTACAAATTTACTAAAAGAAAACATGTAAAAAATGCATAAAATTTAACCTTTATTCACTTATATAAAAGCTATAGGTTGCAAAAGGTTGCTACATATCGCAAGAAATTAAAAAACGCCCTATTAAATAGGGCGTTTCATAAGGTTTAAAACTATTCCCACTCAACGACTTAAAGCTTGTCGTTATTCTCAAATGACCCATTTTAAAGGCTATTATGAAGTCTTACTTCTCATAAATCTCATGTATCTCTTAGTTCTCAAAGTTTTTGACATCATTTTGACATCACTAATTATTTTTAAATAACTATTGAATCCATACTAAGTCATTAAAGTTCTATATTTCGGTATCCACTAATTAAACCAATTGAACCATAATTACCTGGATTACCATAATTACCAACATTTCCGTAATTACCAAAATTACCAAAATTACCAAAATTTACCGACCTATACGGTAAATTAAATTTATACATTAAGCGGTTTTCATATATAATTTCTCCTAAATAATGTCCAGACATATTAATGAAAATTTTTTCTTCAGACAGATAATGTCCCACATTTCGTCCACTTGGAGCATGTAGTTGACCATTAACAAAGTTTGCAATATGCTCCCCGCGACTATTAAACAAAAATTCCATAATGAAAATCCTCCCCTCTTGTTCTCATTGTTCTTCTAAATTTCAAAGTTTTTGATATCACTCATTTAAGTTATCAAAGGCTAAATATACCTTATTGGGCTAGTTACTATCAATTTTTTCCCCTCTTTAAAGAGTAAGTTTGATGTCTGTACCGACAACAGTTTAGCATACATTGATTCATTATCAGTTGTTAGTTCTCTACAAACATATGCACTTACAAAAACTCCTTGAGAAATCTTCCTGCAAAAATCATCCTCAGTAATATAATCTTGAGACAAACGACCTTTAGTAATTAATTGATTGTAATATTCTCTTAGTCTTTTTGGTTGATTTTGGATCATTTTTACAGATGAATGAATCTGATTAAGCAAATCTCTACTACCTGATCCTGAGGGTTCCTTTTTATTACACACAAGATATGTTTCGTCATCATCAAAGATTAATAGATCACAAATTTCAATATTTGATAAGTATATCTGATCAGCGCAAATAACATTTTCAACTGCATTTCCATTTAGAAATGATGCATTATATTCACTTTCATTACTGCATATCCTATTTAAGTCAAACTTTAAATATAATTTTTCTGCCTCTTCACGATATTTGTTATTTAATTCAGTAAATGATTCATCGATAAAACGGGTATAATTAATATCCAGAACATACCAAGATCCAGAATTCAGATATACAGTCAATTCTCTATTCAACGCTTTATCAACACCATACTTTTCTCCATCAAGATCAAAAATATGCGTAAAATTGAAATCAATTAAATCTAAAATTCTTTCCTTATCTAAAACTATCTTTTGTTCATTACCATAAGCTGAAATGGTCCATTTTTTCATAAATGTTTTTATTGCATTTAGCGATAATTCTTCTCTTGTATACCTGTCTTTAAAAAGGTCAAATATCTCTTTAAAAGTAAAAGCAGAATCATTTTTTTCATCAACTAAATTATCATCATTAAAAACTGCCCACTTTTCTGCTCCCAAATAATCAAAATGATTATCCCCGACTATCTGAATATCTTCAATATCTTCCGGGTTATCTAAAATCTTGTTACACATATAGTCTAGTGCTTTGGTTGCGGATACACCAAAATTACTCAATGATACAAAGTAGCTTAATGCAAATTTAGACTCTGGCTCATATATTTCATCAATTATATTTAATACTTTTTTATATTCAGATACTGTCATTCTTTTTCTAATATTGAGCGCATCTGTAGAAATAATATTATATTGTTTATAACTATCCTCATTGCTGTCACTATCGAGTAAATCCAATCTCTTACTTAAACTAAAACTAGCTCTAGCTCCAATTTTTCTAAAAATAGTTGAATAGTCTTTTTCATTTTCAAAATCAGTATATTCCCTGTTTATTGCAGAGAAAGATTGTCTACCACCAACCATATGTTTTTCTGTTAACTCCTGTATCACTGAATCAGTTCCTTCAAACAACTTGGTAAGTAGGTTTAATCCGAAATTTCGGATTATAAAATACTTCACATAAGAACTTGCATAACCTCCAGTTGTAGCATATACACTATCCCCAATTATCGATAACATTAAGAACGAGGTACTTTTATTAACGAGGTTTCTTCTATTTAATTCTATTTCCGGAAAATTACTTTCTACCGCCTCCAACCTCGATGGGGTGCTCTTCTTCGTATATAGAAGCAGATAATCAGAACCATTTTCATCTTCAATTACATTATCATTATTATATGTGTCGGATAACGCTTTTGATTTTACAATTCTAATTACTGATTCGCATAAAGTGTTCAAATTAACTCTCTCTAATTTATTCCCAATTATCTCTTTCCATATAAATTCTATATCTAATTTATATATGCTAAAGAATGTTTCCATGATTTTCCCCTTTTGTCAAACTTGTAAACGTCATGTTCTGTAAGCCTTTACACAATTATACATTTTTCATCATGTTCTGTAAATGTATAGAATAATCGTCAATTATATTCGATAAAAAAATAGAAGGAAATTTTGTAAATGAATAATCCAATTCGTGGAAGTCCGAGTTGTAGGGCTTCTTTTTATCTTCACTAAACCATGAAAGGAAACACTATGAAAAAAAATGAATAGAAAACTCACTACACTACTGATGACTCTCACGCTAACCATCACTGCCTTTCTACAAGCTACCCCATTCACATAACCACTCAACAATCGGGAGTCATATCTACTGGATACTATGAAGCAGCAAATAGCCGTGGTTGGGCAGTCAACGAAAGTCAGGTCATAACTCAAACATTATCTATGTAAATGGTGTTTTTGCCTTCTGTATCGAACCTGAAATATAACGGGGAGATGGTGATGTCTATACCGTTTCTGACTTTACCCATGATGAGCGCGAAACTTTTGCCCGTATAATCTATCATGGATACGATAACACCGCCAAAACTGGCAAAGATTATGTGGTAACCCAAAATGCCTTGTGGGAGTATATCGCCTCCATCCGAAATGACCTTGATATTAATGGTTCATGAAGATTTGAAGTCTTTGACTACCAATCTGAAAAACAGGCAATCTGGAGTAAAGTAAACAGCCATAATGATCATGCCATTTTCAATAATACTACTGTCAAACTCAAAGTAGGCGAATCGATCACATTAACAAACTCCAACGGAGCAATATCACAATCTGGACCGGCTACAATGTTCACAGAATCACAACACATGCATTAAGAGATTCACACGCTTCTCTACTAATAAATCTTGGTGAAAATGCATTAGTAATTAGAAATAGATTAGGACACGCGTCTGTTGATGAAACACTTAATACCTATTCACATCTTTATTCAAATGCGAATCATAAGGTTGCAGACACTCTCACAAATTTATTAAATGAAAACCTCTAAAAAATCATAAAATTCAAACTTTATTCGCTTATATAAGAGTTATAGGTTGCAAAATGGTTGCTACATATCGTATGAAATTAAAAAACGCCCTATTTAATAGGGCGTTTCATAAGGTTTAAAACTATTCCCACTCAATTGTTGCTGGTGGTTTTGAAGTACAATCATAGACGATGCGGTTAATTCCTTGAACCTCATTTACGATACGAACTGAGATTTTTTGGAGAATATCCCATGGGATACGTGCAAAGTCTGCACTCATTCCATCAATTGATGTTGCGGCACGGATTGCAAGTGTGTAATCATAAGTACGTTGATCACCCATGACACCCACACTTCTTAAGTTTGTTAGTACGGTAAAGTATTGCCAGATTTCACGGTCAAGACCGGCTTTCGCAATTTCTTCACGGAGAATGTAATCACTCTCTTGTACAATTTTAATTTTTTCTTCATCGACAGCACCAAGAATACGGATTGCGATTCCAGGTCCTGGGAATGGTTGACGGTGAACGATATGTTCTGGTAAACCAAGAACAAGTCCTAATTTACGCACTTCATCTTTGAAGAGTGTATCAAGTGGCTCAATCAATTTGAAGTCCATATCTTCGGGTAATCCACCAACGTTATGGTGTGACTTAATTGTTTGAGCGGTCTTTGTTCCTGATTCAATAACATCAGTATATAAAGTTCCTTGTGCTAACCATTTCGCATCGCGAAGCTTTTTAGTTTCATCTTCGAATACGTAAATAAATTCGTTACCGATAATTTTACGTTTTTTCTCAGGATCATCAACGCCTGCAAGTTTGTCTAAGAAACGACGTTGTGCATCAACTTTGATTAAATTCATCTTAAAGTGATCTTGGAATACTTCCACTACACTGTCTGCTTCCCCTTTACGGAGTAGACCATGGTCTACAAAGATACATGTGAGTTGATCACCGATTGCATGGTGTAAAAGTGCTGCAACAACAGCAGAGTCAACACCACCTGATAGCGCACAGATAACATGTTCGTTACCTACTTTTTCACGGATGATTGCAGTTTGTTCTTCAACAAAATGCTCCATATCCCATCCTGCTTCAGCTTTACATACGTTGAATACAAAGTTTTCTAACATTTCAATACCGTTTTCAGTATTGCGTACTTCAGTATGGAATTGGATTCCATATTGTTTCTTTTCATCATTCCCCATCATAACGATGTCTGTATTTTCTGACGAAGCATATACGTCAAATCCAGCAGGAACTGCTTTAACTTGATCGCCATGGCTCATCCAAACATTATATGATGCTGGTAATCCTTGAGTAATTGGGTTGTCTTGTTTTACTTCAATCGGTGCTAAGCCGTATTCACGTTTTGAATGTGATTCAACTTTACCACCATTTTGATGTGCCATAAGTTGCATACCATAGCATACACCTAAAATTGGTAATCCAAGTTCAAAAATTTCTTGATCAATGTGATATGCATTATCTGCATACACTGAGTTGGGTCCACCGGATAAAACGATACCTGCGATATCTTTATCTGCGCGGATTTCTTCAGCTGTAATCTCATTATCTAATAATTCACTGTATACGCCTAAATCACGAATACGACGAACAATTAACTGATTATACTGTGACCCAAAGTCTAAAACAATAATCTTATTTGCCATGATAATTTGGTGCCTCCTTCACGTTGTCAACATCGTGAGGGTGACTTTCACGAAGTCCTGCGCCTGTGATTTTCACAAACTGCGCTTTTTGGTGCATTTCTTCAATCGTTCCGCAACCACAGTAACCCATTCCAGAACGTAATCCACCAAGCATTTGATAAATAACATCACGAATTGATCCTTTAAAAGGAACCGTCGCTTCAATACCTTCTGGTACAAGCTTCTTCAATTCAGAAACGCCACCTTGGAAATAACGATCACTTGAACCACGTTGCATCGCACTTAATGATCCCATTCCAACATAACCTTTAACCTTTTTACCAAATACTTCCATTACTTCTCCAGGTGTTTCTTCAGTACCCGCAAGTAACCCACCTAGCATAACACAACTTCCACCGGCTGCAAGTGCCTTTGCAATATCTCCGGATAGTTTAATCCCACCGTCGGCAATAACACCCACACCATATTGGCGTGCTACAGAGTAAACATCGTTTACAGCAGTTAATTGGGGAACCCCAACACCTGCTACAACACGTGTTGTACAGATTGATCCAGGACCAACACCAACTTTAATAACGTTAGCACCCGCATAGATTAGATCTGTTGCTCCCTGTGCAGTAACTATATTACCACCAACAATATCTAATTCTGGGAATTCGGCACGAATCATACGCACAGTGTCAATAACACCTTGTGAGTGTCCATGAGCACTATCAACCGCAACGATATCCACACCTGCTTCAACAAGTGCACGTACACGTTCTAATGATGATTCGCCAACGCCAACTGCAGCACCTACACGTAGGCGTCCTTGTGGGTCGATGTTTGCATCCTCGAATGATGATTCAACTTCAGTTTCTTTAACGGCTTTAATCATTGCCGCTTGCGCTTCAATTGGCATGTTTTTATGCACAAATCCCATACCGCCCAATTTCGCAAGCATGATTGCCATGGCATCTTCAGTAACAGTGTCCATTGCAGCTGAAACAATAGGGATGTTCAGTGTAATTTTATCCGTTAGACGCGTTTGTAATTTAACTTGAGCTGGCACAACTTCTGACTTTGCAGGAACTAAAAGCAAGTCATCGAATGTGTAAGCTTCTTTAATTACTTTACCATTCATCATATTCATCTACCTCCATAAACTTATGGTATATTATACATAAAAGAACGCTAATATGAAAGAGAAATGTGTTAAAATAATGAATATGGAAACTAAAAAAATAAAACTCGCGATTTTTGACATTGATGATACCCTCATCAAACGCGGAAAAGTCAAAATAGAATCAACAGCAGTTCAAGCAATTAACGATCTTAAAGCGAAAGGAATCGAAGTAATGATTGCAACCGGACGTGCTTTTTACTTCATTCATGATGATATCCACGAAACCATTAATCCGGATTACTATGTCACCATTAATGGTGCATGTGTTTATGATCATAATAAGGATGTAATTTTTAATGTGCCAATGGTGCGCAGTGAAGTCAATGCAATCATTGACTACTGCAATCACCACGATATTGGCCTTGCTATGAAAATGCAACATGATATGCGTGTCTACCGTAATCTTGAAATATTTCAAACGGTATATATGCAAGGCAGTGAAAAACAAGACATTCTTGTGGACTACACACACGCGCAGTCAATTGAAGAAGGTGATGAAGTCCCTATGGGTCTCTTTTTAATGGGTGATGAATCCCTTATTGAAGCTTCAAAAGCATTATGTCCGGATGGACATTATGCGAAAGCGTATGCTGATGCCTATGATATTTATTCAAACCGTGCGGGTAAAATCGCGGGAATTGGAATTGTTTTAGATCGTCTCGGTTTAACATGGGATGAGGTGATCGCATTTGGCGATGCCGCCAATGATCTAACCATGCTTGAAATGGCTGCAATTGGGGTTGCCATGGGTAATGCCCCTGAACATGTTAAAGAAGCAGCGGACTATGTCACAACCGATATTTTAGATAACGGTATATATAACGCAATTCATACATTATTTTAAAACGCCGTACCAGGCGTTTCCTAAATTCAAATCTCAACCGCACCACCCAAGGTGCGGTTGTTTTTGTATAATAAAAGGAGCCCACCCGACTATGAACCGCACCCCGAATCTTGGACAAAGATGAGGAGGTGCGGTTCACTAAAAGGAGCTCCCATATGAAGTATAAACAATTAGATAAAAAAATGAAAGACCAAATTGATATTCTATTAAGCATCGGCTACTCTATGCGCAAGGCAGCACGTAAACTCAATATATCTCATTCTACGATTTCTAGATATAAAAATAATGTCTATAAGAAACGAACGATTGATATTCGAGAAAAATATTCCCACTTAATCGAATATCTGCATTCTCACTATGATCCTAAAGTTCATTGGGTAGAAGTATGCTTGAGTAACTATAAACGATATCATCCATATAAACCGTGTGTTTCATCGCAGCAAGTCTATAACTGGATTAATCAAGGTAAACTTGATATAAAACCAAATAGAATGTGCTATAAACGTCGAAAACGTAAAAAGAGAATTAGTGGAATGATGAATCACTTGAGATGGAACTTGGAAGAGAAAACGGTACTTCCAATTAGCCTTAGACCTAAATACATTGAGGAACGTAACGAGATTGGCCATCTCGAAATCGACTCTATAATCGGTAAGAAACATGAATCTGCAGCGATTATATCCATTGTAGACCGCTGCTCAAGAATGACCTGGCTTATTAAAGCAGAATATCGATATGACTATTACACATCAAACTTAATTCGAAAATTTATTGAAGAGAATAATATAACCACGAAATCGATAACAGTAGATAATGGACTTGAATTTAAAACATTAGGAATTACAGCCAAGCGGTTGGGTGTGAAACTATATAAGTGTGATCCATACTGTTCTTTTCAACGTGGAACCAATGAACGAGCGAATGCAATCGTTAGAAGGTTTATACCAAAAGGAAAATCAATGTATGATATAGCGCAACAATATCTTGATGATATTTGCTTCAAAATTAACTCAATGCCGCGAAAAATATTTGACTTCAAAACGGCCTATGAGATAGACTTTAATAAAAGTGAAAGTGGTGCGGTTGAGATTTGATAAAAGAAAGACAATCTTTTAAAAGATTGTCCTTTTCTTATTCATGATGATCTTCAAGATCATTAAAGCGTTGTAGATCTTTTTCTTCTACCAATACAAAGAAGAGATCACCTTCGCGTACTTTGTATGCTGGACTCACAAGAATTTGAAACTCTTGATTATTATCACATTTCATACCAAGAATATTAAAACCGTATTCTTGACGAAGATTTAAGTCGTTAATGCTTTTACCATACCATGATGAGAGTGCATGAATCTCAACAATATTGTATCGATCATCAATGCGCAAGGCATCAATTACACTGTGTTTCGCAATTTCGTTTGCAAGTCTTTTTCCCATTTCAACTTCCGGTAAAACAACACGATCGGCTCCTACTTTTTTAAGAACTTCATAGTAATCCATATTTTTTGTTTTCACAATAACATGTTTACAGCCCAATTTTTTGAGATTTAGGACACCAAGGATTGTGGATTCCAAACGTTCTCCCGATGCAATAATTGCGATATCGGCATTTGCGACATCTGCAGCTTCGAGTTGTTCAAGTTTGGTGAAGTCTGCTTGGACTGCATGCTCCACTAAATTCGCTACTTCTTCAACACGTTCCATTTTCGAATCCATCGCAATAACATCAACTTTATGTCGCGCTAATGTTTTCGCAATCGATGCTCCAAATAATCCAAGCCCTAAGATAGCAACAGTTTTATTTGTCATTATTTCGCTCCTTTATCCGATTAAGACGTTCCCTTCAGGGTAACGAATTAACGGTTCTTTCTTTTCTGCACGGCCACCAAACGAGAGGAAGAATGTTAATAATCCAATTCGCCCAGCAAACATTAATACGATTAATACAATTTTACCAATCACTGTAAGATTTGGTGTGAGGCCCATGGTTAGACCCACAGTTCCAAAACACGAGAATACTTCTACCAATACGTATTCAATACCATAACGCTCAGGTATCGTTTCTGTAATCAGAAGGATGAGTGAAGCAAGTAAGACCATAATAATCCCAGCAAATACAATTAAGAGCGCCTTCTCTACTTTTTCATGAGAGATGGATCGATTCTTAAAATGTGTTTGTTCATCTCTTAATTTAGCACGAACAAAGAGCACAATGGTAGCAACGGTTGTTACTTTAACACCACCACCGGTTGAACCCGCTGAAGCACCAATAAACATTAAGAGAATTGTAACAAAAATACCCACTGACGAAACCGTCGCATAGTTAACATTCGCATAACCTGCCGTACGCGGGGTAATCGCCATAAAGAGATAATTAATAAGTTGCATATGGAATGGTAAATCCGCAAACGTTCCATTGCGACTCTCACTTAACCAAAAGAGTAAAAAACTTACCCCTAATATGGAAAGTGTGGTTATCAGTGTAAGTTTGGTATGCATAAGTAATTGACGATTTCGTCGATACGATAATACATCGCGCCAGACGATAAACCCTAAGCCACCCACGACTATAAGACCACCAATTGTAAGGATTACAAGTGGATTTTGAGTGAACCCTTCCAAACTGTCGCCAAATAAATCAAATCCTGCATTACAAAATGCGGATATACTATGGAAAACAGAGAAATAGATTCCTTTTAATATTCCAAATCTCGGAATAAAATCAATCGCCAAAAGGGATGCTCCAATTGCTTGAATTGTGAGCGAAAAGCGAATGATATAACGAATGAGAAACTGCGCATCCGATAAACTATCCGTATTTATGGCTTCACGAACAATCAGACGTTGACGCAGATTGAGACGTTTTCCTATAAAGACAAAAAACATCACGATAATTGACATGAACCCAAGTCCACCAATTTCAATTAAAGTAATGATCACCGTTTTTCCAAAATAGTTCCAATGTTCTGCGGTATTGAGTGTAACCTGACCTGTCACGCAGACTGCAGATGTCGCCGTAAATAATGCATCCAAAAAATTGGTTGCATGACCGCTTTGACTCGATATTGGCAAAGACAACAAGGTCGCACCAACAAAAATTGTTAGTGCGAAACCAAGTGCAATATATTGAGGAATTGTAAGTTTTTTAAATTTACGTTTCATTTTTTCAACCTCAACCTCGATAATGAACGCATAAGAGCAAGCTGAGCTCGTTTTAAATCAAGTCCATCCTCATACTCTTTCTTTTCATTTAGACGCTTTTCGGCACGAATTCGTGCCTGTTCAGCACGATGGAAATCAATTTCTTCTTCACTTTCAATTGTAGAAACCAAAAGTGTTCCTTGATTGTCTTCAAATGTGAACAACCCTTCCGAAACTGCAAAATTTTCTCTTCCATCTTTCGATTTTGTATACATAATTCCAATTTCAATTGGCAATACGATTGCCATATGTTCTTGGAGCACCGTGCGTTGCCCATCAGAAGTTGGGAGTGTGATGGAATCAATCTCCACACTCCGATATGCTCCTTCTGGTGTAACTATTTTTAGATTAAACATTTTCTTTTGTTACGCCTGCCTTACGGTAAACGTCATCAATTGTAGATGCGAACAAGAATGCTTGTTCTGGTAAGTGATCCACTTCCCCATCTAAAATTGCTTTAAAGCTACGGATTGTGTCAGCAATTGGCACATACGACCCTGAAATTCCTGAGAACGTCTCCGCAACAAAGAATGGTTGGGACAAGAAGTTACGGATTTTACGCGCACGGTTAACCGTCAACTTATCATCTTCACTTAATTCATCCATACCTAAAATTGCAATAATATCTTGTAAATCTTTATAACGTTGTAAGATTTTTTGAACTTCAGTTGCTACGTAAACGTGCTCTGCACCTACAACATCTTCCGATAGTAGATTACTGCTTGATTCAAGTGGATCAACCGCTGGATAAATACCAAGCGCTGCAATATTACGATCCAATACCGTTTTTGCATCTAAGTGCGTAAACGTAATGGCAGCAGCTGGATCCGTAAGGTCATCCGCTGGTACATAAATTGCTTGAATCGATGTAATCGATCCTGATTTTGTCGACGTAATACGTTCTTGTAATTGACCCATTTCAGTTGCAAGAGTTGGTTGGTATCCAACAGCAGAAGGCATACGCCCAAGTAGCGCGGAAACCTCTGATCCTGCTTGAGTAAAACGGAAAATATTATCGATGAAAAGCAGAACATCTTGTTTGTTTTGATCACGGAAATTTTCAGCCATGGTTAAAGCCGACAACGCAACGCGCATCCGGGCTCCAGGTGACTCATTCATTTGACCATAAACAAGAACTGTATTTTCAAGAACTTTCGCATCTTTCATTTCGTGATAGAGGTCATTCCCTTCACGTGTCCGTTCACCAACACCCGCAACAACAGAAAGACCACTGTGTTCAATTGCGATGTTATGAATTAATTCTTGCATTAAAACCGTCTTACCAACACCCGCTCCACCAAAGAGACCAATTTTTCCTCCTTGTGGGTACGGACAAAGTAAGTCAATAACCTTAATACCTGTTTCTAACACAGTATTAGTAGTTTGTTGATCTTTAAAGGGTGGCGCTTCACGGTGAATTTCATGCATTTCAACACCTTCTGTGTTAAATGTTTGTTCATCGATTGGCTCTCCCAGTACATTAAACATTCGGCCTAAAATTTCTTTTCCGACCGGAACTTTGATAGCAAAACCTGTATCCTCAACTTCGAGGCCACGCGATAAGCCATCTGTAGGACCCATAGAAATACAACGCGCTAAATCATTTCCAATGTGTTGTGATACCTCAAGGGTAACATCCATTGATTCATGTTTTACTTTTAATGCATTGTATAGTTTTGGCATGTGCTCTTTATCAAAGCGAACATCCACAACAGGACCGACAATTTGTACGATACGACCTTTCATCTAAGAAACCTCCATTCCAGAAACAATTTCTGATATTTCTTGTGTGATTGCTTCTTGACGCACACGATTGTACTTGCGGCCAAGATCGTCAATCATATCTTGAGCACTATCAGTTGCTTTTTCCATCGCAATCCGACGTGTTGTATGTTCACTAACTTTTGAAGTTAGATATGTATATTTAACGAGACTCATCAATGATTGTTTAATCATCATTTCCGATGCTTCTTCAAAGCTTGGTTCATAGATGACATCATCACGACGACCGCTTGATTTCGTATTCAAGATATGAAGTTTAAAATCAAGGGTCATCGCATTTTCATACTCGGGTATGATTGCGACAATTTGATGTGTAGATACATACGGGTTAATCGTTTTAATAATATCGTGAAGTTCAATACGTTCGCTTGAAACTTCTTGATTAATGATGTTTACACCTCGTGTTTTTAAAAATTCATAAGCTTGGGCACCAAGACTGATAACCATATCCTCCTCACGATAAACTTCTAACAGTTTACGTGCAAGACCTTGGGTATATGCAGAACACAACCCTAAATCTGGCATGACTACAAGGTACAATCGCGGGGTGTCATCAATAATCGCTTCATCAAAATGAATAAATTGTTCAGAAACCTTAGTTACGGCTTCATAATATTCTTTGAACTCACTCATTTGATCACGATAACGTTGTAATTTACTCAAAGAAACAAGTTTCATCGCCTTCGTAATTTTTTGAGTTGAAGAGATTGATTTAATACGTTTTTTTATACCTGAAGTATTAGGCATGATGTGCCGCCTTAAAATCACTTATTTCTTCATCGATAATTGTTTTTAAGTCTTCGATTAATGCATCATCAAGGACATAGTCCTTTTTAATGCGATCAAGCACATCGGTATGTGTTTGAACAAAACGACCATGTAAATGTTTTTCAAACGGTAAAACTTCCTTAACCTCTAATTGGTCAAGATAGCCATATTTATTTAAAAACATACTAATAATCATCAACTCATGTGGTGTCTTTGTAAGTGCACCTTGTTTTAGAAGTTCTGTTAAACGACGACCATGGTCAATCGTTTTTTGAGTTGCTTCATCAATGTCTGAACTAAATTGAGCAAAACTCAATAATTCATGGTACGTTGCAAGTTCTAGTTTTAGTGACGATGCTACATGTTTCATTGCTTTTGTTTGTGCTGCTGAACCTACACGTGAAACAGACATTCCGCTATCTACAGCAGGACGAACCCCACTGTTGAATGCATCTAAGTTTAAGAATAGCTGACCATCCGTAATTGAAATAACGTTTGTAGGAATATAAGCTGAAATATCACCTGCTTGCGTTTCAATAATTGGTAACGCAGTCATTGAACCGCCGCCGTAATTTTCATTAAGCTTTGCAGAACGTTCGAGTAAGCGTGAGTGAAGATAGAAAACATCTCCAGGATACGCTTCACGACCTGCAGGTCTTCTTAAGAGGAGTGAAATGGTTCGATAAGCAACCGCATGTTTGGATAAATCATCATAGACAATAAGAACATCTTCGCCATTATCCATCCAATGCTCTCCAATTGCACATCCTGTATAAGGTGCAAGGTATTGTAGCGGTGCTAATTCACTTGCAGTACTTGAAACAACAACTGTATAATCCAGTGCATCATGTTCTTTAAGTTTTTCAACAACCATTGCAACCGTTGATGCTTTTTGACCAATCGCAACATAGATACATTTCACATTTTGACCTTTTTGATTCAAAATAGCGTTTAAAGCAATACTTGTTTTTCCAGTTTGACGGTCACCAATAATTAACTCACGTTGTCCCTTACCAATTGGAATCATTGAGTCAACGACTTTAATTCCAGTATGAAGTGGTTCGTGTACAGATTTACGCGTCATAACCCCAGGTGCCACACGTTCAATAGGACGGACATCAACCGTTTCAATGGCTCCTTGACCATCAATTGGTTGACCTAAAGCATTAACAACACGTCCTAAAAGTGCATCACCAACACCAACTTCAATAATATGGTTTGTACGGTAAACAACATCGCCCTCTTTTACAAGTTTGTCGTTACCTAAAAGTACAACCCCAACTTGGTTTTCTTCTAAGTTTAGTGCCAAACCAAATACTTCATCATTGAAACGGAGCATCTCACCAGATAGAACTTGATCTAAACCGCGCACAAAGGCAATACCATCACCAACTTTGAAGACTTTACCAACATCTACATTGGCTTCATCAAATTCGATAGTACTAATTTTTTCCTTTAACATCTGTAAGATGTTTTCAGTTTGGTTACTCATTCTCTAATCCTCCCTGGTTTAAGATTCGATCTAATTTACTTTTAATACTTGTGTCATAAATATCATGGTTGACACGTACCACAAGACCCTTAATCAACGAAGCATCAACATTATAGTCAATCTCAAAAACACCTTCATAGCGTAATTTTAAATTGGCCATTAATTGTTCTTTTTCGTTTTCACTTAATACATTTGGACTTGTAACCTCAACAACATTGAGATGCTTACCTTCTTCAAGGAAATCACGATATTCTCGTACAATACGATCAAAATCGCTCATCAACTTCGCATCTTGAATCATCTTGAGAAATTTTACAACTTCCTGAGGAAATGTTTTCCCCAATTCACTCCATACTGGTTCCAACGCATCTTGATCCAAGAACGTTGCCGTCATAATACGATAAAATTCTTCATCGTTTAAAAATTCTTGAAACGTTTGTAATGCGTTATAGAATTCCAAGGGGTTTCTTGTTTCAACACCCACTTGATAAAGTGCCTCTGCGTAGACTTTAGTGCTTATAATCATAAGCATTCATTTCCTTCGCAAGATCATCCATCATATTTAGATTGTTGAGTTCCGCATCTTGTAAAACCTTACGGTTTACATCGACCGCAACTTGCAGCATGTATTGTTGAACTTCTGTATAAAGTTTTTTCTTTTCTAATTCATATTCTTTTTGCAATGCAGCTTCTCGACGATCGATTTCTACTTGAGCAGACGCAATAATATCTTTACGTTTTGCTTCAGCATCGGCCATCATATCGCCTTCAATTTTCTTTAGGCGCTCCATTGCGACAACATACTCATGACGTTGTTCTTCTTTAAGTTTTTTTGATTCTAGCTTAAGTGCTTCTGCTTCTTTTACTTCGCTCTCAATTAATTCCGAACGTTTTTCTAAGTATTCTTGAACAGGTTCGTGTAAATATTTTTTATACATCAAATATATTACGAATGTAGCACCAAGCTGAGCTGCCATCGTCAAGAGATTTGGCATTAACTTTTGTGCAATATCGATAGTCATAGAACCCTCCTAATATCTTACTTAAATACAAAGATTAACAAGAATGAAATTAACATACCATAAATAGCAGCTGTTTCAGCAATACCAGCACCAAGAATTAACATAGCGCGGATTTTACTTTCTGCTTCTGGATTTTTACCTACAGCTTCAACAGCTTTAGCCGCTGCGTAACCTTGTCCAATTGTTGAGAAAATCCCTGTCATAACCGCTAAAGCAGCAGCAATTGCTACTAACCCTCTTCCAACACTAACTGTATCCATTTTAAATCCTCCTTATTCTGAATACTCGACAGCAATTAAAATTGATGTCAATGAAATAAATATAAATGCCTGCAAAAATGCAGAAAACAAATCAAAATACAAATGCAATACTGGGGCTACAATTACACCCATAAAGTTGAATCCACCAATTACTGGAACAAAACTACTTACCCATGCTGTAAACGTAGAGAGTAATGTCATAATGACCGTTCCCGATAATACGTTCCCAAATAAACGTAATGACAAACTAATGAGCGGTGCAACTGTACCGAAAAAGTTTGGAATTACAAACGGGAAGAACGGTTCAAAGAAACCTTTGATGTATCCTTTAACACCATTCGCGTCAATCTTTGCAATTTGGATGAGAACAAACGTTATAATCGCAAGAACGAGTGTAACACTATAGTTACTTGTCGGTGCTTCTAATCCCGTTAAACCCATCATATTTGCTAAGAGAATGTAAATAAATACACTCCCAATGTACGCCGCCATGCGCTTCCCATGTTTTTCACCCATGTTCTGCACAGTAAACGTAGTTATGGTTTGAACATAAAGTACTGCTTTAAGTACCAATCCTTTCGGACGCTCCTCAAGCGTTAAATCTTTAAGCTTTGTACCAATAACATAAATCAAGGCGGAGACAGCAATCGTTAAGATCAAGACTGAATAGAGCTCACTCTGTACCATGCTTATTCTCCTTTGTAAATAATCCCGACATAAATAATATGAGTCGATCGATCAAATACGATGCCGCTAATGCATACGGGTTAATTGCATTAGGAAACATAAATGCAAGTAATAATGGTAACCATAAGATTACAAATACAAATATGATATACCGGATATATTTCCCTACAGTAAATTGATCCTCATCGAGCATAACCGCATAAAATTTTTCTCTGAAAAATCCCAACGTTAAGAGGCATGCCCAGCCAATGAGCCAACCAAGAGTCATTCGCCAATCAAAGAACATTAGAATCATTGCCACAATCGCAATCACACCAACTTGAATTTTCTTTGCCATAAGCACCTCCATAATCTCAAAAAACCCCGTTTTGTTCGCATCCACTTTCTGTAAGAAAAGTTAGACATTCATAACGGGTTATCGACTCCTTCATTCAACACTGTGAATACGGGTAAATCGTAACACATTGAAGGTTTTTTTTCAATGAATAATACACCAGGGTATGTACGACATTTACGAAAGAAAACGCTTCAATTTGCCCATATATAAATAGGATAGGAAAACGACCTTTTCACCAACAAAATTTAACACAAACTTAACAAATCCTTGTTGTTCTTTTATTGTTTTTCAATCATTCTTTCGTCAAACCACAAAAAAAGCCTTCACCTTTACGTAGATGAAGACCATTTTTTCTTATGAATTTAATTGTGACATGGGAATCATTGAAAGTTGAACACGTTGTTTGGCAGCATCCACATCCACAACCCAAACTTTCACAACATCACCAACTGCAACGACATCCGTCGGATGTTTCACAAATTGATTGCTTAGTTTGGAAATATGTACGAGTCCATCTTGCTTTACGCCAATGTCCACAAACGCTCCAAAATCGACAACATTTCGAACAGTACCATTTAGTTCCATCCCTGATTTCAGATCCTCCATCGTTAAAACATCTGAACGTAAAAGTGGACCACTCATCGCATCACGCATATCACGACCAGGGGCGATTAATGCTTTAAGGATGTCGTTAAGTGTCTCTTTTCCTAAATCGTATTTCTCCGATAATGCATTGATTGATAAGGACTCCAAATGTTTTCGTGTCGCTTCCGTACCAAGATCCTTCAGTGCAATGCCTTCATCGCTTAGAAGTTGTTTGGTGATGACATAGGTTTCAGGGTGAATTCCTGTGTTATCTAAAATATTTTTTCCTTTAGGAATGCGAAGGAATCCAATGGCTTGTTCAAATGATTTCGGCCCTAATCGAGGTACCTTTTTGATTTGTGTCCGCGAATCGAAGGAACCATTCTCTTCACGATACGTCACGATGTTTTGCGCAGTTGTTTTAGTGAGTCCTGCAACATGTTCCAATAATTGTGGACTCGCAGTATTGACATCAACACCGACTTGGTTAACGGCCGTTTCAACCACAAAATCCAGCTGATTTGATAAGTTTTTCTGACTTACATCATGTTGATATTGTCCAACTCCGACAGATTTTGGATCGATTTTAACCAACTCCGCTAAGGGGTCTTGTATTCGGCGTGCAATACTTACCGCCGAACGTTGTTCAACCTGTAAATCCGGAAATTCTTTGCGTGCAATATCACTTGCTGAATACACCGATGCACCCGCTTCGTTCACGATGAGGTAGAAGGTTTTTGTCGTTACTTTTTTAAGGTTTTCAGCTACGAACACTTCCGATTCTCGACTTGCTGTACCATTTCCAATCGCCACCATATCAACATGATATTTCTCAATTAAATCGATAAAAAGCTGAGCCGCTTCACGTTGCTTATGGGCAGGTGCGGGATTGTGTGGATAAATGACATCAATCGCTAAGAGTTTCCCCGTTTCATCTACAATAGCGAGCTTGCATCCGGTACGATATGCAGGATCAAATCCCATGACAGTACGACCTTTTAACGGTGCTTGCAGCAGTAGATTTCGTAAGTTTTCTCCAAAAATAGATATGGCTTGTTTATCCGCTTCCTCCGTCAACATATTCCGAACTTCGCGCTCAATCGCTGGTTTAATAAATCGTTTATAACTGTCCTCATAAGCCGCTCTAACCCTGTGAACCGTTGGAGAATCCGTCTTGTTTCCAATGATTTGATGATCCAAATAACGCATTATTTTTGTTTCGTCGACAACGATATCGACCTTTATAACACCCTCTTTTTCAGCTCGATTAACTGCTAAAACCCGATGCGATGCAGCATTTTTAACGGGTTGGGTAAACGCGTAATACATCTCATAAACATGACGTTCATCTTTGGTGTCATCCTTTAGGACTGTCGATAAAACACCTGTATTTATTGTATATTCTCGAATCCACTCTCTAAATGCTGGCTCATCCCCGACGCGTTCCGCAATAATTTCATGAACCCCTTGGTAAACATCTTCCAACGTAATTAAGTCAAATTCAGCATTTAAATAGGCCGTTCCCTGAGCTTCATCATTAAAATCACGTGGACAGGAGAAAACATCATCCGCGAGTGGTTCCAGACCTTTTTCCTTCGCAATCGTTGCTTTTGTGCGGCGTTTTTGCTTATAAGGACGATACAAATCTTCAACTTTTTGAAGTACGGTTGCGTTCCCAATCTCCAGCGCCAAAGAATCCGTTAACTTTCCTTGCTCATCAATAAGACGGAGCACTTCTTCTTTACGCGTTTCTAACGTTTCTAGATAGTGATGACGTTCTTCAATTTCTCGAATTTGGACTTCATCCAACGTCCCCGTAACCTCTTTACGATAACGAGCAATAAAGGGCACGGTATTTCCGTCTTCCAATAATTTTAAAACCGCATCAATTTGATGCGGACTGTACGCTTTAAGTTCTTGCTTGAGTAAATCAACTATATTTTTTTCCATTAAATTTCCTCACTTCTTCTCTTATTTTAACACACCTTTAAATAAATAAAAAAGCGTGCATCACGCTTTTGAAAATTCAGCTAATAAGCCTTCATATACGACCTCAAATGCCTCGACCTTTGTGAAATCATAAGGATGAACAAGATAAGCAGGTGTTTCCCAGAAAACAAGATTCGCTTGTTCCATAACCTCTGCAACAAACTCGGAGCAATAATATCCGTTCTCACGGGCTATGCGTCGATTAAACGCCGCACCAACAAGCCCCACAAAATTATAATGGTAATCATCCATATTTTCGACAAACACGCCGACATTCGCCTTTAATTGTGCATACGTCTCCAATTCAACATCCAGCTTTAAGACCAAACAACGGGTATTCTTAAAACGCTTAAACGTTCCTTCATAGAAACTTTCCTTCACAAAGCCGCCCCAAAACGGATTGTGCGGTTGTTTACGCCCAAAACTGTATAGTGTATGTAACGACGCATCAAAGGATATAGAGACATGATTATAAGGTGCTCCCGTAACCATTTTAATAACGCGCGTTAAAAGACTCCCCGTATCACTTAATACGATATAAACTTCTTTATGTTCCACAACTCACCTCAAATATTAATGAAGATATTATAGCACAACTTCTAACGCAATCCAGTCACCTTACCATCGATATAATCCATATCGACTGCATTTGGGTGTTTCGGCAACCCTGGCATTGTTAGAATATTCCCTAATAAAACGACGACAAATCCAGCCCCAGCAGCAAGGCGAACATCGCGTACATGTACCGAAAAATTTGCGGGTGCATTGAGTTTTTTTGGATCATCGCTAAATGATGTTTGTGTCTTCGCAATGCAAACTGGAAGACCATCAGGGTATTGTGATTCGATATCCTTAAGCTTCTCAAGGGCACTCTCAGAATATGAAACTGAATCAGCTCGATAGATTCTATGCGCTATCGTTTCAATCTCTTGTCTTAGATTTTGCGTTAGCGGATATAAAGGCTTGAAATTAGAAGGACGTTGACACATTTCAATAACAGCACGCCCCAATGCTTCACCGCCTTCTCCCCCTCTGGCAAACACGTTGGTTAAGACAACCTCACAACCCAGTTCATGTCCCAAGTGTTTTAAATAATTGATTTCCTCTTGCGTGTCTGTTTCAAATTGATTAATCGCAATCATCACGTTATCTGAAAACTGCTTTAGATTTTCGTAATGTTGAATTAGGTTTTTTGATCCTTCCATTAATGCAGCGATGTTTTCGTCTTCCAATTCCGAAAGGGGAACACCACCATTATATTTAAGTGCTCGAATCGTTGCGACTAAAACCGTCGCATCCGGGACGAGATTGGCACCGCGACATTTTATGTCATAAAACTTTTCTGCACCAAGATCAGCCCCAAAACCGGCTTCTGTGACAACATAGTCGCTTACTTTGAGAGCCATTCGTGTCGCAATAACCGAATTACATCCATGAGCAATATTCGCAAACGGACCACCATGAATCAGCGCTGGTGTATTTTCGGTTGTTTGAACTAAATTGGGTTTGATTGCATCTTTTAGAAGCAAGGCCATGGCCCCCACCGCATCAAAATCTTGTGCTGTCAGCATCTCACCTTCAAATGTATACCCTACTACAATACGGCTTAAGCGTTGCTTCAAGTCATCCATATCTTCCGCAAGACACAAGATAACCATAATTTCCGATGCGACCGTAATATCAAATGACGTCGCATGTGAGACACGCTTACCAACAATTTCCAGTTCCCGAAGAGAGCGATCATTCATATCCATCACCCGATGCCATACAAGTCGCTCAGGATCAATACCCATCTCATTCCCATGATAGATATGGTTATCGATTAATGCTGCAAGAAGATTGTGTGCCGAGGTAATCGCATGAAAATCTCCCGTAAAATGAAGATTGATATCATCCATCGGTACAACTTGAGCATAACCCCCTCCGGTAGCACCACCCTTCATACCAAAACACGGACCCAAAGAAGGTTCACGGAGGGCACTGACAGCAGATACACCCAAACGGTTCAAAGCCATCGAGAGACCGATATTTACCGTCGTCTTCCCCTCGCCTGCCGGCGTCGGATTAATCGCAGTTACAAGAATCAACTTTCCCTGTTCAGGTCGTTTCATAATTTCCAATGAAAGTTTGGCCTTGCTGTTACCATAAGGTTCAATAAGATTGGCAGAAATTCCCAATTTATCCGCAATCGATTGCACCGGTAATATTTTTGTTGCTTCAGAGATCTCTACATCTGTTTTCATAACATTCCTCCTAAAATTTAAGAAAGCATAGGATGCCTATGCTTTCGTTAATCGAGTTTTATAAGGTTTCATATAGTCCAAAACCTTTTTAATGACAAAAATCTTAATGGGAAGCATAACTAAAGATTTCGTTACGCGAACGGGTATCATCGCAAGATAACTCTTTCCAAGTACCAAACTTAACCAATACGTATTTAATAACAAATTGATGGCAATCGTATTAAAAAGCGCAATCCCGACAATAACGGATAAGCGGCAATCTGCATCCTTCAACAATCCATACATCGCGCCAATAATAAATGCTGATAAGGTAAAACCGGGAAAATAAGCACCCCCTTGTGGGAAGAGCACTGCTCCCAATACATCTGCAAGTGCAGCTGCAACGCCACCAAATAACCAACCATATAAATACCCTGCAATTGCCATTGGTACATAGGTAAAACTAATCTTAACGATGGGTGTTGGTATTGCTAAAAACCGTGAAACAACGATTTGAAGCACCACAAACATCGCAAGATGTGTAAGCTTTCGTGTATTCATCATAAATTCCTCTTTTCTTTGTCAAGCAAAAAGAAAAGCTCTCGCAACGGACGCAATAACACATCGCGCTTTCGCTTCGTCATACAGAAACTTCCCATCCGTATGCACTTAACGCGTGTCATTTACTTTGCTTGATAAATTAAGAATACCAAGACTGCCCTAAGAAATCAACTTATGTTACTATATACTCAAATGAGGTGTAAAATGAAAAAAACGAACGCAATGCGCATTCTTGATCAAAAGAAAATTGACTATACCATGCGCGAATATCAAAGTGATGGCATTAATATTGATGGCATCTCGGTTGCCAAACAAATTCAAGAATCAGCCGAAAAGGTTTTTAAAACCATCGTCTTGCATAATGGAAATCAATATTTTGTTGCTCTAATCCCTGTTGCCGACCATATCGATCTCAAAGCATGTGCAAAAGGGTTAGGGGTCAAAAAACTTGAATTGCTACATGTGAAGGAATTATTCGACCTAACCGGGTATGTTCGAGGCGGTTGCTCGCCGATCGGTATGAAAAAACAATTCCCTACAATTATTGATGAAACGTGTTTGCTCTTTGAGACTATAATCTTTTCCGGTGGACGCATTGGAACGCAAATTGAGATGAAACCTGAAGCACTCATTAAACTGATTAATGCAAAAACCGGTGCAATCACTGCTATCGAAAATTTATAAATAAACAGAATCCGCTTAAGCTGTTAATTCAGGCCATCCAAAAAGGTAACACATCATCCGTGTTACCTTTTTTTGCATTTAATTAATAATATCATCTAATTGGATAAATCCTGTTCAACATAAACGGTCCGAGTTGGAAACGGTAGTGTAATATCATGGGCTTCAAGTGCATAAATAATTACACGACGAAGATCTCGCTCAACTGCCCAGTTTTTTCCTACATACGTTTTACATGTAATACGAATATTTAACGAACTTTCTTCATATGCTGTAACGCCTTGAACAATCGGTGTTTGCATAATTGATCCTGGATTTTGATAGTGTTTTACTGTATTATTTAAAATTTCTAAAATCGTATCCAGATCTTTGTCATAAGGAACAGGTACATCAACAACCGCAAACATAAATTCCTTCGACATATTCGTAACCATCTTAATTTCACCATTAGGTATGATATAAACTTTACCATCCGTCCCATTACGCAATCGCGTCGTCCGCAATGTGATGTCCTCGACTGTCCCTGTCACATTCGATAAGGAAACAACATCACCGACATTAAATTGATTCTCCGATAAAATAAAGAATCCATTAATAACATCCTTCACAAGTTGTTGTGCACCAAATCCTACCGCAACACTCCCTATACTTGTGACTGCAAGAATGGGCTTCGTATCCAATCCGATTGTTTCTAAAATAATGATAAACGCAATAAAATACACAACATACACAAGTGTTCTCGAAATAATTGGGTAAACCGTACGTTGTTGTTTGCCAAGCGGAACTTTATTTTCAATTTTAACAAGACTCTTACGAATGATACGAACCACTACGAACACAATAAAAAGCGTTACAGCGATGCTTACCAAACGTAAGACAAATGGTTTTTCAATAAAAAGAATCAATTTTTCCATAAACGTCAACTCCCTTTAAATATATTAACAAGGTTCTACACGCATTACAATTCAAAACAAAAAGAAACACCGTGGTGCTTCTTAGTCTTGTAAGTGTTCTGAATTGTCCTCAACCTCTGTAATGGCATCTTCCTTTACTGGGTGTTTGTTTTCAATATGATCATGAATAAACTTTTCTTCTCGTTCATCGATTTTTTCATTTGTTTTTTCCAGAATGGATATCAGTCGATGCTTCCCTTGAACAGGCAATGAATCATCACGAACAACATAGTTTATGCAATATCCAAAAAAGACAACCCAAGCGATAATCCACCCTGAAATTAAGAGAATCATTATCGATGCGAGTGGACCATAAATGGTTTGGTAATTTGAATATTGATTAATGTACACAAAGAAAAGACGGCCTAATAGAATCAAGATGATTGAAGTAATTGCAGATCCCCAAATAACATCGCGAAATCGCGTGTATTTAAATGACAACAATCGGTAGAAAAAAACGAAGAAAAATGTAATGACTATTGGACTCGTAAATTTATTGATAAATGGAACATATCCAATTAAGATTCCAAAAGCCATGATTCCTAAAACAATCATGATAAAGTAAATACACGCTAAAATTCTTAAAAAGAAATGATTAATATTGACCCCATCTTGTTCGCTACTTAACAGTAGGAACGAATAAATACTTTTGAAGCAACCCAAATCGATACCCCAAGCAATGAGATGATCAACCATAAATTCGACAAATCCGATGTTTGAATGTAATCCACAAATGGCAGAATTAAGTCCGCTGGGACATAACGTTGTAAAAGTTGAATAATCTGTGATACATCGTATACATACGTCCCCACAAACACCACCGATATAATGATAAACGGTGCAATACCAACGATAATTGAATATGCCAAAGCATATGTAAAGAGTGTCCCTTCATTTGAGGACATCATCTCCATAACAGTTTGGATTTTTTTATTATTTTTTTCATGCACCACTTCTCCTTATATCAATGTAACAAAAGACTGGAATAATTCCAGTCTAAATGATTTTTTCGAAAAATGCGTTTACTTTAGATGGGTTTGTATCGAGCAATACCTCATCGCCCCCGATTAAGGCAGGCGTTGCCATAATCCCATGATCCAACGCGATTGATTTAAAACGTTCTGGGTTTTCCTCTCGCTTTACCACTTCGATATGTTCGGCATATTTATTACGAAGTCCCAACTCGAGGTAGTTCTTTAATGCCATACATTTTGGACAGTTGTCCTGAGTTAACATCATAACTTTTGTCATTATCGTGTAATCCTTTCTTTATCAAAGAAGAAGTCATCATCATGTAATGATTCAGATTTCATTTTTTGATAACCATTTCCCTTCATCGAGAAGTTATCCATTGTTTTTGTTTCAGTGTTTAATCCATTAAGTACAACAGGGTTTACTTCTTCATATTCGTAATATGCATCAAACCCAAGATTCATCATGGCTTTGTTCGCATTGTAACGAACAAAGATCTTAACATCGTGCGATAATTCTACGGGATCATAAATTGTTTCAATGAGTTCAACTTCTTCCTCATAGATTGCATCGAGATAGGTTGTAAGCCATTCATAGAGCGACGCTTGTGTCTCAGCATCGAACTTGCGATAAAGTTCCATCGCCAAGTTTCCAATATAAAGCCCATGGATACTTTCATCACGCAAGATAAGATTAATGATTTCTCCAGCTTGCATTAATTTCCCTTGACCATAAAAATAGAGGGGATAATAGAACCCACTATAGAAGAGGCACGATTCCAAGAACACGCTTGCAACCATGGCTTTCCACTGTGCAACATCAAATTCAAAGTCATCCACTGGATCCCCTAAATCTGCATATTGCTTGCGATAGGTAAGACGATCTAAGTTTTCATAGTAACCAACAATTAAAGCAAGAATATTTTGCATATTCTTATTTTGTTCGCCCCATCGATAAAGGTCATCAATTTCTTCGTTTTTCATATATGTCATAAAAATATTTGAATAACTTTTCGCATGCACAGCATTTTCCATAGCTGCCATAAAGTTCAACACCGACTTACGCTGATGATATTTATGATCAATCGATCGCGAAACAACAGGCATTCCTATATCACCTTGATATGTATCGAGGAACGTAAGTACGAGTAAGTTTCGTCCATAGGCCAGTTTCACATCTTCAGGTAAACTCGCCCATAAATTTAAATCAGGCTGAAGACTAATGTCTTCCGGTCTCCAAAACTGACTTAAATTTTGTTCGTAAAACGTCTGTGTAAAATTATCTTCATGTTCATTCCAATTCGCGCCATCGTATTCGCGATCCGCCTTAATCTCATTAATTTGCTTTAACATCATCGTTTTCCTCCTCCTTAAACCGCACAACTTTCACATTCATCAATTCTCAATTTTTGTGTTCGTGTATAGTACAACGTCTTAATTCCTTGGTAATGTGCATAGAGGTAATAGCGTTGTAGACTTCGTGTTGTCTCATCCGAAGTAATGCATAACTCAAATGAAATTCCTTGATCAACATGCTTTTGAGCCGTAGCAATCACGTCGATAATCTTATACTTATCCATTTGATATGCTGATTCGTACATAAACCCCGCAACATCCGCAGCAGGCATTGGGAAGTATGTTTTTGAATTTCCATACGTACGTTCTTCGACAATTTGTTTAATTGGCGTTAAGGAAGGTGTAGCACTCATAACATATGCAATCGAACCATTCGGTGCAACAGCTAATCGATTTGAGTTGTAGAGTCCATGGGTCATTACATCTTCTTTTAATTGAGCCCAGTCTTCATCCGTTGGTATTTCAATATCCGACAACAAGCCTCGAACCACGTCAGTCTTTGGTAATACTTGACCCCGATCGTTGAAATAACTGCCGTCCGCATACGAACTTCGCTCAAAACCATAGAATTTCTCGCCGGTTTCTTTCGCTTTCTCCATTGAATGCACAAGACTATAATAGTTAATTAAACTAAAGAACACATCAATTAAGTCAATATCTTCTTCACTACCGTAACCAATGTAATTTTCTGCAATATAACCATGATGTCCCATAATACCAAAACCAACACTTCGCATAATGCGGTTTGCACGCGCTACAGCGGGAACATGCGCAATATTTGTTTTTTCGGAAACAGAGTTCATAATTTCCATTGCAGCAAATACGGTCTCTTTAATGGAGTTATTTTTGATCATATTTCCCATATGACCGCTCGCAAGGTTACAAGAAATATCGAGACCGATTTCATCTTCATCACGGCGATGATAATCACCATAGTGAGATACAATCGACGGCTGTAAAATTTCTGTACATAAATTCGAGAACTTGATTGGATCAGCAAGTGGATTTTCTTTGTTTACGTTGTCCGCATACATAATGTATGGATAACCTGACTCCCCTTGTAATTGCGCAATCATATCAAATAACTTACGTGGATTGATTTTGCGTTTGCGCACTTTAGGATTTTCAACCAACTTGTCGTACCATTCATCCATCTTAATGGCGACATCTGAGAATGGAATCCCGTATTCTTTATAGACCGTGTGTGGATAGAAGACATACATGTCTTTATCTTCACGCGCTAATTCAATCATTTTATCGGGCATCACAACCCCCATTGAGAGCGTTTTAACACGAACATCATCATCGGCATTGAGTTTTTTTGTTTGCAAGAAATCTTCAATATCAGCATGGAATACATTTAAGTAAACAGCTCCTGCACCTTGACGTTGTCCCATTTGGTCGGCGTATCGGAATGCATTATCTAAAAGTTTTGCTACCCCAACAACACCTTTCGCAACGTTTGGAATGTCTTTAATTGATTCGCCTTTTGCACGTAAATTGGTCAAGTTAATGGAAACGCCACCACCCAATTTTGAAAGTTGCATCGCAAATTCTTGAACTCGTGCAATATCGTTTAACGAGTCATCCACTTCCAATAAGAAACACGATACAAATTCACCGCGTTTTTTCTTACCGGTATTGAGAAGTGTTGGTGTTGCCGGTGTAAAATCTTGCGCAATTAACGACGTAATCAGTCTTTTAGCAAGTTCAAAGTCGCCATCCGCATGATAAAGTGCAATTACCGAAAGACGGTCTTCATAACGTTCTAAAAACACACGTTCCGCGTCAATGGATTTAAGTGCGTAATCATTATAAAACTTAAACGCTCCCATATATGTCGGGAAACGGAATTTGGCATCATATGCAATATCATAGACCGCTTGAATTTGATCAAACGTATACTTTTCTAAAAATTCTGTTTCGTAATAATCATTCGTTGTAAGATATTCCAATTTTTCTTCAAGTGAGTGAAAAAACTGAGTTTTCTTATTGATTTCATTTAAAAAGTAAGAGCGGACTGCCTCCTTATCTTTATTTAAATCCTTAATATTTCCATCGCCATCAACGATTTGATTATTTAGGATTACCCATTCTGGAATTTGATTTGATTTATTTTGTACTGTCATTTATTTTGTCCTCCCCTTATATGATTCAAGCCATTGTTGAACAATCTCCACATCTTTTGTGAATCCTGATCCTTCAAACTTTAAAACAAGTTCAATATTGTATTCATCATGAATTTTATCGCCTGCTGCACCGAAGTTTGTGCCCCAATTGCGATTGCCACCAACCGCAACGCCAACGACCTTTGCAGCTTCGTGTTCCAAAAATGCTTTGGTCTCTTCCGTTACCTTACCGAAATCCCATGACCGCGTTACCAAAAAAATGTCTTCATCCATCGGTTCATACTCTAAGATATCAATACATGGTACGCCAAGTTTTTCCGCAAATCGTTGACATTGCCCCGTTAAACTGTCAAAAACCACAATCACATCGTCACATCCTTTCGAACTAATTTCATTTAAACATAACCCTCACCGAAATTCTTGAGTATTGCATGAAATTCCCGCGAAATTGAAGAATGTAAACTTGAAAGATAAATTAATTAACGTTTATCATTGTTAGTAACTTTGTTTTTCATTTCTCATTCTTTTTTGTGAGTTTTTATATTTTACATATTGACACACAAAACAAGCATTAAAACTCAGTTTTGAAACCGCTTTAAATTTATGCACGAACATTCGTGCAAAAGTCCCTATGGAACTAAAAACCAGAGATATGTATGATAAAGGCGAGCAAAGGAAAGAGAGGTGACTCAATGAATACATTAAGGGATTGTATTATTGAAATCCCAGAAAAATTAAATCATTTACGTGATCAACGTGATGTGATTGCAACCGCAATAAACCAAGCGACACATGGAGATACTGTACGCAAAGTTGTGGTTGTGGGTTCGGGTTCATCTTACAATACGGCATTTACCACAAAAACATTTGCGGAATCTACATGCCACATTGAAGTTGAATTAATGTACCCCAGTATTTTTGTTGAACACTATAACCGAGCACTTTGTGATCAACATGCACTCTATATCTTCATTTCACAAGGAGGCCAAACAAAACTTGTGTACGAAGCGATTGAATGCGCCAATCAATTAGGACTGAAAACAGTTTCGATTCCCGAGTCGCTTGAAACACCGATTGCGAAAAAGGCACAGACCGCACTTGAAATGGGCAGTGGAAAAGAACAATTTATTTTTCGAACACTTGGGTTTTCGACGACATGTACCGTTCTTTATCTTATTTACCTATCTCTTGGCGTTATAAACAATCAGATTGACCCCACACAATCTGAAGCAATTATCAAAGACTTAGACGTGATGATTCAGGAACTCCCCCACATTCGTGAAGCATCCAATGCCTTTTATCACAACAATAAGTTATATTTTTCAAAGACAGATGCTTATATCTTTTCCGGACCGGGCGCCTTATGGCCCATTGCTCAAGAAGCAGATATTAAGTTTATGGAAATGCTACCCAGTCTTACCAATAGTTTCGAACTTGAAGAATTAATTCATGGTCCACAAAATATGTTTACCCATGACCAAGGGTTCTTCTTACTTGCGTATCACGAAAATGATTTGCGTAAAAGCAGGAAGATTCAGAAATTTATAACACAGGAAGTGCATGCCCGCTGTATAATTGTCTCAAATACGGACAAAGACGATTTCAATATCAACACGAAATCAACGTATTTCTATCCACTTGCTTATATGACATTCTTCCAAGTGCTTGCATACCACATTGCTACAGATCGTGGTCGCGACCTTTCGAAGACAATGTATCCCCAACTTTCGGAATACATCAATAAAAGTCTTGAGACGAAACGCTCTTAATGAAGGTTCCTTCGAACTACATTAAATTGTCTAAAGCATTGGACCTTATGATTTATCGCACTGTGCGATGTTGGTTTTATTCGAATATCGATAACGGATAACTTCAATCCGACACTTACATCACTAACCGGTACTATATAAAGAAGGAGTATATTATGATACAAAAAATTAGAATCGATGACCGCTTGTTACACGGTCAAGTCGCTTACAGTTGGAAATCTGCACTCAATTATGAAGCAATCGTAATTGCAAGTGATGATGCAGCATCGGACCCAATTCGTAAACAAGCACTTAAACTTGCCAAACCTGACGGGGTTAAACTCGCAATTCGTTCTCTTGATGAAGCCATCGCCCTTTTAAATAATGAAAAATGAAAAGGTCTTAAGGTATTTGTTGTGACTGCATCCCCACATGATGCACTCAAACTCTACCAAGGCATTCAAGAAACACCTGTATGTACACTGGGTGGTGTTCAAATGAAAGAAGGTCGCAAAGCCTTCGCACCAGCTGTATACTTCACACCCGAAGAACTCCACGCCATGGACGACCTCATTGGTTTAGGAATCTCTGTCGAAGTAAAACAAGTACCCGATGACAAAGGTAAAGACTTTTCAGATTTACGTCAAAAATATTTAACACAGTAATCTACTAAAAATATATAAGGAGGAAATATCTATGCAAGAAGCGTTACTTGTTGGTCTTGTAGTCGCCTTGGTATGGTTCGTAGAAAAGATGCTCGGAACCCCAATGGCCAATCGACCACTTATTATCTCACCCCTTGTTGGACTCGTACTTGGCGATCTTCAATCAGGAATAATTATTGGTGCCAGTCTTGAGCTTTTCTTTATGGGTGCCATTCAAGTTGGTGCTGCAGTACCACCGGATGTGTTAATTGGTTCTGCACTGGGAACAGCGTTCGCAATCTTATCCGGTCAAGGATCTGAAATTGCGCTTGCGCTTGCTTTACCGATTGCAATCCTTGCACAATCATTAAAAGTTATTATCTTTATTGTTCGATCATGGTTTATGGACTTTGCCATGAAACTCGCAGAAGATGCGAACATTAAAGGAATGTTTGCCCTCAATATTGGAGGTCTCTTACTTCACTGCCTCATGTACTTTACAGTAGCCTTTATTGCTGTACTCTTCGGTGCAAGTGCTGTAGAAGGATTTGTACAAGCCATTCCCGCAAATCTAATGAATGGTCTTGAAGTTGCTGGAAAACTGCTCCCTGCAGTAGGGTTCGCATTGTTACTCCAACCGATGATGAATGGAAAAAACATTCTCTACTTCATTCTTGGATTTATTCTTATTGCCTACCTTGAATTACCAATCTTAGCAGTAACCTTATTCGGTGTTATTCTTGCCTTCATTATTGTCTTTGAAGTCGGACAAGCACCTGCAGCCATAGAACATGATGAATTGGAGGACTTATTCGATGAATAAAATAGAAACAACAAAAGAAGATAAAAAGTTATTTCGAGAAATCTTCTGGTACTCATTCTTACTCGAAAATTCCTATAACTATGAACGCCAACAAGGACTCGGATTTGCGGTAGGAATGTGCCCAGCCATTAAACGCTTTTACCACACCAAAGAAGATCGTGCCGATGCACTTGTACGTCATATGCAAATCTTTAACACAACCCCTCATGTTGTTTCCGCCATCACGGGTGTTGCGACGGCACTTGAAAAAGAAGCAAGTCAAAATCCCGATTTTGATAAGAATACAATTAATAGCATCAAGATTTCATTGATGGGTCCATTTGCTGGGATTGGTGATTCCTTTTTCTGGGGAACCATCCGTATTATTGCAACCGCAATTGCGTTACCTTTATCACAACAAGGAAACATCCTCGGTCCGATTTTATTCCTAATTGCATTCAATGTTCCACATATGATTGTGCGTTACCTTGGTGGTGTCTTTGGATATAAATTCGGAACAACCCTGATGGATAGTGCATCCGAATCCGGTATTTTCGCAAAGATCACCAGAGCAGCAACCATTGTCGGATTAATGGTTATTGGAGGCATGAGTGCTCAAATGGTTAAACTTAAAACCATTGTGGCATTTTCATTTAATGAAACAGAGTTTTTACTCCAACAATACATTGATCAAATCTTCCCACTGCTTTTACCACTTCTTTATACACTTTTAATGTTCCATTTATTAAAGAACAAGAAAAAGAGTTCGATGTTCTTACTGCTTGTTACCATTGCATTTGGTATCATTGGTTCGTATATTGGATTACTCTAATTGCACAAGACAGGATGTTGCGTTATCGTTAAGATACGCAACATCTTTTTTTTAAAAGGAGGACTTATGGAATTCACAAATCGGCAACTTATCATCATGCATCATCTTGCACAAGGGCAAACCGTTACAGCCCATGAACTTGCACTTTCAAGTAATGTATCCATTCGAACAATCAAGAAAGAGATCCAAATACTTCGTGAAGTGTTGAAGTCATATCAGATTGAGGTTTGTTCCATTCCAGGCCATGGATATCGTCTAAATCCGCTAAATGAACACCAAGAAGAAAAAATTTTCGAGAACATTGGCTCGATTAGCTTGATTCGACGCATGAATAGTTTTTCGCGAAATAACTCCGAACGTGTTTCTTATCTAATTCGAACGCTCTTAAACGCCAACGATTACCTAAAGATTGAAGACCTCGCAGAACGGATGTTTGTCAGCCGTACCACCATTCACAACGACCTTAAAGATGTTCGACTGCAACTTCGCCGATTTCATCTTGAACTAAAATCTCGACCTGCATATGGACTGAAACTCATTGGGTCGGAATTCAACCTGCGGCTTGCCTTTGCGGAATACTTTTTCCATAATACCTTAAGTCTTGTGGAATCGAAGGAAAAAGAAGCATTCATCCTCAACAATGACATGCTTCATAAAACGGAAGCGATTGTAAAGGAATGTTGTTTTAATGCGAATATCCTTCTTTCTGATTTTTCACTCCAAAATATTGCAGTACATATTTTAATCCTTTTTAAACGTCGTCGTGAAGGTCACACCGTTGAAATTCATAAAACAACTGATTCACCACTACTCCCCCTTGCTCAAACGATGGCCAATGCGATTAGTACGCTTTTAAATGAAGACCCCTTAGAAAAATCAGAACTTCTCTACCTGGCAATCCACCTTGACAGCAAACAAATCATTGCGCACTCAGGAAAAACAAAACTGCAAGACGAGGCACTCATCTACGATATTTTCACTGAAATCGATAACAACTTCGCGATTAACTTTTTCGATAATCACGAACTTTTTCGTTATCTGTTATTACACATTCCCCAGATGATTAAACGGATTGACCATTCGAAATCCGCTAATCCATCGAAACCTTCGTGAATTTCTCTTTGCCGCCAAGGTAACCATCTCTGCCGTTTCGGTCATCGAATCCAATTATCCCGACATTTCCATAAATCTTGATGAGTTTGGCTATTTATTACTTTATTTCCAAGGTGCACTCATGACCCGCCACCAACAAACCCTCAACATTGGATTTATTGGTGGAAATGGACGGTCTGAAACCATTGTTTATGCCCAAACTTTGCGCGAACATTTTAATGATGATCATATTACTGTCAGCGTTTATGGATCCTTACAAGAAATTACACAACCTCTGGACATCGGCGTATCCATGGCCAAAATGACCATCCCACAAGCCCGTGAAGTCGTCGCAATCGAGGATGGGAACTACCTTACCCATATCGAACAAAAAATCAAACAATTCGATCTTGCTGAAGCCGATTTAGACCACTATCTTAAACCTCAATATGTAATTTATAACCTCCCTGGCAACAACAAAGAACAAGTCCTTCACAACTTAACTGAGAAAATGAATACCATGAACCTTCTCAAACCCCACTATGATTCAAACCCCTTCACAACACATGAAATCGGACACAATCTTGTACATTTACAAGATCTCAAGAAACATGTTGATCGGGCTTTATGTTTTGTAGCGGTATTGGAAAAACCGATTATCTGGGATAAAAGTGAAGTTCACGTTCTTTTTATTATTAAAACAAAACGTGATGGGGATCATGACCTCTTCTACCTATGTGATCGATTCTCAAGATGGTCTATGGACCGTCTTAAAGTCCAACAGCTTATCGAAGGTCAATCCTTTGATGAATTTAAACACGCGTTAATTTCTGCCTAGCGCATGACTTGTCCCAAAACCTTACATCATGTATGATGTTTTCATATTTACGACTTAAGGAGTACATAAAATGATACATAAATTTATTGATAACGGAAGCGATAAAACGCTTGTTTTATTTCATGGAACAGGTGGTGATGAAAACGTATTACTGCCGGTAGCGAAAATGGTTGCCCCCACAATGAATCACCTTTCCATCCGAGGCGACGTCGTTACGTTTGGTAAACGACGCTTTTCTGCTGTACAAAGCGAAACTCAAATTCTTGATGAAGCGGACTTATTGGGCCGAGTTCGTACAATCTTGGATACTGTGAAGTCATTACAAGACGCCTACAATCTTGGCGAACTATGGGCATTAGGTTTTTCTAATGGCGCCAATACCATCGCAGCCTTAATCCTAGAACAACCAACCCCTTTTAAAAAGTGTGTCTTACTGAGACCGATGAACTTCACAAGTGATACACAGGAGCTTGATTTAAAGGGCATGGACATTTTAATCCATAGTGGTCGATTTGATGATATAATTCCTTATGAAAGTGCCGTCGCTTTGGAGAAACGTCTCATTAATAATAATGCACGTGTTACACACCGCATTTATGAATTGGACCATCGGATGCGCGCTTACGAAATCGAAGAAATCAAACAATGGTTTGATATGGAGCTAACATTATGAATAACCCTTATGAAATCCTAAATGTATCACAAACATTTGTGATAGCTGGAATTAATAACAAACCCGAATCGTATGCATACCGCATTTATAAATTGTTAGAACAAAAAGGTAAAACGGTTCTTGGTGTAAATCCAAACTATACAGAAATTAATGGCAAGACCGTCTACCCTTCCTTTTCGGAAATCACGGACACCGTTGATGTTGCTGTGATGGTTGTTAATCCTAAAATTGGCATTCACATGCTCGAATCAATTAAAGAGAAAAGCATCAACGTTCTCTGGCTTCAACCCGGCACCGTAAACGACGTTTTACGTGCCAAGGCAAAAGAACTTGATCTCAATGTAATCGAAGCCTGTGTGCTTAAGGAATACGCTATAAACGAGCAATAAACACGAAAAAACGGAATCTCATCCAAATTGGGTGTGATTCCGTTTTTTTTATTATCTATTTTACAAGCAGTGTTCGTAATTCCGCCATACGTTCACCAAATTTTTCCAGTGTTTTATCAACAGCTGTTGATTCTGTCATATCAACACCTGCTTTTCGTAGGACATTGATAGGATAATCAGAACTTCCCGATTTTAAGAAGTCAAGATAAGGTGTCGCATCGCCACCATTATAAATTGTTTCACTGAATAAAGTTGCCGCACTAAATCCTGTAGCATATTGGTAAACATAATAGTTGTAGTAGAAATGAGGGATCCGTGCCCACTCATAACCAATTTCTTGGGTACTGATCGATTCACCATAATAGAATTGATTCAGTTTGTAGTACGACTCAATGAGATAATCAGTCGTTAAAGCAACGCCCTCCTGGTCTGATTTATGGATAAGGTGTTCAAACTCAGCAAACTGCGTTTGACGGAACACCGTGCCTTTAACCGTGTCTAAATAATGATTCAACAGGTAAGCACGAACCTTAGGATCCTCATATTGATCCAATAAGTAATTCAACAATAAATTTTCATTTGTCGTTGAAGCAACTTCAGCAACAAAAATCGAGTAATCACCATAAATGTAAGGTTGATACTTACGTGTAAAGTAAGAGTGAACACTGTGGCCGAGTTCATGAGCAAGTGTAAAGACATTATCTATATTTTCTTGCCAGTTTAACAGAATATAAGGGGCACTTCCATAAGTACCTGATGAATAAGCACCCGATCGCTTCCCTTTATTCTCAACAACATCAATCCAACGTTCATTAAATGCACGTTTTAATACTGCACAATATTCTTCACCCAGAACACTCAAGGCATCCAAAATTACTTCTTGTGCTTCTTCATACGTAAATTTTAAATCCACTTCATCAACCATTGGGACATAGATATCATACATTTGAATATCATCAATACCCAATGCATCTTCACGAAGTGCAACATAATCATGAAGTAAATCAATATTATTATGAATTCCTTCGAGAAGTGAGTCATAAACTTCTTCGTCAATATTATTTGCAGCAAGTGCAGCTTGACGTGCTGATGCATAATTACGAATCGTTGCATTGAAATTATGAACCTTTACATTTCCTGATAAAGTACTTGCAAGTGTATTCTTTAAATTACCATACGTTGTTTGCATTGCTTTAAAAGCATCTTCACGAACTCGACGATCCGCACTCTCCATTAAGAGTGAATAACGTCCGTGTGATAATTGAATATCATTTCCTGATTCATCTTTAATTGTAGGGAATTGAATATCCGCATTATTTAACATACCAAATGTTTGCGAAGAAACGCCAAAGATTTCGCCTGATGATGCGAGAATACGCTCTTCCTTCTCGCTAAGAATATGAGGTCTTGATTTAAAAAGACGATCAAACTCGTGATGATATAAAGTGAGTGCCTCATTTGATTCAAGATATTCGCGAATAACCGCCTCATCTGCAGATAAAATTTCTGCTTCATAGAAAGAAAAACTTGATCCAAATTGCGCAAGAAGCGATTGTACGCGTGCATTCATTGCTTGATACTTAGGGTTTGTGGTATCGACATCAAAACTTAGATGTGCATAAACATATAAAAATTCAATACGATAACTTAATTCATCACGAAATTTAAGACCCGCTAATAAACTCTCTGCGCTCTTGGTGAGTGTACCGCGATATGCAGCCACTTCACTTAAGTCGTTTTGAATCGCATCAAACTCTGCATTCCATGCGTCATCATCTTTAAACATAGGGGTTAAATCCCATGTATCTTTTATATCCACTTCACTTCGAAGTGGTAATTCATATTTATCCGACATAAATACACCTCTTATCTATTGCGGTTTTATCCGTTACATCTATTTTACCACAAGACGATTGACTGTGCTAAAAAACACATAAATCTACAAAATAAAAAAACTCACTTCCTAAGAAGTGAGGTTATTGACACTATGGTGACCCGTACGGGATTCGAACCCGTGAATGCATGCGTGAAAGGCATGTGAGTTAACCGTTTCTCCAACGGGCCATATAAATGGCGCTTGTTGCAGGACTCGAACCTGCGACCCACTGGTTAACAGCCAGTTGCTCTACCGACTGAGCTAAACAAGCATCACTTAAGTGCTCATAAAATATACCATACGAAATATGACTTGGCAAGCATTATTTCACAAATAAATCATACTTTTTGAATATATTGATTATATGTGAATTAAAGTCACAATAAGACGGTAATGTCCTTATTTCTAAAAAGTTACATCGTTATGATGCAACCTGTAATTTACACTTTGGTGACCCGTACGGGATTCGAACCCGTGAATGCATGCGTGAAAGGCATGTGAGTTAACCGTTTCTCCAACGGGCCATATAAAATGGCGCTTGTTGCAGGACTCGAACCGGCGACCCACTGGTTAACAGCCAGTTGCTCTACCGACTGAGCTAAACAAGCATCGCGTAAGTGCTCATAAAATATACCATACCCATCTCGACTTAGCAACCTTTTTTCGTGAAAATAATTGATTATTTTCGCTTTTTAAGAAGGTGTGATTTAGGGTCTTCATTTAGATGTCGTCGCATCTTGAAATTCATTTAAATTAAGGAGATAACAAAGGATCTTCCGTGCCCATACAAATACCTTTGGACAAAGAAAAACCTCATCTTAACGATGAGGTTTGTTATTTACACTATGGTGACCCGTACGGGATTCGAACCCGTGAATGCATGCGTGAAAGGCATGTGAGTTAACCGTTTCTCCAACGGGCCATATAAAATGGCGCTTGTTGCAGGACTCGAACCGGCGACCCACTGGTTAACAGCCAGTTGCTCTACCGACTGAGCTAAACAAGCATCGCGTAAGTGCTCATAAAATATACCATACCCATCTCGACTTAGCAACCTTTTTTCGTGAAAATAATTGATTATTTTCGCTTTTTAAGAAGGTGTGATTTAGGGTCTTCATTTAGATGTCGTCGCATCTTGAAATTCATTTAAATTAAGGAGATAACAAAGGATCTTCCGTGCCCATACAAATACCTTTGACAAAGAAAACCTCATCTTAACGATGAGGTTTGTTATTACACTATGGTGACCCGTACGGGATTCGAACCCGTGAATGCATGCGTGAAAGGCATGTGAGTTAACCGTTTCTCCAACGGGCCATATAAATGGCGCTTGTTGCAGGACTCGAACCTGCGACCCACTGGTTAACAGCCAGTTGCTCTACCGACTGAGCTAAACAAGCATCGCCAAGTGCTTATAAAATATACCATACTAATATTGCCTTGACAAGCATATTTTAAAAATAGTTTAAGTTTTTTCAATAAATTCAACATGCGTTGGTTTTGGAATCAATATTTGTGACGGTTGACGTCGGGGAAGACAGAAAACCGCAACAAATAAAAGACTCGTTTGCACCGCAAATAAGGGAATATCGAAGATCCCATACATGATGGTCGCGACCAACACCCCTAAAGCTAAGGGGTAGTCTAAGTAATACGCATTTAAGTATATATCACGTAATTTTTCAATTAAAAATGCGACAAGAATCATCGTCCCACAAATTCCAAAACTTAAGAAACTTTCAATAAAAATATTATGTGCATCAATATTATCGAAAAGCAATGCATAGGTAAACATACCCTTACCAAACCACGGTTCTTTCAAAATTTGATGAATTGCTTTATCCCAAATCTCAAGGCGAATGCCGCTGTGCTCAGCAATTTGCATAAATCGTGGAAACAAATCAGGTCTCGATAGAATAAATAAGGTTAAGAGCGCACCTAAAAGAATCATCACCTTAAATTGCGTCCATTTTTTTTGAACCAAAATTACAGTAAGAAGGCCAAACATTAACGCTACGATAATTGATCGTGTACCTGTCAAAACATTGCATAGAGGTTAATGATAAAAGCTCCTGCATAGAAGGCACCCAATCGGTAGTTTTTAAATGTTATTTGAAATTGAAGTTGATTAAAACAAACCAACAGAACAATTAAAAGGATAAACGCATACAAGTTGGGGTTATCAAATGTAGAGTACGCTCTAAAGTATCCATCCCCATAAAATGGAAGATGCCCCATCTGTATTACACCATCAAACAATCCCATAAACGATTTATACCAGACCGGTCTCCAACGGATAAAGTTAAAGAAGAAGTTAAATAAGGAACACCAAACAATATAATATTGCATCTTCATGTATTCTTTAGGGCTCATTCTTCGATTTAAAACAAATGCATAGGCTACTAAGACGATCAAATATAACGTCCCCATAACCCCTTGCATATTCTTGTTCAACAGCGCCACACCCAAGAGATAGGCCCATAGAACCCAAAACAAACTCCATTTAAATCCTTTATAACGAATCCATTCGTACAATACAAAAATTCCTGCCACAATGACCGCTGGATATAACAAATAATCTGGTAAGAATAACACCATAATCATCAAAAAAATCACGTTTTCTGATAGCAGTGTTCTTACTTTTGTACTGAAGTCTTTTATTATTTTCATCATATATATTTTACCACATTAAAAAGTGACGACTATTACAATAGTGTCACTTTCATCTAAGAAGCCATCCAATAAAGCGAAATCACTATAATTTACTCTTCTTTTTTCTCTTCTTTCGACGGTTCTCCGTTTTCATTTGATTGTTTTTCTTTTGCTTCAGCTTGTTCTGTTTTTAAACGTTCGACAAGTTCTGAATCTTTCGACTCAGAAACAAGCTGAATTTGCTTATCTTCCATATTTCCGTTTTTTACTAATTGGTAATAAATAAAATCACCACGATTATCCTCAGTAACATCGGTAAAGTTGAAAAGATTAATTTCTAAATCATATTGTTTTTTCGAGCCCACTGTTGTGAAGTACTCGGTCACCGGTAAAATTTCAACCACGTGATCATATGCTGATTCAATTAAAGCAGATGCATCTTCTTTCGAAGTATCGGGCTTCATTTTGAGCTGAATACGAAGCGTAGCTGTCTTTAACGAGACGCTCACAGACTCAAACTCCGAACGCTCCTTCAAAGCCGCCTCGACCTTTTTTTGAAGGTCTGACGAGATTTCAGGATCATGATCATTCGCGAATCGTTGTCCGGTTAATGGTTTTCCAGATTCGATTGAAGCCTTAACGATTGTAAAGCCCAACCAAAGAGATGGAATTAGGATTAAAACAAGACAGATAATGATTGCATAATAAGACCAGTCATGTTTTTTTGTTTGTTTTTTAACTTGAACTTCTTTATTTTGCTTTGGATCCATTTTTTTTGTCATTGCGATCCTCCTTATGCATTTAAATATTATATTATTTTCTATTTATTATCAAGCACACGTACAACCAGTTCATTGGTTACACGAGGATTTGCTTGCCCTTTTGATATCTTCATTACTTGACCAACGACAAACTTAATGGACTTATTAAGACCATTTTTATAATCTTCAATAACTTGTGGACTTTGAGTCAACACGTCTTCAATCCACGCTGTAATTGTTGATTCGTCGCTGATTTGAACCATACCCGATTCTTTAATTACTGCTTTCGGAGACTTTCCTTCAACAAATTTCGCAAACACTTGTTTTGCTTGTTTTGAATTGATAGAACCGGATTGAATTGCTTCGATAAAATCAACAAAGTGATCAACATTGAGCCATGCGTCAAAGCTGCGGTCACCTTTTTGATCCAGTACCGCTAATACATCTTGTGTTAACCAATTCACCAGCAATTTATAAGCATCTGTTTTTTGAGCTAATACATCAAAGTAAGCGGATAATTCCGGTTTTTTAACCAAGACACTCGCATCATATAAACTTAAACCCATTTGGTCTTGATATCGTTGAATGCGAGCCATAGGTAATTCAACCAATGTTTGGTTAAGGATATCTTGACCAATTCGTACAGGTACAATATTCGGTTCAACAAAATAACGGTAGTCTACAGCCGTCTCTTTAGTACGCATTGCGACTGTTTCGTGTGATTTTTCATCAAAACGACGTGTTTCAGTGATTACGTGTTGACCTGAATCTAAAATTTCTGCCTGACGCACACTTTCAAACTCAATGGCTTTTTGAACGTTGTTGGTTGAATTCAAGTTTTTAATTTCTACTTTTGTTCCAAAGGTTTCTTGCCCTTCAGGTCTTAATGAAATGTTGACATCGCAACGTAAAGACCCTTCATCCATGCGACCATAAGAAATGCCTAAATATACAACCAATAATCGCAATGCGTCCACATAGGCCGCTGCTTCTTCACCAGTTCTAAAATCTGCTTCCGTAACAATTTCAAGTAAAGGTGTTCCCGCACGATTAAAATCGATTAACGTTTTATCCCCTTCATGAAACTGTTTAGCCGTATCTTCTTCCATATGAATACGGTTAATTCGTACATGCTTTACGGCTTCACCTACAAGCACATCAAAATGACCATGTTTACCTAATGGAAAGAATTGTTGCGTAATTTGATATCCTTTTGGTAAATCCGAGTAAAAGTAATTTTTACGATCAAAGCGAACGAGATCATCAATCTCACAATTGAGCGCTTTACATAAACGAACACCATAGTTCACCGCTTGTTTATTAAGCTGAGGTAAGGTTCCAGGGTAACTTAAATCAATTTCATTGATTTCGGTATTCGGTTTTTGTCCGTACCCAAGGGGCGCTCCTGAAAACATCTTTGTGCGTGTTTTTAGTTCACAATGAATTTCAATTCCAATAACTGCTTCGTATCCCATTAAAATGCTCCCTTCCAGTTAATTAATGCCTCAAACGCTTGTCCATATGCAAACATTTTCGCTTCCGTAAAGGGTTGTGTCGAAATATTGATTCCAACAGGAAGTCCATCCACAAGATCAAGTGGTAACGTCATACTTGGGTAACCACTAAAGTTATTAATGACCATATGGTTTTCCCCAATCAGATAAGCATCGGATAATTCATCCATAGGTTGATTCTCAACCGTTGGAGCAACCGTTCCTGAAGCTAATGTAACCATGATATCAACATCTTCGAAACAAGATGCATAAGCATCGACTAATAAACGACGAACTTTCTTCGCTTGGTCAAACACTTCTTTTTGATTTGCATCATCTAATGCGAAGGCACCAAAGATAAAGCGACGTTTAATAAGTGAGCTAAATCCATTTGTACGTGTATTCTTCATAATCTCTTCAAGTGAATCACCCTCTTGCGATAACCCAAAACGCACACCATCGAGATTCGCATGATTTGCTACAGCTTCTGAATTTGAAATTACACTGTAAACCGGAAGCATTGTACGCATTAATGTTTTATCGATTGTTTTTTCAACCAAAACTGCGCCTTGTGATACAAGTGCTTCCTTAAAACGACCAAATGATGCTTTAACAGCTTCATTTTCGATTGGATCTTCAACTGTTTTAAAAATACCAATGCGTTTTCCGTTTAAATCCATATCAAGAAGTTGTGAATACGGTTCAACCGGCTCCATGGAACTGGTCATATCACGATCATCACGTCCAGCAAGCACTTCGAGAAGGCGTGCTGCATCCGCTACATTTTGGGTGAAATAACCCACGTGATCAAGGGAAGACGCATAAGGAATCACACCATAGCGAGAAATTCGGCCATATGTTGGCTTTACCCCTACAGCGCCACAATATGCAGCAGGTTTACGAACACTATCGCCAGTATCGCTTCCTAATGCAGCGCGAACAGCTTTCGCACCTACAAGCGCCGCAGAACCACCTGAAGACCCTCCTGATATTCGTGAAGTGTCGTATGGATTGAATACGGGTCCTGTAATGGCAGAAAGATTTGTACCACCCATCCCCAACTCATCCATCGATGTCTTCGCCACAATAACAGCACCTTCATCTAAGAGGCGATCTACAACATGTGCGTTGTAAATCGATTGATGGTTTGAAAGCAACTTACAGCTAGCGGTTGTAAGCGTTCCTTCCATATTAATATTATCTTTTAAAGCAAGATCCCATCCAGATATCAAACCAGCTTTAGCTTCATTTGGATCTACAAAACTGACAATCGCGTTAAGACGCTCATTTTCTTTTTTTAAATTGCCGATTATTTCATCGATTGATTTACTCATTTGTTAACCACCTTTACAATTTCAAAGTAATCCCCCTCAACCCGCGGTGCATTTTCAAATGCAAGGGATTGATCAATAACATGATTGGGTTCATCCTCACGAAGCCAGGTCGTTTCCATTTCAAAAGGATAAGACATCACTTCGACACCTTCAGTATCGATTGCCTGAATTTTATCAATATAACGCTCAAATACATGAGCATTTGCTTCAACCATCTCAAGTTCTTCATCGGTTAGACGAAACATCAAGTCGGAAGCAAATTTTTCAATAAGCTCTTTATCTAACTTTTTCATAAATCCTCCTAAGTTACTGTAATAATGGGTTTGTTATTCCCAGGTTCTTTACGAACAATCATTCGTGTATTTTGATAGACTTTGATATTTACGGTTATGGGCGCTTGAATGTCTGAAAATGCGCTGATCCGCTCGGACACATATTGCGCAAGTCCATAAATCTCAAGATAAGTCTTTGCACCTGTTGTTAAGTCAATATCAAGTTGTTGAACTTTTTTATCAACCACAAACATCTTACCGGTTACACCAATACTTTCGTCATTCATAAAGTCAACAACTTCACGTTTAAATACGGAGAAATCATCAGAGGTTTCTGGATATTCTTCAGATGCTTCTGACGTCCCAAGGAGCGTCCATTTTTCATTGGTTTGTTCAAATTGACCACCACGCGATTCAAAATATCCCTCGCCAATGACACGTCCAGGTAAATATTTCCCTGGCAATGAGTCTGTATCACTTTCTTGTGCGTAAAGCACAAGGTAAATGGGTACATCACTCATCCCTTCAATCGTACGTAAATAGGAGATGAGTCGATTTCCAATCGAAGTTCTTGCAATTTCATAAAGCGTTTCATCCGATAAGCGAACAGGGAGTCCCGTCCCCGCCTCGGTTTGTACACGTTTCATGACGAGTGCAATCCCCACACCATCAATTTTATTGATATCATTACCTGAATGGAAATTTACCTCTACGACATCACGTACAAATGTTGGTGTTTGAATTTTACGTCCTTTTTCCACAAACTCCGTTCCATCTCCCGGATTTAAACCATACGGATAATTCTTCGATTCATGACGGAGCAGTTGATCATAATGGTCATCGTTAATAATTGACCCTTCTGAAATATTGAAGTTGGCAGGATTAAAATGATCTTTTGACTTATCTTGAAGTCGCCGTCCAATTTCAATCATGTCCACTTCTCTAAAGTTTGTGCCATAATTTTGTCGCAAAGGCGACGTTTTAAACGGTGTAAGGATTGAATATTCTCCTTTACCACCTTGAATAACCGAAATATTTTCTTTATTTGTTTCCGGCTTGGTCTCTTGGCGTGCACATCCTGATATCAATAAGAGTCCCACCAGACTAACAATCATTATTTTTTTCATTTTCATGAGTTCACCTCATTCAAGAATTCTTCTTCTGTCCATGTTTTAACGCCCAATGATTGAGCTTTCGTCAGTTTTGATCCGGCACTTTCACCATATACAACAACATCCGTCTTACTGCTTACACTGCCTGATACACTACCACCAAACGATTCAATGATTTTCTTGGCATCGGTTCGCCCCATGGTTTGCAATGTTCCAGTAAGAACAAACTTCATGCCTTCAAATTTATTTGAAGTTACTACATGATTGTAATTCCCATTGACGCCACGTTCAAGTAAATCTTCAATTAATTCTCGATTATGATCAATTTCAAAGAATGAAACAACAGACTGAGCAATTACGCCACCAATCTCATCAATTTCAATGAGTTCATCATACGTTGCGTTCATCAGTGAAGCAATGTTTTTGTAGTGAGCGGCGAGAACATTGGATGTTTTCGCACCAACATGTCGAATACCAAGTCCAAAGATTAACTTCTCTACCGAATTGTTTTTACTGTTTTCAATTGCCTCAAGTAATTTTTCTGTGCTTTTAGGTCCCAGCTTCTCAAGTTTCTCAAGAACATCTTTATGTTCATGTAAGGTATAGATATCAGTGATCGTTTTAAGCAAGTTCGCATCATGCAATTGATAGACACGACGCTCCCCTAAGGTATCGATGTTCATAGCATCTCTTGACGCAAAATGAACGAGTGCCTCAGATATTTTCGCAGAACAATCAACATTCACACAATAATGATCTGCTTCTCCTTCAAATCGAACTAAATGCCCCATACATACAGGACATACTTCAGGAAACTGATAAGGCTGAATTACATCCGTTCGATGCGTTACATCAACTGAAACAATTTCCGGAATAATCTCACCCGCTTTACGCACAACAACCTCATCACCAACACGAATGTCTTTGTTCATAATGTAATCCTCATTATGAAGGGTTGCGTAACTTACAAGCGATCCTGAAATCTGAACCGGAGTGAGTTTCGCATTGGGCGTAATTTTCCCTGTACGCCCCACTGTCACAAAGATATCTTCAACACGACTTTTCACTTCTTCTGCCTTAAATTTGTAAGCAATCGCCCACCTTGGCGTTTTAACGGTAAATCCAAGTTCTTCCTGCATCGCAAAGTCATTTACCTTAATTACGACACCATCAATATCATAAGGCAAGGATGCACGCATTTGTTCGATGTCTTCAATGCGTTCCCAAACGGAATCCATGGTATGGCATAAGCGGATTTCCGGATTTACTTTAAATCCAATTTGTTTTAAATACGTAAGCGAATCAAATTGACTTGTAATCCCTAATTCTTTTGCATTGACCAAAGTATACCAAAAACCATCAAGACCTCGGTTCGCCACAACTTTCGAGTCTAATTGACGAATTGTCCCTGCCGCTGCATTTCGACAATTCGCAAAAACCACCTCATTGTTTTCTTTTCGCGATTCATTAACCCGGGTAAACGATTTAACGGGCATAAACACCTCACCACGAACGGTAACATCTTCATCAACATTAAGCTTAAGTGGTATGGAATCAATCACACGAATGTTTTGTGTCACATCTTCTCCGGCGGTTCCATCGCCCCGCGTCACAGCTTGTGTAAACATTCCATCTTCATAATCAACGGACATCGCAAGTCCATCGATTTTTAATTCCACAACATATGAGACAGTCGGAAATTGAGTACGCAAACGCTCATCAAAGGCTTCTAAATCAGCACGCGAAAACGCATTCCCCAATGAAAACATTGGAAATCGATGCGTTACTTTTGAGAAACGATCCGAAACCGCACCCCCAACTTTTTGGGTCGGTGAATTAACATCAAAAAACTCAGGATGTTGTGCTTCCAACTCGTTTAATTCAAGTAACAGTTGGTCATACTCGACATCTGAAATTGTTGGTTGATCCAAAACATGATACTCGTAATTATACTGATGGAGTTGTTTTCGTAACGCTAAAATCCGTTCTTTAATCATGACATATCTCCCTTCAATCGAATGCCTGCATATTTTCTTGAAATCACTTTCGTACCATGTGGGAAGTTAAAGGCGATTTTAATCGTATCATCCTCAACACGAATTACGATGCCTTCGCCAAAGTCATCATGAACAACCTGGTCTCCACTTTTAAATTTGATTTTTTTCTTTAACTTCGTAAGACCCTCTGCTTTTTCAAACGAACTGATTGTATCTTGAACTTCACTACGCGTTATGGTTGGCGTCGTTTCCAATCGTGAAGGTTTTTCATCTAAGTGCATTTCTTTAATAAATCGAGAAGCTCGCGCGTACCCTCCCGCAACAAAGTTGTATCCAATATTATTTGAAAGGAACAGCCGTTCTTTCGCACGTGTAATTGCAACATACATTAATCGGCGTTCTTCTTGGATTCCTCCAGAACCTTCTTGAATGCTGTTTTTATTTGGGAAAATATTATCCACGAGCCCCATAATAAAGACGTTCTCAAACTCCAGTCCCTTGGCTGCATGAACGGTCATGAGACGGACATACTCGCCCTCCACCACTTCGCTTTTATCACCATAGAGACTCACCATCTGAATGTATTCTTCTAAACTCGGATTTTCATAATTTTCTTGGAACGTTAGTGCATCCCCAATTAATTCTTTGAGGCTTTCAACGCGCTCCAGTTCTTGAATTTTTTCGAAATGTTCACGAAGTCCACTTCGTTTTAATACATATTGCATAATCGTTTCAATTGATGCCTCTTGGGCCATTTCGCGAAAATCTTCAATCATCATGACATAGTTTCGTATCTTGGGCGTTGCTTGCTGATGATGAACATCATAGAGCATGCTCTCATACATCGTCATACCACGTTCTCTTGCCTGAAACATAATGGTATCCAACGTTTTTTCACCAATACCACGACGAGGCATTGCGATACTTCTTCGCAAGGCCAAATCATCACCATGTGTAATCATCCGTAAATAACTCATCATGTCTTTAATTTCAGCTTGGTCGTAGAATCGTAAACCACCATAAATAACATAAGGGATTCGACGCGCCATCAAGACTTTCTCAAGTGCACGCGATAAGTAATTCGAACGATACAAAACAGCCATATCTAAGTAAGAATGCCCTTCATCGTGTAGCTCCAACATCCGATTCGCAACCCAAAACGCTTCGGCATCACCGTCATCCAATGTTGCATACTGTACCGGAAATTCACTTTCTTTATTTGCATAAAGTGCTTTATCAGGACGATTTTTATTATTTTTTATTAATGTATTTGCGCTATCGAGAATGTGTTGCGTCGAGCGATAGTTTTGATTTAGGGTAATCGTTTCTGAATCGGGATATTTCTTATTAAAATCGATAATAAAATCAACATTGGCTCCACGCCAGGTATAGATTGTTTGATCAGGATCTCCAACCACATAAAGTTGGTTCTCATCACCAACAAGTGCATCCACAATTCCATACTGAACATGATCCACATCTTGAAACTCATCAACTAAAACCACATCAAAGCGACGACGCCATTTATCACGAACTTCAAGATTCTCTTTAAACAAACGATTCACTTCTAAAAGTAGGTCATCAAAGTCTAAAGCAAAAAGTTCATGCAAACGATTCACATAAAAAAGATATAAATTCACTTTTTTCTGTTCGTGATAATTCGATCCCGCCATACGTTCCGCTTGCGCAACATCAACGCCTGCAAATTTATTATTTGAAATATAGGTCAATGCCTCTCGGAATGAAATATCTTTACGATCATAGTCAAATTGTTTATATGCTTCACGCATCACTGCTTGTTGATCGGAAGTGTCCAAGATTGTAAAATTGCGAACTAAATTTAACGCTTCATACTCTTCACGAATAATACGCACACATAATGAGTGAATGGTTGATGTATGAACACGAATTGCTTCGGGCAACATCGCTTCCATACGCCCTTTCATTTCATTCGCCGCTTTATTCGTAAATGTAATTGCACAGATTTTAGATGGATAATATCCAAGATCTGTGATGAGATGCACGATGCGGGTTGTAAGAACTCGAGTCTTACCACTTCCAGCTCCCGCTATAACACGCACATGTTTTGCTTTTGTTAATACTGCTTCTTTTTGTTCTTTATTTAATCCTTGAATATAATCCATTTTATCACCGCTAACATTATAGCATATTCACTCGTTTGACTGAGTGACATTTACTAAGTAAATGTTTGCGCTCAAACACCTTTCTAACCTATAATATGAAGGAATATATTTAGAAACTGAGGTAAACGTATGAGAGTCCCTACTGAATGGACAGATTTTGAAGTCCTCGACGCAGGAAATGGATTAAAAACAGAACGCTATCATGATATTATTGTGCGACGTCCTGATCCTGTTGCGACATGGAAACCCACAACCCCGGGCATGCCGATTGATGCTTTTTTTAAGGAGGGATGGCATTTTAATCGAACCCTTCCCGAAAGTTGGATTATCAAATATAAAGATTTAAACTTTAAAGTTCGCCCAACATCTTTTAAACATACCGGGATTTTCCCTGAACAAGCTGTTAACTGGGATTGGATGCGTTCTGTTATCAAATCCCACAATGAGCCAGTTCGCATTCTTAATTTATTTGGATATACCGGCGGTGCGACCATCGCTTGTGCCAAAGAAAATGTTGAAGAGGTTGTTCATATTGATGCACTTAAAGGAATGATTGCTTGGACACGGGAAAACATCGAACTGAATGATTTAAATGATAAAAAAATTCGAACAATCGTTGAAGATGCTATGAAATTTATTGAACGTGAAAAACGTCGCGGACGGACCTATCATGGTATCATCATGGATCCGCCAAGTTTTGGACGGGGGCCTAAAGGAGAGCGTTGGAAAATTGAAGATCAACTGCAACCGCTCCTTAACGCTTCTATGGAACTTTTAGATCCCAATGCACTTTTTGTCGTCTTAAATACTTATACGACAAATCTTACGCCTAAAAAAGTTCGTCACGCGTTAAATGATGCGCTGCGCAATCAAAACCTTCCGATAAACACACAAAGCGAAGCGATAGGACTACCTATCACATCCATGGATACAATGTTACCCTGTGGCGTCACAACAAGGTGGTGTTATGATGAAAATCTTTTATGAAGATAACCACGTTATTGTCGTGGAGAAAAAACCGAATCAACCCTCACAAGGTGATGAAAGTAATGACCTTGACCTCCTTACAGAAGTCAAAAACTATATTAAAGTGAAATATGATAAACCCGGCAATGTTTATGTGGGGCTTGTCCATCGCCTTGACCGCCCAGTTGGTGGCATCATGGTCTTCGCAAAAACACCAAAAGCAGCAGGACGACTCAGCGATCAAGTTCGAACACGTACATTAGATAAAACGTATACCGCTATTTGTACAGGCTATGTTGAACCTACAACGTTCCGAGATACTCTAGTTAAAAATCGCAAGACAAACACTTCGTATGTGGTCGATAAAAACCATCCGGATGGCAAATATGCGGAGCTTCATGTCATCGAAGCCTGCTATCACCCAACCGAAAATCTGTCAACAGTTAGGATTAAGCTCGTTACAGGAAGATCTCACCAAATCCGTGTACAATTTGCGTCCCGTTCGCATGCATTGTGGGGCGATGCACGTTACAATAAGCAGGCAAAACCAGGGCAACAAATTGCGTTATGGGCGACCGAACTCAGTTTTGATCATCCCATAACAAAAGAGCGTATGACCTTTACAAGTCACACGCCCTCAAAATTCCCATTTAATCTCTAGAAACCATTGCCATAATTTCGTCACGACGTAATTCGCAATCATCATGAGCCATCTTAAACAGGGCTTCAAACTGTTCTTCAGTTCCCTTAAAGCGACCGACCCCAACTTCTTGAGTTGGATAAATGTAGGTTGCTTTTTTCTCGTCCACAAGTTTGTTTATCAACGCACGTTCTTCATAATAAACATCACGACGACTTTCAAAATCATGCACAAGTTTCGGATACTTACGGTATACACTTCGTAAAAGCATCTTCTGTGCAAACCCTTGATCTTTACGAACGTAATCTGCCGACTTTGTGGTCACAACAATATGACGTGTACAGCCTTCATCAATACTTTTTTGAACTGGAATCATCGTAGTAATCCCACCATCCATATATTTACGACCGTTAATCCATACCGCACGCCCTGCCACCGGCAGAGTACATGCAGCTTTAATAAATAGAGGTTCTTTCGCCAATTGTTCTTTATCAATCCAAATCGTTTTTTCACCTGCAATATCATAAACGCCGATATCAATATTTCCCGGGATTTTATTGATTTCAGCAATTGGATAATCCAAATCTTGAGTCACTGTATTGTAAAGGAAATCATAACCTACAATTGTTTTTTCCGCCAAAACCGGACGAATTCCTACATTGCGTTTATCAGCCGCAACATCAATCGCTGCTTTCTCCAAGGTATCTGCTTTACCTAAAGCAAACATACCACCATACAACGCTCCCGATGAAATCCCAACGATATAATCAAATTCTATTTTTTCTTGTAATAACCAATGTAATACGCCCGCCGTGTAGGCTCCACGCATTCCACCGCCTTCTAAAACTAAACCAATTTTTTCCATTTTAACCTCACATTAAGCCGCTAAAAATACGGGCGATTGATCGAAAGAGTCTTACGGGATAGGGAACTGAAAGACAGTCCTCTAACGTAATCTCAATCGCATTCTCTGTAATCGTATGCATTACATCATCATAACAATCACCAACGATGTTGTTATTGATGAAGAGAATACTGCACTCAAAGTGCAAATAATAACTTCTAAAATCCATGTTTGTCGTTCCTACAAGCGCGATTTGATCATCTGCTACAAATGTTTTTGAATGCACAAACCCTGGTTCGTATTCGTAAATACGCACACCACTTTCAATCAAGATTTGATAATTGGATTTCGTCACATGATTTACAATTTTGTTATCTGGAATATGGGGAACAATGATTCGGACATCCACGCCACTGCGTGCAGCCAGCTCTAAAGCCTGAATAACTTCATGTCCCACAATTAAGTATGGAGTTTGGATATAGATGTAATCACGCGCGTTGTTAATCATGGATAAATGAGCATCCAATCCCAAATCATAATTATCAGTAGGTGCATCCGCAAAAGGCATAACATATCCTTGTGCATTTTCTAAATCACCAAAGTCATATTTATAATCATTCGGATTTTCAATCTCTCCCGTATAATAACGGAAAAACTGTAGAAACATCAAGGTAAGTGAATGCACTGCATCCCCTTCGATCATGACTGCAGTATCTTTCCAATGACCAAATTTACTTCCGATATTAATATATTCATCCGCAAGATTGATTCCACCAATAAACCCAACACGACCGTCCACAACACAAATTTTGCGGTGATCACGATTGTTCATTTGGATTGCTAAACGCGCTACTAATGGATTAAATTCCACGCAAACAATTCCTGCCTCCTCACATTGCTTCTTCAAATCACGAAAGAGTGCACAACCCCAGTCATCATACATCAACCGAACATCCACACCCTCTTCGACTTTTTTTCGAAGAATAACAAGCAATTCTTGCCACATTAAACCTTCTTTAATGATAAAGTATTCTAAAAAAACAAACTTCTCTGCCTTGCGAATTTCTTCTTTCATATGCAAGAATTTTTCTTCACCACTTGCAAGATATGTTGCTTCTGTATTTTTATAAATTGGATAATGAGAACTTGCCATTAAATACTTCACAAGACGCGCCCAACGCGGGGTTGCCTCAATTGATTCTTCCAAAATACCAAATGACTCATCCTGTAAAAAAGCGTCTTTAGAGTAGGTATCACTAATTCGTTCACGCAACTTTTTCGGAACCTTTTTCCCTCCAAAAATAAGATAACACACAGCACCAATCGGAGGAATTACAAGAATAATAATGGTCCACGCCAAACGATAATAGGGATCGTCATTACGGTTTGTAATGTAGATAATTAGAAGGACTGATAAAAACACAAAAAAAGCGTGCATAAACGCGTAATTAAGCGATAAATTCCAAATTAATGCAACCACAATCGCAAACTCCGCAATCACAATAAGTCCAACCATAAAAATCTTATTCGTTAATAAACGTAGTAATGTTTTCATAAGTCCTCTTTCTATATGTAAATTATACTTTAAACTAAATTCAATAATCAAGTTTCTACTTGATTAAGCCTAATGCAAAAGTTATGATATTATGGATAGAGAGGTTGATAATCATGACAATCAAACCAAATGACAATAAAGAACTTGAAGTAATTGTCGATGGCAAACGTTACCAACGTTTACCTTTAAAAACAAAATTAATCATGCGAGATGATAATTTAATTGAAGTTGTCAAAGAATTTGCGGATGCTTCATTACACGATGGAGATATTTTATTTGTTACTGAGAAAATCGTAGCAATCACGCAGGGACGTGCATATCCAATTAAAGATGTGAATCCACGTAAACTCGCATTCACATTATCAAAATACGTAACGAAAACCCCTCATGGAATTGGCTTAGGAATGCCTGAAACCATGGAAATGGCGCTTCGTGAATGTGGAACACCACGCATTATCCTCGCAGCAGGTGTTGCTGCAGTTACGAAACCATTTGGACGCAAAGGTGATTTCTACCGTGTAGCAGGTTCAAAGGCACGTGCGATCGATGGACCAACTTCCCATACAATTCCACCTTATAACGAATATGTGGTACTGGTACCCGAACGTCCAAACGAAGTTGCAAAAGCAATTAAAGCTGCATTTGATAAGGACATTGAAGTCATCGTAACTGATATTAATGATTTAGGTGGAAATATACTTGGATCAAGTTCTTCCTCAATTGATAATCAATTAATGGTTAAAATATTAAAGGATAACCCGCTTGGTCAAAAAGCACAATCAACACCATTAGGAATTATCCGTAAAATTTAAAGTTTAATCGTATATATTTCTTTAGACGTTTCACCAAGTTTAAACAAATCATGATCAGCCATAATATCAATGGTTGAGTGATAGTTGCCACCTAACTTGAGAATCGTCTTTTTTGATGCAATATTATCAGGATTACAAGTAATAATTAATTCTGGTAAGCCTGCTTTTACCGATTTCACAATTTCAAAAAGCGCAACACACGCATGATAAGCAAAATTGTGCCCTCGATAAGGTGGATAGATAATATAACCAATATTTCCATAATACCAAAGATCTCGCCCGTGCTCATTACGATACTCGCACCGTCCAACATAACGATCAATTTCACCTACATAAATATCAAATAAAAGTGTTTCAACACCGTTATCATCAAATTCATCTGAAATATCGATCAATTTTAGTTCCATTATGATTCACCTCGAATTAAAAATCTTTTTTATAGAATTTATAGCCTAGATAACCAATTGCGCTCATTGCAACAAGATTAATTAAAATTACAATGACAACACTACTTATGTAATACTTGGAAATTCCAATTAGAAGTCGATAGAATAGTAATATTGCTATCGAATAGAAGCCAAACACCATTTTTTTATCACGAGCAGTGAATAGACGATAGAGAATGATTAAGACTACAGTATAAACGATAAAATCACCATAAATTGAAACAATTAGATCGAGATAATTCATTGGTATCATAGCAATAATCGAATCGATTGTATTTTGCACAGCTTCCGCATTTACATTCTCTCCGATAAATTTTGCGGTATCACCTTTATTTATCGCAACCGACATAACCGCAAAATTCGCTAAGCTCATGGCCGTTTGAAAAAAATGCATAAGCATAAATCCAAGAGCCATTATAATTGGTGTTCGATCGCTATGACTTTTTTTAACAAAAAAATGCATAACAATCGCAGAAATAAGTGTGTAACCAATAACCAAATCTAATGAATAAATCAACATTTGTATTAAGGGGTGTAACGCCATGAACCATCCTGATTTATTTAGAATTAATCCAAAACCCGTTACAAACACATTGGTACCCATAAAGATTACAAGTCCCCAGATTAGAGTACGACTTAAATCCTTATCACGACGATAACGTCCTAGTAATACAACCATCATTGCGATAATAAACACAAAACTCACAATCATCATTGCGATTTGCAAACCACTTACATGTATTGCTCCGTCCATAAAAACTACCTCCACGTTTACTTTTACCTTTATTCATTATATTATAAACAAAGGAGGAATACCATATGAATCATCGTAATGAAAATGCCAGTTTTATGAATATTAACGTCAATATTATCGCAAAAATTTTATGGGCTTTTAGCTTTGCTGCCGCAATCGGCAATCGTGATTTAAGCTTTTTTCCATTAATCTTTGCGTTTCTCGTCCTGTTTCTAGAAAAGCATAGCAATTATCTTCGTAATCACGCAAGCCAGATTGTTATTCTAAACATCGCAATCTTTATGATCAATTTAATTATCGGGCTGATTCAGACCATCTTCTTATCCGTATTTGGTTGGATTATCTTAGTCGGCCCCACTGCAGTCTTAGTTTTCACCATTATTAATATTGCATTAGGACTGATCTATAGCTTATATCATATATTCGGCATCGCCAAAGCGGGTAAGTATCAATATTGCAAATTGCCGTTGATAGGATTTTTAGGCGATAAGATCGAACAAAGTGTTTATAATAAATCGTAAAAGAGCACGCTGAATCATACATTTTGAATAATGTGATTAACGTGCTCTTGATTGAAACAAAGAAAAAACAGTGGATAAATCCACTGTTTTATTTTAGCTCACTAATTAGATAGCTCTAACGTTTGCTGCTTGTTCGCCGCGTGGACCTTCAACAACTTCGAAGCTAACTTCTTGTCCTTCTTCTAAAGTTTTGTATCCATCAGCAACGATTGCTGAGTAATGAACAAAGATATCTTGCCCACCCTCGATAGTAATGAATCCGTAACCCTTTTCAGCGTTAAAGAATTTCACTTTACCTGTACTCATGCTAGTACCTCCTATCAGAATAAGATGTACTCAAGCGTAATTCGCAAACTAATATACCAGTTCTTCAAAACACATTGAGTTTATTACGATTTAATATACAATACTAATCATAAACATTCTTATTACAACTTGATATTATCACTTCTAAAACACCTTGTCAATGAATTATCGTACCACAAACCCATAAATATTAAGCGTTTACATTTTGACCTAAAAACTCAACAAATAACGCTTTAAGATTGATGATATCAATTCAATGATTACTATTGATTTATTCTATCGAAAATGATCATGTTCAAAATATGTGTCCATCATGATAAAACGAACACATGGCGATTCATAATCTCTATTATGCATTCCTGAGAATTAAACAGTTTAGACTTCTACGGCATCAATTCCATAGTAATTGTTAAACCTTCATAATATGCACTCTTGATTGGATTTTTGTTCGTTTTCACAATCGTGTATGTTTGCGATTCATTTGCGTACAGGACAAATTGGATTTGCATCACGTTTTTAAAGGTTTTTGTAATAGTTTTTAATGTTTAATGTTATTCATCGGGTCTTTAATGTTAAGAATATCCTCATAAATGATAAAAAATGAAAACTATTATTCCCGAACCCAAAGGTTTATTAATGCAAAACCTTTGAGTAATTCAGTTATAACCCCCTTGTTTTTAGATCGCCTCTCACAAAAGTTTCATTTTAAAATTCACACTAAAAGGGTGTGTACAGCTGCTTGCTTTGATCTTTCACTTCGAGAGCCAACTTATCGAAACGTATCCTGCATTCCCAAAATCACGCACGTTTTACTTCATATCATCATGTTATGAAAGAGTACGTGTATCTTTCATTAAGATTTTCTGTCATAATAGAGTACGAAATGAGGAATATATATGAAACATATTTTAAAAGTAAAACATAATGATGAACTTTTGAATTATCTTTTGAGCCAAGACTTACCGTATAGCCGCTCAAAGATTAAGTCACTCTTAAAACACGAGTGTATTTCAATTGATAATGAAGTTACAACACAATTTGATGATGCCATCACAGCAGGTCAAACAATCACAATCGTGAGTCATAACCAGCAACGTGATACACCTTTACAAATCCTTTATGAGGATAAGGATATATTAGTGGTTGATAAACCTTATAAACTCTTAACTGTTTCGACGCGTAAAGAAGAAGAATTAACTGCATACCGTCTCGCAAGTGACTACGTCAAAAAACAAGATTCAAAAAATCGTATTTTTGTTGCTCACCGTCTGGATCAAGATACATCCGGTGTTCTAATGTTTGCGAAGAGCGAATACGTTAAACGTCTATACCAAGATAAGTGGTCTGAACTGGTTAAAGAACGTTTGTATGTCGCAATCGTTGAGGGCGTCGTTCCGAAAGATAATGATGTCATCCGCTCCTTTTTAAGACAAAATAAGACAACACACATGTACTCCACAACATCCGGTCAAGAAGCAATCACAAATTATGCAGTGATTAAACGCACTGAAAACAATACTATTTTAAAGATTCAAATTGATACTGGACGTAAAAACCAAATTCGTGTTCATATGAATGATATTGGCCACCCCATTATTGGTGATAAAAAATATGATGCGAAAACGAATCCCTTAAAACGTCTTGGATTGCATGCTTATCGTTTGCAAGTTATGAATCCTAAAACAAAGAAATTGATGACTTTTGTATCACCATTACCACCAAAATTTAAAAAATTATCCAAAATCACACCTACACAAGAATCATCAATCTAAAAGAAAGAGCCCCACTTATTAAGCGTGGGCCTTTTTTTATGTTTTTATACGGATCGACCCTTTCAAGATCACAGTGTAACTCAGTGACGCAAGCATTAGAATTAACAAATGTTTGATTGAAAAAGTGCTAGTAAATACCATTGTACTGCTTCCGACAAACTAGATACTACGAAACATATCGAATGAATTAGGAGACATCTCATTTCGAATGGATACATAATTTATTGATTCGATTGCGACAACTTATCGATTCAATCTAAAAAAAACAGCCGCTTAGCTGTTTTCGTATATTTCAATCCATGCTTCTGGTGTTATCTTGGATGCGAGATTTTGAATGAGTTGGATTGGAATTTCTGTTGTCTTTGTGAATCGAATGCATGACTTACGCATGTTTAGTTTAGTTGAAACCGTTTGTTCATAGGAAGTTTCAAACCACTTTAAGATTTCTGGTTGTGCATAGATACCCATATGATAAAGACCAATATGATGTTTTTGATATCCCAAACTGATAAAGGGTAATGGGACATTAGGATCGCCACGATATCCTTTTGGATATAACGATAACGGAACAACAAATGATGGCATATTGTATTGCATAACCAGTTCAAATCCTTCAGGGATGGAGGATTTGATGGCATCAAACAATAAAATGTATTGCTGTTTAAAGGCCCCTTCCCCTTGATTGATATACGCTTGAATGTCCATTAAAACATTCTCCTTTTAACGTCCCACTCTTCGCGTAGCATACCATATTTCAATGCATCATAATACTTACCTTGGTAATAGCGAACGCTTCGAATTCTACCTTCCAAAGTCATTCCAATATTTTCACCAACTCCCATCATGGCTTTATTACCAGACCATGTTGAAAATCCAAGACGTGGTATATCTGGAAAGGCTGTAAACAGCTGGTCCATCCAAAACATGGCACACGAGCTACCAAGACCGTGACCCCACTCATTCTCGTCATAGATAACAATTCCAAATTCAAGCCATCGTGTCTTATAAGACTCCCAATAATATGACACAAGTCCGATTAATCGACCATCCTTGAATATACCTTGTCGGAAATCCACATCCAAGTATAATTCAAGTCGTGATGCTTCAAAATCTTCATAAGACAACGGAAGATGTTCATCAAGAAACGGAGCATCAAAGGACATCCATGGTCTTTCTTTTTGAAAGGCATATTCCCATAACATCGTCATATCTTCTTTTTGTAATTTACGTATCTCTATCATATGTCACACTCCTTAAACCTATTATACCTTAAAAATCATTGAAGTTTTGTCTTTGGTCGTTTTGAGGTATAATATGCGAAAAAGGAGGGGCAAATATGGCTGATTTTACTGTCGTGAAAATCCTAACCTTAATGTGCCTTGGCTTTGCATCGATTCTCTTTGTATCCTTTAAACAAAATCGTGGGCGCATCTTAAATGGTTTTTTATTTAATGCTTTACTTTTCCTTGTGGCGCTTGATATCATTGCGCTTTCGTTCTCTTATGAAAATCCCTTTCTTCGTGGGTTTGCCCTGTTATTAATCATAGTTGGAGTTTTATTTTTCCTCTTCGGTTATTATGTACTCATCATCGGACTTTTTAAGAATGCGAAGCAGTTAATTCAAAAGGAAGGAATTCGTTTTTCGAATTTATTAACGCTTTTCGCTGCTATTGGTTTGATTCTGTTTGTCTTTATCATTCCCTTGCTATCGAAATCAATTCCACAAGAATTACGATGGGTCCAGGCTCTTTTAGCTTGTATTACATTTTCATGTTTTTATTTTATCTTTGTCTTTATTAATTTTTTGTCCTCTTCTTATCTTTATCAACGGTTTAAACCGCATAAAGATCGAGATTTTATCATTGTTTTGGGAAGTGGGTTGCGAAATGGGTGTGAGGTACCTCCTCTTTTAGCCGCACGGATTGATGTCGCACTTACCTATTATCACCGTCAAGAAGTACCACCGCATCTTATTTTTAGTGGGGGACAAGGTGTGGACGAATTGATTCCTGAGGGGCAAGCAATGCGGGATTATGCACTCGCGCAAGGAATCCCTAAGTCCCATGCACTTATGGAAATCAAATCCACAACAACGTATGAGAATATGCTTTTTTCAAAACAGATTATGGATGCCATGAAACCCCATCAGCCTTATACATGTCTTTTTAGTTCCAATACATTTCACATTTTTAGAGCCAGTCAATATGCGCGTCAAGTGGGTTTAAATGCACAAGGCATTGGCGCAAAGACTGCCGGTTACTTTGTACCTAATGCAATGATTCGTGAATTTATAGCCTTAATGGTGATGCATCGACGCTTTCATGGATTCATTAATGGTGTCGCATATTGCCTTATCTTTGGAGCTACGCTGGTCTAATCGAATCTTAAAGAGTCTTAAACGGCTCTTTTTTTTTGTGATTATTATTGACAATATTTGTTCATTAAAGTTTAATTAAAAAATAAAATTAAAAATTAAGGGGTATTCATATGAATAAATTATCAAAATCACAATTACTGTCTGTTAGTTTAATGTTGTTTTCCATGTTCTTCGGTGCTGGAAATCTTATTTTCCCAACAATGATTGGTTACCTTGCGGGTTCACACAAATGGATTGGAATCTTTGCATTTAGTATTACAGCGGTACTCTTACCAATCCTTGCCCTTGTTGCCGTTTCCAAACAAGATGGTTTTTTAAATCTCGCAGACAAAGTACATCCGTGCTTTGCACTAATTTTCCCAACCATTTTATATCTTTTAAGTGGTCCACTCTTATCGGTGCCACGAGCAGGGATTATGCCATTCGAAACGTCACTTCGCCTCCTCTTTAATGACCCAAGTCATATTCAAATTGGATTATTGATTTATTCATTCCTATTTTTTCTTCTATGCTTTGGTTTTTGTATAAAACCACAAGCACTCAGCGATCGTGTTGGAAAAATCTTAACACCGTTGCTTTTGTTATTTATATTAATATTGTTTGGTGCGGCTTTCGTCACAACTTTATCCAGTAACACCCTATCGCATGAGCCCTACCTCACATCAGGGTCTGCATTCGCGAGTGGTTTTGTGGATGGCTACTTAACACTCGATGGATTAGGTGCTTTAAATCTTGGTATTTTGGTTACAATGTCAATCAAAAGTTACGGTTTGAAAGATGAACAACAAGTTCGAAAATCCACCATTCAATCGGGTGTGATTGCAGGTATTCTCTTATTTATTGTTTATTGTATGCTTGGTTTTTTGGGTAATTTAATGTCGAGTGAATTACTTCATGCGCAAAATGGTGCGGAAGTTATTGCCCGTCTTGGAACACGTTTATTTGGAAACTACGGTCCATTCGTATTGGGGATGCTCTTCTTTCTTGCATGCCTTACAACATGCGTTGGGCTCATCAGCTGTTCTTCTGAATTTTTCGCAGAACGTTATCCACGCTTAAGCTATCGCCGTAGGGTATCAATCCTTTGCTTCCTAAGTTTCGCAATTTCAAATATCGGATTAACAACAATCCTTAAAATCAGTGGGCCCATCCTCGCATGTGTCTATCCTGCGGCCATCGTTTTAATTCTCTTAGGTTTGTCTTCAAAACCTTCTGCTCTTACATACCGTATTGCAATCATCTCAAGTACGATTTTTAGTATTATTACGGTGCTTGATCACATTAAAATTTCAATTCCCGTAATTACACAATGCTGTCGAGCACTGCCCCTCTATTCACTCAACTTGGGATGGGTCGTTCCCACTTTCATCCTTGCCTTCTGCAGTTTGCAACTTCAATCCATCCAAAAGAAAGAGGAACTGATATAACTGGAGTTGTCAAACAAAAGTAGACATTGATAAAAGACTAGAAACCCTTATCCATTTTATATTGGATAGGGGTTTTGTAATTTAAACAGTAAGCAGGTCTTTCAAAATTGAAATAATGTACATATTCTTCGATAAAATTTTCAAAGTTATCTACGGACCAGTATTGATAATCACACGCCATTTCTGCTTTAATCCATCCATTTAATGATTCGATAATTGGATTATCTGTAGGTGTTCCAGCTCGCGACATAGATCTAATTATGTTATAATTTTCATGCGCTTTAGCGAAAGCTTTAGAGTGGTAGACAGCTCCTTGATCTGTGTGAAGAATCGTGGGAGCTGTTTTTTTATTATCCTTAAGTAGCGCAAGGAGATCCTCGAGACACTTGTAGTAAGGCTTAGGATCACCAGTTGTACGCGATAATGCAGAACTGATAATTTCATTGTTAAAGGTATCAACCATTAAAGTCCATTCATAATTAATCCCTTTGTTTCGAATATGTGTCATATCTGAAACAATAATTTCTAAAGGTTTGGTTCCCCTCCATTGATTCTTTATAATATTAGGATAAATTCGACTTTGTGTTCCAGGTTTTTTATAGGAATAGTGTTTAACTTTTGATTTAATATTTAAAAACTTGCAACACTTGTGGATTAAATTATCGGAAAATTCAATCCCTAAATCACTTTGCTTTCTCATGACTGCAGCGATATCATGATAACCATAACTTGGAAAACGGCGATGCCAGTCTTTAATCACAAAGCTAAGAATCGCTCTTTTTTGTTCATAAATATTGAGATCATTCTTATGCTTTAACCACTTGTAATAACCAGATCGGTTCAAATTCATAAATCTAAGAATGAACGTAATCGGATGTTTAAAAGATAAGTCATGTGCTATTTGGAATTCTTGTCTTTTAAAGTAACGAACTCCTTGTTTACACCAACTCCTTTCACCTGGTACCCTTTTTTTAATCGTGCAATCTCAATATCTCGTTTTAGAATTTCGAGTTGAAGTCGTTCGAGCTCAGTTAATGATTTACTCGTATGAAGCGCAGAAAAATGATTTCCTGTCTTTTTCTTGTTTTTTAAACCCTCTTTACCATCACGCATGAATCGATCAATCCAACCATTAATCGTTCCTTTAGGTATTCCTGTTTCTTGTGATAGTTTCGCAGCACTTATATGTTCATCAATATGACGTGTAACGACTTTAATACGATCCTCATAAGTCCATTTATTATTTAATCCACCTTTGGGTCTTCCCATCATTAATACCTCCGTTTTATCTCTGATTTTATTATTACACAAAAAAGTAGACAAGTCTTTTTTACTTGTCTACTTTTAGTTTACTACTCCAATATAAGTTCCTCTTTTATTTTTGCGTAAGTCGGTAAATTGCTTCAATCTCATTGTGTTTAAGGTGATGTTTTAGATAGACAAAATGCAAGGGACGTTTTAATTCAAAATCTTCTAACTCAAGATACGTTAACGTTTTGTTTTCAATATCATCATGAGCTACTTTGGTATACATAAACGACAACGCATCCGATCGTTTTAAAATGTTTTATGGTTTGAAAACTGCCAATCTCTTGACTGATTTAAACGAGGTTAAGCGATGATTATGAGCCGTCAGCCAATTTTCAAAAATTGAACGGGTCCCTGAACCTTGCTCGCGCACGATAACGGGATAGTACAATAATTCTTCCACGCTCACCCCTTGTCCTGCCAAAGGATGGTTTTGTGCCACCACAGGCATAAAACGTGCCTCTGTAAAGATATGTGATGTAAAGATATCTTGGTCAAACATTCCTTCAACCAAGGCACAATCAATAACACCCGATTTCAAATCCTCCAAAAGCGTCTCCGTATTCGCAACTTTAATCTGGAAATTGACACACTCATCAATCAGATACGATCGTAATGACGTCGGAAAGTAATAATCCGCAATTGATAATGTCATTACAATGGATACTGGATTTTCGATACGTTCAAGTTTTTGAAATAACACCTCTTGGTGAGCACTTTGAATTTTGGCGAAATCATACAGAAAATAAGCAGCTTGTGTAAAATGAAGCCCACGCCCTTCAAAAAACACCAATTTACACTGATACACCGATTCCAAACGTTTAATATGTTGCGATACTGCGGGTTGGGTTAAATGAAGTGCCTAAGCCGCCTCGGTATAACTTTCCAAATCCATTACCGTCATTAATGTTTTTAACTTTGGATCCATACGCCCTCCATAAATATTCTTTATCTATTATAACACAGAATAATAAACCGTTATGATTGGACATGTTATACTTTCTTTGGAAAGAGGGGTCTTATGAACTCAATTAAAAAATATACACCCGGTTTTATGCTTTCATGCATTGTCGCTTTGATTGCGGTCGTCCTTGAAAGCTTATTACCCGTAAAATTTGTCGGTGCATCCGTCATTGCACTTCTTATTGGAATGCTTGTGAATGCATGGAAAGAACCAAGTGCATTGATTAAAACAGGTTTAAAATTCACATCGAAACACGTTTTAAAATTCGCAATTATTCTTTTAGGTGCATCGCTTAATATCACCATGATCTTAACTGTAGGAAAACTTTCTTTAGCTGTGATGGTCTTTACCCTCCTTACATGTTTTGGCGGGGGTTACTTTATCGGTAAGAAACTTGACTTAAATTGGAAGTTATCCAATTTAATATCTGCCGGTACTGGAATTTGTGGTGGTTCCGCAATCGCAGCGATTGCACCTGTTATTGAAGCAGAAGATGAAGATATCGCCTATGCGATGTCCGCAACTTTCTTGTTTGATGTCCTAATGATTGTTTTATTTCCAATTATGGGTAAAGCACTTGGACTTACCGACATGGCTTATGGCTTGTGGGCAGGCACTGCGGTGAATGATACATCAAGTGTTGTGGCCGCTGGCTATGCATTCTCTGAGGCTGCCGGTGATTTCGCGACCATGGTTAAGTTGACACGGACACTGGCAATCATTCCAACCGTTATTGTCTTCTCGTTAATTCATGCTCACGTAAAAACGTGACGGTTTAACACCCGCAAATGAATCCATTAAATTCACCCGAATCATCCCATGGTTTATTCTATTATTTATTGGCATGGCCATCCTCAACAGTACGGGTCTCATACCTGTTGGCATCAGTCATTTACTGAAACAAATTAGTAAGTTTTTAATGGTATGTGCACTGGCTTCAATTGGATTAAATACAAAATTTAAATCTATGATCAAGACAGGACTCAATCCGTTCCTTCACGGTTTTATTATTTCATTACTGGTTGTGGTTGTTGCATTGGGAGTTGAATTTATGATGGGAATTGTATAGATAGACGACACAAAAAAAAACAGGAATATAAATCCTGTTTTTTTGTGTCTTATTACAACTGAAGGACTGATCGTGGAAAGAATATGGATTGATAACAATCGTTATCAAATCAACGAGATTAATTATGTATACGGTCATCCAGTTTTAAGACATTGATAGTATACAAAAGAATACTAATAAATCCTATTCTTTCTTACTTAATAATTCTTAACCGTCAATGCAAGGCATACTTGGAATCGATTTCCAATCCGATTCCAAGTCAATGAACCATCTTGTAGACTCATCAAGCGATCACAACTTCTTAACCCAATACCATAACTCTCCTGATTTCGTGGTTCTACGGCAACATCATTCTCAATGATCATCCATACCTTGGATCCTTTCATCATGATTTTCACCGTAACCCCGTGTTCATATTGAGCGTATTTAATAATGTTTGAGGTGATATTATCAAAAATGCGATGCATTAAGATATGGGATACATAGCACCATCCCAGGTCTTGAACACAGTCCTCTACAACAATATCCAAACCATGTACCTCAAGGGAAGCCATTAGTTGTTTTAAAAAGTCCTGCTTCAAGTCTTGAAAAGAGGTTTTAATTATTGGAAAAGAATGATCTTCTTGATTGGCAATATCGGTGAAGCATTGAAGTAACGCTTGCGCTAAAGCTTTAACTTGATGTGCTTTTTGATAACAACGTTGAATCTTATCGTGATGCGAAGGATCGAGTGACTGATCATTTTGTAGGTATTCAAGATAACCCAACAAGATGGTCATTGGCGTTCGTATATCATGCGATAACGTTGTGGTTGCATCTTTCAAGGCTTCTTGTGAACGCACAACCATCTCCGTATTCGCAATCAGCGCTTCGCGCATCATATTAATGCCACGCGCTAAATCAGTCAGTTCATCATTCCCTGCTCCGACACTTTTGTTTCAAGCATCCCACCGCCAATCGCATTCAGTTCGTTGGTAATCGTTTCAATGTATAAGGTCATGCTTCGCAGTAAAATACACATAACCGTTATAAATGCGATAAACGAAACAACCCGATTCACCTGATCAAAGCGATCGAGAAATTCAATAATATCTTGACTCATGATATCAACACGAAGGAATCCCCATCTACCTTTAATCCAAAGGTTTGTAAGGGTAGGAGGCATCATTGACCGTATCAAAGGATCGCACCTCAACCTCAAGATCATTGGTATACAAAAGTTTTGAATTATTATAGATATAAAACACTGAATAAGGATATTGCTTAGCCCAATCATTCAGTTGATCAAAGGATTGCTCGGTAATGTTTTTATCATCAATATACGTTTGTAAAGATTCGACACGTTGAAAAATCGTGTTTCGTTTGGGGTGGACACTGGTAATATAGATTTCAGAGAAACGCTGCATCGTAAAATACAAACACGAACTCACGACTGTTGCGATAAAGATATAAACCAAAATTTGAAACGAAAGATGCGTTGGCTTCTTTGTTTGCCTAAAGACCATCGTATGTATACCCTTTACCCCAAACGTTCTTTACAATTTTGGGTTTATTGGGTTCATCCTCAACTTTTTTACGCAGGTTTCGAATATGAACCATCACCGTATTGGAACACGAATAAAAATATGTATCCTCCCATACAATTTCAAAAAGCTGTTCCATCGTATAAATGCGGCCTGGATTCCCTAAAAGAAGCCGTAATATACGATACTCACGTTCTGTAAGATCGAGCAGTGCTCCCTTTTTATAAACTTCATTGGTCCTACGATTTAAACGCAAGTCCTTTGATTCAAGAAAATCGGACTCATACCCTTGTGGTTTGCTTCCGTAATTACAGTAACGTCGAAGCAGTGCTTTCACACGCACACTGAGTTCAAGATACGAGAAGGGTTTCATGACATAGTCATCCGCACCTGCTGAAAATCCTTTAACTACATCTTCTTCTCTTTCTTTTGCAGTTAGAAATAAAATTGGAATGTGATGTGCATCCCGAATTTTCTGGCAAAGCTGAATACCATCAATTTCTGGCATCATTACATCTAAAATGGCTAAATCAAATCCATCATCAAGAGCCTCCAGCGCGTCATACCCATTCGCATATGTCTGCACGTGAAAACCATCGTTTGTGAGTAGTAATTCAAGCAATTCTCTGATTTCAAAATCATCATCAACCACCAATATCCGATTCATAATACATCCTCCTTAAGTAAATCAAGTTTAAATATAGAGATTCTCACTTTTCTTGTCAATAATTGTTATTCAAAATCACGTAAAAAAAAACGATCCTGGAAAGATCGTTTTACTTAATTGGGGGATGGTGTGATGTACTCCATAAAGAATGGCCCTCGATTTCGATAGCGTTCAAGATGTCCATTCGCGGTTACTTCAATCATCCCTGCACGTTTGACTTCTGTTCGCTCCAGCCCAATAACATAACGTGTCATGATGGACCCTAAATAAAAAATACATCCCAGTAGAAATACTGTGAGAAAGATGCGTCGAGTTAAGTTGTCAATGCCATACCGTCGATCAAAGGCGTTGGGACGCATTAGAAAATAAACCATGTAAATCAACAGGAGGATGATACAGATAAAGAAACATCTTAAAATGGGAGCGATAAACTAAATGCAATTCAGAATAGAGAATCACGCGAACTATCGTCAACATCGTAAAATTAATTACGGCGATTAAGACGATGATATTTTTAAATTTCATAAGTTTTTGATTCATAAGCATCGTCTCCTTCACTTTATTATACGTGAGAAAACGAAGTGTGTCACTGAAGTGGGAAGGTTAATTTAACTTTAAATAAATCGCCGTCAATTTCCAACTTAAACGCGCCCCCATGACTTCAGTTAATGCTTTTGCGATTGAAAGCCCCAGACCGCTCCCTTCTGTATTTCGGGAAGCATCCCCGCGTACAAATCGCTCCATTAATTCATCCGAACTGATGTTTAACGATACATCCGATATATTTTTAATTTCGATGACTGCATTGTGATCAATTTGATTTAACGTTACATAAACACGTGATTTGGTTAAGGAATACTTGCAAATATTTCCAAATAGATTATCCAAAATACGGAAAAGGACATTACCATCTAAATGCGCATGAACCTCATCTTGTATCACAATAAGCTCTAATTCATTCTGATTCAAACGATCACGGTACTCTCCAATGACTTGATCAAGAAGGACATTAAGGTCGGTATCTTCTTGATTGAGAGGGATTGTTCCTGAACTCGCTTTCGATGCTTCAACTAAATCCTCAATTAATTTTTTAAGACGTAACGATTGTCTTGAAAGAACGTTTAAGTATTCCTGCACTTCAAGATCGTCAAACGATTTTTGTTCAAGAAGACCAATATAATTGATAATTGATGTCAACGGTGTTTTGATGTCATGTGAGACATTTGTAATCAAATCCGTTTTCATGCGTTCCGATTTCATTTGTCGCTCAACCGCACGATGCATCCCATCAGATAGTTGATTTAAATCCTGTGCATGGTCTTTTAAGACGCCATTAAGTTTTGAAGTATCAAGGGACTTATCGAAATTTCCTGAAACCATTGCTTGTGTCGCTTCACGGATTGCTTTACCATCAACTGCAAATTTCAAGATAAAATAGACAACCACCCCTGTTTTAATCAACCAGAAAAACAACATGGTTCCACTATTATGATTGGAAATTGATATCATCGTTATAAAATCAAACAGTAACGATGCTCCCACAATCATGGAAACTTTTAGAAGCAAGTCACGATTGGAAAATGACGCTTGATACAAACATTTTATCGGGAGGTCCCCCCATCGATAGACCCATGAATTCACAAAGAGCTGTTTTGCTTTAATGCGTTTAATTAAAGAATGATAAAAGACAAAGGATAATCCCAGTCCGATGAGCGAAATGCTCGTACCCATCAAAAAGGCATTGGGAACATCGCGATAGAATACATTAATACTCTCGCCAAGAAGACTCATTGAAAAGCCAAAAACCAGCAAATATAATAACACAAAAGGTTCTAAAGGTGAGCGATCGAAGGTATTCTGTTCGATGTTACCATCTTCTTGTCGAATCCCTGCATGTTTTGTATATGTAATCATCGATGCAAGCATTAAGAATGCAGAAACAATGAGAATGCCATATAATCGGTAACCAATCTCTAAAAGCGTCGTGATCAAAAGATCCAGGTACCAAAACACATCGGGTGCTCCCTCAACGATTTGGCTTTCAACCCGGTAATCTTTTTGAATCATTTGTGATTTTATATAATTACCATTCGAATCACGTTCATCCACGCTTTGATAATCCGAAAGAGTATAGACTGTGATAAATCCAGATTTAGAAGGGGATTCCTTGCTGTATAGAAGTGCATTCTCCGAATTATAGATTTTAAAAAAATGATTTGGAGACACGACAGATTGTTCCATGTCTATAAGTCCTGCGGAAAAACGTTTTTCAGACGCATTATCAATCGATGACGTTCGAATCAAAGCCTTAATTTGTTCTTGGGCTGTTTCTTTGAAAACATGCTCCCGTAATGCTTCAGGCGTCATGCTGTTCACATGAAGATCTTGCATCTTCACCAGACCATACACACTCCCTACAAATCCCCAAAGGGATACGATAAATACGGCCGCTGAGACGAAACGAATCATAAAATGTTTGCGTTTATTTCGATTCATGGTTTATATCTCCTTCTATTTTATATCCTTGACCCCACACTACTTTAAAATAACGTGGTTCGGATGGATTGATTTCGAGTTTTTCTCTTAAGTGGCGAATATGAACAGCAACCGTCCCTTCTGCACCATAGGAATGGTCTTGCCATACCTGTTCGTAAATCTGCTTGGGTGAAAAAACACGGTTTGGATGTGCCATCAAGAACTTTAAGATTTCAAACTCGGTAGGTGTACAACGGACGTGTTTTCCATCCATACTCACCGATTTGGTTTCATCATTTAATTCCAGTCCACCTACTTTTAAAATATGTGACGATTCTATATAACCTTGATTAAATTGTCTATACCGACGAAGTTGTGATTTTACGCGCGCAATCACTTCCATTGGATTAAACGGTTTCGTTATGTAGTCATCCGCCCCAACATTTAATCCTAAAATCTTATCCGTATCTTCTCCCTTAGCCGTCAAGAATATAATTGGGATTGTTGTTGTTTGACGAATATGCATTATCGCCTCCAACCCATCCATTTCAGGCATCATAATATCCAGTAACACCGGATCAATCCGCTCCTTCTTAAGCACATCCAATGCTTCGACACCATTAAATGCTTCATAAATCATATAATCTTCTTGTGATAAATAAATTTTTAATGCGTTCACAATATCTCTTTCATCATCACAAATCAAAATTTTAGCCATCTCGTCACCTCATAGTTCTATTATAGGGACTAACTGTTTAAAACCCAACGGGTCAAATGTTTAAGAATTGTTTAAGATACAACATTGTTCTATAATAAATTCAGGAGGACATAAAGATGAATCTAAAAAATAAACTCACACCCATTCAATATGAAGTCACCCAAAACAGTGCCACTGAAGCACCGTTTACGGGCGAATATGATGATTTTTATGAGCCGGGAATTTATGTCGATATCGTAAGTGGCGAACCCCTTTTCTTATCAAATGATAAGTTTAATGCAGGTTGTGGATGGCCAGCTTTCTCAAAACCAATTGATGCATTGCTTGAGGTTGAAGATGAAACACGACGTATCGAAGTCCGTTCCTTAAATGCAGATTCGCATTTAGGCCATGTCTTTAACGATGGACCGAAAGAACTTGGTGGACTTCGTTACTGCATTAATTCCGCAGCGCTTCGCTTTATACCACTTGATCAAATGGAAGAGGAAGGCTATGGACACTATATCCAACACATCAAACATGACTGATACTGAATTACTGGAAACACTTTTAAAAGACACACCCAAACCCATTGTTGTCATGTGGGCTGGTGATTGCTTGGAACATGCCTTAACTCTTTGTCGATATCGTGATGTGCACGCCACCGCGTCCCTTAAAGCAACACGAGATTGGGTTCAAGGCACTATGACGACTGATGAAGCACGAAAACGTGCCTTAAAAGCCCATGAACGTGCACGTGAGCTTACAAAAACAGAACACATCTATTTACTTAGAGCGAGCGGTCATGCGGCAGGAACGACACAGGTTAAAGCACACGGCATTCAATGTGCAGACTATGCCTTAAAAGCAGTTCAAGTTGGAAAACGCAGTAAACGTTCCCTTGAGCGAAAATGGCAACTTGATACGTTGACCAATTATCTCGATAAAAAAACTTCTTAAAAGAACAAAACAAGTTCTTCTCAAGAAGTTTTTTTTATGATTAAACCTTGATTCTTTTTTTAATAATTTCATCATATTCCGGTACACCCATAAAATGCATGACGAGCATATAGACCGCAATACCAAAGGCAATCACAATCACAACACCTTTTTTACCCATATCAGCAAGCACCGTTGGGTAATAGATGGCATAAACCGCAAATCCCATAATAAGTGAAGCGATCATCGTTTTTGAGAACGAACGCATAAATTGACCCGTTCTCAATCCATTTAAACGGATACGCAGAGCATTATAGAGTAACAGTGATCCGATAAATGCAGCCAATGTGGTTGCAAGTGCAAGACCGGTTACCCCCATTGTCTTTGAAAGCAGAAGATTTAAAACAATATTGGCGACTACAGAAATAACCCCAATACGTACGGGTGTCTTTGTATCTTCCAGTGCATAAAAGGTTTTCGTTAGAACCTGTCGCATTCCAAATGCCACAAGACCCAAGGAATAGAAAAATAAAATTGTACCCGTAACCACAATCGCTTGATCATCAAACTTACCATGACCTAGAAGCATCATAACAATCGGTTTTGAAAGCACCATAATCCCAATTGACGCAGGAATCATTAATAAATTCACAACATTTAATATTTTCGTAACGGTTTCTTTAAGTTGTTCGGTTTCATTTCGAACTGCATTCCCCACTAGGGTTGGATAGAGTACTGTTGCCATTGTGGAGACGAATACACCTAAGACTGCGTCATTGATTTGCGATGCATAACTGATGGCGGAAATCGATCCATCCGCAAATGTAGAGGCAATGGTGCGGTCAATGACGAGATTTATTTGATCAATTGAAGCCCCAAGAATAATTGGAATCGCCATCACCGTCATCATCTTCACATAAGGATTGCGAACATCAAAGGTTAAACGACGTTTAAAGCCTTTACCTTTTGATGTTAGGAAGGCAAATAGATATTGAATGACACTCGCCACAAAAATCCCAATGGGTAAGACCATGATATCCGTTTTCACGCTCATAAAAATGGATAGAATCACGACAATATTCATCATAAAACTTCCGATTGGCGCAATAAGAAAGCGATTATGAATCTCATGATAGCTCTCATAAATCGACCGTGCCCCAATAAAAAAGATGGATAACAATGTCACTTTAGTAAAGCGAACCGCAAGTGCCAGTTTGGCTCCTGTATACCCATGTGCGAATACGAGTACAAGTTCTTGGGTAAAGACAAGCCCCAGTAATACAAGTACCAAAGCTAAAAGCGCAATCAGATTGAGGGCATCACTCATGTATCGATCGGCAATGCCTTCACCGTGCTCTTCTGATGCTCGAATATAAACCGGAATAAACGTACTTACCAATCCGATTGCTACAAAACCAAAGATAACATTAGGAATACTCCATGAAGTAAAGTAAACATCCGATACCATGGATGTTCCGTAAAAATATGATAAAACAAGGCCTCTTACAAGACCTAATATTTTTGAGATAAGAATTGCGATGGTTAAATAAGCTGCATTTCGTTTCATGGGATTCCTCTTTTCTTTTCTATTATACCCTTTTCAGCGTTGAAACATAACGAAAATGTTGTGTCACACAATTAAACATCATCGAAGGTGTTTCATAAAAAAAGGGTAAAGCGACAGTGCTTTAACCAAAAAGATTATTGATATTTAAAATAATAGAAAACACCAAGTGCCGACCAAATAATCATAAAGATAAATGAGGGCAACTGGAGTTGTCCAGGTGATCCCGGTATGACGAGAAGTCCCACAAACACAAGACTTACTAAAGCACCAGCAGCACTTAAACGCCCCGACGATTTTCGATAGCTAATCATACACACATAGAAATAAACGATGGCCGCTAGAAGCGATGACATATCTACTATATAGATAATCATCTCACGTCCAAACCATGGAGCAACAAGACTCACGATCGTAATAAATCGAATTGCTTTCGTGTACATCCCATTTTGGTTTTCATAGCTATACTTTTCAGGAATGAGCTTATATTGAGCTAATGCTCCAATAAGTTTGCTTCCCCCAAGCATAAAGCCATTAATACCACCCGATACCGCACCTGCAAGTGAAATCAGCAGCAAGATAAACGCCGCAAATCCCAAGCGACTTAAAACCGCTGACCCTAATGCCCACTCCTCAAGCAAACCTGCTTGTGGCGCAAAGCCCAAGGCTGTCGTGATGTTATTGAGATTATAGAATACAACACCTGCAAACACAGCGAGCATGGTAACCCGAACGGCTTTTGAAGGACTAAAGTCTAAATCTGTTGAACCCTGTGGTATGACATCAAACCCTACAAAGAGAAACGGTGCAATCGCAAAAACTTTCGCAATTTGAGCAAGATCAAAGGTATAGGGTGTAATATAGTTTTCTTTTAGAACGGAAGTTCCTTGAGTGGCTAGCATCATGGTGAAAATTACCATAATATTTGCGACTGTAAGTAAAATCATCACATTTTGAACTTTCGAACTCATCTTAAGTCCTTGGATGTTTATTTTCGCAAAGATAATAATGATAAAGCTTGCGATTAGTATTTCTGAGAGATATACAGAGGTTCCTCCGATATCATAGAGGTATCCAAACGTTACAATTGATCCAAAAAGTTTTTTCACGACAAGCACAAATGCTGTCGCATTCAGAGGCACCATACTGATATAACAAAGAATTAAGAACCAGCCTACAATGAAACCGTGCTTTTTTCCTAAATTATTGTATGTATATGAGAACTCACCACCATCTTCATTATGGGAAGACATCATGACATGATAGCCTTGAACAATAAAGATAATTGCGATGCCACCAAGAATAAGCCCGATCGCAGTGTTTATTACACCGCTTTCGGGCAAGAACTTGGTCCCCGGGAGCGTAAACGATCCCCAACCGATAATTGAACCTAATGCAAGCGCCAAGATATCCAATTTACTGAGTCTTTTGCGCATACTGTTTCCTTAGTTAAAGTTGTATTCTGTAACGATTTTATCACGGCCTGTGACTTGATCGTTAAAGTATTCATAAACACAGATTCCAAGATATGATCCAGAAATATTAATTACATTATCAAATCCAAGGTTTTGAAGTGCCATTACAGCATTATATGAACGTTGGCTTGAACGACAGTGTAAATATACAGGCTTATCCGTAGGAATTTCATCCAAGCGATCACGAATTTGGCTTAATGGAATATTGATTGCATTGATAAGGTGACTTAAAGCATATTCATGTTCTTCACGCACATCAATAATACATGCATTGGATTCTACCAATTCGCGAACTTGCGTTACAGGAACTTGGTTGAAACGACCGTAAAGAAGGTTTAAACCAACAAGCGCTGCATGATTCACAACATCTTTGGCTGTACCAAATGGTGGTGCATAGCATAATTCAACTTCTTTAAGATCTTCAAGCGTTCCACCCATTTGAATCATTGTCGCAATGACATCAATACGTTTATCAACATTTCCCTTACCGATTGCTTGTGCACCCAGTAATTTACCTGTTGGGTATTCAAATAAAAGTTTAAAGTGCATTGGATTTGCATCGGGCATTAACCCTACTTTATCACCCGGGATAATGTAAACAAAGTCATAGTCGAAACCGTTAGCCTTTGCCATTTTTTCATTAAGACCAGTTGATGCAGCGTTCAAATCAAATACTTGTACACATGATGATCCGACAACACCTTTATTGTTATGAGGAATTCCATACATGTGATCTGCAGCTGCACGTGCTTGACGTTGAGCAGGACCTGCAAGTGCAAGACGTGTTGGTTTATGTGTAATTTGGTGGAAGACTTCAATCGCATCACCCACTGCGTAAATATTTTTATCGTTTGTAAGATAATTGTGATCTACCTTAATTCCACCAGTAACACCGATTTCAAGATCTGCGGCTTTCGCAAGACTTGTTTCAGGTGCAACACCGATTGCCATGACAACTGCGCCGGATTCTAAGATGGTTCCTGAACCCAGTTCCACACTTGTTTCTGTAATCTTTTTAACGCCATCACCAAGGATTAGGTTGATGCCGTGATCCATCATTTCTTTATGTAGTACTTGTGCCATATCATAATCGAATGGACTCATGATTTGATCAATAGCTTCCACAAGTGTTACGTTTTTGCCTGCATGACGCAAGTTTTCCGCAACTGCCACACCGATAAATCCCCCACCAACAACGGTAATGTTTTCAATGTTGTTGGTGACGATATGTCCGTTTAATTTTTTAATATCGACAACATTACGTACGGTAAAGACATTATCACCGTCAATGCCTTCGATACTGCGTGGTAAGATTGCACTTGCTCCTGGTGATAGGACAAGCTTGTCATACGCTTCATCCATTTCTTCACCAGTTTCAAAGTTTTTAACCGTAACGGTTTTCGCGTCACGATTAATTTTTAGAACTTCAGTGCTTGTGCGTGCAATGATGTTATATTGTTTTTTAAATTGTTCAGGGGTCATTAAGACTAAGTCATCACTTGAAGCAACAATGCCGCTTAGGTGATATGGTAAAGCACAGTTTGAGAAGGACACATTCGGTCCGCGTTCAAACATAATGACTTCCGCATGTTCATCTTGACGACGAACACGAGCTGCAACTGAAGCACCTCCAGCTACCCCTCCAACAATTAATATTCTTTTACTCATGGTAGAATCCTCTTTCTTTTCTAATCTAAGTTATCGTTTTAAGACTTTATTTTTGTAAATGGTTTTGCGAGTTTGTTTCCCAAGTAACCACCGATTACCATCACAACAAGGAATACCCAACCGGATAACGAGAAGTTCGCAATCGGTGTATATAAAGCACCAACATTACATCCGTTCGCAAGACGTGTTCCAACACCCATTGTGATACCACCCATTGCATAAAGCAGTCCATCTTTAACGGTAATGTGTAGCTCTGACATAAATGTATTTTTAAATTTACCTGCTGTCAGTAAGTATACTGCAGTTCCAACAAGGATACCCATGTTTTGAACTGTTACAGGGTTTGCTAAGAATGGTTTTGAGAATACAGCTGGATCCATTTGTGTAAATGATCCCAGGGATTCTGCGGATACACCAAAGAGTGTTAAGAATTTACCAAACCAGAAACCGTAAGGTGTTGATGCACCCCAACCTGCTTTAGTAACACCCATTAATAATGTAAAGAGGATCGCGATGATCACTGCACCTTGTTTTAAAGTCCATGTCTTTACAAAAAGACGTTCATAAGTACTTTCTGTTGGGAAAGCATAATCTTTTTCAACTTCAAATGATTCCATACTATCTTGGCCTTTTTCCACAAAGTGACCTGTGTATGTACCCTCTTTTTTACGTTTTGCTTCGTATTTGTTCGCAAGCACAACCACAAGACCACAAAGCAGTGCTGTTAAGATTAATGCGCCAAGGCATCCACCAAGACCATCCCATTTAAAGAGGTCTGGTAAGAAGACACCACCTGCTGTTTGTGATCCAACTTCAGATACAAACCATGATGTCGCAACCCAACCTTGTTTTTGAAGAGGGAATCCAATAAAGACCCCAAAGCTAAAGAATACGAGTGTAATTAAAGCACGTGGTAAACTTGTAATTAAATCCGTTAAAACACCTGATGCACAGCAGGATGAGAATGCCATCCCAAATCCGAAAAGCACACCCCCAACAAGTAACCCACCATTAATTGGATTAACCCATAAATCCATTTGTGATGGATCTTGGAAAATCATAAATGATGCGGATAATGCTGTTGTAATAAAGAACATAAACATTAAGGTTTTCATTAATTTTGTGGAACCTGTATTTGCAGCACGGTTCACACTTCCTGCAAACCCTGTTGCAGCACGTGTTAATGTATATCCTAATGCAATCCCCATTACAAGTCTGAATAAATGCATATCAGACGCTAAAAAATTCTTTCCAAGGATGAATACTTCGATAAGCAATACAAATCCAATAATATTTTCTGTCTTCTTCATGTTCTCCTCCTATGAATGACAAATAAGCAAACGACACCTTACATTTATAGGATTATCAGATCCCCGTATCTTTTGCGCATCACCGCATGGATAATCATCAAATGTTTAAGGCTAATCGTTGCCTTGCTCATAAATCGTATCACGTATTGTTGACATTACAACTAATTAACTCACGAGTTTTTACGACTTTAGCCATAATCTGCCCTTATATCACTTTTTTCGATTTAAAAGTGATTTATTTCTTTTGTATTTGTGAAATTAATAACTTGTATCACAAAATTTGACCGTTTTGGCCATTCAGTCATAAGCAATACTTATAACTAAAACCTATTGCGTAATAATCTCTGATTATAGCGCATTAAAAAAGCCGCTTAGCGGCTTTGGATACGTCGGTTCATTTCTTCAAGTTCTTGGACGCTTAGATAACTCCATTCTCCTACCTTTAAATCACCCAGTTTAATATTCATAATTCGAACCCGGTTTAACGTTGTGACTTTAAATCCCAATGCCTTTGTCATCCGGCGAATTTGTCGGTTTAAACCTTGATTTAAAATAATTCGAAAGGTTTTCGGTGCAACTTGCTCCACATCGGATGGATTGGTCACTTGCATACGATGGGTTTGTTGGTTATAGATCTCGACCCCTTTGGACATTTGGGTAATAAAGTCTTCATCAATCATCTTATTCACCGATACGATATATTCTTTATCATGACCGTATTCTTCACGTAATATTTTATTAACAATATCACCATCATTGGTAAGTAGAATTAAGCCACTGGAATCTTTATCCAACCGTCCTATTGGGAAGATCATCTTTGGGTAGTTCATAAAATCTGAAATATTGCCCTCAATGGCACCATCCGTTGTACATGTAATACCACGTGGTTTATTTAAGGCGATATAAACTTTCTCGTCATCGATGGTCACGTGATTGCCTTCAACGGTTACACGTTGCCCTGGCAGTACTTGTTGGCCAACAATAGCCGTAACTCCATCAATGGCAACTACCCCTTCCGCAATATAACGATCTGCTTGTCGACGTGAACAATAACCCGAATCACTGATATATTTATTTAAACGCAATGATTCCCGCGCTTCGTGCTGAATGGGATTGATGTTTTCATTGGCGTTTGATGCTTGTTGTCGTGCTTGTTTCATAAAGTCCTCAATCTATTTTCTAATTCTTTACATCTATTCTACCATTTACCGTATAATATGTCACAAGGAGAATAATCATGATATCCATACAAACAACTTCACTTCAACAGGTTTTACCCATCCGCCATCACGCAATGTATCCTGATGGCCCCATAACCTTAGCACAAACAGAGGATGACGCCATGGCACTTCATTATGGTCTCTTTTTGGACCAACACTGTCTTTCCGTAATCTCTGTCGTTAAGCATGATGACACGGTCCAACTTCGAAAATTCGCAACCCTTCCAGGCTTCCAAAATCAAGGATATGGAAGCCTGTTATTAAGCCATGTGCTATCATTATATAATGGGCGCATCATTCTTAATGCGCGAACAAGCAAAATTTCATACTATAAACGTTTTGGTTTTACACAAACAGATCAAACATTTACCCGCAATGACATCGACTATTGTATTATGGAGGTATTACGATGACAAACCCATATCCTTATTCCCTTGATAACAAGCGTTATCAAACATATAACTATTTTACCCAGAAAACTTATGGCCAAAAAGCATTTAAAGTCAGCATCGATGCAGGATTTACCTGTCCAAATCGTGATGGTACGTGTGGAAGTGGCGGTTGTAACTTCTGTAGTGCCCGTGGATCAGGGGATATGATTTTAAAAAATCCAGACTTAGAAAAGCAAATCGAGCACAGCCAAAATATAATGCTTCAAAAATGGCCCCATGCCGCCAAGATTGCATACTTTCAAGCCTACTCAAATACACATGATTCCTTAGAAAACCTCAAAAAACTCTACGACCCTTTCTTCAATGATGATCGTTTTGTGGGGATTGATATTGCGACACGCAGTGATTGCTTGGATGATGAGAAGATTGCATATTTTGAAGCAATGAGTCGTAAGAAAGACTTGACCATCGAAATTGGCTTGCAAACCATTCATCCTGAAACTTCCGAATGTATGAATCGGGGTCACGATCTTGAATCGGTCACAACTTGTATACAAAAACTCAAAGCAGCAGGCATTCGTACTTGTGTTCATATTATTAACGGATTTCCTCAGGAAACGCCTGAGATGATGCTTGAAACTGCCGATTACCTTGCACGAATGCATCCGGAGATGGTTAAAATACACATGCTTCATATTATTAAAGAAACAAAACTGGGTGCAGAATATCAAAAAAATCCGTTTCCACTTCTCTACCGTGATGACTATGTGGATGTGGTTGTGAAACAAATTGAACGCCTGCCCGAAGATATTGTGGTTGCTCGACTTACTGGAGATGGCATGGCGGATGATTTGCTTGCCCCACTTTGGACGGTTCGCAAAATTGCAGTCACCAATGAAATCGATAAACTCATGGTTCAAAAGAACACCTGGCAAGGTAAATATGCGAAGGAGCGCTAAGCTCCTTTTTTTGGTAATTATTTTCGCTAAATTGCGGGTTTACAAGCTAAAATTCAACGCTTAAGGAAACTGATTTTCATGAATATGAAATTTTGTAAATTGTTTTGGACATGGCGAAAAAAGATGCTATAATGTCGATGAATGAAGCGCTTACATTTGAATCATCCATACATTACTTATATGAGAGGGGTATTTAAATTGAAGAAAATAAGTAACATTTTCGTCGTGCTTCTTACACTTGTATTGGGTATAAGTCTTTACCCAAGTTCTATCTTTGCTATGAATGATCTAAATCTTAATCACCTACACTTAAAGGGAGAAGGTGCTGATATTTCCGACCATTTATCACACATCAAAGAATTTAACCAAGGTTCCCTAACCTTACGTTTCCGTTCTGAATCACTATCCAGTGATCTTACTTCACTGTTTTCAATATCAAACGCAAATTTGGAAAACAACTATTTCGCGCTTTACTATCAAAACAGTACCGGTAAGCTTGGCATTGAATTCAGAGATGAAACCGGAAAACATATTATTAATACTTCGGGCACAAGTACCCAACTTGCCAACGCAAACTGGCACACCGTTACCGTCCTTAATCATGGTAATCGTGTAGAAATTTATGCAGATGGACTCTTACTTGCATCCCAAGATGATATTGATTTCACGAAAATCCAATCCATACCTTGGAATCGTATGAAACTGGGTGGCGTTGCCCGCTTAAAAGGTGAAAACTTATGGCCTTTTAGTGGAAAGATTGCTTCATTAAACCTAACCCACGACATCCTCGATGTTGATACCATTAAAACATTACATTCCGACACCGCTTCAACCGTTGATCCATCGACTTCAGAAGCAATTGAGCTCTATGCACCGGGACAAGATGGCAGTAAAAACTACCGCATTCCAAGTCTTCTCACAACTCAAGATGGGACCGTCTTAGCTGCGATTGATAAACGTATTACCCATCAAGCAGACTGGGGAAATATCGATATCGCAATCCGTAGAAGTCAAGACAGTGGTAAAACATGGTCTGATACCCAAGTGATTATTGATTTAAAATCAGACCCAAATGTTTCCCAGGAAAATGTGAATACAAACTATCAAAGTTCCGCATTCCTTATTGATGCGGCAATGGCACAAGATAAACGGAATGGCCGTATTTATCTTTTAGTTGATATGTTCCCAGAATCACGTGGATTCTTTAGTGTTCAAAATGAAGACCAGGACTTTGGTCAACCTTATGTAACCAAAGAAGACGGTACGCATATTGTTCTAAAAGGTACTGATGGCAAGAAATACTACGCAAAAGCTGATGGGACCGTATTTGATTTAAATACGGATATCATCACGAATTATCGCGTTGTCTTAGAATCTGAGAAAGGCATGCCTTTCAATGATCTTGGAGATATTTATGAGGGCGATACATATGTGGGAAATATCTACCTTAAGAAAAGTCCCCTACGCGTCCGTCAAACGGCTTATCTATGGTTAACCCATTCGGATGATGACGGTCAAACCTGGTCATCGCCTCATGATATTACACCACAAGTCAAAGCAGATTGGATGCAGTTCATAGGAACGGGTCCTGGCGTTGGCATTCAACTTGAAAATGGCGAACTCGCTTTCCCGATTTACCATACAAACCGTCATGGCGGTAATTCTCAATCCACATCCATGATCAAAAGTGCCGATGGTATTACGTGGCATAAAACGGAATACCTCAACGATAACCGTAACTTTAACGGTCAAGTTTTAAATTCCGAAACCTTAAATAATGGCGGCGCCCTGGTCACCGAATCCCAAGTGGTCCAACTTAATAACGGTACCCTGAAACAATTTGCGCGAAATGTATCCGGAAAAGTTCTGGTAGGTACATCTTATGATAATGGAGAAACCTGGGAGAATGATCTTGAAACTCTTCCCATTACCGATGTTTACTCACAAATGTCGGCCTTACATTATAACCATGAAGGTAACGAGTATATCTTACTTGCAAATCCAAATGGTCCTAAACGAACCAATGGGGCAGTAAAGCTGCTTCAAGTTTTAGAAGGTGAACGACTCGTTCTGCTCTCCAATACGCATATGCAAAGTGGAAATTATGAGTACAATGTGGTTCAACCACTTCCTGATGGACATTTTGGTTTAATGTACGAACATAAAAAACCTGAAAACGGGGATAATATGTCGATGATGTTTAAACGTTTCTCGTTTGAAGATTTAGGTGTTAAAGATACCTCAAGTTTAAATCTTGATATTCAGGATACCTTCCTTGAAATAAAATCGGATAAGGCTTTAATTCCTAGCTCAAACTTAACGTTAACGTATAATACACATCAAACATCAACACCAAAACGTGTTGATGCGAACACAATACGCTTTAACTTAACAGAACCCATCACCATTCTCAATGGCTTTACTGAAGGCTATCTTGAAACACTTGATGGGAAAGCACTCAATATTGCGAATAAACACGGTCTTGATGCAGCACTCGAAACACTTAAAGCCCTTGATTTTGAAAACCTAGCACCAAGTGTAAAAGATGCAGCGGATCAACTGATTACCAAAGCAGAACTCTTAAGTGATAATCCCTTTACCATTGGTGATTTCATCCAACAAATCCATGCAATGATTGATGCGATTGATCCAACCTACATTCCAAACTCAATGTTTGATGTAACGGCATCAAGTCAAGAAGATGAAAAGGAACACACTCGTTGAAGGTCCTATCGGCTTAGCCTTTGATGGCGATAGGACCTTCTGGCACTCAAATGGGGCGATAAAACCCGCCATTTGATGTAACGATTTCATTCCATCATGAGATGGTTGTGAATGCCTTGACCTATCTACCACGTCAAGATGGAACGATCAACGGTGTCGTCACAGAATATCAAATCTTAGGTAAATTGGGTGATGCACCGCTTCAGGTTCTCACTGAAGGCACTCTCGATACAAATCTTTCAAAGAAAACCATTACGTTTGAGGATGCTCATGTGGATACACTAGTTTTTAAAGTCGTAAAAGGTCTTGAAAACTATGGAAATGCTGCGGAAATTACCCTGCATGGAAAAACATATCGTGCACCTCTCGATTATTCAAGCTTAAATCACGTTCTTGAAACACTTGAAAGCTACGATCAAAACCTTTATACCGAAGCAAGTTTTAAACCATTACTTGAATTAAAAGAAAAAGCCTATGAGCTTCTTGATAACTCAGAAACAACACAGGAAATAATTGATGAAATGGTTCAAAACCTCAATGAATTGATCAACAATCTCGAGTTAAGTAACTACACTTTAGATTCATTACGTTTAAAAATTTAAGAGGTTGAGGATTACATGAATACCCTTGATCTGTCTCTTTATACAGAGACAAGTGTGCAGACCGTATATGATGCGTTGGAGTCTGCGAAAGCACTGCTTCAAACACCACGCTTCAGTTTTAGACGTCTCTTCAAAGCTTCTACACCAAATGAAGCGCAGATTAAAGAAGCCATTGAAGCCTTAGACTCAGCCGTTAGAGGTTTAAGCAAACGTGAGGTTGAAACAGAGGAACCATCAAATCCTGATGAAAGCATCACACCTCCGATTGTAGAACCAAAACCGGATACGGATTCTCAAAAACCCGAAACTCCCGATAGCACAACTGAAGGTGATGTTCAAACAACACCGACAGACAAAACCGATGCAACACTTCCTAAAACAGGAAAAGCTGTTTCTGGATTTGTCGGACTTGGAATGCTTGTATCCCTTTGCGGATTTGTGATTTTTAAACGCAAACAATAATTTTTTATCGCTAACGTATCTTTTTTAGAAAAAAAAACTGTAGCTGCCTCCTTTAAGGTGCAGCTACAGTTTTTTTTTTTTTTATAAGAGGCGTTCGTATTCCGTTTTATTGGCACGGTTTACTTTACGAGGTCTCCCCTTAATGGGCATTGTTTTAAGTGCTTTTAAAACAAGGTCTCCTTTACCATTAAGAATCTCCACAAAGGTTGAAACATCGACAATACTGATAACCCCAATGTCTTCTGCATTCATACCTTCAATGGAACACAATGCACCCACAATATCGACCGGTCTCATTTTTGTTTTCTTACCTGCGTTAATATGAATTTTGGTGATTTCTTGTTTAAAGTCATGCGCTTTATCTTTTTTGACTTTAGGTTTGCGATCACGTTTGGCTTCAAATGCATCACGCCGTGCATCCACAAGGCTTTGACTTGGTTTCACAACTTTTTGAAGTTCATGATCCGTTTCATTAATAATTAAATTCATAAATTTCATTTCGTCACGTTGACTTGTTTCTCTTTTACCATATTTATCCACACGTGCGGTACGGCCCACGCGGTGTGTATAGCTTTCCGTATTTTCAGGAACATCGAAGTTCACCACGAGTGAAACATCATCAATATCCAATCCACGTGCTGCCACATCCGTAGCCACAAGATAACGGAAAAGACCATGTTTAAAGTCCGCTAGGACTTTGGTTCGAAAACGTTGTTCCATCCCACCATGAAGGGTATCTACCTTGCACCCTAAGTCTTCCATAAAATCAGTCACGGATTCTACTTGTTCTTTGGTATTGCAGAAGATGATTGAACTATCTGGATTTTCCGTTATGAGTACGGATTCAAGTAACGCCATTTTATCGGGATAATCGACAATATAGTAACGTTCATCAATACGGTCTTCAACACGACTTTCTGTTTCGATATCAATCCACTGCGGATTTTTTATGTAAAGCGTACAGAGATCTTTAACGCGTTCTGGCATGGTTGCGGAAAAGAGTAATTTTTGACTCTTTTTGGGAATACGGTTAATAATACTTGTAATTTGATCAATAAAGCCCATATTAAACATTTCGTCAGCTTCATCAATCACTAATGTTTCAATATGCGAAAGATCCACGGTTTCTCTTGCCATATGGTCTAATAAACGACCAGGCGTTGCGACAAGGATGTGGGTCATTTCTTTTAAACGCTGTGCCTGTTTCTCAAATGAACTGCGCCCAAATAACGCTTCAACCTTTAAGCGTTTAAAACGACCAAGATTAAATAAATCTTCTTGGATTTGGATGGCAAGTTCACGCGTCGGTGCTAACACTAAAACTTGAGGCTTACGTTTTGCCCAATCAACCTGATGACAAATAGGAATCCCAAATGAAGCGGTTTTTCCACTACCTGTTTGTGATTGCACAACAATATTTTTCCCACTTAATACAGCAGGAATCACTTCTTGTTGAACATCAGTTGGGGCATCATAGCCCAAATACTGAATTGACTTTAGAATTGAGTCATCAATTCCATAATTTTTAAATGTATGTTTCACGATATCATCTCTTTTCTATGCATGGTTATTCTAAACCGAATTCACCATACCGATTGGACATGTGTGAAAGTGCTTTTTCATTATACACTATCTTAGTACAAAGTGGTTAATGAGCATCCAAAAACACACACATCTTTTAGATTATATATTTTTTATAACGATTTTGATCTGATTCACGAATGACAGCTCGAAATTCTGCCCCTTTTTCCGTATAATTTAAACCGATGATTTCATAGTTGGAGGCAATCGCATCTAAGATTCCAAGATCCGCAAACGGGATTTCAAAACTTACTTTCTTAAAACTTGATTCCAGTTCAACTTCAATCGCATCAACCAGTCGATCTATGTCTTCCATGTCGAGGGCACTGATGTACATACGATTTCCAAATTCACTTTGATAGTAGACAATATCTTGATCCATTGCCTGGTCCATCTTGTTAAAGACGGTAATGATTTTACGATCCAGCACATCCAAATCGCGAAGCATTTTATACGTTGTATCCATTTGAATGTTTAAGTCAGGATTGGACGCATCCACCACATGAATAATTAGATCTGAATACTTAATTTCTTCAAGAGTCCCTTTAAATGCTTCTACAAGTGTATGGGGTAATTTTGATACAAACCCTACGGTATCCGTAAGAATAGCATTCAGTCCATTATTAAGACGGGCTTTACGCAAGGAGGGCTCTAAGGTCGCAAAGAGCATATCCTTCACAAACACATGTTTATCGTTAGCTTGGGGATCACCATTGGTTAAAATTGCGTTCATTAAGGTTGATTTACCCGCATTGGTATATCCAACAAATGAGATAATTGGAAGATTTGAATTTAACCGTTTACTACGGGTAATTTCACGGTTTTCTTCTGATTTGGTTAAGGCATTTTGGACGTGAAGAATCTCCCGTTGGATGTGGCGTCGATCCAATTCAAGTTTTTGTTCACCGGTACCCCGTGTCCCAATGCCACCACCAGTACGAGATAAATAATCACTCTACCCAATTAAGCGCGGTAAACGATATTTTAGTTGCGCAAGTTTTACTTGAAGTTTCCTTCGGCCGTGGTTGCACGCAAAGCGAAAATATCAAGGATTAAATTGGTTCGATCAACAATCTTACAACCAATTAAACTTTCCAGATTTCGAATCTGTGATCCACTGAGTTCATCATTGAACACCACGGTATCGGCATCATAGGTTGCGACTGCACGCATCACTTCTTCAATTTTCCCAATTCCAATATAGGTCGCACTTTCAGGGCGATCTCGGTTTTGCGTAATCTGATAAACAACCGTTCCCTCAGCCGCTTCAACCAAATCCCCCAATTCAATCATGGATGAATCCAAGTCAAAATCTTTTTTCCCAAAATCCACGCCAACTAAAACGACGCGTTCTTTAATTGTTTTTGTATCTAACATGCATATCCTCAACCTTCTCTTATCAATATAACAAGTTTTATGAAAAAGATACACACTTATCCGTGTGTATCTTTTGGGTCTATTCTGATTTGGTATCGTTTAAGTGAGCTTTAATGATCCGTTTATAATTTATAAATGCATCCGTTAACAAAAAGTCTTCATTTCGAGGTTTGGGCGTATCAATGATTAATTCATACGTAATTTTCCCCGGTTTTCCACTTAAGACATAAATACGATCCGAAAGGAGTATCGCTTCATCAATGTCATGCGTTATAAAAAATGTGGACAGATTTAACTGACTCATGATATCCAAGTACCATGTTTGCATTTGATGTTTGGTAATTGTATCCAATGCGCTAAACGGTTCATCCAATAAAGCAACATCATCTGAGAATAAGAATGTTCTCAGAAATGCGACACGTTGTCGCATTCCACCCGATAATTGGGCAGGATACAGATGATCCGTTCCCTCTAAGCCAAAGGTCGCGAAATATTTTAGAGCCGCTTCACGGCTTTCTATTTTGCTCTTACCTTGAATCCGCAACGGCAATGACGCATTATCAATGACCGTCTTATAAGGCAACAATAAATCCTTTTGAAGCATATACGAAACATGACCCGTCGTCCCTGTAATATCCTGTTTATGTAAAGATACGGAACCCTTATCAGGGTGAAGAAGTCCTGCAATCACATTAAATAATGTCGTCTTGCCAACACCACTTTCTCCCAAGATGCATACAACTTCACCTTGATTTAACGTCACCGAAACATCATCCAAGACACGCTTTGATCCATAAGCCATGGAAACATGTTCAAGCACTAAAACAGGTTTAGTTGAGATAGTCATTGGTAAATCCTACATTCTCAGCAATGGGCATATCAATTAATTGATTATCATAAAGCCATGCGTAGAATTGATTCCAACGCGCACCATCAAAGGTACCCCACTTCGTAACTTCAGCTTTATATTCTTTCTCAAGAAAATGTTGGCTTGCCTTAATCAAATCAAGATCAAGTTCCGGTACATGTTTCACAAGAATCTCCGCTGCTTCATCAGGATTTTCAATCGCAAACTCATACCCTTCTTCTAAGGCTTTTAAAACTTTCTTTGCTTCTTGCCCATTTTCTTCCAAATAACCATTATTCGCAATCAAGACGGGACTGTAGAAGTCAAGTTCTTGGCCATAATCCGCAAAGTTTAAAAAATGTGTATCCAAACCGGCTTGTTGGATGGCCATGCCATCCCATGCTTTAAAAATCCAGACTGCATCAATATCTGTTTGGAGTGCTGATACCACATCCGTAACGGTATTTGGAACCATTTTAATATCCTCATAATTCCCACCATCATCCGTTACAATTTTACGAATAATCGCTTGTTCGATCGGTGAATCCCATGTGGCATACGTATGTCCAGCCATTTTACGGGGTGCATCAATGCCTTTTTCTTTTAATGAAACAATACCTGACGTATTGTGTTGAATTAAAGCTGCTACCGCAGTAATTGGGAGTGGATGTTCACTTGCCAGTGCCGGTGCCATGGTATCTTGGAAACTAATACCAAATTCTGCACCCCCTGCTCCAATTAACGATGTTGTAGATCCTTCAGGCGGTTGTACAATCTCCACCTCAAGACCTTGCGCTTTAAAGAATCCCTTTTCCTGAGCTACATAGAGCCCAGTATGATTCGTATTTGGGGTCCAATCCAATACAATCCGAACCGGCTTGGACGACTTAGCGCCACATCCCGTTAAAAGTAACCCCAAAACCAATATCCCCATTAATTTCTTTTTCATGAATTATTTGCTCCATCTCTTTGTAAGGTTTCCGCATCAAGCCATGGCTGAGCTCGTTTTTGTAACCACGAAACAAGTCCCATTAATACCAAGCTTAAGAAAGATATAAAGAAAATTACGGCAAACATCTTATCAAACGAATACGATTTCCGTACACGCGTCATATAAACGCCCAATCCACTATATCCCCCCAACCATTCCGCAATGACCGCACCGATTAAAGAATACGATACTGAAATTTTTAAACTGGAAAAGAAATAAGGTAAGGCATGTGGAAATTTTATATGACGAAAAGTTTCAAAGGTATTTGCTCCCATTGATTTCATTAAGTTTAAAGCATCCTTATCACAGGACTGAAATCCATTCATACATCCCATTGTAATAGGGAAAAACGACGTTAAAATGATTAACGTAATTTTTGGAAGTAATCCATAACCCATCCAAAGTACTAAAAGGGGCGCTAATGCAACCGTGGGAATTGTCTGTGTCAAGATAATCAACGGATAAAACATTTTATGAAACCATGAAACATGATCCATAATGACCGCAAAGATAAATCCTAACAAAATCCCAAATGTTAATCCTAAAAAAGCTTCTAAGAGCGTTGTTTTCGCATGATACATAAGTAAACTAAAATCATTATTAAATGCTTTCACGACATCACTGGGAGCGGGTAACATAAACCGTGGAATCACTCCAAGTGATGAAAGACCTTGCCATAATACCAACAATCCAACAATTGCGGATACGGACAATAATCTATTTTTGATGTTTTGTGATTTTTTCATCAATGGTGAGAATGTGCGCTGTTGGCGCATAAGCAATCTTTACATATGCTGATACTTTATCGGCACCTGCCTTAACCGCAATGAGTTGACAGTTCTTAACAATTTCCATCAATTCATCATAATCCCCTTCTATCGATGTTTCAAACGGTCCGACAACATAGTTTAGACCCGTTTGCGCAATATATGCGATCACCTCATCCACAATACGAATTGTTTCTTCATTTGATGTTGTATTCGGTAAAATTTGAATTGCGACACTTGCGTTCATATGAACCTCCTTATAATATAAAAAAACCTCTTCTCGTACGAAAAGAGGTATACACGTTTACTCAAAAAAAAGTATGCGATTAATACATCCCTCCGCCAGTATTAGCTGGATCAGGTACAAAGCTTAAAGCTTAGAGTTTAAAACGTAACCGTTTATTCTCAGCCCGAAATACGAGCACCCCTTGTACGAATTCAATTTTCTTAGTCTCTATCAGAAACTAACCCCATTATACTAAACCCACACTAATATGCAATCAAAAGACAAAAAAAATATAACCTGGCACTGGTTATATTTTCACAAGCAATTACGATTATGTATAAAGCACTCAAATGTGGTTTGCATCACGAGCAAGAAACAGTAACACTGGAGATATGAATGCAAGAACGCTTGTTAACCCGAATAACAGCGAATCATAGGGTGTTAATGTTATCGCTTTATAAACATTGTTGTAATATAAGAAAGCTGTAAACACATTTAATACAGCGTTAAGATAGAGCAATCTCTCATCACTCACTTCATGCTTTAAATTAAATATTTGTGTTGTCGCAAATACAAGAATCACCAAAAACGTTACGATACCCGTTACGGTCAAAAGTAAGTCTGGATGAATCACGGTTCGTGTAAGAACAATGAGCGTAAATGCAATAAACACGGCATAATAGTTTTTCATAAAATCCCCCTAACTATATGCATGTTTAGCTCTCTACACAGATTATACACAAACTACACAAATATAGCAAGCGCTTACATTAAAGAAGTGAATGCAAATACTAAAAGCGAGAACGTAAAAGGACTGTCACACACTCTGACAGTCCTAATTCAAACTCTAAAGCCGCTTATTGGGCCTCACACTTAAAATTATTTGCTTGCAATTCATTTAATACTTTTTCAACGGTAGCACCATCTTGATAAGGTGACATCAACAACATTGCATCCCGATCAAGACTCCCATCACGAAGCACCATATTGGTATAACCGTAATTATCTGCAAAATGCGCAACATCATTGCCGCGGATGCGATAAAAGCTATAAATAAACATCAAACTTCCTTTTGAATACCCATGTTTATTAAAGTAATCGACCGCATTCACATTATTTTGAGTATCTGCTGCATAACATGCATACTCTAATTTAAAATTCGTATACGTATCCGGATGTTTCGCATAATCTGCTTTGATTTTGCTTAATGCAAGATTTTGTAACTCTTTATATTCCTTCACATCATCCATGCTTGCATAAACATCACTCAGGCCTTCAACTTTAACGGTTGGGTTGTTTGTTCCTCAGAAATTTTAACTTTATGTTGATTCATGGCAGCCATTGCTTCTTTATTAAAGGTTGCCTTGACGGTGATTTCCTCACCATTCACAAGATTTTTATCTTTAGAGAACGTTAAGGTTGTCCCTTCCACAATCGTTTGGAGATATGCCTCTTCAACATCTAAATTCGTATCATAGGCAGCAGTCCCACTTCCGTCCATACCTTCAAATTTAAATGTGAATTGTTCGAAAAGATTAAATTGCTCGGAATCATATAAACCTTTAACCACGACCTCTTTCTCCAAATGATCAAGACGGTACTTATGGGTTTTGAGAAGCTTATCTGTCAATTCTGATTTCTCAACCGTTAATTTAATCCGGTTTCCATTCGATAGCCCTTCTTGAGGACTCAAGTTATACGTTAAGCTCTCATAGATTTCTTTTTGATCAGGATTGTTGATGGCATCCAAATCCACTTCAAATGTAGCCGTTCCTTTTGTATCAACACCCTCAAATTCAACACTTACATATTTAAATGCGTCAAAAGGTTGTCCACTAAACTTCAGTTTCCAGACCGCAAAGCCACCACCGCATGCGACAATTAAAACTAATAAGGCGATTAACGCATTGCGTTTATGCTTTGATTTTTTATGTTTTGTCTTGATGTGCTTATCAGAACGTTTTGGTTTTGACGTTTTGACCACAGTTTCTTCAACTGATTTTGGGGATGTTTCCACAACATAAACAGTTTCGATAACGTCATCCGGTTTTGATTCCACCTCATCGAGTATGTCATCAAGATCGTCGATGATTTCGTCTTCTTCATGGTTCGTTTCGATTTCTTCCAATTCTTCGAGTCGTTTTGCCTCTGCATCAAGCTCTGCGGCTTTCGCATCAACTTCATCAAGAATGTCATCCAATTCATCTTTTTCTTCCAGCTGTATGCCTCCTACGCTTGTACTTTCACAAGAACTAATTCATCTTGTTTCACAAAGACCACGATAAATGCAATCACTGTCAGAAGACAAATGACCGCGGTAATTTTTCCTAAGACTAGTGAAAACATAAGTTTTAAAACTAAATTAAATGAGCTCGCACTCATCAAGACAAAAATACCCATAAGCGCATTCATTAAACCCAGACCACTCATCCATAAAACCAATTTACGGCTGAGGTAATACTTAGCATGTGCGTTTGCATTGCGCTCGATCATACGAATCACAAGCATCGATACAAAAAGTAAAATGCTGAGGATAATCCAAATCAAAGGACTCCCTTGATCAAACATACTCGTAATCTTCCCAAAACTACGATTACTCATCATCACCACACCCAAACTTACGACAGAAAGGCCTGTAAGTAAGTTCGCAAAAAATTGGGTACTGAATCCTGCTGTTGATGTCTCACGAGGTTGTTCCAGTTCTTCAACTTGGGGCATTTCATCCACACCATCATTTTCGGGTTGGTTTTCATAAAGTGCTGCATAATGGTTTGCTACTGAAGCCACAACCTTCGCATATTTTTGGGGTGAAACCTTTGGTTTAATGTCACGTCGTAACTGATCCAACGCTTCATCCAACGGTTCCACATGTTCGAGTTTTAACCGTTCTAATTGTTTTGAATTAAGCATGATAGGTTACCTCGCGTTCCATCACAATCCGTGAATTTTGTTTATAAGCATGAATGAGACCGAAGACTAAACCTAATACCGCGATTACACCCCATGCAATAATACGGTATACCGATTGTGTTGGTTCAGCGATTTCAAAAATCTTTGTAATTTTATTGACATTAACTAAAGTTAAAAAGTAAAACAGCGTCCCAACCAAACTGTAAATACGATTTAGATCCCCACGCTTTTCTTTAAAAGCGATAGAATCCCAAACCATCAACAAACCCACACAAATTGAGGCAACCATCAAAAGCGAAACCATGACTTTCGTCTTCATCACATTGCCGGCAAAGCGTTCAATATGGGTCATGGCATCAAAGATATTTCCAAATGTCATTTGCGCTAATACCAATAAGAGCACTGCTCCACCTAAAAGCACTGCTGGTCCCCATTTATAAATTATAGTTCCAAAATTTCCCTTAGTTTTAAGTCGATATTCTTCAATCATTGTTTGCATACAATACCTCCTTGTCGGTCTTTACTCTTCTATCTTAGCACAAAGCATACCCAGGCTAGATTATTGACTTGGGTTTTCATGGATAATTCATAAGAAAAAAGGTGCATCGCACCTTTAAATTTTGTCATTTCGATTTGAAATATATTGAATGATATAAACAAGTGCCACAATCACCCCAATACCACCGAGGCCTCCTAAAAACCATCGATACGATTGTACACTTGGTTCATTAAACGCTAAATAGAGTAATAAAATCGCTAAAACACCATACAACGCACTATTAAGAAGCATATTGGATGAAGCAACCGTTTTGTGTTTAACTTGTGCCAATGCGACCCGTTGACATTTTTTTAGAAAATCAAAACGATAACGAAGTTCCGCAATAATAGCAAAGCCGCCTGCCAATAAAAGGCTGAGGTATGGTGGAACGTTAAAACTGAGAAGAAAAATCCCCATCATAATCGCAATGACATAGCGATTGCGATAAAAAACAACCTGTTTTTCTTGATTTTTATTCACTCGGTACACATCACGTGTTAGAAAATCAGTAAATGTATTTTTTGGGTTTTCGCTCATAATTGACTCCTTTTCTTTATTGTACTGTAAACAATTTCGAATTCACTTGTCTTTTTTAACGAGGTTTTTGTATCTTTAACCAATTTGGTTGAGGTCCCCTCACCGCTTACCTATAATGACAGTGAACAATGAAAGATAGGAGACATACACACTATGTTTAACAACAACGAACAAACTTGGAAGGATCTCAAAGCGTTTGATACTGCAAATGAAATCCACCAACAACCGCAAACGTGGGATAAAACATACCACATTATTCTAGAACGTCGTCAAGAAATCCAAAATTTTATTAATCAAGTGATTAATGAAAAAGAATACGATGTAATCTTTACTGGAGCAGGTACCAGTGAATTTGTAGGAAATGCACTCGCCCCTGTACTCGTTAAAGAGTTTAATTCAAACTTTAAATCCATCGCAACAACGGATATCGTAGCAACACCATCGCTCTTTATTGATCCTGTGAAACCTACATTACTTGTATCCTTTGGTCGTTCCGGTAACTCACCTGAATCCATTGCAGCGGTAGATGTTGTGAATGAAATCAATAAAAATGCGAAACACTTAGTGATTACCTGTAATCATGAAGGAAAGCTTGCACTACGTGATGATGAAAACATCTTCTCAATCAAATTACCAAAAGAAACAAATGACCTCTCATTCGCAATGACAAGCAGTTTCTCAAACATGTTCCTTGCTGCGTTCTTGGCTTTCAACACTGACAACCTTGAAGCGCTCTACCCTTCAATTAAAGATATTATCCGTGTGGGTTATGCATTTAATGAAGAAGGCTATAAAGTCGCAATGGAACTTGTAGAAAACTTTAAATTTGATCGTATTGTTTATCTTGGCGATGCAGATCAAAACGGTTTTGCTCAAGAATCCGCATTAAAAATGCTTGAACTGACTGCAGGTGAAGTTGTGACAATGCATAACTCACCACTTGGTTTCCGTCATGGACCTAAATCAATTGTAAATGGTACAACCCTGACGGTAGTCTACATGAAAGAAGATCCTTACACACGTCAATATCAAGTTGATATTATTAAGGAAATGAGTCCTCAACGTAATGGAAACCAAATCATGGTTGTAGATACAATGAACGACGATACAATTCGTGAACTCGTTGATGTTTATGTTTCAATTAACTATAATGAAGATACAAACAAAGATTTAGTTGGACTTAATATGGTGATGTATGCACAAGTACTTTCACTTTATAAATCGCTTGATTTAGATAAGTCACCGGATAATCCATGGCCATCAGGACTTGTAAACCGTGTCGCACAAGGTGTTATTATTTATCCATATTCCTACGAGGAGGAAAAATAGATGATTGGTATTGTCGTAACAGGACACGGACGTTTTGCGGAAGGTTTAACGTCTGCTGTAGAATTAATCGCTGGGAAACAACCCTCATATGAATCCGTACTCTTTTTAGAAGAAAAAGGACCTGAGGCGTTGTCTGAAGACTTAAAAGTTGCAATCAACAACGTTAACACTGGAGATGGTGTTCTTGTCTTTACAGACTTAAAAGGTGGAACACCGTTTAAAGAAGCCGTCATGATTGCGACACAACAAGAAAACGTGGAAGTTCTCACAGGAACCAATTTATCCATGTTACTTGAAGCCAGTCTTATGAGACTTGGTGAACCATTACTCCATGATTTCGCTTTATCATTAAGCGAAACCGGAGCATCGCAAGTCGATCTCTTTGACATCGCAGACTTACAACGCGATGATGATCTTGAAGATGGCGATGGCATCTAATCATTAAATCGAATTTGATAATCTTTCAAAGCTTATCAAATCAAATAAAAATACCAGCTAATCATCGCTGGTATTTTTATTGTATAAGGACTGCGCATACTCGGTGGGAGACAAGCCGAATTGTTTTTTAAACTTACGCGAGAAATAGTGAATTGAACTAAAACCTAAACGCATCGCTACCTCAGTAATGGGTAAGTTTTCTTCTAAAATCATGACTTGTGCTCGCATCATCTTAATGTCATTTATATACTGCTTTGGAGGCATATCCATGTTTTTCTTAAACAAAACCTGTAAACTTGAACGACTGATCGCAAAATGATCGCATAAATCCTCGACAGATATGGGTTCACAAATATTATTTAAGATATACTTGTTGATCTCATTAACCAACTCATTTTCAAAATTCGCTTGAATGGGATTGGAGTTCAAATGCTGTGTATGATTTGGACTGTCATACTGGATGACTAAGATAATCAATTCTTGGAGGTATGAAATCATTAAATCTCGTGAATACGGCACATTATATGTTTCTAAAATCGTTGAATGTTTAATAAAACTATTAAACAAATTATACATTTCTTGCGTACACGTAAAGACCTTATTCTTAATGTGATCAATATCATGCACATTGATATTCATGTCAAACATGATTGTTAAGTAAGAACATGATTTATCGCCCGCAATGCGCTGTTTATGAAATTGATTTGGGAAGTATAACATCATGCTTTGACTTTCAAGCGTGAATTCTTTGCCATCAATTTCCGTCACCAACTCCCCCGTATCCACATACGTAATTTCCCAATAGAAATGCGATTCTCCCGAAAAATGATAGTTTCTTCCCTTTACACTGTAATAATAGGAAAAAATATCTGTTACATAAAATTTAGGACGAATGGGTAGGTACCCAACTTCTTGTTCATTCTCGTAATGATGTCCCGCGTAAACACCGTCCGATTGAATGGATTCTTCAATCACAGCACTTTGGGTAAGCGGAATTACAGTATAAGGAATATCTGGGTTTAATCGTGCAATCCGATGGATTACAAACTGTTCCGGATCGCCTGAACGATCTAAAATCACAACCAATGCAATCCCTTCTAGAACTTCAAGGGTCACGGGTGCTGATACCGATTTTAAATATTTAGGAACCTTTCCTTCTACAAAGAATCGATGAACTTTATAGTTTGAAGGGTGATCTTGTACTTGTCCATACTTCAAGAATTGTGGGCTTGTCGTTTTTAAATACATAGTTTCTCCTTTTTTATTACGAATATTCTAATTTAATCATAAGATATTCTTGTTCTTATTGTGTGATAAGCAAACGAGTAAACACAAAAGTGCAAAACAAGTATAAAATTGTGCAAATATTATTTGTGAATGATAGGGTACACTTACAATATAAGAGCGCTTACATCTCTTATGGCAGAAGGAGGAGAGTTTAGATGCCTAATATTGTATTAACACGAATTGACAATCGATTAATTCATGGTCAAGTCGCAACACAATGGTGTTCCGCAATCGGAGCCAACTTAATTCTTGTTGCAAATGACGAAGTAGCATCAAATAAAATGCGTCAAGGTTTAATGGATATGGCTGCACCAAGTTATGCAACCACACGCTATTGGACTTTGCAAAAGACAATCGAAACAATTCATAAGGCTTCAGACAAACAAAAGATTTTTATTGTTTGCGAAAGCCCTGCTGATGTATTAACACTTGTGGAGGGTGGTGTTCCCATTACGAAAGTCAATATTGGAAACATGCATTTGTCAGAAGGAAAACGTCAAGTAGCACAAGTTGTTGCTGTTGATGATCATGATGTGGAAGCATTTAGACGATTGAAAGAACTGGGTGTTGAACTTGAAATACGCAAAGTTCCAACCGAAAGTGCTGAAAACATCGATAAATTATTTCAATAATATATAGGAGGAAAGAATTATGAATAGTTTTTCAATTATTCAATACTTGCTCGTATTCATCGTTACATTTATTGTTGCGATTGATCAATTCAGTTTCCTTGAATCGCTATACCAACCAATCGTTGTTGGTCCCGTTGTCGGAGCGATTTTGGGTGATATGAAAACCGGGCTTGTTGTTGGGGGAACATATCAATTAATTCAAATTGGTAGTATGCCTGTTGGGGGAGCACAACCACCAAATGCAGTTATTGGTGGAATCATGGCAACAATCTTTGCAGTTTCCATGCCAAGTGTTGATCCAAGTGCCGCTGTGGGGATGGCGGTTCCATTTGCACTATTAGGTCAATATGCTGTAACAACAGCCTTTACCTTAATGTCACCTTTAATGAAGAAAGCGGATGAGGCAGCAAAAGCTGCGAATCCAAAAGCCATTGAACAAATCAACTATATCGGAATGGGTTTAATCGGGCTTCTCTTTGCAGTAATCATTATGGTAGGTATGAAACTTGGTGTTTCCTTTAGTGGAGCAATCGTTGATTGGTCATCCAATAACAGTTGGTTTATGGCTGGTCTTGCAGCGGGTGGTAAAATGATGCGTTATGTCGGATTCGCAATTCTTATGAAGATTATGCTTTCCGGAGAACTCTGGGGATTCTTCTTCCTTGGATTTGCATTCGCTACGATTATCAGTAAAGTTCCAGGACTTGGTGGTTCCGCATTGCTTATTATCGCAATGATTGGTCCCGCAATCGCAATCTACGATTTCCAAACAAATACAAAACTACGTGACTTAACAGCAGGTGGAGGTGATGAAGATGGAATCTAATACATATAAAGATCTCAATCCAGCGCAACAACTGGATAAGAAAACATTAAATAAAATGGTTTGGCGTTCACTCTTCTTACAATCATCGTTCAACTATGAACGTATGCAAGCAGGTGGATGGCTCTACGGTATTTTACCTGGACTTGAGAAAATTCATACAGACAAAGATGATCTCTCAGCATCCATGGAACATAACTTAGAGTTCTTTAATACGCACCCATTCCTTGTTACGTTTGTAATGGGTATTGTGCTTTCACTTGAACAACAAAAAGCTGATATTCCAACCATTCGTGCCGTACGTGTTGCGGCTATGGGACCACTTGGTGGTATTGGGGATGCGCTCTTCTGGTTAACATTAGTACCAATTACGGCGGGACTTACTGCTAACATGGCAATTAATGGAAGTTTAATGGGACCAATCTTATTCCTCTTAATCTTCAATATTGCGCAATTTGCAGTTCGTTACTTCTTAATGCATAAATCGTATGAGCTTGGTACAAACGCTGTATCACTCTTTACAGAAAATGCGAAAGAGTTTACACGTGCCGCAAGCATTCTCGGTGTATTTATTGTTGGGGCACTTGTATCAAACTATGGTGCTACATCCCTACGTATTTCAATTGATCAAGGTGGTGGGGCCTTTATTAACTTCCAAGAAGTCTTGGATGGTATCTTACCTCAATTGATTCCGTTAATTATTACACTGATGCTCTTTGTACTTGTTAAGAAACACAACTGGACCCCTACAAAATGTATTGGATTATTACTTGTAATGGGTCTTGTAGGTACTGCATTTGGTATTTGGGCTGAAGACTCGGGTGCACTTGATGCAAACGGTAATCCAATCCAAGGTGGTTATACACCAATTGTGGAATGGTATAAATTACCGACACCGAAAGAAGCAAAATAATCAGAAAATCAGGGATGCTCGCATCCCTTTTTTATTTGTCCAGATAATGTAATTTGTGTAGTTTATGTAGGTTTTATAACATCTATGGTGTTTTTTATGACAGATAACCCATTCCAAACGGACTTGGATTATACAATGGTTCTATCAAAGAATGGAGAACCAGTTATGAAAAAAACCTTACAAAAACTAAGTCTTGGACTTATCACCGCAGTTTTAGTATCGACAACATTTACCGCAGTATCTGCGCAAGAACCAACCATCGTCGAAGATGTCATCATCGACCAAAAATTTGCGCATGCATCCGGACGTGTTGATTCCGACTTTTTCTATTATGAAGTTGTAAACAACAATAACGGGAAAAATACCGAACGCTTTGATGGTTACGACTTTAATGCCAACTTCAGCCTTAAAACCGCTCCTGAGGGACGAGGTTTAAAATATGTCACCAATGCAATCGATCATGTCTATTACAAGAAAGATTGGTATGGCGGGGACCGCAAAGCCGCTACTGCGATGGTATGGGATAATGAAGAAGGACAATGGAAAGTACCAAACCCTTGGGTTGATATTGATGGGAATCCATTGGCAACAGTAACCCCGGGGAATCCAAATGGCATTCGACTTCGCATGTTTGATACCGGTAAAGGTGCCTTGGCTCTACGTCCGAAATCTGAAACACCCCTCGCTGAAACGGGTCTGTCTGGTCCGTACCAATCCCTTTTGAATGGTGGTTGGAATTTAAAAGAAATCTCATTTAACAGCAAAGACAACAACGTGCTTGCATTTGATTTATTTGATGGCGAAACAAATATCGTAAATAATGGAAAAATCTTTGAAATCAGCCAAGAAAAAGATGAATCATTATGCCCTCATGCCCATGGTGCTTGGCATTCATTTAGCTTCGGTAATTATGTTTACTATGAAGTGGAAAATGATGCAAAGATTTCATATGAGCCTTTAACCATTCAAGATTCTTATAATCTTGATGAATCACTAACACTCAGCACATCAGCATCCATCACCGCACCGGTAACGTTTAAATTAAACTATCAATGGCAAGTAAGTGCCGATAACGATGTCTTTACCTATCTTGAAAACGAAAACGAAGCAACACTTTCACTTCAAGCAACAAAAGACAACGATGGCGCATTCTACCGCCTTGTGATCGGTGTTGATCGTTCAAGCACCGAAGTTACAACAAATGCCGTACAACTCAATGTAAATAAAAACCTTCTCTCATTTAATACACAATTAAGTGATGTTGTAAATCCTGAGTCACAATACCGTTATGCTCAAGAGTCCGTAGGAACCTTCCCAACCCTATCTCATGAAACGCATAAGTTTATTGGATGGACTTACGATCAAGAAGGATTACAACCTGTAACAGAAACCGACACGCTTAAAGGGGATACTGTTTTATATGCTTCTTGGAATCGAAGCCATGCATTAAAGCTTGTGGTCGATTCAAGCATTGAATACAAACTGGGTACTGTATGTGAAGAAACAGACTTCCTGCGAGATATCAACTCTCATGTGCGTCGTGTGGATGCATCCCGTATGCTTGCACAAATTCAACTAACTTCAAATTTTGATACCGTTGTGAATTTAAACCAACTTGGCAATTATGAAGTTACAGTATCCGTTTCGGATCCCACAACTTATAGTGTTTCCGAACAGAAGGTTATGGTAGGAATTGTGGATGGCGATGTGGAAACACCAACACCATCACTTCCAGAAACAGAAACACCCATTAAACCCAATCCTCGCCCGGAAACAAAACCCGAAGTAAAACCTAACTTACCACAAGGTCCAACACATATACAATCCGAAAACAACCTTGAAGAACGTGTTGAAAATGGAAATATCACAACATCAAAAAATACGGTCTTTGTAATTAATGATAACTCGGGACAGATTCATAGTAATGATGCGGTCGATATGGATTCACTTCCTAATACAGGAATGAATGCGAGTATCAAACCCTTTATCGGTCTTGGTATTGTCGTAGTTGGTATGTTCATGGCGACACGTCGCCGTAAAGACTAAAAAAACCCATTCCAATTAGAATGGGTTTTCTTTAACTAAGCTTCAAGCTCATCAACATGCGTTGCATATTGATAATCATCAAGGGAAAGCTTGATGTAATCTTTAATGAGGGCATCCGCATGATTCTCTACGATACCATCTTTAATACGACGGTATTGGTATGGCATGTATTGTGAGATCAATGTCATTGGAATTTCCACAGCATCTAAGTTTGCAACAAGTTTTGTAATCGCTGCTTGAACTGAAGGTACCGGCAAGTAGTAACGTGCACGATCACTGTAGCTGTATTTACGTTTAATAAAGAGTTCTGCTTCGGTTCCATGGTAATGTTTTTGCCAGTTACCCGGTTGGTCAAGCATTGCTGCTTCTAAAACATCCACAAAGTTTGATGGATCCGTACAGATTTGGCTTTCGATATGTGCAAGGGCAAAGAGTGCTTCACGGTATGCAAACGTTAATGCTGGCCCAACCTTCAAGATTGTGATACCATCTTCAACCATTTCACGTAGATGTGTCGGTGTTTGATAGTCTGTTGAATGACCTTCAAATACAAATGAATCAAATTCACGTTTTAACGTATCTGTAAGTTCTTTTGCATTTTCACGATTGTATTGGAATAAATCCGCATCACCAAACTCAACACCCGGTTGTACAACAATACCAATTACTGAATCAAATACTTTTTCCACATTGGCTGCTTTAAACGTTTCTTGGAATACACGGTATGTTTCTTTAAATGCTTCAGGAGATGTTACTGCTAAAGTATCTTCTTCCTCTTGAGCACCACCTGGAATTGGCACTTCACTACCAATAATAAATGCAGGGAATACTGCTTCGGGATCTTCTTTGAGTAAATCATCATAAGCTTCTAAACAAACTTTTGCCATCATTGCTGAACGACGTGCAATAGTTTCATTTGATAACACTTCTTCAGTGCTATCATCTGCAACACGCATTGATGTATCTAAGTGAATTTTTGTAAAGCCTGCACGAACATAAGCATAGACTAAGTCACATGCATTTTTCATTGCTTCATCTTCATTTAAATCCGTCCATGTTAAAGGACCTAAATGGTCACCACCAAGAATAATGCGTGATTTGTCATATCCAACTTTGTCGGATAATTCATAAACAAACGCTTTAAAATCAGCAGGTTGCATGCCTGTATAACCACCAAATTGATTTACTTGGTTTGCAGTTGCTTCGATTACTACTGAAGAATTGTGTTCTTTTGCGAACTCTAATGTTGCTTCAAGTACGGGTCCGCTTGCCGTACATGCAGAATAAACACCCACAGGACGTTTATTGTTTAATAAAAATAATGGATTTTTTTTCATCTATGTCACCTCTCGAGTATAGATTATCATGTTCAACGTAACAGTGATTTAGTTTAATAAACAATTCAGTTGTACTTTTCGATTTACGTTTGAAAAATGCAAACGAAACATTCGAAAGAAAAAAACGGCCGAAGCCGTTTTTTTAATAAGTCTCTTTTATTTCTTTTGGTTTATCGATGAAATTTAAGAATAGGTTTAAGAGAATTCCGACAATCGCCGCTAAACTCATCCCTGTTAATGACGTTTGTGATGTAATTTGAACACTCGCACCACCTAGACCAATCACCAACATGGATGCAACGGCAACCAAGTTTTTCATATCGGAGAGATCGGTACGATCTTTAATCAGCACCTTTATACCGTTTGATGCAATTAAGCCATAAAGCACAATCGTCATACCACCAATAACAGCCCAAGGAATGCTTGTGATAAAGGCTTGAACCCAACCTAAGAATCCAAGTAAGATTGCGAAGATTGCAGCCAATCCGGTTACATACACTGAACCAACACCGGTCATTGCAATAACGCCTGTATTTTCACCGTAAGTCGTGTTAGCCGGACCCCCAAGGGCAGCCGAGACAAATGTAGCCAATCCATCACCTAAAATGGTACGGTTTAATCCTGGACTATCAAGATAATCTTCACCCGTAATCTCACCGAGAACTACGTGATCTCCAATGTGTTCCGCAATCGTTACAAGCGCTAATGGTGCGAAAGCCGCAACGGCTGTGAAATCAAGTTTATATGTTCCAATAAATTGGAATTTTGGAATTTGGAAGAAACTGTATCCTTGGAACACGGTACCCAGATCCACCAGTCCTAAAGCAACTGATGTAAAGTATCCTACAAAAATAGCGACTAAGAATGGAACAACTTTAATAAAGCCCTTTCCTTTAATTGAGACGAGCACAACACTCATAAATGTTACAAATGCTACTAAAGGAACTTTCCAAGCAGCACCCTGTACACCAAGATATTTACCTTGTTCTAAGAGAACATCAATACCCATTAAACCTGCTTCTTTAACCGCTGTTGGTGCAAGGGATAATCCGATAATCACAATCATCGGCCCTACAACAAAGGGTGGTAATAATTTCTTAATCCAACCACTACCCGTAAATGTAATGATGATGGAAACAACTAAGTAGATAAGACCTACAACCATAAGACCGGTATAAGCACTTGCTGCGCCTCCGGTTGAAGCGATTGCGGCAGCAACACTTCCAATATATGCAAAGGAGCTTCCTAAATAAATTGGAACCTTAGCACCTGTACATAGAATGTAAATCAAGGTACCGATACCACTTGCGACCAGTGCGACCCCTACATCCAATCCCGTTAAAAATGGAACGAGAATGGTTGCCCCAAACATCGCAAAAACATGCTGCAAGCTTAGAATAATCCACTTGCTTGTTGAGCTGGGTTTTTCTTGAACCCCGACTGTAAGATTATGACTCATGTGTAAAACCTCTTCTTTCTCCCGTATGGTCTTTTATACAAAAGGACACCCGAAGGTGTCCTTTAAGTTTAAATAAGGTAAAAAGCAGCTTTATGCATCATAATACAAAAGTTGACTGCGTACCTTGTTGTGCTCTCTGTCACAACTTAAAGGACTCATACTATCGAGATTATAGCATAGGTTTAAAGATAAATACAACCGTAATTTAAAGATCTTAATTGTTCTGGGTATCCTTATGCTTCGCGAAGATGAATAATTTGGCCAAACGCAAACGTTATCGTAACCACCATAATGACATTCATCACCACTAAAACAATATCAAAGATACTTGGGAGTGCTAAAGCAAGAATAAATAAGATGAAACACATGATAATAATGTAACTCATAAATCCGGTGTTTTTATTTAGGCGAATGTTATTGCGGTTAAATAAAAATACAAGCATGATTGATCCACAAAATGCTGATGATAAGAGCATATAAGGAACCTTGAAACTCGTGTCAATCACACTTGGACCAAATACCGAGAAGACATAGGCAATCACCGTCATAGTAAAACATCCCAAAAAGGTACTTGAGTGGAACGTATCATCCAAACTCCGCAAAGCCCCTAACATCACAACAAACGCCAGTGTGGGTCGAAAGCAATGAAATACAATCCCCATTAGAATGATAAAACCAAACGTAAAAAGATTGGACATCACAACTTCCAAAGCAAAACGCATGCGATCACAATCATCTTCATCAATATACCCGTATTTATAAAAATTATGACTTAGTTTCAATGATATTTTTTTCATGTAACACCTCTATTTGTATTATATGAAAAAAAGATACTTGATAAATCGAAATGGTTTATATTGTATCTTTTTATGCATATTATGATGATTTGGAAAGGATTAGCGTTAATTTGAAATAATCATCTTCAATCTTGCTATCCATTTTCCCCATATATTTTTCGGTTGTTTCTTTCATGGCAACCATTCCAAAACCACGTTTATCCCCTAACCGTTTTGATGACAGATAAACGCCATCTTTTATACGTGGCATTTCATGAAATGTATTCAAGACTTGAATCTTACAGAACTGACTGTTTTCTTCAAGATATAGTTTAACGACCCGTCGTTCACACTTACCTGCAGCTTCTATCGCATTATCCAATGCATTCCCAAGCAACACCGTTAAGTCATAGGGTTCAATTTGAAATTCAGAAATACCAACCCGCGTAACAAAATGAATATGTGGGTTTTGCGTGATTTTAGAGTTTACGATTGCATTTATAACCGGATTGGGAGTGTTCACATACGTCTTTAAAGCTTCATGATGAATCAGCTCATGAATGTAATTCCGCGCTTCATCATCCTTTCCCGATTCAATCATATAGGAAAGTGAGGCCATGTGGTTTTTAAGATCATGTTTAAGTTTCATGACTTCCACATCGGATTCAACACGCTCCACTTCTCGTTTTTGATAGAGATTGAATGCATCGATCATCGTTTGATATGTCTCGTTTTTTACTTTCATTTCAAAATAGTTACTGATAATCATAAACATAATCGAGATTAAGATTGTTTGGATAATAATAAAATAGAAAATAAGATTTTTCGAAATAATGTAGTCCTGAGTTAACACAATATCAAAAAGGACGATAATTACGAGCAGATTAACCACGAGGTAACCCAATGTATAGTTGGAAACAAAAATATCTTGAGTAAACTGCTTGGGGCCTAAAAATCGACGCAACAACTCAATGAGAATGATTGTAATGGTCTTAATACCAAACATCACAATCATTCTTAATTCGGTTGCCCCCATTAGCACATCAACATGAATATTGGTAATTTTAACGACTGCGGAAATTACCAGAATCGTGATAATACCTAAGAGAAGATAATAGACAATGGCGGACATTACTTTCGCAAACACACTACCATCAAACAATACAAACACATAAACAATTAGTAAAACACCCATAATAATCGAAACAAAAGAAGAAAACGCGGTCGAAACGGTGGCACTAAAAATCAAAAAGGATGTTAGGAAGGTAACACCCCAGAATTTAAATTTATGATTATCTTTAGTTGTAAGAAAGACTTGCGCAGCTCTAAAAAGCAACAATACATCTAAAAGACAAAACAATGCTTCCCCAATCAGCATCATGCCTTCATTTGTCATCTACAATCGCTCACTTTCTACTAAGAAATCTAAATAATTTTGATATAAATTTTTAAACTGACCGCGCGATACTTCAATTACGTCATCATATCCCTTCAGTTTAATAACGCCCTTTCGCATTTCTTGAATATACATCATATTCACAATATAGCGACTGTTAGGTTGGATAAACATTGATTCAGGCAAACTTTCATAGACCTTCGTCAAACTAGTGGACTTCATAACATACGACTCATCTTGAGTATAAATCGTAATATTACGGTTTTCATAGAGCGCAAAAACAATCTCCATAAGCTCCAAATTTAAAAACAATACTATCGCGTTGGGTTAAGCGCGTCGTAAGCTGAATTAACGCCTCTGGCAACTGTAAATCCAATTCTTGCTTTAAGATATAGTCATAGACATTAAGCCCAAAAGCGTCCTTAATATAGCCCTCATAGGAGGTGATAAAGATAACGACTGTACTTGGACTATCCAAAGAAAGACGTTTCGCTAATTCAACGCCATTTCGAGAACCCAATTCGATATCCAATAAAACAATATCGATCTTGGTCTGTTTTACACACGACAACACATCATCTGGATTATCAAAGATTAAGACACGATAATCAATATCTCGGCTAAGCAGTGTTTGATTCACAACTTCCCGAAGACGATCATGCATGATCGTTTCATCATCAACAATTGCTATTTTAATCATAACCATACCATTCCTTTGCCTAAATTATAGCATAACCTTTCCCTATAATTGAACCATAAAAAAACCTTGGTCCGTTACTAACCAAGGTTTTTTTATTATTTTTTCTTTGGCAATTCCGGCTTATAGAAAGACCATAGCGATAATGTTGTTGCTTGATCTGAAATTTTCAACAGACCCTGTACAACGTGATTAACTATTTTTTTCATTGGCCTCCTCCTTCCGCCCCAAAAATCTGTATTGCTTCACATCCCCTTGATCAAAACAAATTTTGGTACGATGTGCTTCGTTTACATCAATGATAGAATGCAAACGGATCGTTATTCGTAATAACTGAAGTAACAATGCTTGACTATATGGTCAAGTATAACCAAGCGATAAAATCGATTATGTGCGATATAATGATTTATAGGAAGTCAATATATTATTTAGAATATCCCACCATACCTAAATAAGAGCTCCGAAGTGTGTTCATCTTCGTTTAAACATTCCTAACTGTTACTTAACTTTATCGAAAAGCAGTCGTCTCACCAAAGACGGTTGCACACGATTCATCACACACTGATGAATCATTATTATGGTGTGTGCTGCATACATACAAAGAAGGTTATGATTTTTTTTTGTATTGTTATGCAAACCTATAATAACGGAAGAATGACATATTTTGATATTTTATGTATAATTTGTATGAAATTAAGGATATTTTGTATTTTTACACAAAAAAAGAAACTTGAGGTGCCAAATGGACACGAAATATTTACCTGGATTACGAATTCTCAAAACAACCCTTGCGGTTGCAATTTGTCTTATTGTTGCTTGGACATTAGATTATCCTGCTCCCTTCTATGCAGCAATTACTGCCGTATTGATGATGAAATCATCGCCTGAGCATGCTGTACGTGCTTCACTCGATCGAATATTAGGTACCCTCTTTGGAGGGATTATCGGTATCCTCTTTCTTCTTATTACCATCTATTTTAATATCCCTAATGATTCCTTAGGATACACCGTATTGATTGTACTGGTACTACTAGTTGATCTAACGTTATGTAAAATATTAAACCTTCGCGAATATGCAACATCCATGTCCGCAATTTTGGTTCTTGCGGTACTCCTTAATCATAATGGCACACAAGGGGATGCCATCCAATACATGATTCGCCGGATTCTAGAAACATTATTCGGAATCTTTATCTCGGTCATTATTAATAAGTACATTAATCATAAAGAAGACCTGTCTTAAATTTAAAAAGTCTCAACTACCGCAATCGTTGAGACTTTTTTAGTAAGCTACAATTCCATGTAGTAGCATCTGCATTGTATTTTCGACGGCTTCTTTTTGCGTTACATTTCCCACATACACCTGAACCCATGCAATTGAAACATAATTATTGATGGTATTGATAATCCATACTTCATTAACGTTTTGATTCAACATCTTCTTTTTATACATTTTAATTACAACAGTATAAAGGGGCTTAAGGATTGCATGACATTCTTGTCGAAGTTCATCCGAATTCAGACCATCCGGATAATAATATAAGAAGTACACGCGATCACCCAATTCAATCAGTACATCTACAATATCTTTTAAAGATTCAAATAAATCCAGTTTACGTTCAAGTCCCTTTAGGGCTGTATCAATCTCCTCAATACAAGCGCGAGCCATTACGTCATAAAGCTCATCACGCCCTGTAAACGTACGGTGAAACGTCGCGCGACTGATACCGGCATTTTTTGCGATATCATTTACCGTAGCGGTCGGATTCATAATTATAAAGGGCACAGTTCTTCGAATAATTTCTTGTTGTTTCATCATAACCTCTTTGCGACATAAGTGTGTCATTCCACTTATAAAACAACTGCCACATGGACAAGTCAAGGAAATTTGCGGTCATTTTTCACACTTATTTCATAATTAAATTGATTCCGTATCAAAACAACAAAAAAGCGCACTTAATCGCGCTTTCGATACTTCATATAAACCAACTGGCCCTTTGTATCACTTTCAATTAGATCAAGGTGGTGGCTGTTTATCGATTCATCAAATAATGGAATCCCCTTCCCCAGTAAAACCGGAGCAACCGCAATCCAATATTCATCAATAATCGCTGATGCCACAAGTTCTGAAACTAACATTCCACCACCAACAATCCAAAGATCCTTGCCTTCTTGTTGCTTTATGGCATTCAGTACTCCAACAACATCGTCCGAGATGATTGCCATGTTTTTACGCAGTTTTATATCCTGTGATGAAACAACATAGGTAAAGGAATCCTCATACGGATAGACATCCGGTGAAAGTACTTCTGTAACCTGTTCGTATGTTTTCCGCCCCATGACGACGGTATCAATGGATTTGTAGAACCAATCATAAGTATCATCATCTAAAGAGTTATAAGGGTCTAACCAATCAATAGCTCCCTTCTCATCCGCGATATAGCCATCCAGACTCATGGCAATGAATAGTTTAATTTGTCTCATCATACCACTTCCTAAGTTCTACGAACTAGTCTTCGCGCATCACTTTACCCGTCATCGCATCAATTTTAATATCGATCGATTTTTGATGTGCACCAACAATCTCAACCTCATAGACTAAGGCATCATCCTTCTTCTTGAGTTCAACTTCCACAAAATGTCCAGGCTTAACTTTTAATGCTTGATGCATTGCATCCGAAACAGGAATCACCGTATCAAATTCATCCCGCGTAAATCCATCCCGTTCAACCTCAAGCTGTTCTTCATGGTCCAAGTATTCATTTGTCTCCGAAAGAATGGCATGATTACTATTAAATACGATTTCAACTTCACTACCTTCAATCGCTGCCTTAACCTCATAGACTCCCTCTTCATGAAGGGGTCCGTAGGCAACTTCCGTAATGATTGATTGTTCATCGTGTAACGAGAAATAAAAATCAAGTGCATCTTCGAAGGAAACTTCAGGGAGATGGTTTGGATTTTCTGTATTTGGTTTGATTGGTGGAAGCTTTTGAACTTCTTTATCAACGGGATGTGGCTTTATCGAAGTCGCAGTTTTCCCGCGATCGGAGCACCCAGCAGTAATCCCTAACATCAAACAAATACAAATGATCTTTCTCATGTCGACAGTCCTTCCTCATTATCTTCTATTTACATTTTAGCACACACATCTCATAACAACTGTGTGTTGTATTGTGATTTTAATAAAAAAAGAAGCCGAAGCTTCTCTATTTTAGAATAACAGTGGTTTCACAACATAGAAGAACAGTAAAACAATTACCCCTAAAACAATTCGATAAACACCAAATGCTTTAAAGTCATTCTTCTTAAGATAATTTAATAGGAAAAGGATTGCGAATACCGAAACGATAAAGGACACAACCATTCCGACAACTAGTAAGCCAAACTCAGAGAACATAAATCCATTCCCTTTAATGAAGAACTTCGCTAATTTTAAAATACTTGCCCCAAACATAACGGGTACTGCCAAGAAGAATGTGAATTCTGTAGCGACAATGCGGGACACACCAATAATCAATGCCCCAACGATTGTTGCACCGGATCGTGATGTCCCTGGGAATACAGCTGCAATTAATTGGAATAGTCCAATAATCAATGCCGTTTGATATGTAATTTCAGAAATTTTTGTGATTTTTGGTTTCGCATTTTTATTGCGATTTTCAACAACAATGAAAATTACCCCGAATAAAATTAACATAATTGCGACAACGGTCGGATTATACAAATGTGCGTCAATCCAGTCATCAAATAGAATTCCAACAATTCCAGCTGGAATGCAAGCAACCACGATCTTTAACCACATATTGATGATGTCTTTTTCGACAGTTATGTTTCCCGCTTTATTTTTCTTAAATGGGAACAGCTTATGCCAATAAATAACGACCACGGCGAGAATTGCACCTAATTGTATCACCACAAAAAACATGGATTTAAATTCAGGTCGTGCATTCAATTTTAAGAATTCATCTACAAGAATCATATGACCTGTACTACTGATAGGTAACCATTCTGTAATTCCTTCAACGATACCGAGGATTATAACTTTTAATAACTCAATCAAACTAGAGTCCTCCTATTTATATTATGCCTATAACAGACTATGATTAGAATAACATATTGAGGACTTGTTGTGATGAATTTGGTGTAAATTTTAGTAAAACATCATGATTGTTATTTTATGTGATTCTTTTTATCACTTATAATTCGTAACACAAGACCTAATCCTAAAAGTGTATAACCACGATATTGAGGTGTAATACCTGTTTGCGGTAAAGATTCACTTACGATACCAAAATGAACTACTGGTTTTTCAGGTTTGACACCTTCATCACGTGATGGTGGTGAAACAGGATCTTTGGGTTTAATAATTGGTTTTTTCAAATCGTCAATTGGTTTTAATCCCCCATCTAGAGGTTCTTTTGGTTCTTTTGGTTTTATTGGGTCTACAGGATCCGCTGGTTTTACGGGATCTACGGGATCTTTTGGTTTTACGGGATCTTTGGGATTTTCGGGATCTTTGGGCTTTTCGGGATCGATTGGATTTGTGGGAACAACTGGATCGATTTCTATGGGTTCCGGTTTGGCTTTAACCGTAACCGCGACGGATTGTTCTTCACCATCTTTAGTGCGATAACGGATGTCCGTTTGACCTTATTTAAGCCCTTTAAACATCATATCCTGACCATTATTTTGAGGTGTTCCTTCAAGATATGCTTCATCCCAAATCCATTTTCCTTGAGCTGGTTTCGGACTGAGTTTAAAGGTATTCCCTACTTCAACGTCCATTGAACTCGGTAAGTTTTTAATGACCAAAACAAGTTGGTTCAGGGATTGTTTGAGCTTGTCGACCATATTATCAATAAGATTTTGATCAATCCCTTTTTGATTGCGAAGTGTTTTCGCTTCTTGAAGTGTGGTCATTAAGTTCGTAAAGGAAGTTTGGGTGTAATCGGCAGCATTTAAATTGGATGCTTGACTGATTAGAATATCTAATTTTTTCATATCCAAGCCCCCTACTTTTACTTTCGCAACGGCTCGTGTTCCATTTTTAAGTTCCGCAATGACTGCAGCTTCACCAGCATGCTCCCCTGTAAATTTAAGGCCGGCTATGCTCACGTGTTCCTCGTTGCTTGTAAGTAATCGTGTTACAACTTCAGGATTGCTTGGATCATTGTTTTCTATTGTAAATTTCGGAGCAACAACCGTTCCCGAATTAATTTCGTAGACGTTTTTCTCAAAGCTTAGCGTTGATTTGTATTGTGGTTGATCCACAACTTCAACCTCATACTCTAATTTTTCGTACGCATTTTGAACCGTAATTTTTGCTTTACCGTTTTGATGGGCTTCAATTTCGCCCGTATCAAGAGCTGAAACAATGTGTGGAGCATCCGAATCAAAGGTACGTGTTCCCTCTAACTCATAAGATACAAGCTTACGTTTTTCTCCAACCTTCATTTGAAGTTTCAGCGATTCTTCTTCAAATACTTCGATAAGTGCAACAAGATCAATGCCATTTTTATCTTGGATTTTAATAAAAGTCGCTCCAGGTTTAATGCCCGTTACAAGTCCTTTATCATTCACACCCGCAACATCACGATCTTCCGATTCAAACGTTGGTGTCTGCCATTTAAAATTACCTGGTTCAAGTTGAATTTGTTCACTCACTTTTATTTTAAACTCATCCACTTTAAGGTGTGGTTTGGGTGTGCCGGGTACCACAGTTTTATAATTGGTTTCAAGCATTCCGGCATCAACTGCGGATATCACAACTTCTTGACCTTTTAAATTCGTCACATCCACATCAAAGGCATGACGGGATACAAGATCATAGGGTGTATACTGTTTCTTTAGCGGACGGTTTACTTGGACTTTGTCATTATAAACAGGATAAAGGGCAGTTTGCGTTAAAAATGTATTATCACTGCTTTCCACATGCATCATCACCGTTCCATTTTTTTCTGTAAACTTAATTTTATCTTGTGGAATGACCGGTTTTGTATGATCGATATGAATTGTATGAACAAGTTCTTGATCAATTCCTTTACGATATCCCAAATCAGCACTGATTTTTAAATCATAGCGACCTTCTGGGAGCGGATTTTTATGTTGATCTAGGCCTGTAAAGGTTGAGAAAGGCCAGAAAAGGATGTTTGGAACTTGTTTTCCATAGGTATTGTTGTAGAAGGTTTTACGAATATTTGGACGTTCTTCTTTCATAATGACCTGTTTTGTTTGTTGGTAATTTCCATGGTCATGGATTCAACATTTCTTAATTGACCTAAATTAATTCCATTCAACTTATCAAACAAGCCATCTCCATTTGGAGAGAGTACAAAACGACTTGGATTTGTATGAATCATCCGACGATCAAAAATATTACCACCCATGGGCATTTTGTCAGAACGATAACGGTGTGCATAGTTACTTGCACGGACACCCATCTCATATTCCGCGGCATGATCAAAGAGGGGTGGCTTTTCCCAATCACCATAAAACGCTAAGAATGGAATGCTGATTTGTGGATGACTGGCATGCGTGAGTTGTACAAAACCTTCCACATACGTGCCATTTTCAAATTCCTGGTTGAGTCGATTTTTTTCAGCTTGGGTAAGTTGAACGGTAATCGATACATCCTTTGTTTCCTGCGGCTTAACCGTCACCGATGTAGATCCTGAACGTGTTACATCCGCACTTCGGTTATCATCCGTCATAAACACACGTTCGCGATGATCATCCATGATACTGCGTTTGATTGTGGGTACACTCACTTTTTCTTGAATTTGATACGTTTCGGCTTGTGTTCCGATATTGGTAACTTTAAATTTCAACGTATAATTACCCGTTTTGTTTTGGTCATCTCCCAATTCGATTTTAGGGCGATTGGAGCCATCATGATTTTGCTTTGGATCAACACTTAAATAAACTGGGGTCTTAATAGCAGCATTAATATCCATCATCCCTGCCCCTTGTTTTCGAACCGGTTGGGGCGCACCATCTTTTTGTACAATTGGATGGGCGGTACTCATCAATAGATTATTGGTAAGTTCCATTTTTTGAATGTTGGTAAGGCTTCCAAATTTATCATTTAAGTATTGTTTCATTAATGCGGATGCCCCTGCAACATGCGGTGTTGCCATGGATGTTCCGGACATCTCATCATAATTACGTCCATTTAATCTGGGCATCGCGGAACGTATCCATGCCCCTGGCGCTGAAATTTCTGGCTTAATACTAATGTTAGGGGTTGTCCCGATACTGGAGAAACCAGAAAGGGTGACTTGAGTTGGATCAACGGTCTTACTTCCCGGACGATATTTCGTATTATTCACACTTGCTACAGATACCGGAGACGCATACGTTGACGGACTCCCAACAATACCGTGGTCGGGATCTGAAGCAAGCGTTAAATCATTCCCATATAAGTTTTTCACAGCAGCGGACATGGCATTTCCAGCCGCAACATCAAGGACAATACCGTTATCTCGAATACGATTATACATATGGTTTGTAGGCTTGTAGGCATCATGCATAAACCCCGCATCACTACCCAAACTCATATTAATGACATCAACGCCTAAATAAACACAATCTTCCAATGCCGATACCAAGCTAATATCACTGGCCCCACCGCCTTTATCGCTAAACACTTTAAAAATCATGAGTTGCGCCTCCGGTGCAACTCCTCTAAAATCTGCTTGATCTTTTCCCGCTACAGTTCCTGCAACGTGAGTTCCATGGGCTAAACGTCCATAATTATGCGCACTCGGATCAACAATCGGATCGTTATCGGCATAGTCATAAACAAATGGAACTTTATCATTGATATAAACATGATCTACAGTAAGTCCAGGTGTATTGGCTGTCGCCTTGAGTTTTTTATTATTTAAAACCGTTTGGATCTTTTGTTTATTAATTCTAAATTGTGTTGGTGCTACCGCAAAGGCAGGATGTCCTGTATCAAGACCCGTATCCAAAACCGCTACCACAGTATTCTCTCCTTTGTAGTGTGATTGCGTCCAAACGGTATCCGAACCAATGGTACGATTACTATCAACCATTGGTTCGGGAATGTCATAGGTTTGACTGACAAAAGCACTCTTAACGCCCTCGATATCTTTTATTAAATTAAGATCATCCAAGGATGCTTTCAGAGAAAAACCATTCATAACCCGTGTAAAATTACGCTCTACTTCCACATCCTTTTGAATCACTTCAGAAATCTTATCAACTACAACGTCATGAGATTTGATTAAGTTTTCTTCGAGGTCTTGAGCTTGTTTGGTTTCTGAAAACGCCCCTAAACTACCAACCCTATGGATCTCATTTTCGTAATCTAAAATTGGTCGTGCTTCCAGTTCTACGATAATATCGACTGGGTCACTGGGATCAACTGAAACCTCAGATGCTTCCTCTTCAACATCCGTCGCTTCTTCATCCAGAATCGCTTGAACGATCGATATATCATCCACTGGTGTGAGTTCTGCACCAATTCCTTCGTCATTTGCACGGATATTTGTGCCGGTTGTAATCACTAAAAGAAGTGAAAGAACTATGGGCATCATCGCTTTAAATCGTTTCTTCATAAAATCACCGCTATCCTTATATATAGTATTTATTATTTTCTTTTTTTTATAATACATGAATTATTTTTTGATAGGTTAAGATTTAAGAAAGTTTCCAAAATCATCAAAAATCGCGTGATTTTATATCAAATTCAGAGAAATTTAAGTACAACATTGCCCATATAAAACAAAAAATGTCTCTTTAAAGACACAAAAAAACTCTCGTTTCCGAGAGTTAAATGATAATGTTTTAATTAAGCAACTTTAACGTTGATAGCTTTATCACCACGTGTATCACTTTCAATATCGAAAGTAACAACATCACCGTCATTTAAAGTTTTAAAACCATCACTGATAATTCCTGAGTAGTGTACGAAAATTTCTTTTCCACTGTCAGTAATGATGAATCCAAAACCTTTATCTGCATTAAAGAATTTTACTTTTCCTGATTCCATAAGTATGCCTCCAGTTCTAGTTAATTAAGAAGGTCATGCTTACCTTGTTCACACAATTGCAATGAGTATCTTATAACTTCTAAAGTATATCACAACATCTTCCCAATTACTACTAAACATTTAAACTTATTCATTTCTCACCAAAATCCCATATTTAAAAGTTTCATCCATTTATCTTGTTGCTTCCAACAATCTAACGTAAAATTAATCTATAGAAATGAGGATGCCTATGAAGAATCTATTTAAATTAATAATCAAAGTGGTCTTAGCTTTTTTACTGATTGTTCTAATTGTGCTGGGTGGATTTATAACCTATGCTTTTGTTACCGATTATAAGCCTGAGCCGCGCATTCAACTCGAGATTGATCAGGGAACCCACCAGTCCACGATTACAACGGATAAACTCTATTCAATTTTAACGTATAATATTGGCTATAGTGCTTTAGGAAAAGATCAAGACTTCTTTATGGATGGCGGAAGTAAAGCTGGGGCTGATTCCTACGATGAAGTGATGACAAATATGGATGCGATCAATCAATTCTTCATCAAGCAAGATCCTGATTTTGCGTTCTTTCAAGAAGTTGATTTATCCGGTAATCGCAGTTATGACATTAATCAGTATGAATTGTTGCGTAAAACCGAATACAACGGTATTTATGCTCCCAATTACAAAGTGAAATACGTACCGGTTCCTTTTACACATCCAATGGGTGGAGCAGAAAGTGGTATTGTAACCCTTTCAAAATCCGTTCCAACGCTTTCTGAACGTTATCGTTTTGATGGAGAAGAACCAATGATTAAACAATTATTTGATCTAAAACGAGCATTTAGTATTACGCGCTATCCAACGGATAACGGTAAAGAACTCGTTCTTATTAACGCTCACTTCTCTGCTTTTGATGAAGGCGGTAAAGTCCGTGTTCAACAACTTGCCCAAATGCGTCATGTGTTTGAAACCGAGTATGCTCAGGGAAATTACGTTATTTTAGGTGGTGACTTTAATCATGAGTTACCGACAACGGATGCGCAACAATTTCGTTGGACGGATGCTTATCCAGATTGGATTATGAAGCTTCCTGACGACTTTGCACCCAAAGGGTATCATTGGGGTGTAGATCCTACAAATCCTTCGGTACGGGCCGTCGATAAGGCTTACCGTCCTCAAGAGACCTTTACCGCAGTCATTGATGGTTTCCTTGTATCGGATAATATTGAAATCAAGCAAACAATTGGACATGGAACACTTAACTTTGAACATTCCGATCACAACCCGGTATCCATGACCTTTAAGTTAAAATAAAAAAAGTAGCCATACGGTTACGTTTTTTACTAGGACCAACGTTTGGATCAAGCATATGATTGCATCCAATTGTCTTATCTTTAATCATGGGGTAAATGATCGACTAATTTCTTAAATACAGCATGACCTAACGGTTGGCAATGAATCACGTCACTTTTAAAGGTATGCATATTTTCAAAGCGGAGCGTCATTTCTGAATCCTGTACAGTAATGTGATAGTCATTAAAATCATAACGTTTTTTGACACGAAAGAGTTGGTACGAAATAATACGGGTATCATCCAGTTCAAATCGAATGGCATCCTTAAGAATAATAAAATAAATACACAAAATAGAGACAACTCCACCAAGAGATACATAGATGCCTAAAACATTGGCCCAATCAAGGCGTGTTTGGTTTTGAAGGATCAATGTAAGCACGCTTAAAAAAACAAAGATTATTAGAGCACTTAGAAGATACCTGTTTAAAACACGTGTCAGAGGTCGTTTAAACGTTCTCATCATGACCCTCCTTTTTGTAAGATTATACAAAGTTAACACGAAATTTTAGTTAAGAACGTGTGATATTTTTATACAAAAAAACACGTTTCAACGATTGTCGATGAAACGTGTTTTGTATATTATCTATTGAATTGTGAGAAGGTCTGCTGTTGAGGGATCAACAGCTTCATCTTCTTTATGAAGTGTAATGGTTTGTCCTGATGTAAAGATAAAAGGACTTACTAAGGATTTGCCTTGTGCTTTCACAAAGTCGATATCAACATGCGTTAAGACATCGCCTTGTTTCACCTTATCACCTTGTTGTACTACAGCATGAAATCCTTCACCTTTTAATTCTACCGTATCAATACCAATGTGTATGAGAACCTCAATCCCTGAATCCGTTAGAATACCGAATGCATGACCTGTAGGAAAAATCATCGTAACCTCTCCACTCATTGGCGCAACAATTTCACCATCTGTAAGTTCGATTGCGTAACCATCACCCATCATTTTTTGAGAAAAGACTTGATCTGGAACCGACGTTAATGAACGTGCAATTCCAGTTCCAAATGCTTTCATTGTTTCTTCTTTTTTCTTAAATCGTTCAAACATGGTGAACCTCCATTTATATTTTAAAAATTCTGTTCAAACTCGTACTTATGTTAGTAACGAAACCTACTCGTCAATACCTAAGATATCAACAATATTATTTTTATAGAGAATTGCTTTCGCGCCATAAATCGCTTGAATGCCATCTCCAACCACAAGTACATCCGTAGCACCAAGTGCTTTTAAACCTCCTTGTTTACGCCATCTTGAGATTTTACCGCTACACGCAAACGTGTAATACATGCGTCAACATCTTCAATATTTTCTTGACCACCAAGATATTCAATAATCTTAATGGAGTCATCTTTTAATGAATCTTTCGTTGTAACCGCTGCTTCTGGAGCTGCCTCATCTTCACCACGACCTGGTGTTGGTACATTGAATTTCAAGATATATGTCTTGAATACAAAGTAATAAATTACAAACCAAAGTGCCCCTACTGGTAAGACATAGAGACAGTGTGTTTTAGCTTGCCCTTGTAAGATTCCAAAGAGTAAGAAATCAATAAATCCACCTGAGAATGTGTTCCCAATTGAAATACGAAGAACATCCGCAATTAAGAAGGATACACCGTCTAAGAACACGTGAATTACATAAAGGACTGGAGATACAAATAAGAACATAAATTCAATCGGTTCTGTAATCCCTGTAATAAATGATGTAAGTGCAACACCTAAGAATAAACCACCATATTGTTTGGCTTTATCTTTCGGTACACAGTGATACATTGCAAGACATGCTCCAGGTAAACCAAACATCATCGTTGCGAAACGACCTGCAAAGAATCGCGTTCCTTGTGTATAAAGACCGACATGGTTTGGATCTGCAAGTTGCGCAAAGAATATTTTTTGAGCACCCGCTACAGAAACACCATTTACAACTTCAACACCACCAAGCTCTGTAAACCAGAACATTGGATAGATCATGTGGTGAAGCCCTGCAGCACCACATAAACGCATTAAGAATCCGTAAAGGAATGTTCCGATAGGACCTAAAGTAGCAATAAAGTCACCGCAACTTACAAGAAGTTGTTGGAAGGGAGGCCAAACAAGATAGAATGCGGCTCCTACAAAAATTGCTGCAAACGAAGTAATAATTGGCACAAAACGGGATCCTCCAAAGAATCCAAGAACTTGTGGCAATTGAATATTGTGGTATCGGTTATGGAAATATACCGCAACACTACCGATTACAATACCACCAATAACACCAGTATCAATCGCTGCCCCTTCAGGACTAAAAATCCCAAGAAGCGCCGTCATGGTTCCATTCATGACAAGATAACCAACAACACCCGCTAAAACCGCTGTTGCTTTATCTTTTTTCGCAAGACCTGCACAAAGACCAATTGTTAAGAGTAATGCAAGATTTCCAAATACAGTACTTCCGGCTGCAGACATAACTTGGAATACAGCCTGTAAGATTGGTTGATTTAAAAATGGATAAGCTGCTACAGTATTTGGGTTTGATAGTGCTCCCCCAATCCCTAAGAGCAATCCAGCAGCTGGAAGGATTGCAATTGGCAACATAAATGATTTACCAATTTTTTGTAGTTGTTTAAACATTATTTCTCCTTAATCGCTTCTATAAAGCGTGTCGCAATTTCTTGAGGACGGGTAATGGCACCCCCTACAACAGCACTATGAACCTTTAAATCCATAATACGTTTTAATTGCTCGGGATAATGTATTTTCCCTTCCGCAATTACGGGAACCTTTACCGATTGAACCATCTTCTCTACCAGTTCAAAATCCGGTCCATCAACATTTTTAGAATACGATGTGTAGCCTTCAAGTGTACATGAAACACAATCGAAACCAATACGTTCTGCCTCGATGACTTCTTCAAGAGTTGAGCAGTCTGCCATTGCTAGACGTCCACCATCATGAATTTGTTTGACGAGGTCTTCCGTTTTCACGCCCATGGGACGAACACGGTTTGTTGCATCAAGTGCAATCATTTCACATTCCGTTTCAAGAAGTGCTTCAACCTCTTGATGTGTTGCAGTGATGAACACTTCACTGCCTTCATAGTTTTTCTTAATAATACCAATGACCGGTAAATCTACCATCTTTTTAATTTCATTGATATCATTAACCCCTTGAGCTCGAATTCCTACAGCACCTGCTGCCTTTGCAGCAATCGCCATACGACCCATAATCATCGAGCTTTGTAACGGTTCCCCATCAAGTGCTTGACAAGAAACAATAAGTCCGCCTTTCACAGCTTCTAACATAATCTAACCTCCTCAACACTAAGAGTGTTGTAAATTGTAAATGTGTAGTGCAATATAACCAATTTCTGATTCAGGAAGTTGAATATTAAACTATTGATCAAGCATTAATGCAAGATCTTCAGAGATTTCCTAGGCTTCACAATACCGTTCACGTAGAATATCAATCAATGGATTCGTAAGGGTTACATTATCTTCTGAACGTTTAAATGCAAATTTGAGGTGTGTAATTAAACGTGCTTTTCCCACACTATTTTGAGTGAATTCTTCTGGAATACGATTGTTGATAAAGTCGACGGATGCAGTAATCACCTGAGCATAAAAGGCGCTGTTTGAAACCTTACCTTGATGCATGGCAGCATGTAAATGGAGAATTACCGAGCCAACCTCAGAATGAGGGAGTTCTACATCCAATTCGGCATTGATCATTTCAACCATATGTTTTGAAATATCATAAAACTCAGAATACATAAGATAGTATTCCTCGGTGAAGAAGTTGCTCATCTTAACGCGATTATGATAACGATAAATCGCAAAATTAATATGATCGAGTAATGAGATATGAATCGATTCATCAAATTTATAATTAAGGTTTTTTTCCGCATAAGCAATTGCCGCTTCCGTAACGAGCAATACGTGATCATCCGTGTTCATAACGATCTTTTCATACTGACTCATTTTATCTAAATCTTGAATACGGTAAAAACTTGTGACAGATTCCTCATCGATGACCGCTTTGCTCTTAGCGTCAAAGCCGATGCCCTTGCCAATCAAGATATAGTCATACTTATCAAGTTGGGCAAAGACAATATTATGGGTGAATGCTCGAACTACTTTGAACTGATTCTTCATACGTTCATCTCCTTCTTCCTGGATTACACTAGAGCTCCTGCAACAAAAAAAACAACTATCCTCGCTGAAAACAAGAGCTCACGAAAATAATTTCGAGTCGCTAATGCCTATATGCGAAATATAGTTGCACGCATATGGATTATAGCCGAAATCCCTTACAAAATCAACGAGTTTGTAAAATATATTTAAAATTTCACATTGTTGAAAATCATTACCGGAATATCTTCCATTTCTATACATATATTAAATTAATTATCATTTTTTATCAAATTTATCACCAAGATATCACAACGCGCCGTTTTGCCACGCGGTTTAATTATTTCAAATTAAGCGTATAATAGAAATATAAGTAAAAGGAGTATCTATGATTACGATTAAATCAAAACGCGAAATTGACGGTATGTATCAATCCGGTCAATTACTCGCATCCATTCATGAGGCTTTACGAGACTTTATTAAAGCAGGAATATCAACACATGATATCGACCAATTTGTACAAAAAATGATTGAGGACAACGGTGGCGTTGCTGCCCAAATCGGTTATGAAGGTTATAAATACGCAACATGTTGTAGTGTAAATGACGAAATGTGTCACGGCTTTCCTACCCATAAAAAATTGAAAGATGGCGATCTCGTTAAGGTAGACTTTTGTGTTGATCTTAATGGATTTCTTTCCGATTCATGTTGGGCATACTGTGTTGGAAATAATCCAAGTCCAGAAGTAAAACAATTAATGGAAGTTACTGAAAAAGCGCTTTACATCGGCATCGAACAAGCACAAGTTGGCAATCGTGTTGGTGATATCGGTGCAGCCATGGATGAATACATCACACAATTCGGTTATAAGATGTCATTGGATTTTTCAGGACACGGGCTGGGTCCTACCATTCACGAAGAGCCCATGGTTCCTTTTGTCGGTGTTTACGGAACAGGTGCTAAGCTCAAAGAAGGCATGGTGATTACGGTAGAACCGATTGTTAATGAGAGCACACCTTATGCGAAATTAGACGATAACGGCTGGACTGCCCGTACCAATAACGGATGTCTTAGCTGTCAATATGAACATACTTTCGCCATTACGAAAGATGGTCCCTTCATTACAACCAAACAAAAATAAAACGTTCCGGCATCAGCCCGAACGTTTTTTTTATGCATCCGTGTATTTTAATTTACGTCCACAATATTCACAAGGAATGGTTTCATGTTGGATTACTTCATTTGAAGCACCACACCCAGGACAGCGAATCATCTTCGACTGGACGCGCGCTTTATAATTTGAGACAAATAAACCTTCAATCATTTTTGAATCACGATTAACACTCATATCTTGAAGATAACCTTTTCGTACAAGTTGATCTAAATCTTGTAAAGTCTCTTGATATGTTTGATCCATTGATCGCGCAAGGGTATCAATCGAAAAAATTCCTTTTTTAAAGATAAGTTGATTGTATGCGAGATATCGTTCTAAGTTTAAGTTTGATTTGGTTGCGGAATAAACCATCGCCAAGCCACCAAACATAAATGCAACACCAAGAATCATTCCACTGTAATCATATCGGTATGCATCTTGCACTTCCGTGACCAATCCGAAAAGTCCAAAGAAAAACAGCACAACACCCCACACTAAACGTCCTGTTTTGCGTTGATAAAGTCTTGTTTTGGGGTTAATAGTTATTTTTTTAAATTGCATAGTCTATTTCATTTCCAAGCGATCAGCTTTATGCTTAACAATTAAAAGTAAGATGATAAGAAGTGCATGAATCACAATTTGACCAATTAAAAGGGTTTGGTCTGCTTGATGAATAGGAAATGCTACGATAAGTGTATAACTGATTGATAAGAGCGCATAGAGTGCTGTGATGGTCGTGACACTGCTTTTTAAGAATGTTGACTTCATCGTACCCACAAACCCGGTGATTAAAAAGAAAACAACCTCAGTAGTTAAAATCCAGATAAACGATATCTCGGTAATCATCCCACTGAGATATCCAATCAAGATCGTCGCAAGCACGGTAATTAACCCGATGATATTATAGTTTTTATTCATGGTCATCAACCTTCTTTCCACATGATCCACAGAATTTCGCATTATTTGTTAACAGTGCGTCACATGATGGACATTGTTTTTGCAGTTGGATTCCGCACTCATGGCAAAATTTTTGCGAAGCATCCTTGAGGCCTGCATGACATCCAGGACATTGTTTTTCTTCATGATTAAGCATTTCGGAACATGTCCCACAAAACTTATCCGAGTCCATGACTTTCGCACCACAATGAGGACACGACGTATCCTTATCAAGACTTAGCGTGCCCATGGTTTCACTCATCGTTTTACCAAGACCTGCGCCAAGACCTAATCCCATTCCAGCACCCATAACACTGCCCAAACTTCCTTCATTTTGCGCAGCACCTACCAATGTATCGAAAGAACGCTCCTGTTTGTAGTCGTATCCAACAATATCCATCTCAGCACGTTTTGAAAGTGCTTCTTTAAGACGCATAACCGCAGCATCAGTATCTGGAACACTGATATCCGCAATATAGAAATTTATGAGTTCAATTCCATATTCAGAAAATGTTGGCTGCATTTGTTCTTTAACGTATTCTGAAAGTTCTTTAAGATATGCATTCAACTCCAGCACGGTAACACGTTTTTCCACAAGGTAGGTAGAAATTGCATCTTTCACATGCGTGTTATAAAATCCTCTAAAATAGTTAATAATTTCATCACGACCAAAACTTTTTAACGTTCCAACAAGTTTTATGAGAAATGCCTTTGGATCGTTGACCGTAATTCCAAATTGACCGTATGCGCTTAAAGGTAAGTAGATCCCATACTTAGGATCTTGAATTTGAATGGGTGATGTTGTTCCCCACTTAATATCAAGTGTATGTGCTTTATTAACAAACCATACTTCAGCCTTGAATGGCGATTTCTTACCAAAAGGAAGGTTGACGATTTTATTTAAAAGCGGAATGTTTGCGGTATCTAAGGTATGTCTTCCTGCTTCAAAAACATCATAGGCAACGCCCTCTCTATATAAAACTGCCGCCTGTGATTCATTCACAATAAGTTGTGTAAATGTTGTGAGTTCATCGCCTGGATATTTCCAAGCGAAGATATCTTGATTTCCTTCATATTTAACGATATCAATTAATGCCATAATAAGCCTCCTATTTTTCTAATATAAAGGTTCCCGTTAATAAGGTGCGATTACTCTCTGATACAACGGTGAATTCGAGTTGATCCCCGCTATTGATTTTCATGACAGAATTGCTGTGTTCTTCCAATTCATACAAAACTTCTTTCGGTTCATTTGGATTAATGAAGCTTCGACTTGATGCTGGATAATTCGAACGTTTACGCCCTGTATTGACCGATTCAAGTGCTGTTTGTAAATCAGTCACCTGGATTGGTCGGGTACCGTGATTTTCAAATCGGACCCGATACACCATAGACCGTTGCACCCCTTTTTCCGCGTAGCGTCTTCCTTCACGGTAGGATGGTTTGTATTCAGCATTAATAAAATCGATACGTTCCAACGTTGCGGATAAAAGTCCGTCCTCAGATTTAAACGTAACATCGGGTAAATATTGCTCAGTTACCACACCATGACCATTCGCTGAACGCAGCATATTTGTCGGTAATGCAGCTGATGTATCATAGATTTTCGCAACTGCGGTTTCAGCAATCGGAAGATCCAATTGACGATAACTTTCAAACAAGCGATCATCCGATAAGTCATCTTCAAAATCGATTTCAGGCGACTCCACTTTAATGCCGCCATCCATAAAGAGATTGGCATAATGAGTCGGACTCAACGCAACCAAGAGATCTCCTGCTTGGGACGATTCGGGTTGTATCGTAATTTGCCCACCCGTTGCAGATGCACTGGTCCAATTTAAATTTGGGTAACTGGCATCGGTTTTAATCGCGGTAAGATAATCCCGTTCAAAATTGAAATTTTGAAAATTCTTCACCACAATTGGTTCTTGTTGGTGATTTTCCATAACTACATGGATAATCAAATACCGTTTTGTTTTTGGCGTTCGTGATGCAGTTCCAATCTGAATTGCTTGTTCAAGTTCAACAAGTTCATATCCTTGAAAAACAACATCAACTTTATTGGCATTATAGGTGTAGGGTTTTTCCAGTTTGAAAAGTGATTGCGAGACTGGAGCACCCAATGACTCAAAATAAGTATATGTATCGGTAAAGTCATAGGATCCCGTGATGGTTTCATAGTTTTGCACATTGGTATAACGGGCTGAACGCATTTGCGCTGGGCGATTTTCCCATCCCAACCATGTTACCGTCATCAATCCCACCAGAATGAGCAGAGCCAGCACCTTATAATCTTTAATCCGTTTTTTTAATTGTTTACAATTCAATGCATCCACCCCTTTTTTATCTTAATTTTAGGAGTTCTCAACGAATTTCATGGTGCAATGTTATAAAACATTGGTATTATGTTCTAAACGTCAAAAAAAAAGACAGTTTATACTGTCTTTTTATGATTTTCAATAATTTCTAAAATGGTATTAAGATAATGTTCATCATAATCTACTTGATAATCTGCATAAGGTGCAAGGCGTTCATTAAAGTTGATCATAATTCCGGGATTGGCATGATCGAGCATCTCGATGTCATTAACATCATTTCCCATTGCAATATAATCATCAATTCCCAAGCGTTTTAGCACATCATATTTGGACGTTTTAAACGCGAGAATATCTAAAGTATCGGTGGATTCATGACGATAAAAAGAAACCGGCAAATCACTGAGACGATCATGAACACGATTCATATCTTCCGCTTCTAAAACAATCAATTTCATGACTCCATCCCCATTATAACTAAAGTCCCATTTCCCATCCGCCAAGTAGACTACCGATTCATCTTCCAAAACTTCCATAATTGACTTTAATAAAGTGGGTTCAAATAAACACACATCCACAATCTGATTATTTTGAGAAATAATTGACCCATTACCGCCAATTAACGTATAGTTTCGATAACGTTCTTTAAGAACGGGCAACATATCACGGATCGGTCTTGCGGATGCAAACATTACGTGATGGCCTGCTTCCTCAAGCTTCTCCAAGAGCTGTGTCCCTTCCTCACTTACATTCATATAGTCAAAGCATATGGTTCCATCAATATCAAAAACACAATTCATAATTTGCCTCTTTATTTTCTATTTGTTTAAAAGTAATCCGAAAAATATACACGGTCGGATACAACAATGCGTTTTAAATTTCTCAGCGCTCGTTGTGAGCCCACAATACGTCCCAGTCGTGACAGATAGGATACGGATTTATATCCCATTAATAAGGTCGTCAAAGCCCCAATATCCAATTGAATTTCAGGCCCAATCGGTTCAGACGTAATGACAATGTGCTCCTCATCATCCCAATTAATTCCGAAAATACGATGATTCCACGGTGCTGCTTGATCTTCCACTACAAAATGAAAGGGTTCACAAACATCCGCGAAAGGATAATTACGAAGAAATCCTTGTACATCCACAATCCGAGCCATATAGTACGGTTGAATTGTTTCCACAATATCGCTGTCCTCTAAGTAAAATGCAATCGGTTCTCCCGAATAATTTTTACCACTCACAGATTCAATCATCGAAAAATGAGCTGCAATAAAATTCCAAATACCTTTACGCGCATCTTGGTTAATAAAAATCATCTCTTTAATATTGAAAATCTCATCCGAGATCCAATAAAAACATAATCCGGTGGGGTCTTCATCCGCATTATAATAAACCGCAGCAAAACGATCTTCTTCATTTTCCCAGCGCCAGTATTCCTCCCACGCTAAACGGTCACGAATCATGGCCCCATGGTTATTTCGTGCAAACTGATCATAGACACGATAAACATCATCGTCATCAATTTCTAATCGTTCAACATGTCCTTTGACAGGAACGGTTTTTGGAAGTTGAGTGTCTTTAAGGGTAAAGGACATTTGGTCGGAAATAATCTCCCAACCTTTATGTCGGTAAAATGGAATACTATAAGGATACAAATACGAAATGTATTGCTTATTTTCACGCATGGATTCCAACGCTTTTTGAATTAATTCTCGAACAAGACCCATATTGGCATACTCAGGATACGTTCCAACACCTGTAATACCACCCATTTGATACAAGGTCCCATGGACATTCACTTCACAGGGATAGATTGCGATTTGCGATACGAGTTCATCTTGGTTGTACCAACCAAAAACATCAGCTTGACTCAAGATTGGACGTTTCGCACGTACAATTTCATCTTCGTCTTCATATCCCGAACTGATTATTTCTTCCCCGGTAACTTGAAATACATACCGCAACAATTCATTAAACTGATCGATATCATCAATGGTTACGGGTTTGAGTTTTAGTTTTCTGTGCATAGAATGCTTACTCATTCTTTCACCTCTTTGTTTTTATTATAATTCAAAATAAGTTACATTACAATTGGTTCAAAATTTGAGTATTGTTTACAAACTCAAAAATACGCGAGTCCTCGTCACACACAAGTTTTGAGACACTTAGATTTTCTGGACTTCGATTGAGCCAGACACCCTCTGTATACAGCTTAAACAGTTGTGCACAAACCGCCCCGTGACAAACAAGCATCACGTTTTCATAGCCTTGTTTTCGTGCATCTTCCAATGCATCATCAAGACCCGCTACAATGCGTTTTTCAAAATCAGCGGCAGATTCCGCACCACAATCTTCAAATTGATGAATCCAGTCGAGACGATCAATCATATTCACTTCTTTTTGTAAGTGTTCAAAGTTATCATACCCGCGATCCTTTGCGATTTTATTCCACAATTCCACAACCGGAACCCCTTCAAAATGACCAAAAAAGAATTCACGGAATCGACGGTCGGCTTGCATTGGTAAAGCATGGCCGTAACCTTCCGCAATACAATCACGCGTTTGGTATACACGACCGCTGTCACTTGAATAAATTGCATCAAAATTAATTGTTTTTAAGTTTTTTCCTAATTGACGTGCAAGCACTTCACTTTCTTCAAGTAAAGGGGTATCACTCCACCCTTGCATGCGATCATAATTATTAAAAATCGTTTTTCCATGTCTAATAACATATACATTAATTGGTTTACTCATATTTACCTCCAACAACCATACTTTCATAGTAGAGCAGTTTCTAAACATTCCTGCTTTGAGATACCCCAATAAAAAAAGTGCACACGGCACTTTAAACAGATATTGATAAGCATGTTGCTGTTCCAGAAATGTGGATATCCTTTGTATTGGCCTCAAGGAAGAGTGTTTCTCCTGGTAGAAGAGATAGTTTCTGTTCTTGATGAATCACATCCATCGCACCCTCTAATACGACCCACGCTTCAAAACTCTCCGGACCTACGACATACTCGAAAGCACCCGATAGATTCATTTTTGAAGTTTGAAAGTAGGGACATGATACAAGGCATTGTTTTTGATAATTATTATGGACTTCAAGGTCGCCTTGGGGTTTGAAGTCGGTATCCAGTGGTTTTAAGTTTGAAACATCTAAAGCTTGTTTTAGATGTAGTGGACGAAGATTACCGTAGACATCCTTTCGGTTATAATCATAAACACGGTAGGTTGTATTGGGATTCTGTTGGATTTCACAGATAACAATTCCTGCGCCAATGGCATGAATGGTTCCTGCTTCCACAAAGATTACATCACCCTTTTTAACAGTTACACGGTTTAAAACATCAAGTACCGTATTCGCTTCAATTGCTTGGGCAAAATGATCGCGACTCATTAAATGTTTGGTACCATAATAGATTGCGGAATCAGGATCTGCTTCAACAATATACCACATTTCTGTTTTACCATATTCCCCTTCATGTTTGAGTCCGTATTCATCATTAGGATGCACTTGAATGGATAGGTCCTCTTTCGCATCGATAAACTTAACCAAGATAGGAAAAAAATTAAAATCCTGTGCATGTGTACCCAAGATTTGGGTTCCATAATATTTGATGTATTCCGCAAGTGTTTTTCCTGAGTCTACACCACTTACTACATAGCTCGGACCATCTGGATGGGTCGATACTTCCCAACTTTCTACCACAATATCTAAATCTGTTTGTTTTTGATACATTTTTTTTAAGCGTGTCCCACCCCAAAGATAATCTTTAAATGCAGGACTTAGTTTAATTACAGCCATATTAACCTCCCTTAAGGTTGGTCACGTGTTGTGGCCAACCACAACACTTATGAAAGTGAATTAAACACGAGTAAAGCCCCACCAAGAAGACCATTGTCATCCCCCAGTTTTGCTTTCTCAATTCGAATGTTTTCTTTTTGAACATCGTATACTTTTTCTTTCACACGGTGCGTCACATCCTCAACATACCCATCGATGTTTAATGCCACACCGCCGCCTAATACAATAAGATCCGGATCAATCATCCCAACCATGCCGGCAAGGGCATTCGCCAGGTATTCTTTACTTTCATCAAGAATCCGTTGAGCATCAAGATTTCCTTTTGTCGCATAAGCCACCACATCACCTGCATGTTCTACCTCAAGGCCTAAAGCCTTGGCACGTGCAACCAGTGCAGTTCCACTGCACATTGATTCTAAACTTCCAGGCATCAATGGTTTTAATTGATGTCCCCCAGGAACAAGAATCATGTTCGCAATTTCTTGCGCAAATCCATGGGCACCTTGAAATATTTTTTGGTTGATTACCAAACCGCCCCCCACACCGGTACTAATCGTCAAAAACTGAACGATTTCAAAGCCTTGTCCCGCGCCTTGACACACTTCCGCAAGCCCAGCAAGGTTTGCATCATTTTCAACATAGACAGGACATTTAAAAATGGACTCCGCATTTTGTTTTAATGGAAAACCATGCCATCCTGTAAGATTGGGTGGGGTCAATACAATCCCTTTTTTGAGATCAAGTGGACCCGGACATGACATGCCTACACCCAGGATGGGTGTATCGAATGCCACTACAACTTCATAAATTTTTTCGAGATTCGCCTTAGGATCTTGAGTGTCCGTTGGAAACATTGTGCGCGTAATGATGGTTCCCATCTCATCGATTAGGGCTACGCGTGTATTGGTGCCCCCTATATCTACACTTACGGCATACTTCATGATTTTCCCCCTCCACATTGACTTAAATGTGATGCAACCGCGCCAATCAGATTCGCATCATTATGATATGCACAAGCCTTTAGGTTAATGTTTACGTCTTCAAGTTGCGCTTGTTTTAAAAGACTTGTAATGCGATGATTGAGTTCAGAAATTAATTCTGGATGTTTCGAAACGCCACCTCCTAAAACAATGCATTCGGGATCGAGCGTGAATTGAAGATTATAAAGCCCTAAGGCAAGAGCGTCATAAAATTTATGCACTTCCTCTAGAGCAATTGGATCACGTTCCGCTCGTTGAAACACTTCCGCTCCCGATACCGAATCGAGTGCCAGACCACTGCGAAGGCAATAGCGTTCTGCCATATGAACGGCAGTACCGGCCATACTCCATGTCGTTTCCCCATCAAAAATCATGCAGCCAAATTCACCTGCAAAGCGCTGTGTTCCGCGTTGCAGCACTCCATCAACAATAACCGCACCCCCAATACCCGTACCAATCACGACAAAGAGGATATTGTTTAGATCTTTCGCAACACCACGCCAACTTTCCGCCAGCGCCGCGCAATTCGCATCATTTTCAATGCTTACCGGAAGACCAAATAGCGATTCCATCTCCGTTACAATCTCAAAGTTATGAATGTAGTCAATCGCACTTAAACCACCGATAACGCCTTTTTCGATATCAACACTACCCGGTGTAGAGATCGCTATCCCTGCCACTTTATGTTGGTAAGGTTTAAACCGCTCTAACATCTCAATTTTCAGATGTTCCCACGTTGTTGGGGTTTTAAATGCGCCGTGTTCCCTTAAGGCTTCTCCATCCCAAAGCGCATATTTTACAGACGTTCCGCCCCAATCAAAGACAAAGTATTTCATTCATTCGCCCCCCTTTTGATGGTGTTCAATAACATCGCGCATCCAAAAACTGCTTTGTTTTGGATAGCGTTTTTGTGTTTTTAAATCAACACGATAGAATCCATAGCGATTTCGATATCCATTAAGCCAAGACCAACAGTCCACAAATGGTATCCAAAACAATGAGCACCATCCGCAATCGCCTGTTCCAAAACACTTAGGTGATCGTAGATAAACTCAATGCGATAATCATCTTGAATCGTTCCGTTTTCATCGACAAACCGCATCTCATCCGCAACTCCCATGCCATTTTCAGATAAATACCAAGGGATATTGTGGTAATCTTCTTTAATAAGTGTTGCGATATCCGTGAGCGCTTCTGGATAGATTTCCCAACCACGATAAGGATTCATTCTCCGTTTTGGCCAAGTATAAGGAATGTAGAGATCTTTTGGATCTTGCGCTGGATATGTTGCTTTTACAGGTGCTTGAACACGACGTGGTTGATAATAGTTCACACCGATAAAATCAAGCTTCACCTTTGAAATAATTTCAAGATCATCATCGTTTGTATCCGGGATTAGATCGTGTTCACGCAGTAAATCGAGCAATGGTTCAGAAAACCTTCCAAGTACCATGCCATCAAGAAAACTTTTCGTATTCAGTAAATCCGCCGCTTCTTGTGCTTTCCGATCGGCAATGTGATCACTTTTACCATAGACCGGCGTTAGGTTGAGGATGGTGCCAAGTTTTAAATTTGGATTAACCATCCGCATTGCCTGAATGGCTTTGGCGTGAGCTAAGATAGTTTGATATCCTGCATGAATCGCTTTTTTAAAATCATGAATTGCAGGATAGTGATATCCATAGAGGTAACTGCACTCCACATGAACAATCGGTTCGTTAAATGTTGTCCAATAGGTCACCAAATCCCCAAATGTTTCAACACAAACCTGTGCATAATAAGCAAATGCATCACTTACTCCTTCATACTCCCATCCCCCTTTTTCCATCAACCACCAAGGCATATCGAAGTGGAAAAGATTGATAACCGGTTCAATCCCACCTTCTCGCATTGTCTTAAAATAGTCGCGATAAAATGTGACTGCCTTTGGATTCAAGGTGTTTCCATCGGGTAAAAGACGAGTCCATGCAATTGAAGTACGATATGAATTCAGTTTCATTACTTGCATGCGTTTAACATCATCACGATAGTGATGGTAAACATCACTGGTTACATTTGGACCCATCGCTTGATCAAAGCGCTCCGGTTCTAATGTGTGCCACATATCCCATGTGCTAGGGCTTTTGCCATCGATTTGCGCAGCCCCTTCTGTTTGTGGCGCGGACGCAGCAGCTCCGAACCAAAAGTCTTTCGGTAAGTTAATTTTATCTGTCGGTTTCATGAGCATCCTCCTCTTTAAAGCGAAGGGTCACAATTTCTGCTGGTTTGATAATCCCATCAAAATGTCCTTTATCGCGTTCTAAGACATCGGATTTGATAACAGTGTGCTGATTGAAAGATACCTCCAAAGAATCACCGGCATCCGATTCCATATTGTATAAACGCAGGATTGGATCTTCACCATGCTCGTTACGTTTTAAAGCCGTCATCCACATATGTTGGCTTGTAACGTTTAGATATGTCTGAGTCGGTGCAAGGTTTCCTTTGTGATGGTTACATTGCTTCACTTGGAAGCCAACATGTTTTGCTTTAACGGCTTGATATGTTTGAACACGATCACCCTTTCCATGACATGCAAGATAGAGGGTCATTTGATGGTCTCCTAAACATTGTGCTTCCGGTGTTGGGAAATATCCCCAATCCCCCATTTCTCCGACACTTCGAAGTAACGTTACAGCCATCGTGTTATTATTGATAATTTCATATTCATTCAAGCCAATATTCCCAACAACCACACCCTGATCTTGAGTGTAAAGCCCGCAGAAAGCTTGTTGGTGTTGTGGATTCGAAGGGTTTTCCCATGATTTACTTACCGCATTCGGACGGGTTACGACTTCATAAATACTTTCAGCTTGATGATGACTGGTCTTAAACCCAACATCAAAACACGCACGGAGACGGTGATCTTTCATTTCGTTTGTAAATCGTGTCTCGATTTTTAATACCGGACTGTTTGCTTCGAGCGTAAATTCTGTTGTCAGGGTGAGCGGTGCTGTATCAAGGCTTCGTTGAGCCATACGCTGACGCATTTCGGTAACAGAAATTTGTTCATACAATAACGTTTCATCTGCGCTTACGGGAATCTCAAGATTTTGAGTCATCGCGATACGTTGAATCAGTGGACTACGCTCCAGTACCTCAACGTGCGCTTGAACATGGCGACTGGTTCGTGTTTGGTCCCCGTAAGGTTGTTTAAAGATGTACTCATTCCCAATATCCCCCGCATCATCGTAATAAAACACATCTAAATAGGATTTATGATTCACTTTGCCATAAACATCCACCGTTCCGTTTTCATGTATGGTCACTTTCAAATGGTGATTTTCAAGCGTATTGCTTTCGACAGGTTTCTCAATGTGCTCAGGCTCATGTTCCCCTTCAACAAGTGCGAAGCTCTTCCAACTGAGCGCAGGCAATTCACACGACATTCTCACCTTAATGCGTTTGGACATATAAGGTACACGGAATCCATCTTTGGGTAAGTCGTAATCAAACTGCACCCAAGTATCTAAAATTTCTGCTTGAACCGTATTTCCTTGTTCATCTTGAACACAAAGAGATGGTAAAATACGTGCTTCGAGTTGCTTATAAAGGTGGTCGGGTTGTTCGCTGTTGAAATTTAAACGTTCCCATTCCAATGTGACGGTTACAGTTTCATGGCGTTTGAAACCAAGTGTATTGAAAATTGTGAAGGGACGACTGGCCTTTGGAAACATCGACGTATCCATTTGTTTTTCCAAATGATCTAATGCAAGATCTCTAACATACAATCCCACTTCCTCCGCATTTTCAAAACGGGTCATCATTTGTCGGTGTACCGCATCGACTGAGCAACCACAAATGCTATCATGAGGGTGATTTTGCATCAGAGTTTTCCACGCATAACGAAGCATATCATGTGGGGAATCTGCCTTCATTGCCATCGTAGCTAAAGGTTCTGCCACAAGTTCAAGAAGGTTTTGGACTTCGGTGTTTTTTTGTTTTAAATAAACACGTGCAGATGATGTATTCGCAAGTGTATACCAACCATCTGTTTCTTGACTTGTCAGTTCCCTTTAACCCGGCCTAAGTCATCTGGCAATTCTGCCATCACCGCTTCGAGATAATCATCGAAATTACTATGAATAAACTCATAGTCGGGATACAGTTCACGAGCAGTACGAATGGCTTTTGTTACATCTTTTTGAACCGGCTGATGATCAACCCCATTCATCATGAGTAAATGACGTGTAGATGCGGATTTCTCAACATCCGCAAGTTTTTGATCCCAAAAGGCCTGAGCAGCCTCTTTTTCAACAGGAATTTCATTTCCGTTGCTATACCAATTCGCAAACAAAATACTGAATATTTCAGTTTTGTCTGCTCCTTCCCACATCAATTCGGAATAATTTGATACATACGTCTCATCCACAACAACATTATTAAACCCCGTTGTTTTAACCCCACGCCCATAAGCAACTGCGTGAATATCAGCTTGCTTCATTAATTGGGGCGCTTGTCCCATGTTCCCAAAGGTATCCGGGAAATATCCCAACATGACTGGCTTTCCCCATTGCTTGCTTTCATCAAGTCCTACTAACATATTTCGTGTATTTGCCTCAGAACTTATTAAAAAATCATCTTGTAGTATATAGAAAGGTCCAATTTTTAATTTTCCAGCTTGGGTTGCGTCAAGCACTTCTTGACGACGATGAGGACGTACCGCCAAATAATCATCCAGTGGAATGGTTTGCCCATCTAAATGAAAACTTTTAAATTCTGGATCATTTTTAAATAAATCCAAAAGATCATCCATCAGTTCAATCAAGCGCATATGGTGTTGTTCGTAAGGCAAATACCATTCACGATCCCAATGACTGTGCAAAATAATATGTACAATTTTCTTCATCGTTTATCCTTCCTTTCCAACGCGAATTCCAAAGTAGTCCATGACCAGTTCACAAAACATCATATTTGCCCAAGAGAACCATTCGCGCGTATACTGTGTCGGATCTTCAACATTGAAACTTTCATGCATCATTTTGGTGCCGCCATCTGTTTGAACCAAAGTATCCAAGATTTGCTTTTTCACTTTTTGGTCAGGTGTTGTAAGACCCTCAATCGCAAGGGCAATTGGCCAAATGTAACCTTTCGGGTATGGGAACTTCCACACCCAGAAGCAAGGTTCCGACTCATAGTAACGATTGGAGGGACTTAGGATATGATTGCGGGTTCGCAGATATAACGGGTCATCCCACGCACAATATCCAAGGTATGGGGCAGATAAAAGGGATGGAACATTGGGATCATCAATCAAACTTGAATTGCCAAGACCATCTACTTCATAGGCGTAAACTGAGCCACAATCTGAATCCACCACCCCAAATGATTCAATACCCGTTTTAATGTCATTGCGAAGTTTGTGGGCACGTTCCACAATCTCAACATCATTTAAAACCGTTGAATAAATTTCTTCGATGTACTCCAAAACGACAACCGCAAACATATTGGATGGCACGAGATAGTGATACTCACAAGCATCATCACTGGGTCTAAATCCTGACCATGTCATCCCGGTATAAGCCACAGGTGTTCCACGACCTTCGTTTACCAAGGTATCTTCCGGTCTGTCGGTTGGTCGGGTAAAGGTATACGGTGATGTTTCGTGATTTTGTTCCGTTTCCCATACGGATAAAATGGAACGAACCGCTTGCGTATACGATTCTGTGAATACACGGGTATCCTGGGTCGTTTGATAGTAAAGATAGGATAATTGGATGGGATAGCACAAAGAATCAATTTCATATTTTCGTTCCCATATAAAAGGTGTCATGGAGGTGTTATCCGTTTGATGACCTGCTCCATTCTCTGTTTCATTAAATGCATTCGCATACGGTTCATGATTGATGCAGAAAATCTGACGATTGATAAGGCCTAATATCATGTCGCGAATGGATTCATCTTCATTTGCGAGAACTAAATATGGGCGAATTTGCGCTGTCGAATCTCGAAGCCACATTGCTGGAATATCTCCGGTTAACACAAAGGTGTCATCGTTTGAAATCCGTTTAACGGTAGTCAGCAAGGTATTCGAAAAAACATTTTCAAAAACATTTCCCCATGCTTTATGTGTTTCGCCACATTCTGTCTGAATTTTGCGAATCAAGTTCTCCACTGATTGCGGTACTGTATTATACGTTGTCATAAACCCTCCTACTTGATATATCAATTTATGATTATCATTTACAAAATCATTGTATGATATACCAATTTATTTCATAACGAACAAATCATAGGTTTTTATGTACGTTTTATTGGATTGATTTCGCCTTTAAAAATGCTATAATTTCGATATGATATACCAACAAGATAGAGGAACGAAATAATGACAAAACCCTTGTATGAAAAAATAAAAAACAATATCCAGCGCGATATCATGAACGGAACCTTATCCGTACACAGTCAGCTTCCAACTGAACTGGAACTTTCAACCACTTATGGTGTCAGTCGGATTACATCGAAACGTGCATTAAACGAGCTTGAACAAGATGGTTTAATATATCGTGTTCAAGGAAAAGGGAGTTTTGTGGCCGAAACCAATACAAAAAAGACATCCGATGATGTCTTTGATTTACTGTTTATGATGCCCTTCCCCGATGCTTCAAATTTCGGTGATTACACATCCGGAATGCTTCAAGCGCTTCCAGGAACACCTTATCGCTTGCATATTCAACGATACGATTTAGAAACACAATACGATGATTATGCTGGAGTCATTTTCTATCCCACCGACAATCACGATGCATTGGAGGCGGTCTTTACCCTCTATGCACGAAATATTCCCGTCGTTATTTTAGACAAGGAAGTTTCCGGGATGCCCATTACGACGGTTGTTTCAAATAACGATCAAGGTGGCTATGAGGCAACCAAACATTTAATGGAACAAGGTGTGGATGAAGTGTTGTTTGTGACTTCGGAAGACATTGAAAATGTCTCTTCCATACGAACACGTTACTTCGGTTATTTAAGAGCATTGTCCGAATCATCCAACTATACACATCAAGCGCCCTTTTTATGGTCACAAACAGATCACAGCATCGATGCCGCGTTACTCAATCGAATTCAATCAAAACATTGTGGTCTTGTTTGTGGCAATGATATTTTAGCCTTAACGCTTATGAATGAACTCAAACACCTTGGCACCCTGATTCCACAAGACGTGAAAATTGTTGGTTTTGATAATACACAGGCAAGTGCTTATGTTGATCCCCCCTTAACAACCATCGCTCAGAATTTTGAGGAAATTGGACGTGTCGCCATGTCAGCGTTGCTTTCACGCATTCAAGACCCAAACCATCCAGTATCCCGACAAGTTTTAGATGTAACACTCATCAAACGAAAATCAACTGATTAAAGGAGAACGTATGAAATCACTCAATATTGATACACGAATTGGCACCGATAATCACCATGCCTTTTCAAATGGAAATGCACTCCCCTATACAGGCGTGACTTTTGGAATGAACTATTTCGCACCCCAAACGGACGGCACAAAAGGAAGTTGGTGGTTTCATCCTGAAAGTGAAACCTTCCAAGGGTTTCGAGTAACACATCAACCCAGTCCTTGGATGGGTGATTTTTCATCGATGTTAATCAGTCCGTTTACGGGAACACAGCGTGTAAGTTCACTTTACGATATTCAAGCCACCTATCGTAAACACGAAGCCGTTTTCGAACCCCATTATCTTAAACTTTACAGTTCAAGATACCAACTCACAAATGAGCTCACAGCTTCAATGTATGGCGCTTCAATCCGGCTACAAGGAACCCAACCCATCTCTGTGGCATTAAGTGCCATCCATGAAATCCACTTACCTCAAAACAAGCAACTCCTTGAGGGTTGGGTTTCAAATCCTTCTGGATGTGAAGACCCCAATCTCAAGATGTATTTCGTGTTTAAAATGAATCAACCGGGAACGCTGGTTCAGGTAAATGATTTTTATGTTTTCCAAACCGATTCCAATCTCTTACAAATCCATGCGAGTTTCTCACATCAATCACTCAAGCAAGCGCACCGAAATCAAAATCGCGAATGCAATGATTTTGATACCATGTGTGATCATGCCGCGATGTGTTGGTCTGAACATCTTGATCGAATTACGATTCATCACCACAACCCCAAACAAAGTCACATGTTCCGCCATTGTCTTTATCGTGCTCATTTATTCCCAATGACATTTCATGAATATGACGAAGCCATGAAGCCTTGTTACTACAATACAAAGACACATGAAACCGAAACATGTTATATGGTTACAAACAACGGTTTTTGGGATACATATAAAACCGTCTTCCCACTGATGAGTCTTATCAACCACGAACACTATGCAGTGAGTCTTAAGGGATTTATTAATCACGCAAACAATACAGGTTATCTCCCCAAGTGGCTTTCCCCAGATGAGCGCGGACTCATGCCGGGAACACTCATTGATGCCGTGATTTGTGATGCCATTTTAAAAGGGATTGGAACTGAAGATAGCGAACAACTGCTTGAACTTATGGTTCACGCAGCATCTACAGAATCACCCAATTCAAACTACGGTCGTCGTGCCGTAAATGACTATCTCGCATATGGATATGTACCCAATCATTATGGCGAAAGTGTCAATCAAACCCTTGATAATGCGTATTCTGATTTCTGTATTGCGCAAGTTGCAAAGTATTGTGGAAAGCCTGAGCAAGCAGAAACATATCTTAAACGTTCCTATAATTACCAAAACCTATTTGATTCTCAAACAGGTTTTATGCGACCTCGCGATACATATGGAAACTTTGAAGAACCCTTCGACAGTCATCGTTGGGGTGGTGCCTATACCGAAGGTTCAGCTTGGCAAAACAGTTTTGGCGTCTATCACGATATTCAAGGCCTAATCAACTTGTATGGTGGAGCCATCCCGTTTACACAAAAGTTAGATGCACTCGTAAATCAAAAACCAACTTTTGATGTCGGAAGTTACGGTTTTGAAATTCATGAAATGAGTGAAATGGCTGAGATTGACTTCGGACAGCTGGCAATCTCAAATCAACCATCCTTCCACATTCCTTATCTTTATACCTACGCAAACAAAGCAAGCTCAAGTCAAGTTCTTCTACGACAATTAATGACCCATTGCTTCTCTAATTCTTTTCCAGGCGACGAGGATAATGGGAGTATGAGTGCTTGGTACATCTTCAGTGCCCTTGGATTTTATCCAGTTTGTCCAGGAAGTCTCGAGTACGTGATTGGGATCCCTCTGTTGGATAGCGCACAAATTCACCTAAGCAACGGGAATACCTTCACCATCACCACCCATAACAATCACCCGCAATGCAATTTTATAAGTGAAATCCAATATAACGGAAGCCCTTATCATGACTGTGTCTTAACTCATGAAATGCTCATGAGTGGCGGCAATCTCGAGATAACACTCGGTGTTGTCCCCAATGATGGATGGTTTAATGAGAAAACACCCTATTCAAACACAAAAAAGCACATATAAATGTGCTTTTTTTATCGAATGCGTTCCGGTTGTTTTAAATAACGTTCCCGATATTCTTTCGGTGAAATACCGCATTCTTTTTTAAAGTTTTTATAAAAATATCCCGAACTGGTGTATCCCACAAGTTCCGCAATTTCATTAATATTATGATTCGATTTTAAGAGAAGATTTTGGGCCTCCTTAATCCGAAAATGATTTAAGTATTGCGAGAAACTCTTGTTTGTTTCTTTCTTTCTTAAAAAGTTGACCAAGGTACATCGCGTTCATATGCAATGTATCCGCAATTGAACTTATGGTAATATCTTTAGCGTAGTCTTTCAAAACAATTTGAAGGACTTTTTGAATATTTGGATTATGTTGTTTTAAGACCTGATCATTGCGTGTCGCCTCTAAAGCATGATGCAAGACTTCACGAATTTCCGCGATGCTATCACATTTATTTAACTCATGAAGCAAGTCATGATACATCTGTGAACCCACACTTTCATGTTGGCGATAAATATCGGAGAAAATCACAAATCCAATATAACGAACATATTCAGGATCTGCCTCATATTCAAACAGCAGCTTAAACATTGCTCCGATTTCAGATTTAATTAAATGGATATCCCCAATCGATAAGGCATGATGAAATTTTTTAAATGAAATTTCATACATCGATTCATTCTGTTCAAGTTTATTTTTAAGCATCATGCGTTCGGTAATCGGATGGTCTCCGTAGAATCGCGAAACACTTACCAGCGTTTCCGCTTGTTGATAACTGTTTGGTACTTCTTCAAGGGGCACCAACAGTTCCCCCACCGCAAGAATTTGTTTTTGGTGGTCAATATGACTTGAAAGATCTTTTCGAATTGCATCAAACGCAATGCGATTGCCTTCTAAAATCATCACAAGATCGTGATCATCATAAAACGCATAGTATTGATTGTGGTCCATAAGACGTTGAATCCATGTTGTTTGTTCCGGTTCTGGAATTTGGGTAATAATCATGCACGTATACAGTGCATTGGCTTGTAATGGTTTATCAACCTGTTTTAGAATACGACGCAAATCCACATTATCAATATCATCATTCACCCATCGTTCAAGCGTATTCTCAAACAGCAGTGTATCCGTATGCGCATGTCGTTTTTCACTATCAAGCTTGGATACTGTTTTTCGTAATGTCTCATTTAACTCATCTTTATTAATGGGTTTAAGTAAAAAGTTCTCCGCCCCAAGACGTATGCCTTCTTTCACATACTCAAACTCTTGATATCCTGATAAGACCACAAAGTTGAAGTTGATATCTTCTTCTTGGGCAGCTTGTACAAATTCAATCCCAGACTGTTCAGGCATGCTTACATCCGTTACCACAATATCCACAGGGTGACTTCTCACAAATTCCAAGGCCTCTTGGCCATTGGAAGCAGTACCTATACATTGAATGCCTAACTCATCCCAATTTATTATTTTCTGTAAACCACTTAAGATCATATACTCATCATCAACCAGTAATACGTTATACATTTTTATCCCCCTCCTCATCGAAGCGCATGGTGACGGTAAAACCTTTAAGATTATTGATGCTGATTGTCATACTGTAATGAGAATCACTAAAGTATGTTTTGAGGCGTTGATGAACATTTAATAACCCCACTGAATTGTGGTCGTTGATGTTAAAGACAGACTCGTCGATCTGTTTCTGAATATGGGCTAAGCGGGTGTTATCCATGCCTTTACCCTTATCAGAGACCTCTAATACAATTTGGCTTGCTTCACGATAGGCTGTAACCTTGATCGCATTATCCACCCGGCCAAAATCAATCCCATGAACAAAATAATTTTCAATCAGGGGTTGCATGGTGAATTTCGGCATAATGATTTGTTCCAAACCGGGTTCAATATCAAATTTATACGCTACGCGATTTGGATAACGCATTTGATGCAAATAAACATACTTCTCACAGAACTCAAGTTGGTATATTTCCTCCACATACCGACTGATGCTGTCTAACGTTTCATTAATACCAATAGAAATATCCCGTAATTCATCTTCTTTATCTTCGGTTGGTATGCGGTAGTCAATGGCACCATCTTTGACGCGTCCCATGGACTGCAAGATATCATCAACTTGGTGACTGTATCGACCAAAGGTTCTAAAAAGAAGCCATAATAAAAGCACATCCAAAACAATACTCCCCAAAATAACTGAAGCATATGTTTTAAATGATTTCGCGACAATATCTGCGCGATTGACAGCAACTACTACACGATTTCCATTCTGAAGGGGTACTTCATGTTTAAGATAATGTTGATCAATTAACGTACTGTAATCACGTCCTGTCTCATAGCTTTGACGCAACATCACACCCAAACCTTCATCTTCACGATCAGTATAAGTATATTTAATTTTCCCATTATCGGTCAAAATATAGATTTAACGTGGCACGGAATGATTGATGGAATCAATTTGTGTATTAATGCTTTGTGAATCCGCAATGAGATCGATAATCCCTACAGGATCATATGAATCATAATTGGTTAAGATTCGATGAAACATAAGTTGTTCACCAATATTGGGAACACGCTTTGGGTTATAACCCATTTTCTGTAAGGTATGCGAATAATACAAATCGTTTGAATTATTTAAAGTAATCATAAACCCCTCAATCCCATCATAACGATCGTAGAGTTTCTGAATATCTTTAGGAAAGAAGATAAAGGGGTCTTGTGATAATTGTTGCGTATAATACGTAGGCAGATCCATATAAAAGTAATCTTTCATACTTTGTACATGATCCGCGTCTAAACAAATCAAAAACAATTTTACGCAGATCCTGCTCATAACTTTCAATAATTTCCGTCATTTTTTGACTGATTGCTTTATTCTGTAGTACCGCCTCATCGTAGTCTCGTTTTGATGTGACATACCCTACCGTAATCGCGAAAATTGTAATGATGATGATTAAGATAACCGAATAAGACTTAATCAATTTTTTCATTAAACTTGTGTTTTCTGTATTCGCGTTAAAGGATTTCAATCTTTTCATCAACTTCATGGATCCAACCGTTTAGACTCCAATGCATAAGCGCAATATAGATTCCAATACTACCAAAAAGAATTAATCCCTTATATCGATATGTTAGTGCGAGTACACACATCATTAACATAACGATACGAAAGATTTTGAAAAAATTTACGAATACAGAAATAACACTCAGTTTAATAAGGTTATAGAATTCAATCTCAAATGCGGCATTTAAAACCAAACCGTAGATATATGCAATTGATAGGAATATAAACATTGCAATCAAGACAAAATCTAACACAAAAAATAATGGATGTTTCACTTGCGTTGCAAGGTACACATTATACCCAATCAAGATTTGCGGTACCAAAACAGCATACAGTAACGCATTCCACGTTTAAAGTGAGTTTTGAAACATGACACAAGATTACGCCATGCATAACCACGATATTCCCAACCGTGTTCATGATACAAATCCATCAAAACAAGAAACGCTGGACCAACACCTAAAATAACACCACCCATTAAGGTGAGTGCCCAAAACATTAAACTCATCTTCATAACGGTATAAACGCGTTCAAAGACGTTTGTTATTGTTGAAGCAACCATAGAAATAGACCCCCTGACATGATAATCATAGCACAAATCGGGATATCAAACGATACCCCAATTTGTGCTCTTTGTTCAATTTATTTATTATTTACTTGCTTGGAATGCATCGTATTGTGATTGCATTTCATCCAAGACTTTATCCCAACCTGCTGCTTTAAGTTTTTCCACAAATTCTGGAACTTTAACTTCTGGATCAACCGTTCCCGTATTGATAACTGCTGAGTATTCTTCCATAACGTTCATTAAAGCACTGATCTCTGTTTTAACTTCATCTGTCTTGAAGTTAAAGCCTAAGATTGGTGAAACAGGTGCATTTTTAGTATCTTCTGCACGTTTCGCAATCATTTCATCGGTAATCTTAGCTTGTTGGAGTAAAAGGGCACTGTTCCCTGTATTCCATGCAGCCATATGATTATCTTCTTTATAACCATCTAATAATTCTAAGTGGTTATCATCTATTTTTTCCATGCTTCGCCTTCAATACCATAGATCAATGTATTCATCATTTGTGCATTGGTATTTAATAAGTTTAACCATTTTACCGATTCAACTTTATGTTTTGAGTTGATTGCAACGATAAAGTTACCCATTTGTGCTTGAGCTGTAGATTTTAAAGGTTTGTTTAATGGACGTGAAATAATTTCTTTACCCGCTACTTGTGATAGTAGAGAATCACCATAGTCTGCAGGTCCTTGTGTTTCTTGTCGCATAAACCATACTGGACTTTCAAGTGCATATCCGGTTGTGGACGTTGCTGCATCTTGAGGAATTAATCCTTTTTTGTAAAGTCCGTGAATTTGTTTTAAGGTTTCCATACCTTGTGATGTTTCATAAGCATTCACAATTTTTGTTGTATCGCCATCAAGGTTGATTGCAAATGGTAACTTATCACCTAAAATATAGTCAAAGTTTCCAAGAGTTGCTTTGTAGCCACTACCGATTGCGAATGGTGCTACTTCAGGTTCATTATCTTTTACCGTTTGAAGTGCTGCTTCCGCATCTGCGTAGCTGTTGATGTTTGATACATCAATATTGTATTTGTTTAGGTAATCGGAGTTAAATGTAAGCATTTGTTGTGCAAACACGTTCCCGTTAATTGGGAAACCGTATAGTTTACCGTCAATTACGTTACCATCGTAGTAAATTGGATCTACGGAATCAAAGAACTCTTTCGCGTGTTCTTTGACTAAATCGGTTAAGTCTGCATAAGCACCTTTTTGTGCGTTAATGGTATAGTTATTCGCAAATGCTAAGTCAAACTCATCACCTGCTGTAACCATTACAGACATTTTTTGTTCATAGTCTCCCCAACCAATGTAGTTAAATTTAACTTTAACCCCAATTTCTTCTTCAGAAATTTTATTGATTGCATCCGTTAATTCATCAAGATTTTTGGGTGCATCCCCTACTTGATAAAGTTGTAACGTTACAACTTCTCCCTCTGGTTTATCAGTTTTTTTGCCACAACCTGTTAATACAAGTAAAGCAGCCATTAAAACTGTAAACGTTTTAAAAACGCCTTTTTTCATGATGTTCCTCCTCTATAAAATATCATAATTAGGCAAAGCTGTTTATATCGCTCTTATTCCTTTACGCCCCCAATGGTTAAACCACTGACAAAGTATTTCTGGAAGAATGGATAAGATACTGCGATCGGCAATGTGGACAGAACAACCATCGCCATACGTGCAGATTCTTTCGGTAAACCGATACCACTGTTAATTCCAGATAACCCTACATTTTGTGAGATATAATCAAGATTTGATTGAATCTTCATCAATAAGTATTGAAGCGGGTATAAGGATTTAGAGTTGATATACAAGAGTGCATTAAACCAGTCGTTCCAGAAAGCCAGTGCCGCAAATAAACTAATGGTTGCGATACCAGGAACCGCAAGTGGTAAAACTATTTGAATAAAAATACGAAACTCACTTGCGCCATCAATACGGGCTGATTCAATGATTGCGTCCGGAACGGTCCGTTTAAAGAATGTTTTCATGACGATGATATTAAATGGACTTAAAGCCATTGGCAGAATTAATGCCCAGACCGTATCCTTAAGTCCCAATAATTTAGTCATCACAATGTAGTTGGGAATCATTCCCGCACTGAATAACATTGTGAGTAATGCGAATTTGGTAAAGAAACGACGGTATTTGAAGTTTGGACGTGAGATTGCATACGCATACGTTGATGTAAAGGTTGTATTAATCAGTGTCCCAACAACCGTAATAAATACCGTAATACCAAATGAATTTAAAAGTTGTCCTTTAAAGTCATATAAGAATTTGTATCCATCCAGACTTACTTCTTTTGGAAAGAGTGAGTAACCATTTACCATCAATGCTGTTTCCGTAGTAAACGAAACAACAATTACAAAGATAAAGGGAAAGATACAAGATAACGCGAATAATCCAATAATAACATTAAAGACGCGGTCGGTATTTTTACTAAAACTTCTTACTTCTACTTTTTCAATTTTCTTCTTTTTCATACATCCTCCTAGAATAATCCTGATTCAGGATCAACACGGCGAATGATGGCATTAGCAGAAACTAACATCACAAATCCTACAACGGATTGATATAAACCCGCAGCGGATGACATCCCTAAATCCCCCGATGCCGATAAGCCTTTATATACATACGTATCAATAACCATTGTAACTTGGTTTAGTGGACCTGAGTTACGCGTTACGTTATAGAACAATCCAAAGTCCGAGCGAATAATATTTCCAATCGCTAAAATCAACATAATACTGATTAATGGAATAATTTGTGGAATCGTAACGTGACGAATTTGTTGCCATCGGTTGGCACCATCCACAATTGCTGCTTCATAATACGTTGGATCAATTCCCATAATGGAAGCAAAGTAGATAATACTGTTATATCCGATATTCTTCCATATTCCGATAATTACAATAAATACCGGCCAATATTTTGGCTCATTATACCAGTTAACAGGTTCTTTACCCATCATGGCTAAAATACTGTTTAACGCACCCTTATCAGGACTTAAGAATGAATATACAAAGAATCCTATGATAACCCAGGATAAGAAGTATGGAAATAACATCGTCGTTTGAAATACTTTTATTTTTTCCTTCGATCGTAACATACTCATAATAACAGCCAAGACTACTGCGAGAAACGTTCCGACGATAATAAAGACTAAGTTATACAACACGGTATTGCGCGTCATAATATAAGCATTGTCGGTAGCAAACAGAAACTTAAAGTTCTGGAATCCTACCCACTTACTGTTATACAGACTTGCGAAAAATCCATCCGGAGAAAATCTGAACTCCTTAAATGCGACTACGTTTCCAAGGACTGGAATATAGAAAAAGAAGATCATCCAAATTGCCCCAGGTAGTGCCATTAAAAGAAACGGTGCATTTTTTTTAATATTGCGTAATACTTTTTTCAATTGATTCACCCCAAACATCTATAAATTCAAAGGTCTTGCTGTTGTTTTACATATTAAGTGTACCGCTTTCATTTCAGAGATATAAGCGACAAAATATACTAATAAATCAACAAATTATAGTTATCTTTATCCAAAAAAAACTATAAAAAAGACATCCTTTTCGCATTGATCCTATCAATACCACAACCGAGAAGGAAGCAGGGATCTCAATGCGTAAGCATGTCTTTTAAGGTCTTAAACAGGAGACACCGTTACAAGACCTTGTGTACTCGATTATCAAGAATTATAGGCTCTTGATACATAAAGTTTACGAAAATTTTAAGAAGCTCACAAGAAACGGATTATAGGTATTCACCTATTAATCTTAGTTTTCATGCCAGCATTTTAAAGCAAATGCACGTAGCGGATCTTGAATCTTTAAGGCAACTTCTTCAGTCGATAAGCTTCCGGTTTATCGCACCAAATTGAAAACATTGCACCCAGGGTTGTGGCACTTTGTTCTAAATCCCCCTCGCAAGATTCATGACGATTTGGAAAGCGTTCTGGTTCAAAGGATGTCATGATGGTTGTTTCGGTTGGATATGTATACCCTGCATTTTCCCCCAAAACAAAATACAGTAGACTATCGATATAATTCACCACATCATGACCGCGATCCACAAAGGTTTGAACCGGCGCCATCATAGGATTCCAACTGGTCCAATAGGTAATGATGATGTCTTTGTTAAGGATTATAGTGGGTTCTTGGTCGATGCGATACAAACCGTCATTCCAAGCTCGAACAGTTTTACCTCGACCTTGAATGTGAGACGCGATATCATTAACATAATCCACGAAGGTATCAAAGCCTTTCGCATTTGGACCAAAGTGTTCCTTGGCATATGCTTCAAGTTGCGGGAACTCATCGTATTTTCCAAAATCGATAAACTCATCGGCTCCCATATGAAAACTTGTGGATGTCTCAAATAAATCATCCATCTCATCGTATATTTCTTTAATAAAGGCGCGGGCATCTGGATTGGTAATATCAAGTCCCATTGTTGTGTTTTCCATTAAATATTCAGGGAACGCTTCTAATACAACTTGAAGATGACCGGGTGAATCAAACGATGGAATAACATCGATATAATAATCGTTCGCGTGCTTAATGATCCGTCTTATCGCATCATGACTTAGATGCTCGGCTGATACGATTTGTGGAAAACGTTTTGACTCAATACGAAAGCCTAAATGTTCTGAAAAATGCATCTGTAATGTATTGAGTTTAAGGCGTGCCATCAACTCAATGGTATCCATAAACCATGCTTCACTGAAAAATTTACGACCCATATCCACATGCAACCCACGTTCTGCTACCTTTGCTTGATTGAGTGTTGTGGAAGGATTGCCCGAAAAAACATCCAAAAGACCGTAAAAATGTCCCCGTTCTGTATTCGAAGCCACAATAATTAAGTCGTCATCATAATGAATTTGATAGCCATCATATGCATAGTTCTCAAGTACATGATGGTTTAGCTGTATTTTTGCTCGATTTACATCAGTGTTTGGATAGAGTGCTTGTGCTTTTTGTATTAATCGGTTTGCGTCCATGGTATTTGCTCCTTTTGAATGAATGTTTGATAAGTCATTGTACTTTCTTTTCGCCATGATTTTGCGCCCATCGCACAAAGTGGCATATGGATTTGTTTCATAATTTCAACCTCGCTTTGAAGTTCGGGCTCATCACACCATAATGAGTAATAAGCACCTGTTACGTTCGGGGTGAATTGATTGGAAGGAAAATGATTGGGGGTCCATGTTTCAAACCACCCTTGTGGATCAATGCATTTTACCCCCACTTCAGGATGTAAGACATAATAGAAGTTCTCAGCATGAAAGTTAATCAAGGCAATGCCTCGGTTTTCAAACGCCTCTATCGGTGCCATATATCGGTTATACTTGGTCCAGTAACAGACTTGTATCGACGTCTTTAACTCGATGGCAGGATTTTGATTAAGACGATATAAACCGTCATTCCATAATCGTACCGTAAATCCTTTTGCCTCCAGTCGTGACGTAATGGTATTGAGGTAATGAATATACGTATCGTATCCCGTTTTACCGTCTAGCTGGTCTTGGGCATAGGTCTTAAGTTTTGGAAACGCATCAAACTGCTCAAAGTCAATAAATTCATCACCCCCAATATTGAAATAACGTGATTTTTGAAAGACCTCGGCATAGTAATCGTACAGCTCATAAATCATGTTCAATGCGTCTGGATTGGTAATATCCCATGCTTCACCCTCAGATCCAGGGAGTGCATAATCCGGATATGATTTTAAAACATGTTTAAGATAACCGGGACTGTCGAATGACGGAACAATTTCGATACAGTATTCATCCGCAAGTTCCATAATTTCTTTAAGTTCTTGTAAGCTTAATGCTTTTTGGCTTTCGATTTCAGGGTACTGTGTACATTCCAAGCGAAAGCCCTTGTTTTCACTAAAGTGTAATTGAAGCATATTAAAATTATGCCATGCTAAGGTATCCAGCAGTTGATGAATCCATTGCGGCGTAAAATATTTACGTCCACAATCCAAATGGAAACCACGCTCCTCTACGCTGGGTTCATCCTTAATCTTACCTTTTTGAAGTTCACCATGGGTTTGTTCATATTTAAGAAGTGTTTGAACTGCATAAAGGGGGCCTTCTTCATCGTTTGCATAGATTTTAATGGTCTCGTCAATTGTGATGGCATAACTACCACGAAGGTTTTCATGATTTAGAGGTAAGATCCGAAGGGTCGTCACATCCTCCCCACCCACATCGACAAGGGTTTTATGATTTTGTTGAATGCGCTTGTAGATTGCTTTTGAAATAAGACGCTCAGTTTTAATAAAGATTTTAGATTTCAGTTGAACGACACCGTCACGAAGTTGATACTCTTTTACTTCAGGAGTGATGGTGCGCTTTGAGTAAGATTCCATAAGCCCCTCCTTATACAACTAAGTCATATCATGCTTTTCTACCTGCGTCATCAACAAAACAGGATGTTCAATAATATGTATCGAAATGTCTAAAATAAATACTTAGATAAAAAAGCACATCGATCTGATGTGCTTTATTTCTTATTGAGATATTGATCAATTTTCGTCTTGATATTTGTAACTTTGGGTCCATAGATAACCTGTACGGTATTCCCGCTGATTAATGATCCAGCAGCACCCGTTTGACTCAATTGGTCTTTGTTTACATGGCTTGCATCGGTAACTTCAATACGAAGTCGTGTCGCACAATTATCAACGCTGACAATATTCGCTTGCCCACCTAACGCTTCCACAATCAATGCGGAAACATCCTCTTTATCGTTTAAATCTTTTTTAGTGTAAAGTTGTACATTCCCGTTTTTCTCCCGTCCCGGGGTTTTTAGATCAAATTTTTTAATTGCGAATATAAAGACAAAATAATAAATTAAACCGTAGAGAAACCCAACAGCGACAATTGGAATCCAATGGGTCATTTGATTTCCAGGTAAAATCCCGTATAAAATCAAATCAAGAAGCCCTCCCGAAAAGGTAAGACCCACACCAACAGCAAGGATATGCATCAGCATAAATGATAATGCCGCCAAAACAACGTGTACACCAAAGTAGAGGAATGGGGATGCAAACAGGAACGAAAATTCAATTGGTTCCGTAATTCCCGTTACAATTGAAGTAATGGATGCAGACACCAACAAGCCTTTAACTTTTGCCTTATTTTCAGGATATGCCGTTTTATACATTGCAAGTGCAGCTGCTGGAAATCCAAATATCATAAAAGGAAACAATCCTGAGAAAAAGCGTGCGTACGACGGATCTACCGGAACCCCTGCCGCAAGTTGTGCAAAGACAATATTTTGTGCCCCTTCAACAACCGTCCCCGCAACCATCGTACTTCCACCGAGAGCGGTTTGCCAGAAAGGTAAGTAAAAGACGTGGTGTAATCCCAACGGGATTAACGCACGATAAATAAATCCATAAATAAAGGTTCCAAGATACCCCATTTTTGAAATTGCGACACCTAGAGAAGCAATCCCAAACGCAATGCTTGGCCAAATCCAAACAAAAAGAATACCTAAACCAATTGCGAATAAGGATGAAATAATGGGAATAAATCGCGTCCCACTAAAAAACGAAAATGCATCATTAAATTCAATTTGATAAAATTTATTATGGAGCACCGAAACCATAACCCCCACAATAATTCCACCAAACACCCCTGTATTTAATGTATTTTCAATCCCTAAAACATGGGTAATCAAACCCGAGGGTTGCATTAAATGTTCAAGATTACCGAATTGTTCAATCGTGGATGCCATGGCTACATTCATCATCAAATACGCAATAGCAGCTGCAAGTGCAGCAACCTCCTTAGATTCTCGTGCCATACCAAAAGCAACCCCGATTGCAAATAAAAGCGGTAAGTTCGCAAAGACTATCTCACCACAAGACTTCATAATTACTAGAATTTTATACAACACTCCCGTTTGCGCTAAAATCCCTTCTAAATGATACATTTCAATTAATGATGGATTGGTAAAGGTTGCACCCAACCCCAGTAGAAGTCCTGCAAAGGGTAATAAAGCAATTGGTAACATAAAGGTACGTCCTAATTGCTGTAGAAAATCAAAAACCTTCTTTTTCATACTTTACCTCCTCAAGTGTTTATACTTTACCGAAAAAAGTAAGGGATTTCAAGATGGTTTTGATAAAAAATGATAAATTAAGATAACACCAAATAAGTGTTTGATTTAAGGCGTATTATCCCATTATAAGCACATAACCAATACATGTGAGTGATAACGCAACCACAATTGCGAAACTTGACGTGTATTGACCCGTATTCGGTAGGGTCGATTCCGTTGATGTGACGTCCTTGTCTTTTTTCTCGCCAAGCACTTCCGCAGGTTTGTTCTCTTCTTTGGGTGTTTCTGTCATTGTTCGAAGTGATACATGCACGGAATGCTCGTCCTTATTGACGCCAAATAAAACCGTAAACATTCCCGCTTCATTAACAACAAAATCTGGATTCTTCCATGTCCATCCTTGTGGTAATGTGAGCGTTGATAAAGCATCGCCTTTGGTTATTTCAAGTTCAAACGATTGAGGAAAGGCTTGCTTTGAAACAACCAGGGTGGTTGCTTGACGTGCAACCGGTGTTTTAATATCTTGTGTTAAGTCCACCCCTTGAGGTGTTGCGCTATAATGAAGATTATAGGTACCTTCTGGAAGATTTGAAATAAGATCCATCTCATCCATACCCTTTACAAGAAGTTTCACATTTGAATTTCCACCGCGTGGATTAAACATCGGTGTATCTTCTATTGAGAAATCTAAATCATAACCTTCAAGAGTATTAATGCCTTCAAGTGGATTGATTGTTCCTCCTTGCATAACTGTGAGTGGTTTAACCCCCTCCAGTTTGGGAGCACGATCATAATATGCTTGAGCCGCTTTCGCTTGCGCAGCAGTTTGTTGATACGATACCGAATCAATCACAAACTCAGTGCCGGCCAGGTTTTCCCCTACAGGTCCAGGCCATGCGCCACCCATCGCTAAGTTTAGCTGAATGTATTGCGGCTTGTTGAAAATATCTTTAGCCATTGGATCTTGTCCATACGGTACAGTAGGAACTTTTTGATCATCAACATACCATTCAAGGGTATCTTCGGTCCAATTTAATGCAAAGGTATGAAATTCGTCATTAAAATTACCTTGAGGAATGGTATGCGCAGTTCCATTTCCAGAAAAACGTCCTACATTATCCTCAGCAGGGCAATAATGAACGGTTTGGTAAACAGTACGGTTACCATGAGCACCATCGCGATCCTCACCAATTAATTCCATAATATCAATTTCACCCGTGCTTGGCCATCCACGACCTTGTTCCGCTTTAATCTTGCCATCAAGTGTAAAGTCAGCACCTAATGTCCAAAACGCTGGGAATGCACCTCTTCCTTTTGGAAGTTTTGCACGAATTTCTAATTTTCCGTATAAGAATTCGCGTTGACCATGCGTACGAATGCTTCCTGAATTATAAATTGCCTTCCGGGATGCATCACGTGGATGTAAATATTGATCCGCAACATCACGATCGGTTGCACGTAGCACAAGGTTACCATCGCGTAAAAATACGTTCTCTGGATTGTTTACATAATGTTGTTGTTCAATACCACGAATCGAACCCAGTTCATAACCCCAATCTTCCATATTTAGGGATTCTTGATCAAAATCATCACGCCACACTTCTGTAAAGACGTCATCTTCTTTTTCTTCTGAAACATTTGAATCTTTCGTTACCACAACGTTATCAATATAAGCATTGGATTGCTTTGTTTCTTCTTTTTCAGACCACTTAACAAGTTGAATTAGTGCTCCTTGTTCCGTACCTGAATTAAATGTATAACTTACTTTTTGCCATTCTGTAGATGATACAAGTTGATCTACGGTTTGACCGTTTTCTCCCTTAATAACATCACCTTGTTGGCCATTCCAAAAGCGTGCTGTAAAGATGGCATCCGCCCCTTTAACATCTACTTTCGCATAAGCACTTACGTGATAAGTTGTATTCGGTTCAAGTCGAATAACTTGACCAATAAATCCATTTGCAAAGTTGCCTGAAATTGCTGTATTTGGCAAAACCCCTGCATATTTTCCATCATATGAAACTTTGTCTTGAACTTCGCCTTTATTGCGTTGCGTCCATGAAGTTCCACCTTGTTCAAAATCACCATCTTGAATTAAATTCTTAGCATCACCCTCAAGTGCTGAGATTGATGTCATTGATAAAGCTAAAACCATAAATACTGTAACGATATTTTTTAAACCTTTACGCATTTCATGCTCCTTTATTAATGTTTATCGATTTATTGAACGGGCACATGATGACAATGTGTGTCGAATACCTCGAATTGCTTGACCGATTGCAAAAATGTTTTCAACCGGAGCTAATCCTGCATATCCAGCGTCACCAATGTGATGAATATCCACGCCACAAATCTTATTTTGAATTGACATTTGCGCAATAATTTCTGAGTTGATCCTTCTTGGCTCGTTCCAATTGCACTCATAACTAACGTATCGCGGGCATGTGCAAATTGCACAATTTCTTTAAGTTCATCCGCATCAAATCCTGGAACCGTTCCAACAGCAGGGACTAAAATCACATCCGCGCCTGCATTAATAAACGCTTCCACCGTTTCTAAATCAATAATTGGTCCCACAACACCAGCACCATGCATTTTACCTGCGATAATGACCCCGGAGAACTTCTCCTTCGCAATCTTAATGGTAGAAATAATGGCTTCGTTGGTTACCCCTGTCCCTGGATTTCCCGTAAAACAAACAAAATCAAAATTACGACGTTCAATTTCTTCAATTGTCTCTACAGTTGCCTGTCTTCCTAAAGCAATCTCAAAACGTGACTCCGTCATTTCCGCATTTTGATCAATGGGTTCTAAATTGACACCAATGGGCGCTCCAACTAAACGATGAAGCTCATCCACAAAGTTCTTTTCAATACATTCAATTGCAAATAAATCCGGATTAAATACATCGACGCCATTGAGTAAAATTAAGTCTGCACCACATGCACGTGCAATCTCAGAGTTACTAATATCTCCCACAAAGCTTTCGCGAGCAGCGTAGTTTTCCGATAAAACTACGCGTCCCTCACTCGCTTTAATACTTTGTTTAAGTTCTTCAGCGGTCATGTTTAAAATATCACTCGTATTTGCACTAATTAATCGTTTCATCATTTCACACTTTCTATATAATAATTACTATTCTGCTGTTTCTGCTGCCTTAAATCCTTTTTCAACCATTGCAAAGAATGGTAAGTATAAGAGAATATCAAGTGCAATTAAGATAATTTGTAAGATTGATCCACGAATACTACCTGTTGTTAAGAATCCACTGATTACTGGAGGCATCGTCCATGTTGCTACAGTACGTGTTAAAGGAACAAGTCCCGATGCCATTGCGAAATAAGTAATAAGTGCATTAAGCATTGGTGCTAAGATGAATGGAACAATTAATAATAAGTTAAGCACTACTGGAAGTCCAAACATTGTTGGCTCATTAATATTAAAGAGTCCTGGTACAACTGTAATTGGCGCAAGAGCTTTAGTACGTAAACTTGTTTTTTTCTTACGTGCATAGTATGCAATTGCGAGTACAAGACCGATTGTGGCTCCACCACCACCGATGTATACAAAGTTATCCATAAATGGTTCTGTAATAATGTGTTGTAATGCCTCGCCTGCTTGATAAGCAACACGGTTCGCATCTAAGTTTGCAATCCAAATTGGTTTCATAATTGAGTTTACAACATGGCCCCCGTGAATTCCTAAGAACCAGAAAATACTGTTAAATGCAACAACAATCATTGTACCAATAATGTTATTTCCAAGTAATCCAAACGGTTTTCCTAACACAACAGCTGCAATATCATGTAAGTTTGGTAAACCAAATTTATCAAGTAAACCAAAGATGGTTAACCACATTGTAATAATCACTGCACCCGGAATAATTGCACTAAAACTTTTCGCAACTGCAGGTGGTACTGTATCTGGCATTTTGATTTCAATATTATTATTGATAAACCATTGGTAGATAAGACCACTAATAATTGCTAAGATGATCGCTACAAAGAGCCCACGAGCACCCACAAGTCCAACCGCAATACCAGCACCTGTTTCCCCCTTAACAAATGGCGTTACAACGATAAATGCTGATAAAGCAATAATCCCTGCTGAAATTCCATCTGTGTTGTGCTGATCTGCAATACTGTAAGCAATACCAAATGCTGAAATTAATCCAACTAATCCAAAACTACTGTCGACACCCTTCCAAAGATAGCCGGCAACACCAATATCTCCCAACCATGCTTCCCAACCTGGTACTGGAAAACTTGCTATAACCATAAAAATAGAACCGATAATAATTAATGGCATTGAAAGTGTAATACCATCACGAATTGCAATTAAAAATTTATTACTTGAAAGTTTCGCTGCTACAGGCAGAACTTTTTCTTCTAAAAAATCTCCTACTTTATTCATAATATCCTCCTCTTTTGGTTATAATATAGAACAATTAGAATGAAAATGTGCGCAATATCTCAGTAATTAATTATTTTATATTACCAACTACCTACACTATAGAACACTTCACCTTAAATGTAAAGCCTTACATTTGATAATTGTGTTGGTTTTGTTAAATTTCCCCCATTAATGATTACAAATTATAATTAATAGGTTACAATGTTCTTAATGGAGGTGAAATATGCAACTCAGTAAAGCAAAAACAAAGCAAACGGCTTTAATCCTTGATTTATTATATTCAAAGGGACCGCTTTCACGCATTGATATTTCAAAGTCGCTTCACATTACCCCCGCGACTGTTAGTGATTTAACCCAACACCTAATTAACGATAACATTATTTGTGAAATCGGAGAGGATACCGATAATACACGTGTAGGAAGACGCAAAATTTTATTAGGTCTTCTTCCCCATCACTCCTATTATCTCGGTGTGGAGTTATTTGAACACTCTTTCACCTTAGCGTTATCCGATAACCTTAATGAAATTCTCTTTGAAGAGGCATACACACTCTCTAAATCAGACCATGTTCGTCACGACTTATTGGTAAAGACGATCCATGATTTTATGGATAAACATCGCGATACCCCCATCACAAGTATTGGCATTGCCATACCAGGACATTATGATAAATCATCATCCCACATTTTAACCAATAACCATTCATGGTCAAATTTCTCACTGGATTATTTAAAGAAACATTTAAAGTATCCCGTCTATTTTGAGAATAATGTAAATGCGATGGCTATACGTGAACGTTTATTCGGACATGATAAAACGGATGCGAATTTCTTATTCTTACATTTTAGACGAGGAATCTTCTGTTCATATATATACCAAGGGAATCTGTATGCACGAAATAATTACTTTGTTGGAGAAATTGGACATCTTGTTGTGAATCCATTTGGCGAACAATGTGAGTGTGGTAAAATTGGTTGCCTTCAAACCTATGCGAGTCAAACATGGTTGCTTCACAAAACAAGTTTATTATTTAATAGTTCTGCGAACACCTATCTCAAACAACTGGTAACCGAAGAACATGAGTTATCGATGGATACCCTGCTGCAAGCCTATCATCTTGGCGATTCTGCAGTCATACAGTTATTAGAAAATGCAATTAATTTTTTAGCCATTGCCCTTAATAACATCATCGTTACCCTCGATACGGATATTATTTATTTACACGGTCAATTGTTTGATGATGAGCAACTTTCGACATTACTGCTCAATAAGATACGCGAGCACGATTCCGAATTCATCTCTCGACAAACAATTCAGAAAAAGATTAAACCCTATTCCAAGGCAAATGGAGCCCGCGCAGCATGCGCACTGGCCATTAGTGAAACCTTACTTTGCGAATAAAAAGAGCCTACTTTAAGAAGATGGCTCTTTTTTGTATCCATAAATGCATTTCACATCCTATTTCGGGATATTATTTGATGATTTTGCGCGTGATTTGATGACTCTTTGTGCTGAGACAAACGATTCTAAATCTGTTGTATGATGATATTTATTTGAAGCTTCTTTATCTTTTGAGAGGATCATTGCATTCATATCAATGTCATTGAGTGCCGCAATGGCCATGGCATAGTGCATTAGATCTGCCAATTCATGACCTAATTGCAAGTCTAAATCTTCATCACTTGATGATTTACGACCAGCTTTTTTATTTAGAACCTCAGCCACTTCCCCCATTTCCTCGACCAGTTTCATAAACAAACTTTGATCGACACCACCATCTTGGTAATGATCCTTTAAATATTCTTGTAGTTCCGTTATTGTAATTTCCATTACCTACTCCTTTTCACACTTCTTAATTTATGGAATCCATACGAATCTTCTCAACCCCTTCCTCGGGATTACGTTCTTTTACCTTCTCCACAATATTTATGCAGTGATCCCCTAAGCGTTCTAAAGACGCAAGAATATCTACATACAAACTACTTGCAATCGGATCGTCACAAATACCATCCGAGATACGATGGAAATGACGTTCACGGTACTTCTCATCAATTAAATCGAGGTAGTCTTCATCCTGTACAAGTTTTTCATATCCTTGAAGTGAATCCGATTTAAGCATTTTAAAACTTCGTTGAATCATATCCAAAACGAGTTTATACATTGTTTCCAAATCAAACAGTGCTTCTTCTGAGAACGTACCTCGATTTTCAAAGATGCGTTCATAAAACTCCGCAATATTTGTCGTTATATCTCCCATTCTCTCAATATTTTTCACGATATCAACACTGGTTGAGTACTGTTCTGCCATACGGCCATCAAGTTGCGTATCCTTCGCAATCGCAAGAAGATAGCGCGTTAAATTGTAGTCCAAATCATTAACCATCTCCTCCAACTGTCCGATGACATCTAAATCTTCTTCGTCTTGCGTTGTTAGGTAGTCATGTGTTGTTTCCAAAGATTCAACAACCAAATCAGCCATCTGAAGTGTTTGTTTTTGTGCTAATTGAAACGCACCATCCGGGAACTTCTTAATTAATTCATAATCCAACGCTTCAATTTTTTCTCGTTCTTTAATGCGATCTTCCCCTGGTATTAGAACTTTTAAAAGACGAATACATGCGGGAATAAAGGGAATAATCCCCACAACCCAAATTAAATTGAAGACAAAATGATTAATTCCTACAGCCATTTCTGGTGATCCACCCATCTTCCCATTAATATAGAGAATAAAATTCGAGTACGGATAGATAAATAACATGGTTATCAAGGCACCAATCACGTTATAAAGTGCATGGAACCAACCGGCTCGTTTCGTCGATACAGATCCTCCCGCAGAAGCAAGAATTGCCGTTAAAGTTGTGCCGACATTGGATCCATAAACAAATGCGGAAGCTGCAACCATTGTCATACCGCCCCCTGCATATATTTTTTGTACAAGGGCAATCACAGCCATCGAAGAGTTGATAACTGCAGTACCAATCGTTCCCGCTAAAAGCGCAAGCCATGGATTATCAGACATCTTAACCAAATATGCTTCAAACTGTGGAACATCTTGTAAGATGATCAATTGATCACTCATCAACTCAAGCCCTACAAACGTAATTCCAAGTCCAAAGAATATTTGCCCGACACTTTTATATCGTTTCTTTGTGAGCAGGATTAAGGCCCCAATAAAGACAAAATAATAACCCATCGCTTCAATATTCAAACCAATCATTAATGCCGTTACCGTCGTCCCTAAATTCGCTCCCACAGAGATTCCAATCGCGGCTTCAAGACTCATAAGGCCTGCCAGCACTAGACTAATGGAAATAACGGTCGCAGCGGTGCTGGACTGCATTAATGCTGTAATAACAGTACCTACAAGAATCGCAGAAAGTAAATTACCCGTATAGCGCTCAATATAATCCCGTATTTTTGATCCCGCTGCATCTTTAAAACCATCCCCAAGCAACTTGATTCCCAGTAAAAACATACCAAAACCACCTAGTATGACATTAAATGCAATATCTGAAAACTGTGCAACTTCTCCAAGTAATATCATCATACACCTCCCGGCTTTTTTCTTATATTTATCGTATCATCCAATGCCAGAGCTCGTGTGATATTTTGTTAATAAATTATGGATGAAAGGAATGTCGCGTCATTATGCTTTGTGATGGAATCATGATATTCTTGCGAAATCGGCTTCGTTTTATGTATTCTATTAAGAATTCCCCTATAATGGTCATGCAAGGTAAACTTGGGAGGTGTTTTTATGTGTACAAACATCACATTAAAAAGTACTCAGGATCATTTTTTAATGGCTCGCACGATGGATTTTTCTTTCGAACTTGATCCAGAAATGATTCTCATTCCACGCCATGTTCCGCTTCATTTTGCTTTTTTTAGATAATGAAGTTACAAATCATTTTGCTTATTTTGGCCTCGCTAAAAACATTGGTTCTTACGCGTTGGCAGATGGCGTCAATGAATACGGTCTCGCCGCTGCTGCATTATACTTTGAAGGTTTTGCGCATTATGAGCACGATGCGATAGTCAATCAATCACTTGCACCGCATGAAGTCGTGATGTGGGTTCTTGCACACTGCAAGACTGTTGAAGATGTTCGGCTAATGTTTGCACGACATCCGATCACACATCATGTTATTGAATTTTTAGGAATTGTACCACCCCTGCATTGGGTATTTCAAGATGCAACCGGTGCCTCGATTATTGTAGAACCGACACCACAAGGAATCCAAATTTATACAAATCAAATTGGCGTCCTCACAAATAGTCCCGATTATCCTTGGCATCTAACCAACATTCGAAATTATATCGGCCTTGATCCGGGACATGTAGAAGCAAGAACGCTCTACGGTCAAGAGTTCAAGCCATTCGGACAAGGCAGTGGGACTTTTGGAATTCCTGGGGATTTAACACCGCCTTCTCGATTTATTAAAGCGCTCTATTCCAAACTAAGCGCCCAAAAACCTGAGTCAGATCATGAACTCATTATTACCGCTCAACACATCCTTAATGGTGTTGATATTGCTAAAGGTAACGTTATAACACAGCGAAAAACCATTGACTATACACAATATATGTCGTTTATGATTCCTTCATCACAAACCTATGCCTATAGGACTTATGATAGTTTCAACACGTACAGCTATAGTCTTCATGATTATAATCTTAATCAATCTGAGTTCATTAAAATATAGGGGGAAGATCTTATGAGTACATTTTTCAAACTTAATTGGCTCGTTATTGTCGTAACCATCGCGATAGTTTTGGCAGGATTTTATGCCGAAAAAAAGAAGCATATAATTAGTCACCAATTTGGGATTGCGATGAAGAGCTTCTATGGTCTAATTACATTATTAGGAATTATCATTGCAATGATTAATTATATCGCGATCGTAGTCTTTGGCTCCTGGCAAACAATGATATTCGCAACCATTCTGATACTTGGAATTGGTTCCATCGTATTTTACTTTTTAAAGCATCGAACTAAAAAATAGAAAAGAGGATTTATATGAAATCATCATACTTTGACGGATCAATCTGGTCCTATATTACATTACAATTGGTTAATATTATTATTGCAATCTTTACACTCGGTTTAGGGACACCTTGGATTCTCGTTCGAACATATCGTTGGGAATCAGAACATACTGTCATTAATGGTGAGCGCTTCCGCTTTAACGGTGATTCTGTAAGTCTTTTTGGTCATTGGGTTTTATGGTGGTTTTTAACCCTCATCACATTTGGTCTTTATGGCATCATTGTCCGCGTTAAACTTATTTCGTGGCGCGTTGAGAACACTGAAATGTTAGGACGTTATGAGTATTAATTAAGGCTTCACTTTCGTAAGTTAATAAAAAAACAGCGTGTTACACTCGCTGTTTTTCCTAAATTCAAATCTCAACCGCACCACCCAAGGTGCGGTTGTTTTTGTATAATAAAAGGAGCCCACCCGACTATGAACTGAACCCCAAATTTTGGACAAGCTAATTATCTTTTAAATTTAAGGATTGATTCCTGTATTGAACAGGGGTCAGTCCTTTTAGTTTGCTCTTAATTCTCTTGTTATTATAAGAGTCGATATATTCATCAATTGCATCAACTAATTCTTCTACCTTTTTATACTTATGTTCTTGGTCATAATACATTTCTGATTTTAGTAGCCCAAAAAAGCCCTCCATGAGTCCGTTATCAATACTATTTCCCTTTCTTGACATACTTCTAATCATCGAATGTGCTTCTAATTCTTTCACATAAAATTGATGTTGGTATTGCCATCCTCTATCCGAATGAATAATTGTTCCTTGCGTATCGTTACAAGAAAATGCCTTGTGAAGCATGTCTCTAGTTTGATCCAAATTAGGACTTGTAGATATGTTGTAAGATACAATGTATCTACCATATGCATCAAGTATTGGTGAAAGATAGATTTTCTTCCCTTGCACATTAAACTCAGTGATATCCGTAAACCATTTTTGATTGGGTTTATCAGCTTCAAAATCTCTTTGAACTCGATTCTCAACAATGGTTCCCACTGTCCCTTTATATGAAGAATACTTACGTTTCTTTCTTATGATTGAATGTAATCCCATTTTATTCATAAGTCTCAAGACTTTCTTGTGATTTACACGAATTCCTCGATTATTTAGTTCTAAAGTAATTCTACGATAACCATATCGTCCTTTGTGATCATAATAGATTTCTATAATCTCTTGCATGAGTTCGTCGTTTTTGGTATCAAAATCAATTTTTGAAACGTAGAAGTAGTAAGTAGATCGAGCGAGTCCGGATATTTTTAAAAGAATCTCTAAGGGATATTTTTGTCGTAGTAAGGAAACTACTCTGGTTTTCTTCTTTCGCGCTCCACCTTTGTTTCACTACGGCATTCAATTTTTAAATATTCATTCTCCGCTTCCAAATACTTGTTTTTCTTCAATGCCTTTAGTTCATCATTAACTGTTAACAGTTTAGTTGGTTTTGTCATAGATGGTTTACCTCGTTTCCGTTCTATGACATTATAGCCGTTTTCTTTATAATTTTTAATCCAATTGTAAATCAATCCATCAGAACTTAATCCAAGTTCGATGGCGACAGCTATTGTACTTTCTCCATCCATTAATATCCGATTTATTACTTCTGACTTAAATTCATGAGAATAAAAGTGATTTTTGTTTCGTCTTAGAACATTGGGTCCATGTTGATCGATAAGTCTTACCAAATATTTAATACTTGATTTATTAATACCATACTCATTTACTAATGAACATACTGATTGTCCTAACTTTCGTTTTTCATATATTTCAATTTTTTGTTTTCGTGTTAGCTTAGCCATAAAAAACCGCACCTCCTCATCTTTGTCCAAGATTCGGGGTGCGGTTCACTAAAAGGAGCTCCCATATGAAGTATAAACAATTAGATAAAAAAATGAAAGACCAAATTGATATTCTATTAAGCATCGGCTACTCTATGCGCAAGGCAGCACGTAAACTCAATATATCTCATTCTACGATTTCTAGATATAAAAATAATGTCTATAAGAAACGAACGATTGATATTCGAGAAAAATATTCCCACTTAATCGAATATCTGCATTCTCACTATGATCCTAAAGTTCATTGGGTAGAAGTATGCTTGAGTAACTATAAACGATATCATCCATATAAACCGTGTGTTTCATCGCAGCAAGTCTATAACTGGATTAATCAAGGTAAACTTGATATAAAACCAAATAGAATGTGCTATAAACGTCGAAAACGTAAAAAGAGAATTAGTGGAATGATGAATCACTTGAGATGGAACTTGGAAGAGAAAACGGTACTTCCAATTAGCCTTAGACCTAAATACATTGAGGAACGTAACGAGATTGGCCATCTCGAAATCGACTCTATAATCGGTAAGAAACATGAATCTGCAGCGATTATATCCATTGTAGACCGCTGCTCAAGAATGACCTGGCTTATTAAAGCAGAATATCGATATGACTATTACACATCAAACTTAATTCGAAAATTTATTGAAGAGAATAATATAACCACGAAATCGATAACAGTAGATAATGGACTTGAATTTAAAACATTAGGAATTACAGCCAAGCGGTTGGGTGTGAAACTATATAAGTGTGATCCATACTGTTCTTTTCAACGTGGAACCAATGAACGAGCGAATGCAATCGTTAGAAGGTTTATACCAAAAGGAAAATCAATGTATGATATAGCGCAACAATATCTTGATGATATTTGCTTCAAAATTAACTCAATGCCGCGAAAAATATTTGACTTCAAAACGGCCTATGAGATAGACTTTAATAAAAGTGAAAGTGGTGCGGTTGAGATTTGATAAAAGAAAAAACACACTCTAGAAGTGTGTTTTTTGCTTAGAATTCATGTTTCACAAACAACAACAATGTGCGAACACTGAACTAAATCCTTGGTTAATTTTGTAATTACAAATGAATTGATTCCCTTTAAATAAGTCTATAGGCAATCATCGCTACTAAAGACACAAAAAAAGTAATGTGTGAATTTTTCTTGTTGTAAAGAAACATGATTCCAAAAAGACAAAGTAATAAGTAGTATTCTAAATGTATGAAAACACCTAAAGAATCTGCTTGAACAAAATAAATAAAAAGCGAATTTGTTGTAAAAATTGTTATGATTGAGAATATTAATTTTTCAAATATAAAATAATAATACTTCTCTTTTTTTCTGATTTTAATATTTGTCTCAACATCCAAATATGGAGTCAAGAAATCAAATACATATAGAATATTAAAAATAGAAACTAATAAAGAAGCACAAAGTTTCATTAATGTGAAATTACTCGAAGGGATTTTAAAAATAAGGTGTTCAATCTGACTACTATCTGCAACATTTTTTGTTATACAAGACAATATTAATAATAGGTTAAGTAAGAAAAATCTATATTTTTTCCAATTTACCATTTACGAGCTCTAATTTCTTATCAAAATTTATGTCTTCTATTTCATCATGTGAACAAATTATGATTGTTTTCGCCTTCATATTACTGATTATATTTGTGAAACTTAAAATAGATTCATCATCGAGACCGCGTGTTGGCTCGTCAAGAAGAATAAGATCTTGATCTTCCATGATTGCCTGAATTAGACCCGCTTTCTGTCTCATCCCAACACTATAATTTTTCATTTTGATTTTACTATCGATTTCTAAATCAAAAGCGTCTGCTAATTCTTTTACATATTCATAATTAAAATTTGATTTTATATGAAATAAAAATTTGAGGTTTTTTATTAATGTTTGGTCTTCTATAAGAGAGGGATTTTCAATAAGAGCCCCTATATTTTTATAATTTGTTTTTATACTGCCACCATCCGCTTTTAGTATTCCAGATATAATTTTTAGTAAAGTTGATTTACCGCATCCGTTTTTACCTTTTATATAAATGATTGAATGATCGTTTAGTTCTAAATTTAGATTTTCTAAAACAGTTAAATCCTTATAGCTTTTTTTTATATTTTCTAATATTAACATAGGTTACTCCTTTTTATAAAACTGACATAAACACAACGTGAAATCCAAAAGTTAACAAAAAACTTAAGAGCGAAACAAATAAAAAATATCGGTTATTAAAATAAATTACGAAGGATAAGAGTAAAGATATACTGTAGTACAGTATAAGTAGTGACAAGATATAGATAAATAAAATTGTGAGAAATTCAAATTTAACAAAAAATATTACGGGTATTATATGTGCTAGCGTACCATAGCAAAAAATTAAAAAAATAGTCCTCTGTAACCTTATCGATAATTCGCGATCATTTACACGAGCCAACAGAAAAATTTTTGTTTTTGAGATTTTATAAACTATAGTAAAACCAATTATTAGACATACAACATTTAAACTCATCCAATAAAAATTATGATTCAACAAAACAGCGATAGCACGCGCTCCTGAATTATAAATAAGAGCGTATTCAATTATATTTAGAATTGTAAATATAAACAACAAGATATACTGTTTCTTTGAAACACACGAAAGTATTTTTCTATTTGGGTTCATCCTTCTGTTTCTCTCTTTTTAACAGTTATAACATAAAAAAGAATCGATATTAAAAGGTACAGAACAATAGAAGCAAGGAATATGTTAAGTCTGTTTGCTCCCGATGAGAAGTTGCCAACTGTTGGAAGATTTCCTATAACCAAGCTATAGAAATACATTGATAAGTTCTTCAATGCACTTAATTTATTCGTAAATGGAATGATAAAAACTCCAACTATAAAAATAGTTGTGATAGAAATTAATGGACTTAGTGCAGTATATAAGTATTTATTTTTTATATAATAAATTAAACTGCTTAAAAAGACACAATAAACTGTGGTTCCGATAATTGAAAGTAAAAAATAAACAAAGAAATTAATCGTATTATGTGTGCTAAACGGTAACATTTGCGTTAATGTCGGATCATTGACTTCAAAGGTCAGTGGAGATTTGATAAATATAATGATTAATAGTAACGAAATTTGTTGTAACAACGAAATAAAAAGAGTTCGCTTTATTACGTTTTTGATCTTGCTCGAATAATACTTAAAATATCCAGTTCTTAATATTACTAAATCATCAAATTTATTTTGTGTGATGAGATATTCGAAATTTAGAGCATATATGCTCTCTAAACTAATTATTATTAAATAATAAACAAAAAAGAATCCTGGATTTGTTATTGTATAATAATAGAAAGAAGCATCGAAATTAAATATTTCTTGCTTTAAAACAAAAATAACTTGGACTACAATTATTGGTAACATAATTGATAGTAAATTTTTTTTACTTGATTTGTACATTTTTTCCCCCGTATTAAAAATAACTTTATCATTCGAGACAATGCTGTACAACGCATTATTTGTCTATTATCTTGATATTTTTGTATGTATTTATTGTGTTTTTGATACACTACTGGAGTATTCTCATCGAATTATCAACTCAAATCATTTTGTATCTATACGATGTCTATCGTAATTGTGGAATAACGCCAGTTGTGAAAAACTTAGAGGTTTCCACTTAGAGGTTTCCACACAGAGACTTACCCTTTCCTTTGAAAAATCCAAGATGTTAACCCGGACTATATCCATGGTTGAATCATTAATTCCTCTATTTCCGTAAAAAAACACACTCTTAAATGGAGTTGTCAAACAAAAGTAGACATTAATAAAAGACTAGAAACCCTTATCCATTTTATATTGGATAGGGGTTTTGTAATTTAAACAGTAAGCAGGTCTTTCAAAATTGAAATAATGTACATATTCTTCGATAAAATTTTCAAAGTTATCTACGGACCAGTATTGATAATCACACGCCATTTCTGCTTTAATCCATCCATTTAATGATTCGATAATTGGATTATCTGTAGGTGTTCCAGCTCGCGACATAGATCTAATTATGTTATAATTTTCATGCGCTTTAGCGAAAGCTTTAGAGTGGTAGACAGCTCCTTGATCTGTGTGAAGAATCGTGGGAGCTGTTTTTTTATTATCCTTAAGTAGCGCAAGGAGATCCTCGAGACACTTGTAGTAAGGCTTAGGATCACCAGTTGTACGCGATAATGCAGAACTGATAATTTCATTGTTAAAGGTATCAACCATTAAAGTCCATTCATAATTAATCCCTTTGTTTCGAATATGTGTCATATCTGAAACAATAATTTCTAAAGGTTTGGTTGCCCTCCATTGATTCTTTATAATATTAGGATAAATTCGACTTTGTGTTCCAGGTTTTTTATAGGAATAGTGTTTAACTTTTGATTTAATATTTAAAAACTTGCAACACTTGTGGATTAAATTATCGGAAAATTCAATCCCTAAATCACTTTGCTTTCTCATGACTGCAGCGATATCATGATAACCATAACTTGGAAAACGGCGATGCCAGTCTTTAATCACAAAGCTAAGAATCGCTCTTTTTTGTTCATAAATATTGAGATCATTCTTATGCTTTAACCACTTGTAATAACCAGATCGGTTCAAATTCATAAATCTAAGAATGAACGTAATCGGATGTTTAAAAGATAAGTCATGTGCTATTTGGAATTCTTGTCTTTTAAAGTAACGAACTCCTTGTTTACACCAACTCCTTTCACCTGGTACCCTTTTTTTAATCGTGCAATCTCAATATCTCGTTTTAGAATTTCGAGTTGAAGTCGTTCGAGCTCAGTTAATGATTTACTCGTATGAAGCGCAGAAAAATGATTTCCTGTCTTTTTCTTGTTTTTTAAACCCTCTTTACCATCACGCATGAATCGATCAATCCAACCATTAATCGTTCCTTTAGGTATTCCTGTTTCTTGTGATAGTTTCGCAGCACTTATATGTTCATCAATATGACGTGTAACGACTTTAATACGATCCTCATAAGTCCATTTATTATTTAATCCACCTTTGGGTCTTCCCATCATTAATACCTCCGTTTTATCTCTGATTTTATTATTACACAAAAAAGTAGACAAGTCTTTTTTACTTGTCTACTTTTAGTTTACTACTCCACTCTTAAAGTGTTTTTTTTTTAGAGTTCCAGTTCGTGTTCCACAAACACCAACAATTCTCGAACCCTGTCTTTCGCAATATTATAATAAACCCGTTTATTGCTGCTGGGTTCACATTGAATCAACCCATCATTTAATAATTCTTGGATGTGATAGGAAATGGTTGCGGGTGTTAAATCAAGCAGGGTCGCGAGTTCCTTTCCGTATTTTTGTCCATGATTCAAGGCTTTTAAAATCGCAAATTTACTTGGATCACCCATACTTTTCATCATCTTACATGCATTTTTATCGCTGAGTTGATTTCGACTTAAAAATGCTTCTGTCATCGTAATTCCCAAATACGTTACATCCACAAATGAATTATTAGCCATCACACTTGGATAAATAATCCCCTCATGATCATCCCAAACAATTCCAAACGTATCACGAAGATATTCAATATAAGTATTTGACTCAAGACGCGCGGTCCACTCTTGGTTTAAAACCTCAATTTCTTGATCAAACACCGATAACATTTGTTTCAGCGGTTTTGAAAGGTCTGTCACAATACCTTTAAACTCGTGATACAGCACATCAGCGGACTCGACCATACTTACTAATGCCCACTTTTCAGAATAACTTAACGATGCATGATTGATTACCTGGAAAATCCCTTCATGACGCGTGGATCCTTCACTAAAAAATGCTTTTAAAATATCTTCAATGGTTTCAACCAATAAAGCCTTAATCTCGTTTTGATTACGTGTTTGGATTTCAAGAAAACATTTAAAGGGAATATAGTACAGTTGCGCTTTTTCATTGCCAAGTAATTCAAGAATTTCAGTTGCATGGGGGTAATTTTTTTGAACTTGAAGCATCGATGCTTCACACCCTTTATAAATTGAATCAATGCGATCATGAATTGCATGAGCATCCTCTGCATAAGGGGCCTCTTGGGTCAAAAAACGTCGAAACATTACATAAGCTTCAAATTCATAATTTAGTTTTTTCTCAAATTTCATCGTAAACTCCTTTAAATATGTTGGGACTGCACAAAGCGTTCATAGACACCGTGCTCTGTTAATAGCGAATCATGGGTTCCCATTTCCACAATCACACCCTGATTTAATACAATAATTTTATCAGCATCTCGAATGGTGCTCAATCGATGTGCCGCAATAAGAATTGTTTTTTCGTTTTGGATGTTTGCGATGGCTTTTTGAATCAGTTGTTCTGACTCACTGTCCAATGCGGATGTTGGTTCATCCATAATGAGAATGGGTGCTTCACCTATTAGTGCACGTGCAATCGCGATGCGTTGACGTTGTCCCCCTGAAAGCATTCCACCTTGTTCGCCCACATGTGTATCATACCCTTGGGGAAGCGATACAATAAAATCATGGATTGCGGCTTTGTGTGCGGCTGCCTCAATCATCGCATCACTGACAATGCCTTTACTGCCTAGACGAATGTTTTCTCGGATGGTGGTGTTGAACAAGGGGGATTCTTGTTGGACATAACAAATTTGATTTCGGACACTTTGCAGCGAATAATCTTGCACATCCTTTCCATCCAACAAAATCCGCCCCTGATCGGGTTTATAAAAGCCAAGAAGTAATTGAAAAATGGTTGACTTCCCACTTCCCGATTCTCCCACAAACGCCACCTTAGATTGTGGACTGATCGTAAAATCAACAGACTTTAAAATGGTATGATCTGGTTGATATCCAAATTGAACCTGATCAAAGGTAATTAAATCATGACCCTTCCCAAGACTTAGGTCTGGTCTATCAATACGACCCTCTTCACATTCCATGTCCAACATCGTTAAGATGCGATCCGCAGATGTTTGAACTTCCAAAATATAGTTCCAAGCAACACCAAAGTTTCCAAACATATATCCAATAGATGCCTGTAATGGTAACAACAACATTACCTTCGCAAATTCAAAATCAGTAGTCCGTGCTAAGTAAAAGCCAATTCCCACAAACAATATTTTACCCAAAGCCCCAAATCCATCATTCCACATAGTTACTCGATGCTTTTTAATTTCCGCATTTATGAGGGCCTTTGCATGCGCTTGGTTTAATTCACGATAATCATCCACCACCTTATTCTGTGCATTATACAAACGCACCATCGTTTCATTTGCGATAATATCGGATACGTGATTGGTTGCTTTGTTTTGAAAGTTTCGTGCTGATACGTAATCAGTTTGAATTGCGTCTGCATACCGTGTTGCCACCCATACACTCACAATTCCCAACACAACCGCAATTATCCCAAATCGTACATCCACAAAAAATGTTGTGATTAAAGCTGCAAGACCACCCACAGTAGGATGAATAAACATGTAATTGAATCCTTGGAAATAATAATTATTAATGACATCCGCATCACTGGTTAATAAGGTCATCATATCTCCGGTATGTGAAGCACGAATTGTTGCTTCTTTTTGACGTAAGATATGATGAATCATGTGTTCTTTGAGACGTTTCTCTGCGTTTAGAGATTTCCCGTTTGTCCCATTACAAGAAGTGGAAACATAAGGAGGAATAGACCGGTTATTGTGAGGAGGATTTGTAAATCAAAAGTTCCAGCTGTAGCTTGTTCGATGGAAATCTGCGTCATCTTTCCAAACGTAAAGTTAAGACCAAAATTTGCGAGACTGGCAACACAACCGCCTAGAATTGCGCCAACAAAAGCCCACGAACCAATTTTGGATATTCGTCGCATGGTTTTAAATACGTTTGTCATGATGATCACCTCCATTTTGAATTGCGATTAAACTTGCATAGATCCCATCTTGATCTATTAGTTCTTGATGCGTTACACTCGCAACAACCGCCCCTTGATCCATCACAATAATGCGATCACAATTGCGTAAGGTTGCAAGACGATGCGCAATAATCAGCTGCGTACGTTCTGTCGTATCCATAACATGCTGGATGAGCTGTTCTGTTTCCACATCTAAAGCTGAAGTTGCTTCATCAAACAACAAGACATCACTCTCTTTAAGCAGTGCTCGTGCAATCGACAAGCGTTGACGTTGTCCCCCGGACAAGCGGTTTCCCTTTTCGCCAACAATAAAGTCCAAACCGTTTTGATCCACAAAGTCTGAGAGATGAACGTGATCCAACACCTCATGAAGTTGCTTATCCGATACCATCTGATTGCCATACTGAAGATTTTGACGAATGCTTTGATTCATCAATTCACTATTTTGAAATACCACCGCCAAGTCATTGCGTAAGGCTTGTTTATCCCAATCTTGAATCGAAATCCCTTTATAATAAACCGCCCCGGATTGAGGCGTATACAGTCCTAACAGGAGCTTCATCAGCGTTGATTTCCCTGAACCACTGGTTCCCACAACCCCGACGTGTTCCTGATCATAAATCTCAAGATTGAAGCCCTTTAATACGAGAGTATCCGTATTTGGATATCCAAAAAATACATCTTTAAAAGCAATAACAGGATCGCTATCCTCTGATCCCACCGCATTCCCGAATGTTTCTTTCGCAGCATCCCAAATTGGATAAATTCGTTCGGTTGAAACCAATAATTGCGGAATGTTTTGAACCATATTCGCAATAACATTAAATTCATTTGAAATCAGTTGAACTAAAAGAAAGGCACTGACAAGTTGACCCAATTCTAGCTCACCGTGTGCGATAAGATAGGTTCCACCAATACCAATGAGGAAATTGGGAAGCATGGCAAAGACTGAAAATGGAAATTGCAGTAAGTAGAGGGAACGGATTCCGTAGATTCCCTTATCCCGTGAATCCACCAGTGCTTTTTCGACCCATGAAGCAACCGTATCATACAAACCAAAGGTTCTTATGGTCGTTCGGTTATTCATCACATCTTGCGTGAGGGCATTGGTTTTACCCATAGCCGTTTTCCATGGAAGGATGAAATCACTGGATTTTTGTGAAGCATAACGTTGAATGATAAAAGCCAATGGAAGGGGAATAAAATACAAGATTAATAAACGCACATCAATATGAAGAATCCCAAAGGATAAGATTATTAAAAGTACAACCGCTTTGGATAAGGTGACACTTAAATTTGTTGCGGAAACAATACTGGAAACATCATTTTCAAGCCGTCCAATGAGATCACCTTGTTACAGTTGTGAACTGACACGATAATCACTTTCCAAAATGCAATCAACTGTTTTTGTTTTAAATTGACTGCGCATTGTTTCAATCACTTGAGTTTGATATTTTTGGGCCTGATAGGTCATCAATACCGCAAGGAGGGTAAGACAACCAAACCCTATTAAACTGGTTTGAGTTTGGGTAAAATCACGCAGTAATATCGATTGGGTTAGTGCTCCAAAATATTGCGATGCCATTAATTCCATGGCACCAATTAATACGAAACTACAAAGGAGTACCACATATCGATTGAAACGATTGCTTTCGCGCCATGCGCGTTTTAATTTCTTGATCATAAACCATCCTCCTACACTTAGTTATATCTTCATCTAATGTTGTGGTAGATAAAAATTAACACAAGCGGTCTTTTCAGTCAACAAATATCTAACATCGTGATAGACATTAATGAGAACCATAAAAAAAGAGTCTTACGACTCTTTGACTTGGATACGATCTAAATTAATAACTCCGGCATTTTTTAAGATTTGATACATCTCTTCGGAAACATTTTCCAGATCTACATAATCGAGATAGACTTGATACTGCGTTTCATTGACTCCATCAGAAGCTTCAATTTTAAGCTGTGTCGCCTCTTTCACCGGTGATTTTGAAGCATTGAATTGAATCTCAATATCGTGATCAAATCGCGTATCCGTAACACGCAATTCCCCTTCATTATCCCCTGTTTGGACCACAATGCGTGCACCACTTTCAACTTCTTTATCATCCACGCGATACGTTATTTTGGGTGGAATTGTATCAACGGCTTTAAAGACTTTCTCAAAGCTTGCTTCTTCACCGTTTGAAAACGAAGCGATAAAGCGCATTTCTAAATCACCGACAACAGGAATTTCATCCCCGTTATCTAGCAAGTCCATAATTCCCTTATCATCATACCCTTCTGGAAATGGATAGGGAATGTTATGCATCGTTGTATACAACTGGATTTGTTCTTGTCGGATGGTCTCTGGATCCACAATCTTACTATCTTTCAAAAACTCAACGTGATACGTTCCAAAATTACTCTTCTCGAGATCAATCGCATCTTGTAGTGCGGCATTACTTAAGTAAGTGTATTGTTCTAATTGCGCATTATCTTTAAATACAATTACTGGTTTGGATCCTTTTGTAAAATGATAAACAAAGGAAATGATGATCACAATTAAAATAATCGCAACCGATCCAACATATTTAAACTTTTTAACTTTGGTTGATTGATTTGTTGTTTCCATCTTCATGCTCCTCTCGCGTAAACCAACTCTAACTATCTTCATAATAATACCTTTCGGCCAAAAAAGATATGGACCTCACAAAAGACTCATCGCATTACCACTTATTTGATGAATAAGTTGATTTCTTCCTCCGATAAATCTCGATATTCACCGGGTTGTAAGTATGAATCCAGTTCCAACGCACCAATCTTAATGCGTTTTAAATACGTAACTTCATTATCGCAGGCATGCATCATGCGTTTCACTTGATGGTATTTCCCTTCACCGATTGTTAAGTGGATGGCGCGTTCCCCCACAACCTCAACTTGAGCAGGTTTCAAGAGTTCATCCCCTAACATCATCCCTTTTTCTAATTCCTCACAAAAGCGCAGGTCAAACGGTTTATTCAACTCAACATAATATTGTTTATGAACATTACTTTTACTGTGCGCAACACGATGTGAAAACTGGCCATCGTTTGTAATTAAGAGTAACCCTTCCGTATCCGCATCCAAGCGACCGACAAAAGCCAAATCACGATGATACGATTCTATCAGTTCTAAAACAGAGGGATACATTTCAGGATTATGTTCACAAATATATCCAGCTGGCTTGTTCATCATAAAGTAAATATCCTTCTGGTACGATACACTCTCCCCTTGAACAAAGACTTCATCCTTTTCAAGGTTTAAAACCATACCTGCATCCCGTACCACATCGTGATTTACCGTAACCATACCCTTTTTCACAAGAATCTTTACATCTTTTCGTGTTCCAAATCCATTATGAGCTAAAAATTTATCCAATCGCATATCTCATCCTCATTTCAATATCTTCTATTATATCGTATTCTCTAGAATTACGGATGAATTTTAAAAAGATTATAAATCACTTAAAGGCTATCATTAAATACATTCCTTTGGATTAAATACATTAGATTTCCAATGCGTCCGATACCATAACTCATGAGCGTCAACATAACCCACACTAAAACAACGCCTGTTTTTAACGTGACCGGAATCGATGTAATGAGGAGGTCTTTCATTGTATTTGAAAAATCTACATTTAAGACTTTGGTAATTTTTAGAATATGCATCGCAATCATTGTGAAACTCATCATCATTGAATAAATCACGAGTGAATATCTATGGGTCTTTCGATAGTTTTTCATTCCCGTTTTACTTACATGAATAAACCCTTCATTACGGCGATCATAGATAAGGTGGTATTGCTGATAGCCTAAGAAAACATTGGGACCAATAATACACCCATAAAGATAAGACGATAGAAGACTTGGTTCTTCATAACGATGACTGAGGCACCACGATTATCAATCATGGTATCAACACCCAACATCTGTGCCTGCTTCAGTTCTTCATCAAATCGGAGTGCATTTGAAATTTCATGGGCACGTTTAAATACCGCATCATGCTCTACGTAGAGATCATGAGCGCGCTCAGGTTCCCGTTCAATCATTATTTGAATCTTTTCTTTTTCTCTTACAGCTTCTTGAATTATCGCAAGTGCTTGGTTATGTCTTATCATACTTGAATCATCAATGGGGCCAAGATAATTTTGTTTATAAAGTTGATAAGACTGTTCATTTGACGTCGTACTAATCGAAAAGGTTTTAATATTATAGATACCAAAAATTAGTACAAAAACAAGAATTATTAACCCATAAGAACTTATCCAAAGTTGATACATGCTATGTACAATTCGATGTGTACTTCGAATCGGAATCCCCGCCCCCTTATGCTTACGAATTGGTCCACGTTTTACGTAGCACCCATATGAAACAATGCCCAAAATCCCAGTCAGAACTACACTAAAAAGAAGTAAATTATAAGGGAAATCGCCTTTATCTTGGACAACCATATAGTAAATATTATAAAACTTAAGGAAGCCATATTTTGAATGAATCGGAATCATTGCATATTGCATGCCTTGAGCAAAGAAAACACTTAATCCTGCGATTACTGTAAGAAGTGTATTTCGCGTAAGGGTCATAAAAATTAAAGTTAACAGTAAAAGCATTAGGGTCACTACAAAAATTGAGATATACCTAAACATTGAATAGTGAAACACACTTCCCATAAGCCAAACATGTTTGAAATAGGGAATGCTGCGAATGGATGCCTTTGAAAACCCAAATCTAAACCCATCAAATAATATTAGAAGGACCATCACAACGAAGAGTAACCCCGTTAGTACCACCATTTTTGAACGAAATAATTTTGAAAGACCTCTTTGTGTTGGCTGATAAATCTCAAGTGTCCCTTCTAAAAGATCTTCTCCAAAAAGTAAGGAGAGTAAATAAAAACCAAAGAGCAGCATCACAATCTTAGGCGTTGGACTGCGTAAAATTAGTTCATGGCGTTGGATGTTTATAAATTCAACGGGTTCAAGTTTGAGCTTCTCATAAAAATCATGTTCCTTATTCAATTTATGAACATCTTTGGGATCTTCAAAAAGGCCCGTCTCACGTTTGTCATTGATTTCTTGAAGCTCTTGATCAATGTTTTCATGATAACCCGATATGTATTTAATCTGTTCTTCAAAATACATTGTGGCATCATCTACTGAATCATTTGTGAACAAGTCGGTATGTTTAGAATATTCCTTATAAAGTGCATCATACGCACCTGTAGATTTCAAATAAACCATATTTAAAGAGACAAAGGCTAAAACAATCGCCACGAGCATTCGAAAATTCATGCGCATTTTTAGATTTTTGAGTTCAAGATGGATCATGATAGTGCGTACAGGTAAAGATCCTCGATTGTTGGATTAACCTTTATCCCTTCAATGCCATCACTAAAGTGGCGAATTCTTACCTGTTCCCCAATGCGAATGCTATTGATAATTTTATGTTCTTGAGCGAAACGTTTATACGCCTCAAAAGATAGCGTGGATTCAAAGACACGCATCTTTAAAATAAGTTTATCCGGTGTATCAAATGCAATGATATTTCCTTTTTGAAGAAGCATTATTTTATCGGCTATATATTCGATATCGGATATAATATGCGTTGCAATCAAAACAATTTTATCACCAGAAAGTTCCATGATTACATTTCTTAGATTGCTCCGTTCAACAGGATCAAGACCTGCGGTTGGTTCATCCAAGATTAAAACTGCGGGATCATTCAACATCGCTTGCGCAAGCAAGACCCGTTGTTTCATCCCACCGGAAAGAGAACTTAGTTTATGATGTTTCTTTGTTTCCAAATTAAAACGCGTCAAAAGATCTTCAATCCGCAATCTCGCTAAATCATTTGGAATCGCCTTTAGGGATGCGATATAGAAGAGAAAATGCTCGACAGTCATCTGTGCAGGTAACGGTTGATTTTGAGGCATATAACCCAAAAGACTTCGAAATACGGTGTAATCTTTTATCAATTCTCCATTAAAAGATATTGTTCCCGAATCTGCTTTCATCAAGGTTGCAAGTATTTTAATTAAAGTACTCTTCCCTGCACCATTATGCCCAACAAGCCCATAAATCCCGTTCTCCATATCAAAGCTAAGATTATTCACAGCTTTCGTAGCGCCATAAGCCTTATTTAAATTCCTTACTTCCAACCTATTTAACAAGATAATCACACTCCTTCATCGCCAAATCGCATATAAAGTGAGCTTCCTGTGATTTCCCGAAAACATAACGATCATCCACGACGCGTAACATCAGTGAAAAATCACTACGCGTAAACATCGCGCTCTCCGGTCCGCGTGATGTGATTGTCTCAGCGTGTACTACGCTACTGATCAACGTTCCATTATGATCATACTGTTCATATGCTTGTATGCCATCAAGACTTGAAGTATAGAAATAATCTTTATTTGCATACATAATAATTTTATTATCAAGTCTAATTTCGTAATCACCCTTTGAAAAAACTGCCGTCACGCGAGCATTTTCTAAAGAAGTGTTTGAATCATCCGTTGTCCGATGGATCTCATAATAAAGTCGCATGGTCTCATCTTCATAAACGGTCAACGGTTCTTCTGGAATTCTCAATTGCCCTTTATCAATGAAGAATTGATATGTCTGTATGGATTCAGGATACAGATTACGTTCAATTAGTTTAAAATGATGGTCATAAACTTCAATAATGGATCCCCCGGTTACTTCATCTTCAAAAAGAACATAGATGAAGCCTGAATCAATTCGAAAACGAAGCGGTAAGGTTTCAAAGCGGAGAACTTCTTCATAAGCTTCCCCTTTGCGATTCAAGCGTCCAAGCGAATAAGCACTTCCACCCTCAGCACTCATTCGCGCGAAAAGTCCATAAAGATAATCCCCATAATAAATTAAGTCGCTATCTTGCACAAAACTCTCAAAGTAGCGTGTATAGGATATCCGATCATTTTCAACTTCTTGGTCATCCGCAAAGGACATCCCGGTTAATCGTGCTACTTTTTGTCGGTTGATATTATAGTAATAAAGCGATGCATTCTCGACAAAATACACATCGTGATCCGTTTTAGCAATGGATGATTCGATTAAAGGCGTTGATAAATCAAATGGCTGAATCTGAATTGAATCTGAACCTAAAGTTGTCCCACAACCAGATAACGGAAGCAATAATCCCACGCATAAAAGCTTTTTTATTTTGAACATAGTTCCCCCTTGGTACGTTCTTTCTAACTCTATAATAGCATTCATTAATAAAATGTAAACGCTATCTAAATATTTTTAACACGAAGTCAAAAACAGCGTATTCATCCACCCGATTCACTCTTGATTTATATCCACAAAAAAAATCTCAAGTTCAATTCTCGAGATTTTTTCACGAACACTATTATTAATCACTTTAAATTGAAGGTCTTATTAGATTCCATGCCACTTCAAAATGATATCGTCCCGGATTTTTTATTGATTGAAAAACCTGGTTCACCATCATTACTTTCTAAGACTAAGTGTGTATCTGCCAGTGTCATAAGATAGGAATCATGAGTAACAATCACCACTGTCTTCCCTTCATCCTTCAACATCATCAATAATTCTATGATTTTATCTCTGTTTCGCTCATCTAAACTCCCTGTCGGCTCGTCACACAAGACAAGTTCACAAGGTTTTAAAAGGATTCGTGCAAGTGCGATACGCTGTTGTTCTCCCCCGGAACATTGATAAACAATTTTATCTTTAAATCCATCGAGACCTACTTTTTTTAGGACCTCACTCACCTTTTCTTTTTTGTTCTTTAGCTTAACGTTCTCTAAGGCTAACATTAGATTATACTCGACGGATTTGTTCTCGACGAGCGCAAAATTTTGAAAAAGATA